>NZ_JAHUWS010000003.1:0-569182 GCF_019218965.1 Pseudomonas sp. PDM31 | reverse complement strand
GCGCCGCGGGCATTCAGGAAACCCGCGTCATCGTTCACGTCCATCGCGAGCGTGCTCGCTCCTACAGTCCAACACGGTCAATTGTAGGAGCGAGCACGCTCGCGAAAAACCAGAGAGCGCCGCGGGCATTCAGGAAACCCGCGTCATCGTTCACGTCCATCGCGAGCGTGCTCGCTCCTACAGTCCAACACGGTCAATTGTAGGAGCGAGCACGCTCGCGAAAAACCAGAGAGCGCCGCGGGCGTTCAGGATGCCCGCGTTATCGTTGACGCCCATCGTCGGAACGCCGCCCGGAGCATGCTCGCTCCTGCGAAGATTTGTGTCTGGCCGCGCGAATGTGGTCCAACGGATCGCACTGGGCTAAGGTGATCGCACACCCCCGGCCCCTTCGAGCGCCCATGCCCTTCCTCGCCCGCACCCACCCTCGCCTGTCCGCCGCCGCCACCCTGGGCGTGGCGGTGGGCATTCTGGCCCCGTCCGACTCGATCATCAGCAAAATCCTCTTCGGCTGGAACGCCGGGGTCTGGACTTACCTGCTGCTGATGATCTGGCTCGCCACCCGCGCCAAAGCGCCGGACGTGAAACGCATTGCCGAAATCGAAGACGAAAATGCCGGGTTGGTATTGTTTGTCGTGTGCATCGCGGCACTCGCCAGCCTGGCGACCATCACCTTGGAACTGGCCGGCAGCAAGGACATGGAAACTACTCGCAGGCTGGTCCATTACGGCTTCACGGCAATGACCGTAATGGGCTCATGGCTGTTGATCGGTGTGATTTTCAGCGTGCACTACGCCCGGTTGTATTACACCTGGGGCGGCAAGGAACCGGCGTTGCGTTTTGCCGAGGGTTTGACGACCCCCAATTACTGGGACTTTTTGTATTTCTCGTTCACCATCGGCGTGGCGGTACAGACCTCGGATGTGGGCGTGGCCACCCCTGAGTTGCGCAAGATCGTGCTGGCGCAGTCATTGATCGGCTTTTTGTTTAATACGGCGATCCTGGGATTTTCAATCAATATCGCCGCTGGATTGTTTGGTCACTAGCAGCAAGGTGAGTGCAAAGGCACATCGTATGTGCCATGGCAGACTCGTTTTCATTACCCGCGACCCAAGGTCGTTCCGACTTCCGCCCCGCGCAGGTACAACCTTTCGGTGAACGCTTTGGCGCACAGGGCGATACGTTCACAGGCCTTGGCCAATTGTTTGCAGTCGAGCACTAACCCGATCCGGATGTATCCTGCCGCACTCGCTCCGAATGCCTCGCCGGCAAGTACCGAGACGCTGTAATGCTCGAGTAATTGCTGCGAAAACTCTTGTGCGGTCGCACCCGTTCCACGTACGTCGACCATCACGAACATGCCGCCATCGGGCCAGATTGGCTGCAAGCCCGGACAATCGCCGAGGCTGATGCAGACCAGATCGCGGCGCCGCCGGTACTCCTCGCGCATCAGTGCCAGTTGCGGATGCTCTTCATCCAACGCCACTTGCGCGGCTTTCTGCACAAATTCCGGAATGCCGAACAGCATGCACATCGACAGATGTTCCAGATGATCAATCAGCGGTTTCGCCCCGATCACCCAGCCTACCCGCCAGCCACTCATGGCGTGGGATTTGGACAGGCTGTTGATGGTCGCGGTGCGTTCGGCCATGCCCGGCAGGCTCGCGGGGCTGATGTGTGCGCCTTCGTACAGTAGCTCGCTGTAGACCTCATCGCTGATCAGCCACAAGTCATGACCAATGCACAGCGCGGCCAATTGCTGCCAGACGCTCAACGGCAGACTGGCACCGGACGGGTTGTTCGGACTGTTGAGCAAGATGGCGCGAGTCCTGGGCGTGATACGGGCCGCGACGTCTGCCGGGTCGACGCGAAACCCGTTTTGCGCACTCACCGGAACCGGCACCACTTTGGCCGCGCAAGCCCCGAGCACGCCTTCGTAGGTCACGTACATCGGCTCGGCGACGATCACTTCATCACCCGGATCGAGCAGGCATTGCGCGACGCAATACACCGCACACTGCGCCCCGGGAAGGACGATTACATGGTTGGCGTCAACGGCCTGGCCGCAGCGTTGCCGATGGCGGCGGGCAATGCTGTCACGCAAGCCTGGACTGCCACGCACCGGCGGATAATGGGTATCGCCGGCCAACAAGCTGGCAATGGCTGCCTGGACGATGGGCTCAGGTGTCGCGAAATCCGGATCGCCGATCGATAACAGCAACACATCGACGCCCTGCTCACGCAATTGCAGCGCCCGATCATGAATCTGCCAGGCCGCCGCTCCGTCTCCAGCGATTCGTTGGGTCAAGGCTGAATAGCGCATGTCTTTCTCCTGTCGCGCGGGCTCCCAGACACAACCCTACCTCAAATCGCCAAACGCGCCAGCATGACAACCCAATCGACGGACGGCCCCGACAGTGCACACCAGGAGCGGGCCATGCCCGAGCCCCTTTGTCTCCCCCGGCATTTCAGTGTTGCGCAGAACCGTATTGAAAATAAAAACCAGCTGAATCAGCACATTAACCTTCAAGTTCCAGAATGAAAAACACCAGCGACTACTCCTACACACGCCGGCGCTTTTACTGACAGCCATTTCTACAACATCTGGCTAAAGTCCGTCACCTGTAATATCTGACAGGTTCCAAACGGCCTGAATCGCGTTATAAAAAGCCCGTGCCTCCGGCCCCTATCCAGGTGCCTGAAGGACGGCCGCGCGAACCACGCCATCCTGCAGTAGGAAGATTCTGCCGCGCCCACGCCGTCATTGATGATGAATGGGAGATCCAACCATGCAACGCTCCATCAGTAGTTCAGTTCGATCTTCGCCCGCCCTGCCCAACACCTTGCCACGGGAAAGCAAGCCTGCGAAAAAAATCAAACTCACCACCCGGGAGAAAGAAGTCTTGCAGTGGAGCGCCGCTGGCAAGTCATCCTGGGAAATCGCCCGGATCATCAGCTGCACCGAAGCGGGTGTGAATTATCATTTTTGCAATATCCGCCGAAAATTTGGCGTGAGCTCGCGCTGGATCGCGTTGGTCATGGCGTTGGAACAAGGCTTGATTCGATTGCCTTGAACCGGCCTTGCGCAGTGGTCAGCGTGACATCGACCCCTGTTGAGACATTCCATGAACCCCGCACAAATGCCACCACCCTCACAACCCGAAGCTAGCCATTCAAGTGCCTGTGACGATACCCCCGTACCGTACGGGCACCGCATCATTTCCCCCTTGCGCATCATCCTCGCCGATGATCACCCCGTAGTGTTAATGGGGGCCGAAACGGCCCTGTGCCCAGGATCGGGGTCAGCGTTCTCGATTGTCGCCCAGGCCCATAATGCCGATGAACTGATCTGCCATTTGCAACGCACGCCGTGCGACTTGCTGATCAGCGATTATTCCATGCCCTATGGGCGCTTTCCCGACGGCCTGGCATTGATGAGTTATCTGAAACGCCATTTCGACCACCTGCCGTTGATTGTCATGACCATGATGCGCAACCCTTCGCTGCTGCAGGCTTTGCTCAACTCAGGCGTGAACGGACTGTTTGACAAACGCAGCCCCATGAGCGAACTCAAGCGCGCGGTCAACACGGTGATCAAAGGGAGGCGCCACCTGTGCTCGACATTCGCCACGATTCTGCAGGCCCAGACCTTGCCATGCTCGAGTGTGGCGGTGCCTCGGGTGAGCCTTTCCGAGCGTGAACTGGAGGTGGTTCGGTTGTTTGTCCAGGGCTTGTCCGGCCGGCAGATTGCCGCGCAATTGAATCGCAGCGAAAAAACCATCAGCAGGCAGAAAAGAACCGCCATGGACAAGTTGGGACTTGACCATGACGGTGGGTTGGTGGAATTTGCGCGGGTGAGTGGGCTGGGGTAGATAATGACCCAATAAACATCTACTCCGCTTGTATGTCGTGAACGATTAAACGCTGGATGGTGAGGCATTGTACCCCACCATCCAGACATTAAACGTTTAACTCTTTCCATCACCCAAAAAACTTCTTTCAAATCTACGCTTTACTTCTTTGCCGGCTCTCTCGTTTCGCTTATCAAATTGCGCTTGTTGCATATAAAAATATTGTTGTTTCCGCTCCTTCCTGACTTCGGACGCTGACGCCGCAAACTTGTCTGCTGTTGCTTTCAAGCTTTTTGAAGCTTCCTTTGTTATTCCAATTTTTCCGACATTATTACTTGCCCAACCCTTAAGCTCACGGGAATTTTCCAGGTTATATCTCGCCTTCCCAATGTCATTCATAGCCTCGTTTCGAAAACTTCCCAGACCATGTTTGCGGTCGTATCCCTGTTCATAACCAGGGGTTCTACTCCTTTCGCCCCACTTTTCGTCTACATTGTTTAACTCCGACTCACGCCCCCTCACAACCGTCTTCAACCGCTCTACATCTTTATGCTGAATAGGCCGCACCGAAGCTGGACCAGTTTTGGATCCGGGTTTCTGAAGAAATATATTTGGAACTTTGGCGTTTTCAGCCTGGATAGTAGTAGGTCTGAACATCCGCAGAATATTGCCAAATACCGAATGCCCATCCGGATCCGCGCTCAACACCGGCTCACCCTCGCAATAGGCGTAC
Organism: Pseudomonas sp. PDM31; assembly: GCF_019218965.1. NCBI lineage: Bacteria > Pseudomonadati > Pseudomonadota > Gammaproteobacteria > Pseudomonadales > Pseudomonadaceae > Pseudomonas > Pseudomonas sp. PDM31. The sequence continues at coordinate 564,601 of NZ_JAHUWS010000003.1, read as the reverse complement.
CTATTCAATCCACCCTCGCCAAACGGACTCAAACTGTCGGGACTTAAAAACTTCATCAATCTAGGGTTATAAGCCCGATACCCATTCCCCAACAACTGCCACCCCGTCTGCGGCTCGCTGAATTGCCCGTTGTAATGCAGTTGCGTACTGATCGGCTGTTGCGCACTGGCATGGCCATACGCGGTATGCGCAACCTGATTGACCACCCCGTTACTCGCCTCGCTCAGCAACGTATTTTTATGGTCACCGAGCAGCATCAAGACTTTGGGTCATCACCTTCCTGGTACTCGGCGAGCACCATGTTATCGCCGTGCATGAAGGTGCTGTGGCTTGCCCCCTGAATGCGGTTGACCAGCACGCCGTTACGATAGAAGCGCTGCTCCGGCCCGCCGTCGCCGTTGCCCCCGGATATCTTGTCCAACGGATCGTAGTCATAATCGGTTGGCGTCTCGCCCGGCAGTGCACTGACGCGGATCAAGCGGCCCAAGGCGTCGTATTCCAGAAACCGGCCTTCTTCATCACGAGTCATGCGGCCGTCCCAGTCATACTCAAGTTCGATGAGCGCGGGATAGCCGTCACCCGAGGCCGAGTTGGTCACGCTGGACAATTGCGTCGGGTCGGTGCCGGTGTAGCGGTAAGTGGCGATGTTGTTACTTGTGGTTCCCCCCGGCCCCTGGTAAGTCGTCGTTACCCGCTTCAGATTATCCATGGCGTCGAACATGAATCTCTGACTGACAATGGCCTTGCCATAGGGATCCACCGGTGGTTCGCTGCCCTCGCACTTATAAAGCACCAGGCGCCCGCGCGGGTCGTATTCATAGGTCTCATCACGCAACAATGTCTGGCCTTCGCGCAATGTTCTGCGCACCAGTAGATCGACCTTGTTATAGACCTGGCTCAGCACCTGCAGGACGCCATCAAGGTCAAACGTACGCTTGATCTCGCGGCCCAATCCATCGTGTTCCAGGCTGATGGTCACCTGTTGTCCGCTGGCGCTGTCCCGGGTTTTGATCGTGAGTGGCTGTCCCAGGGTGTCAAAGGTAAAGTCCGAAAACGTGGTTCCCAGCTCGGTGTGCTCCAGGCGGCCAGGGTCGTCGTAGTGATAAGTTTGAACTTGATCTCGTACGTCGGTGTAACTGAGCAAAAGCCCCTGTCGACTGTAGTCATAATGCATGACATCGGTTTGATTGCCCTGCACCCGTGTTTCGCTTTTCATTTCACCGGTGGTGAAGTATTCGCGTTGCAGCTCCAGGTCATCTTCCTTGCAACGGACAAGACGAGCGTTTTTACCGTCGCGCTCGTATTCAGCTGGATCCTTATCGGGCAGACTGCGCTGGCTCGGTTCATCGCCCAACTGGGGCTGGTAGGCATAGTTGATCACTTGGTTGCTGGCGGTGGTGACCGTCGCCGGTTGGGTTTGGCCCGGGTTGTAGGTGAAGCTTTGCACGCGTCCACCGGTGATCGATTCAATCATCCGATCCAGGCCATCGAACGTTTGCTCGCCAAGCACGACATCGTCGACACTGATTTTCGTCGGCAAGTCTGCGGAACTGTGCTCGGCGTAACAGCGGCGAACCTCGGCGCCACCCGGCAGACCGTTGATGATCAACCGGTCAAAAGCATCGTAGGCATATGTCGTGGTGGCATCGCTCGCATCGGTTTCCTCAACCGTTCTTCCAAACCCGTCATAGACGTATTGATGTTTACTCACCAGCGATTGGTCAATCTCGAATCGCTCAACGTGATCGGGCTTCTCGAACAGATTCAGGTAAGTCACTACCTTGCCGCCGACTTTTCCCGGCCCCTCTCGCCAACTGCTCTGGATCGGCCCTCGCCACCCGGAAGTGCCAATCGGATTGGTTTGCTCATAGACCGTTACACCGTCCGGGCCGGTGACACTGCGCTGCATGCCCCAATCGTCGTATTCGAATGTGCTGGTCTGAGCGACCTGCTGCGCCCCCCGCCAGTCGTAGTGAGTTTCCTCCCTCAGGTTTCCGTACAGATCGTACGAGGCGGACCAGGTCTGGCGGTATTTGTCGGCGCGCTGCGGGTTATCCGCGTCATGGCGCTCTTCGTATATCGGGCGGTTGAGGCCGTCGACCAGGCTTCGGGTCTTCACCCCTTTGACATCGGTGACCACCTGACTGGCCTGCTGCCCGGCAATGGATGTCAGGTAGTATTCATAATGACGCGTAGCTTCGAACTCAGGCTCGTCCGGGGCGACGGTCTCACTCAGCACCCGCATCAGCGCATCGTAGACGTAGCGAATTCTCACGTTATTGTCGTCGCGGGTCAGCAAAGGCTGACCGTGTAGCAGTGAGTCCTCACTGATGATCTTTTTACGGACTTCCTTTTTACCGGGCACATCATCGAAACCCTTGAAGGTTGCAGTGGTCTGCAGCACCGTCGCCCCAGCCAGTGCGCTGTACAACCTCTCGTATTCATATGACGTCGTGCTGGTTTTGCCATTGAGAGTAGTTTGCTCGGTTTGCGGGCGAGCATGCAGGAACGCATCCGCCGGCTCCACGTGATAGGTGCGCTGGGTCTGTTGCAAAGTGGTGTCGGTGGCGCCGTTGATCTGCGCCAGGGTCTCGCTCTCGATCGCCAGCCAGTCGGGTTGCCCGCTGCCGGTCAAGGCTTTGTGCGCCGCATAACGCAAGCGCGTACGCAGTGTCGGGGCGCCCGGTTTGCCTTGGGGCGACGGGGTGACCAGGGTGTCTTTGAGGTTGCGCACAAAACGGTCCGGCGGGCAACCGTCCTCGCCCTCCTTGAGGTAGTAGGTGTAGGTGGTCACGAGGCCATTGGGCTCGACCTGTCTGGTCTGATTACCGTCCGTGTCAAATTCACTCTCTGCCACTTCCTCGCGGTATTGGGTGGGGTCCTTGTCGATTGTCCAGATGGTGGTGACCTTCCTGGGCAGCTGAAATTGCGCGACCTGCTGCTCGAACGGTATGTCCTCGGCGTAGTAGTCGGTCTTGACTTGTTTGATACATTTTTGCTGGGTGGTTGTTTCTTCGGTCAGCAAATGAAAGCGGTTGTAGGTGCGTTTCACGGTGCGCACCACCTTGGGGTTGTTTAGGTCGGTGGCGTCCATCAGCGTGGCGGTGCTGCCGTAATCATAAAGGGTGCGCACTTTGTACAGCGGGTCCATGCCTTCTTCCCAACTGACGGTTTCCCCGAACCCCAGGAAATTATGGTTGGTGTAGCTGTAGTCCACCTGGATCATCGGTTGGTCGAAGCCGGGGTAGCTGCGATGACGGGTGACCCGCGGCAGGTTGGGCCGGCTGACGCCGCCCGGATAAGGGTGCCCGAGGTCACCGTAGTCAAGGGTTTCGCGCCCGCCCGTTGGCGTGTGGACTTCATGCAGGCAGAGAATGTCGCGGATCGGCCCGTTGCCGTAGCCAAACCGCCAGGACGCCTTGTCGGCGGTGGGCAACACGATACTGGTGACCCAGCCACTGCCGTTGAGGTTCATTTCATAGCGCGCCAGCGGGCCGCCACCGGGGCCGTCGTAGGGGCGTATGAGGATTTCCACCTGGGTGTCGTTGGGGCGGTTGATGCGCAACAGTTCACCTTGGGCGTCCCTGATGCTAGCCAGGCGCTGGCCACCGCGGAAGTCGTCATAATCCAGCTCGATGCAGTGCCCGGCGGGCGAGTAGATCTTTTTGGGTAAGGCCACCCGATCAGTGCTGCTGCCACCGACCTCGAGCAACTCCACCAGCCCGGACTTGTGCGTCACGCGGTACCAGTCATTGCCCAGGTTTTGGAAGTGAAAGCTGTCGAGTTTTTTTTCCTTGATGGACGGCTCGGTCCCGCTGCCGGTGACCTTGAAGGTTTCCCCGGTGTGCAGGGACAGGATGCTGTTGTGCGGGGTGAACTGGGTCAGGTTGAGGTTCCAGCCCCGCCCGTAGCCGGAATCCAGGATGTTGATCGGGTTGAAGGCCAGGCTCACGGGAAAGGCCGGGCCACCCAGCCAGTTGCTCTTGACCTCGGGGAAGTCGATGGAGAGGGTGTATTGCCCGGTACGGGGGTCGACACCGCCTTGCAAATAACTCATGAAAGCAAAAGCTTGGGAATGCACAGCACTGGACGTAGTCATGTCATGTGTACCTAATAAAATATTATATAAAAAATAATTGATTAATATTTCGGCAGGCGGCCAGCTTCAGGTCTGATTACATGGCAGGCCCGAAGACTGACTGATCGCCTCTTATGAACGCACCGTTGATCTGAACTAATCAATAGTGATCAAGTACGACTGATGGTCAACCTATTCCGACTGTCTTCTTTCGTTGGATTATCAAAAGCAATAATCAATGAATGTCGATTGCCTTCCTCGTCCACCAATACAATCTTGAGACCCGGATCCAGATGTTTACGGTACATTTTACGTTTATCACCCTCTGCCAGTCCGTCATACCAATACTTCACGTCATTCGTTCGGTGCAAACTCACCATCAACTCGCCGGAAGAGGGTTCTTCATTGATTACAAATGAACTGTCCAGTTTGATATTGCGCAACCTCATCAACCCCCAAAGATACGGATCGAACGTCAATCCTTGCGGAGCAGGGCTATCGCTATTTTCGAAGTTTGCCGGATTAAAGGCGATACCGGTAAAACTAACGAAATTCTCGTCGATCAATTCACTTTCCCACTGAATCGTCGAAACATTGCCTTCAATCGTTGCCGTGGAAAACAACACAGGAAAAGTCCCCACCCGCAGATACCTTAAACGCCAATAGTCGGTGGATTGACGGTAAAAACTGAATGTATCTCCTTCAGGATACAATTTACTGGGTGGTCCATCCTTACCAAGCTCATCCTGCGCTACGCGTTCACCTGCGAATTTATAATGACTAATGTCCGCCGTGGGTGGCGCGATACCCTGCACGGTGATTTCAGAGCCCTCTGCCATTGGCTGATTAGAGTTAAAAGTGCCCTTATCCGAATTGAACTGCGCATAAAAGGTGTGGCTGCCCTGCTTTGTTAGCTGGATCCACAGCTCGCGGTACCGCACACCATTGTTCTGCGGCGTCGGGACTGGGACCGAGTTGGGCGTCGCTGCGTTAGAGGGGGAAAAAAGTTTGAAACGATTCCTTTTTTTATTCACCGCCCAGTCGATCCCGCTCTCGTATTCAATGCCTTCCTGACCTGCGGGCACGAACGGCACGGGGCTGTGCGAAGATGCATGAACCAGCCGCAGGGTCGACAAGTGTGCGTCGCTGACCGGTATGTAGACATTCTCGTCACCAATTTTTACCGGACTGGTCTCAATCTTGACCATTACGGCAATCTGTTGATAGCCATTGCTGAAGCACTGGTTCAGTCCGCCGCTGGCGACGATTGAAAACGTTGCGAGCTCTGACCAGGTGGGGTCTGGCATCTTTTGCTTGGTGAGTTCGATGATGCTCAAGCCGCTGGCCCTGACCGTTCCGTTAACCAGGTAGGAACACCTCACCACGCTGACTCGGGTAGTGGGATCCTTTGGTGGTGTGAACAACCCGGTTTCATCCACTTCACCTTCACCAATGACAACCCACTTGGCGTTATCCGGTTCAAGATCGGCATACAGCTGGATCGGTGTATCCTCACTTATCGCCGCGACGTAAGGCGGATCGACCGGCCACAAGTGGGGTGACTTCATCAACACAATCGATGCGTCTATCGTCTCTTTGGTCTGGGAATCGGTGACCCTGATGGTCTGGACTTTCACCTGCTCACTCAGTTCCGCAGGAGGTTTGTAAATGGCGTTATTGTTATCGACAACCGTCAAAGTCCCCTCAGATGGCTTGAGAACAGGCCACTGCAATGAACCGCCACTCAGCGTGAACGCTGTCAGTGGAATGCCCGCGGCACCGGACCCGATTGCACTGGTGCACACGCGCGGCGAGATGCTCATGCTTTCGTAGACCCCCAGCACAAATGCCGAACTGGTGCGCTGTACTCCCCCCATTGCATACTGCGCCGTCACCACGACAGGCTGTTGCTCTTTGCCCATTCGTGATGGGGCTGGCGTCGTGTACACACCACCGGTTGACGTGATGGTACCCACTGAAAGCGGGCTGACGGGGTTGCTGACTTGCCATTGGGCACTCACCGTTGTGCCGTCACTTTTACGGGCGGTAAATGCCTGAGTGTGACCAGACTTGAGGTAGATGAACGGCGGGTCGATGCTCACGCTTTCGTCCGTCGGCTTGAGGTTACCGAGTATCAGCAGATCGTTGGGCGTGTGCCGCCCGTTAAGGCTTTCGACAAACAGGTTTTCGCCGGGCAGAATCAGGTTTTTGAGTACGTCCAACTGCACTTCGTCAAGCAGCTCGAGCAAGTCCTGGCTCAACACCATCGACGCCGAGTACAACGGCTTGCCAGCGCTCAGATCGTCCGGAATCAAGTAGGGGAAGCCGCTGCCTTCAATGGGAAATAAACCATCTTTCTCATTGAACTTCAGGCGGACAAACACCAACACCGCACCATCGTCATCCTTTTCTTCTCTACCGGGCACTTTCTGCGTGCGAATATAGAAATCGGTTGGACTCAATGGATTATTACCGCTCAAATCCAACAGCCCAAGCTCAAAGGTGCGCATGTCCTCCGGTAGCAGCGTCAGGTACTCTTTAATAAAAGCGGCCACGGGCTTCGTAACACCTGGCAGCCCTCCCAGATTACAAGTCAACTCCTCGGCGCGGCCCAAATCCAGGGCCACTCGACCTCGCTTATCCACACTGCCTTTAATCTGGTTAACGCTGACCTTCATTTCGATCTTGTAGCCCATGGCTTCAGTGATCTTGAAGGTGGACATCAACTGCTGTGCTCCGTCGCCCAGTGGCCGACTGATGGCCGTGTAGCTGCCCGCGACAATATTCATGCTCACTGTCACGAAAGACTGATTCAGTAACGCCTTTCGAAAGGACAGCACCGGTTGGCCCAAAACCAGACCTTCCAGTTTCATCGACTCAGTCCTGCTCTCGGTAAAGACCTCACCCGTGATAGGCGGAATGAAACGGCCTTTGTCCAACCACGCAAGGTATTGCTCTTGCAGCATACGATTGAGTTGCGCCCGGCCGAACGCCAGCACTGCCCCCCAACCGCTGGTAATCGAGCCCCTTTTCATTTGTTCGAGCAAACTATTTAGCGAATGAGTCGCCATGACTTTCTCTCCCGACATTGAGTGAACAACCGATTACTGAGCATCTGTGCTGGGCAACTGACGAAGGGTTTCTGGGGGGAGACTGAAAAACGGCACTGGCAAGATCAAGTAACCGTAATCGTCCGGCTGATTCCTGATGCCGGGAGCGCAGACAGTGACCAGCACATATTTGTCCGGGCCGGCAGGGTTCACTGTGAGCAGACCTTTTTCGGCATCGATCTGCGCAGATCCACCACCTAGCACTACCTCCCATGTTTCTTCAAAGTCACCCGGATTAATGGGGCCTTCTTCGCCCAGGATGGCGAGCTGAAACTGGTTATCCGGCAAGCCAGGTTTTTCGACGATCCCCACGTTCAGCGTGATCCCCCGATGCAGGACCAATACCCGTGCCGTCTCACTCAATTTAGTCCGTGGGTTGTGCACAACGATCGTGTCGACAGTGGGCGGCGATCTGGATATCCGCGGCCCCGGCACATAGACGTGATCCTTTCTTTCTGCGGGATCGGTATTGGGATGCGGCCGTACCACCGCACCCGAGGAAGGATCCTGGATGGACCAGGTCAACGGCCCGCCGTCCACGGTTCCGGCCGAGACGTCAAGCGCCAGCGTATCTCCGGCCGTGGCAACCCGGATCATCGGATTGACGGTGATGGCTTGGCGCAACACCGTGACCAACGCCGAACTGGTACGGCCGCCAGCACTGGCGGTCACCCTTACGCGCACGAAACTACCCTTGAGCTGGGCGCCTGTGGGGGCGGTATAAAGCCCCGTCGTGGGATTAATGGCACCCTTGGGAACCGTCTCGCCAAGGATGTTATGCACCTCCCATTTCAGGTCGGTGCGCGGCGGTTGGGTGGTGAACTGGAATGTTTCGCCGGGACCGACCAGCTGTTGCACTTGATTGATACTGAAGCCGGATGGGCCGGGGCCGACATGTCCAAACAGCGCTACGTCGGTAGGGAATTCAGCCCTCTTGAACTGCACTGCATCTGTGCCGCGAAACAGAAGACTGTTAAGGGTAAATACATTAATACTTTGCGCACTGCCGATGAAATCGGCAATAGACTCGTCAAATATAGGCCTCATCCACTGATTGTAGGTTTGCAGTACCTGCTCCCTATAAGGGGCATCAATTACCGAACCTAGATCACTGGAGTTGATCACATAGCGACTTGCAGACGACGCCTCAATACGAAGATCCTGCTCCTCTCCAATGATAAAATCAAATGGCACCTCAATGTCCCACTGTACCCGGATAGGGTCAATAAATTCGGTACCATATGCATTCAAAGGATGTTGTATACCTGGCTCTTTCCATTCAAGCGAAAATTTTCCCTCCGCTGTATTCAGCAAAAAATAGTCATTTGGGACTTCGACCAATGAGTGAGTATATGCGACCGTGAATTTTGAAGCATATTCGGCAGGACCAATTCTTGCCATCTGCATCACATTCCGCTTTCTGTATCCACTCCTCCCAATAAGCTTCAGGATTTTCAGTTTGTCAGCAGATCGCACTTCGTCGTAGACTATTGCTTCGGTTTTTGAAATTCTCTTCAACCCATCGTCAAATATTTTCTTAATGAAGAACTCATGCCCCAACAACAGCGTTGCCGAATAGCCGTCCGGAAGTAAATATTTCAGATCTTTATTGAGAGTCGGCGGTCTGCCAAGGTCTCGCCCCTGCATCGCGATGAACACCAGAACAGCGCCCTCCCCCTCGTCTTCACCTGCCAATAGCCTGGCACCCGAACCTTTCTTGTTATGTGTACGAATAACAAACTTGTCCGGCTTCAAAAACTGTTTGTCATCGAACTTCAGTTCGTTCAACACGAAAATTTTCTGATCCTCCGGCAAGGATTTGAAAGCGTGCTGCATGCGTTCGCCGGCCAGCTTATTAAAGACCTCAGATAAGCCACCGGTCAGTCGGTAGTTTTTCCCATTCGAAATATCCAGTTCCACGCGTCCTGCGGAACTCACCGACCCACGAGCCGCAATGAGATCGACATCAAAACTTAATTTCTCCCCATCCAGTACATCCTCATGGGAAAGTTTGCTCACGTTCCAAACAGTGGTACCTTGCTGCTTTTCAAAATGCACGCGCGAGCCGCCAACGACATTCATGCTTATCTTGGCAGACGATTTTTCCAACTCTGAACCAGCGAATGAAATCTTCGGGGAGTCCAACTGGTAGTTATTATAATATTCCTTGGAGTTCGGAGTCCCAGTATTTTTGACTTCTTCAGTAATAGGCCGAAGATAATTATCAGTACCGAAGCGATTGATATACTCCTGAAGCAGCACCTTATTTGTTTCACTGCGCCCATAGGCCACGACAGCATCGCAGCCAAATGTCCGAGGCTCCACTTTCAACCAAGTCAACAGTTCAGCAATGGAATTACTTTCCATGATCAATATCCTTTCATTAATAGAAAATCCACCGACTTGCGCCGATGACCGTCAACTAACAAGCTTCGGCGTGCTGTCCACAAAGTTGATATAAGAGTCGCCGCCATTGAAACTAACTTTCGCCTTCAGCGTGAATGGCTCATTGGGCTTGAGCGTACTGAGAAAAGCTTTTGGCAATTTTGCCGTTGCTTTCTTATTTCTGAACTCCGCCGCAGTAACCGGATGAGTGGCCTCGCGCACGAAAATCCGGATACTACCGCCACTACGATCGACACCGTGGACTTCCATGATCAATAGTTGTCCCTCGGCCATGAATGGCCATGCGTCGTTGTGGGGCGAAGAGTGAATTTCCAGATCGGCACCGCCAATACCGACAGAGGACAACTTCATTTCGTTATTTACAATCTGCGGCGACGTCGTAAAGGGATACCGTGACGCGGGCAGTGGCGTGATGCGCACGTTGTAAGTGGCGGACTTTTCGCCGACGTTATCACCCGGTGCAAACACGCGATAAAACACGGGAAAATGCACATCCAGGCGCTCCGACATGTTGGCAGCCAGGACGGTGGCGGGAATGAAGTATTTCTTGCCGTTGCCTGGTATAGGCGTCAACGCAATGTGCCGCCCACCATTGGGATTACCCTCAAAATGCAGCTCTACTCTGCCCGAGCCAACTTCGGCCGTTGCGGGTATGCTGACATGGTCGCCACTGGTATTCGCCCTCAGAAATCCCTTGTCAGTGCCTTCACTTGTCGCGTTTTCGACAACCGGCATGGGCAGGTTCAACGGTTTACTGATATCCAATGGCAATGTATCAGCAGATTGCGCAACACCCTGACGGGCAAACTGATAAACCACGGCCACCTTGGAATTGCTATTGTCGATCAGCCAACGGGGCTCGATCAGAAATTCGATGACACCGCTGTCCACCGTCGACCGATCGACCCGCAGAGCCTTGATGACATTTTTGGTCTTATCCGTGCCCGTCCAGTACACCAGCACCCAATCCCCCTCCTGAAGGGCTGCATAAGCAGGTTTTACCTGTAATACCAGCCCATCAGGATACTTCCCGGGATTGATCGGGCCCTCTTCGTGGCCCTTGACAGTGATGGGGTCTAACCGCTTGGCATCGGATTTGACCAAGTCCAGTGTTTGCACCTCGGAGTCACTTGGTTCCCCCACTCCGTTGGCATACTCGATACGATAACTTAACTCGCCATCTTGAACCGGATAGTCGAACTGGGCTTTCGGGACCGTGAACGTCAGCGGCTGGCCCAACTCCTCAGCCTTGATTGTTTTCTTTTGTTTAAAGGGGTCCTCCGGGATCCCGGCATAGTACCCTTGCCAGGTGAGAATCACGGTGTCCCCAACGCTCATCGCGTTATAAGGCGGTACCACGGCAGTGGCACCCGCAGGGTCGAGTTCATCCGGGTCCAATGCACACCCATGGGATTCCTTGATCTGCGGCACCGGTAAACTGCTGACTTTGTCTGGGCGTTTACCCACATAGCAGAAGGTTCGCAGGGACTCTGGCCCCCGGAATGCTGGATCAGAAGCCTTACCGAGCGCGTACGAATAAAAGGCCCAGCCTTGATCAAGCTGCTTGAGCAGTCCATTGGGTACCAGCACCGGCATTCCCGACTCAGGGGTGTACCCCCCTTCAATCGAAACATCCACTCGGGCATTGAAGTGATCGGCGATTGCACCCTGTGCTCCACAGCCTCGCCAGTTCGGCCAAAATACGTCGTCGATGGCAATATCGGGGTATTTGATATAGGTCATCAGAGCATCACTGCCCAACTGGTCCAGATCGATCCAGTCGCCAGGCTGTAGATCCCGGATCACAGGACGGGGGTTCACATCCGCCATTTTTTTCTCCTTGGTCATTGGAATTCATCGACTATGAATCTCACAATAACGCCATACTCAAGGAGCCGACCACTAACAGAACTACTAGGTTGTCAGGCGCTGGATATGCGATATGCTTGAAGACTTTGATTTAACCCTGCTGTTTTGCTGCACTCAACTTCACTAATCGATACTTATCTTTATTGATCTCTGCGCCCTTCGACAGTCTGCATAGACCTGCCAGCGCATCACACTGTTCCGACAAAAATCCTGAAAGCCTACGCCTTACACGTGACGTAAACAACTATCTGTTCTGATAGGTTTCGACAACCCAATCAGGTGATAACGTTAGCCCAAACTCCGAATGTAAGTCCAACCCAACTCGTTACATGAGGCCACCAGATGAACCTCCAAAAATCAACCAGTATCGGGCTATTGCTCGCCACCTGTTTCTTATTATCCAGCGCCGTAATGGCTGAAACCTCTGCTAGTCGGGGTACTATTATTTTAAGAGACAAGGATAGTAACCGCTGCACCTTAAAAGCTCCCGAGCCGGGACAAACAGCAGTCTACGACTTGGAGAAAAGCGGGGAAGGAAAATGTGGTTATGATACTGCTCGCACCATCGCATTTTCAGAAATGCCTTCGGCTACAAAAATTTTTATTCATGACCATGCAGATTGCAGGGAGGACACAAGCAGGGATGGTTTTTATATAGAACTGAAAACAACAAAAAAAAACACAGAAACCACAATTATTGAAGTTGACTTCCTCACCACCTTTCAACCTGGCCTGATCATCGAACCAGGTTTGCAACTCACTCGCACCTGGAAAAAACATGGCTCCTCCGCAGCAGACAACACAGCTTGCGTAAAAATTATCACTTCAGCGCAGCCCCCATCTCCGTAGTGTCGATATACAAATACCGCTTGTCTTTTCGGACGACAGAATCATCTTGGAAATAATTAATAACGAGGCCCCAAAACATGACTTCTTCCAGAGCCGTGCATTCGCAAGCCTTTGGTTTCGTGAATCATATGCAAGGCGGTGTCGACCCCCGTACCGGGCAATACACCCTCTCCATCGACTTCCCCGAGGTCAAGAGCAACTGGCTGGGTGGCCCGGCCTTTCCCGTGAGCCTGGCCTTCAACCCGATCAACACCCTGGATTCCGGCTGGGGGCTGGGCTGGAACCTCAACCAGACCCAGTTCACCCCGCACAACAGCATCCTGTCCCTGCACACCGGGGAAACCTTCAAGGTCACCGGCAGCGGGACCGAGCCGTCCATCAAGGAAAAAAAACTCGACAGCTTTCACTTCCAAAACCTGGGCAATGACTGGTACCGCGTGACGCACAAGTCCGGGCTGGTGGAGTTGCTCGAGGTCGGTGGCAGCAGCACTGATCGGGTGGCCTTGCCCAAAAAGATCTACTCACCCGCCGGGCACTGCATCGAGCTGGATTATGCCAACTTCCGCGGTGGCCAGCGCCTGGCTAGCATCAGGGACGCCCAAGGCGAACTGTTGCGCATCAACCGCCCCAACGACACCCAGGTGGAAATCCTCATACGCCCCTACGACGGCCCCGGTGGCGGCCCGCTGGCGCGCTATGAAATGAACCTCAACGGCAGTGGCAGGGTCACCAGTATCGTGTTGCCCACCGCCGACAAGGCGTCCTGGCGGTTTGGCTACGGCAACGGGCCGATCCGCGGCATTCTCTGCCTGCATGAAGTCCACACGCCAACGGGCGGGCGCGAAACCCTTGACTACGGTGACCTGGGGCACCCTTATCCGGGCGGCGTCAGCCGGCCCAACCTGCCGCGGGTCACCCGTCATCGCAGCTACCCCGGCTTCGGCCAACCGATGACCCAGGTCGACTTCAGCTACACCAGCCATAATTTCCTGGGGTTCGGGGAAACCGTCAGTTGGGAAGAAGGCATGGACCCGCTGTACAAAGTGGTCACCCATTATGAATACGGCAGCACCGCCACGCTAATGGATGCCACCGACCTAAACAACCCCAAGGTGGTGCGCACCGTGAAGCGCACCTACAACCGTTTTCATTTGCTGACCGAAGAAACAACCACCCAGCAAAAATGTATCAAACAGGTCAAGACCGACTACTACGCCGAAGACAAACCGTTCGAGCAGCAGGTCGCGCAATTTCAGTTGCCCAGGAAGGTCACCACCATCTGGACGATCGACAAGGACCCCACCCAATACCGCGCAGAAGTGGCAGAAACTGATTTTGACACGGACGGTAATCAGACCAGACAGGTCGAGCCCAATGGCCGTGTGACCACCTACACCTACTACCTCAAGGAGGGCGAGGACGGCTGCCCGCCGGACCGCTTTGTGCGCAACCTCAAAGATACCCTGGTCACCCCGTCGCCCCAAGGCGAACCGGGCGCCCCGACACTGCGCACCCGCTTGCGTTATGCGGCGCACAAAGCCTTGACCGGCAGCGGGCAGCCCGACTGGCTGGCGATCGAGAGCGAGACCCTGGCGCAGGTCAACGGCGCCACCGACACCACTTTGCAACAGACCCAACGCACCTATCACGAGCTGCCGGCGGATGCGTTCCTGCATGGCCGCCCAGTTACATTGCTGACCACCCTCAATGGCAAAACCAGCACGACTTCGTATGAATACCAGCGGTTGAACAGTGCGCTGACCGGGCAACCGGTGCTGCAGACCACTGAATTGTTTACCGGTTTTGACAGCATCGAGAAATCAATACTTCAACAACACTCGTTGGTCACCGGAGAAGTCGTTCTGTCCACTGATCTCGACGGCGTGCAACTGCTACGCCAATTCGATGCGCTGGGTCGAATCACCAGGGAAGTCGTCTCGCCCTCATCCCCTGATGTTAGCGCCGAGCGGGTTTACACCTATACCTTGACCAGCATCGACGGGCAACAGGCGTCTCAGAGTGTGACCGAAACCACGGGCGCGACCACCCATACCCGCTACGACGGGATGGGGCGGATGATTTACCAGGCATACGCGGAAAAATCAGAAACGCCACGGCAGATTTTTGCCGCCAGCTACGATGAACGGAACAATTGTTTTGAACAGATCAGCTACGACTACTGGCTGGAAGATAAATGTATCAAGTTGCGCCAGCAGTTCGAGTACGACGCCTGGGGTGTCGAGTGCCGTACCACTAACCCGGACGGTAGCGTAAACAATCTCTTATGGTCGCCGTTTGGCAAAAAGGGGCCCATCGAGTATCGCTGGCTGGAAACGCCCGGCGCGCAAACAGAGATTACGATCAGTGGTCTGACGGGGGGCGAATACAACGATTTCGGTAAGCTGGAGCGTTTTGAACGACTGGACGCCCAGCCGTTGATCGAGCGATGCCAGCAACAACCCGAGCGCCCGGTCGCCGAACACCTTCAGCGATTACTGGGTGAGACGGCACTACCAACCGTTGGAGCCACACAGTTTCTCTACGATGGCAACAGCAACTGCGTAGAACAAATTGAGTTGTACGATGGGCAGGAGCGCACCACACATTTCTCTTACGACGTGTGGGAGCGTGTGGAGGCGACCACGCTCGCCGACAACACGAAGGTCACCAGGGAGTTTGCACAACAAAGTTTTGGCCAGCACGTGACCCGGTTAAAGGTTATACCGGGAAACATCGCCCAACCCGAAGTAACGGTCGGTCACCAGACATTTGACAGTCTCCTGCGTCTGACGGAAAGAAGTACTGGGTCGGCGGGCAATCTGCGAACCGAACGATATCGCTATGCGGGCGCTCAGATGCAGCCCAGCCAACGTATCACTGCGCTGGAAACGTTCGACTATGAATACAAGCCAGAACTGACCCAACAGCCTTTATCCATCAAGACCTGCGAGAGCCAGCCTGCGACGTACAGCTATGACCCCAAAACCGGGGGTATCACCAAGGCGATCAATAGCCATGGCCAGCGCACTTACCGCTATTCACCCAATGGTCAACTGGCGCATGAAAGCTGGACCGACACTGACGGTACAACCCAGGAAACCGATTACGTCACCTCCCTCTTGGGACGTCAAATCAGCCGCCGTGATACCGGCGGCCTTGAAAACCTTCAAACTTATGACAAATGCGGACGACCCTGTTCAGTCACCCAAGGCTCTTTAAAAGCCGACTTTGAATATAACGCTCTTGGACAGCTTCACCGCACTACCACGCGCAACACGGTCTCGGGCGTGACGCTGGTCGTTGAAATGCGATACGACACCCAGAACCGAGAAATTGAACGTACCCTGAGGGTGGATAATCAACCGCCCCGCACCATAATCCAGACCTGGCAGGGAGACAACCAGCTCAAAAGCCGACAACTGAGTCTGGATGGGCGCAGCCTGCTCAAGGAAGAGTTTGACTATGACCCGCGTAACCGGCTTGTACATCACAAGTGTACGGGCACCAGCAAAGCCCTGCCCAAGGATGCCTACGGCAATGCGATCATCAGCCAGAGATTCACGTTCGATGGGCTGGACAATGTTAAGCGCGTTGTCACGCAATTCGACAATGGACTGAGTGATATCGCAACGTTCACCTATGCCCCTGATGATCCCTGTCAGTTGACCCAGATTACTCATACCTATACCGACGGAGGCTATTCGCCCTGCCAGGCATTCGAATACGATGCCAATGGCAATATGCTCAACGACGAACAGAATCGTCGCCTGATCTACGACAGCCAGGGGCGTCTGATCGCTGTCAAGGACCCGACAGGGCTACAAGCCCTGGTGACCTACCGTTATGACGGGCACAACCATCTGGTGGGAATCCGTCTGGGCAATGAACGCGAAACCCTGCGGTTTTACCAAGGCTATAGCCTCAGTCACACGCGCCAGGGTGACACGTACACTCAGTACCTGTTCGACGGCGATCGGCCCCTGGGCCAGGAGCGAAGCGATGATCCCGCACAAACCATTCTGCTGATGACGGACGCCAGCCCCCATGTCATCGGCGAAATTTTGCAATCTGGGATAAAAACAGTGGCTTACACTGCCTACGGTGCTCGCAGCAGCGAAGACGAACTGCGCAGCTTGCTGGCTTTCAACTGCGAAGTGTACGAGGAAGTTACGCAATGGTATCTGCTGGGGCGCGGCTATCGTGCCTACAATCCGAACTTGCAACGCTTTCACAGCCCGGATTCTTTCAGCCCGTTCGGCTCCGGCGGGGTCAACCCCTATGTGTATGGCCTGGGCAATCCCGTCACCTTCCGCGACCCGACCGGCCACCGACCTACCAATGATCGGCCCGACGACCCACAGAAGGATCCCGTCAAAGAGACAACGGGAGGTTTGCTTGGAAAAATTGCCGCCATTTTTGCTGTTGTGCTCGTTGCAGTGGTTCTAGTCGGCGTTGCCTGGTTTACAGCAGGAGTTGGATTGGCTGCTATTGCAGCATGGGGCGGCGCGGTCTTGGCAACGCTAGGGGCTGCTGCTACCACGTATGGCGTTATCGTGGAAGATGACAATTTTGTGGCCGTTGGCTCAATCTTGGTGGCGCTTGGGGCAACTGTGGGCTCGGTAGGTTATTTTAAGCGGCCTCAGAATACACCGACACCCCGCGCATCTGTTTCAAGTGGTCGATCAAGATCTGGCTCTATTCCCGGCGATCTGAACGAGGTTCCACAAGAACGCCCCCGACAAGCAAGCCTATCTCAGGAAAGTCTGAACAACCCAGCTTCCAGGCGTTCTTCTTCCTCAATTTATGATCCAAGTTTACCCGATATTGATCCGCCTTCAGGGTCAACTAATACCAATGTCCGGGCGCCTTCGATCTCCGAGAATTTAGTCACAACTTCTTCAGAAAACGTACCCCCGTCCCCGATCCCGACTCGATCATCGGCTAGTTTTGGTAATTGGAAATCTCTTGGCGACGGAAAGTTTGCACCAAAACAGACGGAGTTTCGAGTTTACCTTAACGAAGGAGGAGTTCGTATGTAAGACATAAGTTATAGCACGCGCCCCTGCTGCCAAGTGCGCAATCCTCTTTGGATTACGCACTTGGAACTTGTCAACCTGCCTCTCAAATTGCCCGAGGCACAATCACAACACCAGCCGAAACACCCCCAAATAAATACCCGCCCTTGCACCCACACAACTGAGAGTTTTCTCATATTCCCTCTACCCCCCGCTTAATACAATCCCCCCATCGAGACATCACCCCCCAAAACCCAACCTATTACTAAACAGTGCAATAACAGCACCGTCTCGACCTTTTAAACGCCCCGCACTGTTTAAACAAACAAGGATCAACGTTTTGAAAAAGTCGCTACTTGCACTTTCCCTCGGTCTGGCTGCCGGCATCGCCGGCACTTCGGCGTTCGCCAACACCGGCAACATCAACTTCGAAGGCAAGATCACCGCCAGCACCTGCCCGATTGAAGTCGTCAACCCCGAGGACGGCTCAATCGGCAATCAGGTGAAAATGGGCAGCCTTGAGGCCAGCCGCTTTACCGGTGCGGGCCAGGAACTCAGTGGCAAATCCTTTGCCCTTCGCGTGAAGGACGGAGTCGCTTGCGGCGTTGCTGTTGGCGGCAAAGGTAGTGTCACCTTCACTGGCAGGGCGGACCCTTCGAACTCCTACTTTGCCGTCACCCCTGACGCGGACGGCGCCAAGAACGTGGTCATCGTACTCAGGGACAAAAGCGGCGCCTCGATCGCGCCAGGTGGCAGTTCGGTTGAATACGACCTGAATGAGACCGGCTCCAGCGACATGCGTTTCGATGCGTACTACCGCTCCACGGCCACGGCGGTGGAAGCCGGCGTAGCCTCGGCGCAAATAGACTTCATCGTCGACATCAGATAACCCCCCCGCCCCCGCCCTCCTGGCCGCTCACGTCGCCAGGGAGGGCACTCAGTGCTGCCTTGCAGCCTGTTACATCCGAAAAAAGGTATTCAACCATGCTCGGTTTGATCAAGCGGGCGGCCGCTTCCCGGCCCGCCCTTGGCGCCTGCATGACTGCGATCATGCTGGCGTCCAGCATTCCCGCCGCCCAGGCCGCCCTGACCCTGAGCGGGACGCGTGTAGTGTTCGACAGCAGCAAACGCAGCACGTCATTGATTGTCGCCAACCCCAGCGAGCGGACTTACGCCGTACAAACCTGGGTCAACACCGCCGCCGATGATACGACCACAGCCGTGCCGTTCATGCCCTCGCCGCCGCTGTTCCGGCTGAACCCGGGCAAGGAACAACACGTGCAGATCAATGGCCTGCCCAACGATCTGCCGACGGATCGTGAATCATTGTTCTATTTCAATGTTCAGGAAATCCCACAGGTCGACCCGGACGCCGGCAATGTACTGAACATTGCCCTGCGCACCCGCATAAAACTGTTTTATCGCCCAAGCGAGCTCAAGGACACCCCCATGTCCCGCCTCAAAGATCTGCAGTGGTCAACCAGGCAGGCAGGCGGTAAAGCGCAACTGGAGGTGTACAACCCGTCCCCCTTCCACGTGACGTTCCTTCGCCTCGCAGTCAAGGGCAATGGCAATGGCCGCGAGCAGATGATTGAGAACGCCGAGATGGTCGCGCCGATGTCCCGGCAGACCTTTGCAGTCACCGGTGCAGCACCCGCGCCGGGAGCGCAGATCGAATTCTCGGTCATCAACGATTACGGCGGTTCATCCACCGCGCTGACTCTGCCGATTCAGGTCACCCCGTGAGACAGAGTATCCGGAGCATGACCTTCCCTCTTTCATTGCCGTGCCGACGTGCACCTGCACGGCGGTACCTCGTTCATTTGTTTGTAGTGGGCTACAGCAGCACCATTCTCGCGCAGGAAAATCCCGCGCAACCAGCACCTGCGCTTGAATTTCAATCCGGCTTTTTACGCCAGAGCCCCGATCATGCCGTGAGCGCCGGCCAGCAAGCGCTGCAGGCGCTGAGCCAAACCCATGATTTGGGAGCGGGGCGCTATCGGGTTGGCACTCAGGTCAACCTGATAGACTTTGGCCAGCGTGAAATCGAGTTCATCCCAAGTCCCGACGGTAGCCAACTGATCCCCTGCCTGTCGGCCGAACTTCTGGATCAGATGGGGGTACGACTCGACAGCATCGCCAACCCCGAATTACTCACAACCCAGTGTGTTGATCTGCTGGCGCTGATCCCCGGCGCGCAAATCGACTTCGATGGCAGCCAGCTGCTGCTGGCCATTTCCATCCCTCAAATCGCCATGCGCCGTGATGTGTTCGGCCGGATCGACCCCGAGCGCTGGGATCACGGCATCAATGCCGCCTTCGTCAGCTACCAGGCGTCGGCGCAGCAAGGCAGCAGTCGCTATCGCGGCCGCCAGAACACCGACGATCTGTACCTCAATGGCGGCGTCAATCTGGGTCCGTGGCGCTTGCGCAGTAACCAGTCATTGCGTCAGAACGAAGACGGCCAGCGTGAATGGACCCGAGCCTATGCCTACGCGCAGCGCGATCTGCCGGGCACCCATGCCAACCTGACACTGGGTGAAACCTTTACCAGTGGTGATGTGTTCAGGAGCTTGCCCATCAAAGGGGCTCTGATTGGTTCGGATATGGGCATGCTGCCGGATGTCCTGCAAGGTTATGCGCCGATCATTCGCGGCGTCGCGCAAACGCGCGCCAAGCTTGAAATCTTTCAGAACGGCTATCCCATCTACACCACCTATGTGAGCGCGGGCCCCTATGAAATCGATGACCTGAGCACCAACGGTGGTAGCGGCGAACTGGACATCGTTTTGACGGAGGCGGACGGTCAGGTCAGGCGCTTTACCCAGTCGTTCGCGACCATCGGCAACCTGCTACGCGAGGGTGTGTGGCGCTACAGTGCGGCCCTGGGGCGCTATAACGGCGCGCAGGACCTGGCAGATCCACTGCTCTGGCAAGGCACCCTGGCCATGGGGACCGCGTGGGATGTGACCTTGTATGGAGGCCTGATGGCCAGCGATTTCTACCGGGCCGGCACCCTGGGCGTCGCTCGGGATCTGGGCCAGCTCGGCGCCCTTGCACTGGACGTCACCCGTTCCGGCGCCGATATCGACACCCAGGATTCACAGCACGTGCAGGGCATGAGTTATGCGCTCAAGTATGGCAAGTCCTTCGCGTCCAGGACCAACCTGCGCTTCGCCGGCTATCGCTACTCGACAGAAGGCTATCGGGATTTCGATGAGGCCGTACGCCAGCGAAGCCACGACTCGGATTGGTACGGCAGCCGCCGTAGCCGGCTTGAGGCCTCCATCTATCAGAATATAGGTGCCAGCAGTGCTTTGAGTCTGACACTGTCACAGCAGGATTATTGGCAGAGCAGCAACACACAACGTCAGTATCAGCTCAACGCCAGTACCCGTTACGAACAGGTGAGCTTCAACCTGTTCGCCGCGCAGTCGCTCAATTCATCCCGGGGCAATGACCGACAGATTGGCTTGAGCATCTCAATGCCGCTCGATATCGGCCACTCGGCCAATGCAACGTTCGACACCCAGAAAAACGGCGATCAATTCACCCAGCGGGCCACCCTCAGCGGCAATACTGATCAGAGCCGTTTGAATTACCAGGCGTCGGTCTCCCGTGAAGACAGTCAGCAACAGTCGGCTGCACTTTCGCTCGGTTATCAGGCAGCTTTCGGCAGCTTCGGTGCCGGTGTGACTCAAAGCCAGGACTACCGGAACGTTTCGCTCAATGCCAGTGGCGCTTTACTGGTGCATGCCGGTGGCGTCGAGGCAGGCCCTTATCTGGGAGAAACCGCTGCGTTGGTGGAAGTGCCAGGCATTGCCGGCGTCGGCGTATTGAATGCCGTTGGCGTCAAAACCAACGAACGCGGCTATGCCCTGGCGCCCTACCTGCGACCCTATCGGGCCAATCAGCTGGTGCTGCAAACCGATCAGTTGGGCCCCGAGGTAGAAATCGATAACGGCACCACCCAGGTCATACCCACACGGGGCGCCGTGGTCAAGGCCACCTTCCCTGCTCGCACTGTCACTCGCCTGCTCATCACCGGTCGAACAGCCCAGGGGCAACTATTGCCGTTCGGTGCTCAGCTGAGCGATGAAAACGGGACGGTCATCGGCATGGTCGGTCAGGCGGGCCAGGTTTTGCTCTCGACCCGCGTCGAACCGCAGATGCTCGATGTGAGCTGGGGCGAACAGGTCGAGCCTCGGTGCCAGTTGCCTATCGACCCGGCGCAAATGGAAGAGGCTCAAGGCTATCGCATCCAGGAGCTGACATGTCGCTGATCGCAACCTTGACCCAACCACTTGCAGGGGCAACGCCCCTGCCCTGCCCGGGCCAACCAGGAGAAACCCCATGAAACCTTCCATGCGCTGTTTGACCGCACTGCTGGGCATCGCAGCCGGGTGTCAGGTGCAATTTTCCGTCGCCGTCGCGGCGAGCAATGCCTGCCAATGGGGCCCCGCCGGAGCGGGAACCATGACCTTCACTCAGGATATGGGGA
Source organism: Pseudomonas sp. PDM31 (assembly GCF_019218965.1). Taxonomy (NCBI): domain Bacteria; kingdom Pseudomonadati; phylum Pseudomonadota; class Gammaproteobacteria; order Pseudomonadales; family Pseudomonadaceae; genus Pseudomonas; species Pseudomonas sp. PDM31. The sequence goes on along the minus strand of NZ_JAHUWS010000003.1, from coordinate 542,773 downwards.
GTGTCTACGTCCCTCGAGATGCACCTGTTGGCAGCATCATCCGTAACCGGCAGTTCATGAGAGTCACCAACACCGAAGGGCGGAACATTCTCTGTGATAACGATGGCAGTGTGCGTTTGACCTTCAACACTCAAACCAGCGTACCGCCGGTTCAGAATATTCCCCTGGCTGCCGGTGCCTATGGGGCGGCGTATACGCTGCTGCCCACCAATATTCCAGGTGTGGGTGTGCGGTTCGAACTGGCGTTCCCCTTCGATAACTCAGCGACTAACGCGTTCACCCCCGACACGGGAGACTCCACCGTCCCCTTCAGCGCCCACCATCAAAAGCCCATGGGATCGGCAGTGCTGAACTTCTCGAGACTGGATCATTTCATCACGCTGATCAAGACAGGCCCCATTCCCACCGGCTCACAGGACTTCAACGGACAGGAACTGTTCAGCGGTAATTTTTCAGGGATCCCGGGCAAGAGCTTTCGGGTCGGACTCAGGGGCCAGGTCATACACGCTCATTGCGGCAGCAACAGGGTCAGTGCCGACCCTGTACAACTGGGGGACTGGAACCTCGCCGACTTTACCCGACCGGGACATACCACCACCGCCGTACCCTTCCACATCACCCTCAGTGCCTGTGTCGCAGCCGACACCCCGCCTGACATTGCCACCGCGAACATCCGCTTCGAAGGCAGCGGCGGGTCAGCGCCAGTCACCCCGGCAATACCCGGCGTATTCACGCTGACACCGGCCTCGGGTGCCAAGGGAATCGGCATACAGATACTCAAGGGCGACCAATCGACACCCATAGAACTCAGCACGGAAGTGCCGATACAGCAAATCACCAGCGGAGAAACGACGCTTAACTTTGCCGCGCGCTTCTACCAGATTGATGCCAACTCGAACGTCAGGCCTGGCGATGCCAAAGGGGCTCTGAGCTTTACCCTGACCTACAAATAACTCGCACCCCGGTCCTTGTTCGCAAGGACTGGAGGACGTTAGTAACTAATTGATGAATGTCAATTGCAGCAGCGGGAAGTTGGGGGCGGACAAGGGCGGCCATGTTTGCCCGCCATCGAAACTCACATAGACCTTGCCCGTTAAGGGCGCATTGCGCCGCAACCCATTGAGAAACGCCCTGGATACCCTGACCTCGGTTCTGAAACCAATGCCTGCCAGGGTTTCCTGTTCAGTGACAGCTCGCTTTCTGACGGCTTCGAACACCGAATCCTGCCCCGAAGCGTTCACACCTGTCATGGTGATCATGATCCATTGGTCAGTGGTGATCATGCTCCATCTGGCCAGCGTCAACCGTGCCCCTGCCGCTTCAACGTTTTTGTAACTCAGGTTGCCACCGGAAAGACCGTCGCATCTGACCGCCTCGAAACGGTTACTCGGGATGGTTTGAACTGAAAGCCTGCGCGCAATGGAGGGGTGTTCTACCCCTCGCGCATCAATGACGCCATAGCTCACCGATAAGGTTTTGCCGATATGAGCGGCCACCGCTGGCATGTCGATCTGATAGCGGTGTTGCCCTGGAATGATGGGCTGATTAACCCGACGCCCCCCCAGGGTTTCGGGCTCACCCCATTGCACAAATACCCGTTCTTGAGGGTAGATCACGGCATCGTCCGGGACTTGCACAATGCCGCCGGCAACGGCCTGCAGTGGGTCCAGGGTCTGCTGCTGCCCCGTGCCCGCGGCTTTTTCAACACTGGGCCAAGGCAATGTGCGGGGTATCGGAGTGGCTGCGACGTCCAGTTCGACCGCATCCGAGGGCCGGCTGCGATTACCGGCACGGTCGTGGACCTCATACCACACATACCGCAATCCATCTTTACGTTCTCGAATCAAATCACCCGCAATGGTGAAGGCCACCGGGTCCAGATAATTTTCCTTATCGAGTTCTACCCCCCCGCCCTCATCCTGATTGCCGGGAGTTCCCCCCCAAAACCAGGTAATGAGATCCCCCGGACGTGGTGTTGCATAATCAGGGAGGCTGACCTCGACTTCGTCATCGTTCAGATCAAGGTAATGGGCGGTAAGTTTGTAGGGGGGAAGGACTGCGGGAGGAAAAACTGCTTTGCTGCCGGTTGGCACAACAGGGGCGGTGATATCCAGTGTGAACACCAGATCTGCGGAGTGGTCTGGTTCGCCATTATAACCGGTGAACCGGTAAGACAAACTGTGTCGCCCCTCATTGCGCTCATTGCCCAACCATGCCTTGGGTAACCATACGAACCGGTCTGAATCCTGGATGGGCGCGGTCCACTGCCTTTTTGCAATTGGGACCGATGTATCATCCACGTAGTCGACGAACAGGTCGACCGTTTCCATGGACAGAGAAGGATCGGAGTTAGGCGGCACGGTAAACCAGACCTTCAGGTCGTCATGGGTCAGGGCCACTGGAATCAGGTTGGTTTCCCCTCCCGGCACATCGGCCAGTAGCCCGTCGACCTCAGGTTCTGGCAGGGTGATATTGCGGGAAAAAGCACTGTCGACCATGAACAAGACTCCTCAGCAAAATAACGCGCAGGAGAGTGCCCGTTACTGAGCAACTCTCCCGCACCTCACAAAAAGAATATTGAATGCACGGCACACCGGCTTCCCTCAGCCCGGTGACATCAAGTCATTCGACTACCAGTTGTAACGCACGCCGAAGTTCGCTCCCCAAGGCTGCTCGATCTTGTCGCCGTTGCTGTACTCCAGATCAACGTGCATCGATACCTTGTCGGTCATCGCCATGGCTACGCCCGCGCCCAACTCGCCGCGAGAGCCCGACAAGTCGGTGCTGAAGCTGTTGTCATTGATCTCAACATCGCTGTTGCTGGCGAACTCATGCACATAAGCGGCGCGCAGATAGGGTTGCAGGGTTTTGCCTTCGGTCCAGGTGAAGTTGCGACCAACCGTGGTACCGACTTTACCCAGCAAGGAACGGGCACGATCGCCATCGGCGGCCATACCGTTGTCCAGGTCGTAACTCGCGCCATCGATCATCACGCCGGACAGTTGAGCGTATGGCTCGACGAAGTAGTTTTCGGCCAGTCTGATATGCCGCCCAAACTCCAGCGAAGCACCGACGCCATTGGTGTTGTAATCACCCTTGGTTTTTTGCCCGTCACTGAGTTGTACGCTGGATTCGCTCTGGAATCGGTTGTACTTGAACACACCATCGAAGTAGTAGCCGCTGTCCTCATCCAGCCATGTGGTATAGGCACCCAGGTAGTAACTGTCGACTTCGCCAGTGGTACCGCGACTCAGGTCCAGGTCGGACTTGCTGTAACCGCCCAGCAGACCGACCAGCCATTGGCCGTCGCCCATGGGCAACGGCGCGTCGGCACCAAACGAAATGCCTTGCTGGGTTTGCTTGTAGGCAACACCGGAGCCTTCACTGACGTCGTATTTGTTGCCATAGGCGCGGATCCAGCCACCGGCCTTGCCGTGATCCATTCGCACCTCACCCATGCGTGAGCGCAGGGTGCTGAGCTCGCCGTACCACACCGTCGGAGCGGCGTTGAACAGCGCCATTACCGATTGAGCGCCCGGGCTGACGACGCGGCTGCTGGTGTCCAGAACCCAGTCGTTATCGCCCTGTTTGATCAGGTCATAAGAGAAAGCCCCCAGATCCACCGCCCCCCCTTTGAGGGCAAAGGTGGCGTCGCCCGAGCCGATATGCACCACCGATGTCGAACCTGCCCCGACCGGTTCCGTACCTTGACTGTCGAGCGCAATGGTATGGTTGCCACTGGCATTGCCTGTCACCGTCAGGGTATCGATCTGCCCCGTGGTGAAGTCGTTGTGCATATAGAACGTGCCGCCCTCGCCCGCCAGGGTTTCCACCGAGAGTTTGAAGAACTGCCCCGGATTGCCGAACTGCACCCCCCCGCCGTTCAAGGTCAGGTTCTGTACTTGACCGTCCTCGACCATGATCCATCGGGCGTCGTTGCTGATCGCCAGGTTCTCGACATTTTCCAGGCGCCCGGTCAGCGTCGCCAGGTGGTCAAGCGAGACGTCGGCACTGCTGCCATCGGCGACAACAATATCGCCAGTCAGGTGGCTGTTATTGACCTTGAAATTGGCCGAAGAACCGTTGATAACCTCCAGCAGCGTGCCATTGCCGCCCTTGAGCGTGGAGCCATTGTTGATTTCGATATTGGCCCGTTCGGTGTTGGTCTGGGTCAGACCATTGACGATTATGGCCGAACCCGTCAGGCCTTCGACATGGCTTTTATCGAGAATCAGCGCGTTGTCGGCCGGCAGATTGCCAGCGGTGTACAGGCTGACACCATTGAGCCCGCCAACGATAGTGCTGTCGCTAGCACGAACCTTGCCGCCGAAACTCTGCACGCCGATGCCATCTGCGTTGGTGGCAGTGACTGTTGTACCGGACTCCAGTGTCAGCTGCGATTGCGCGCTCAAGCTTGCGCCAAACTGGCCGCCGATGATTTCGCTGTCGCTGACCCGTGCAGTGGAGCCACCGCGTACCGTGCCGATCAGGCGCAACCCCGTGCGATCGCTGACCACTCGGCTTTTGTTGGTGATCGTGGCGTCACTGTTGGACAGTTCAACGCCGCTGCTGGTACCCAAGGCCGTTGTTTTCGAGTTGTTGAGTACCAGCGTCGAACCTGCCTCGGCACGAATCTGATTGGTCGTAGCGTTATTGGCGGTCAGACTTGAAGCATCCCGCACCAGCCATCTGTCTACCACTGTCGTGCCGTCAACCGTGCGCGAATTGCCATCCTCAACCACCGACAGTGCCAGCGCGCAGGGGCTGATCAGCAGCGCCGGCGCGAAGATGGCAAGTTTGAGCATCCGTGTGAGTGGTGAAACTGAAAATGCGTGACTGACGTACATGGTGTCGCTCCTGGGTCTGGCGGCTAATGGCAACCTATTGGCACCGTTCAGATCGTGCTGCTGAAAAGCCGGCGATCTTAGGAACTTTCCTACAGCAGATATGTAGGAGTAATCCTAAAGAGCGGGAGAATTCTCCCTCACAGCTGCATGACCCCGTACATAGGCAAGCGTCGGCACGGATGGAAAACAGCCGTGCCGAGCCTGGAAGGCGACTAAGGTGTAATCGGACACTCGTCAGCAGGCGAATGGAATGCTGTGCGGGTGACTAACGCCGCAGATCCCACCACTTCCGTTCCGTCATCGAAGAAGTACTGGATCTTCGCCCGGCCTCTGCGACTCGGATTCAGGTCATATAGCGGCTTGATATAGGTGCTGTAAGGCGTGACATCAAAGTCAAAGCCGGTCAGTGGGGACGCGGAATCACCCAGGACAAAATCCTTTTCGAACTTCACACCGGGAATTGGATTCTCAGGGCTGCCCAGATCGTCGCCGATCATGGGGATGAACACGAAGCTGATGGTGTCCCCCGCGTTGAGCAACCCCGTAAGGTCGGGTATCCGGACTTTCAGGGCCCCGTCGGGCTCCAGAGACCGGCAGCCCGGGTAACCGGTTGGGTTGTCGATTTTCGGGAAACTTGCTGCGGGCAGCTCCACCGCTATCGCGTTGACGTCGACGTCGATGGGTGCTGAATGCAGATCGTTTTCCACGCCGGGCCGCTGGACTTGATAGTGCACAGGCAACTCTTTGTTGTTTCCCCCTGCCTTGATGTAGCTCCAGGGAATAGTGACAGTATGGGGGTCGCCCGCGGTATGGACTGAGTCGTCAAAAGTGACTTGCGCTTCGGTAACCGGGGTACCATCCCAGAAGCAATCGACTACATCGTCATTGATCGCCGTGGCGTGCCAGGTGAAAGTGAATTTGGCGCTCTGGCCTTTATCGGCCCTGGTCAGTTCATTGGTTCTGCTGTCGTCGAAGTTCTTCACTTCCCCTGCCAGCAGTGACGGATGAACAGGATCAGGCCAATCCACCGGAGGCCAGGGCACCCACGGAATCGGAACCTCGAAGTTGACTGGAAAGTTCGCGGACTCGGGGCCAAACGGGCGCCCCTTGCGAAAGATCTGATAACTGACCGCAGTCGTTTTGGTACCCGTGGTGGTCTGCCCGTACTCCTCCAGCATGAGTACGGCAGGTCGAACAGGAACTTCCATGGTCAGCATGTTGAGAAAGTCGAGGTCCGGCGCTATCTCAGTGCCCCCCCATGTCACACGAACCTTGTCACCGGCCTTCCAGTTATCGTATTTATCGATCCAGACACTCACGCCCCGCCCTACGTCCTCAATCAGCAACGGCCCCGGGTCGGCCTGGGGAACTTTCGGTGGTTTTAAATTCTCGGGAAGTGGCCCGAAAGTGAGGCCCACGGCTTTATGCACCGATACGGCACTGGGGTTTTGTGCTGCATCGATCAATACGTACAGAAATACGCACTCCGCGTCGCCAAAAGCACGGATTTTATCGGCGGGAATCTGCACAGTTGTATCATTAACGCCGGGGGCAGGGACATTGTCGAAAAACACCAACTCGGCGTCTGACGGGTCTTCGGGAATCGCTGCAGCATCCACCAGATAGATGGCAATTTTATCAGTAGGTTTCCAGTCCGGATAACCGGGAACCGTAACATTGAGGTTACCGCCAGCCGGAAGATTGTCATCGTCCAGATAATCAGCGACGAGCTTCAACTCGCTCGGTGGAATATGCTTGTACGGTGGTAGCCGATCACAAATGACTGTGGTCTGTTGTGATTCAGTCTCCCAGTCCGTGTAATCGAGGTTGATGTACTTCAATATGCACGTCGCGTCGTCCGGAAGAGCATTGGTATCGATAGTCATGGCAAAGGGGAAGGTTTCCGGGAGGGGCCCACCGTCCGCCGGTCTGGTGAACTCGTGATAGCCCACCTCGTCCCAACGCCCTGATCCGTTATCCAGATACAGTGTGACTTTGTCGGTTTCCTTCGGCGCTGGAGGATTTGGCCACGATGGAATGTATACCGTCAGCCCATCAATCAGCTTCGGCCCATTCAGCAGGCCAGCCGTCTTGTCGGCGTAATCCTCATCTTTGATCTCGATGACCATATCGGCAATGTTCGCCCGATGCTGGTTGCGCATTTTCAAATAGTCGGTGCTTGCCTTCTGCCGTTGCAGCCGGTTCGAATCAGTCGCCATGTTCCTGCTCTCCTGTCACGCCAATGCAGCCGTAGGAGCCATGGCCATGCCATGCCATGGCCTTAGCGTCGGTCGAAAACATGGGCGCTACGCACAGCCTCGCAAACCCGCTGCACAGCAAGCCGAACTGACCTCTGGCGGAATTTAGCGCTCAACGCAGAGAAAGCGATACTGTCAAAGTTGACAGGTACCCCCCGATTTTTTTGCATTGCAGATCGAGGTTGCGCAGGGTTGCACCTGATCGACTGGCAACTGAACGGTACCCACCGCCACTCGCCACTCGCCACACCCGCGCCACATCGCTCGCCCGTTCCTGCAGCGGTTTACACCCTGACTCTGGGCACCATGATGTTCGGCAAACAGACCAGCACCGAGGATTCCCTGCGGAGCATCGACAAGGCCTGGAACCTGGAACCTTGGCATCAACTTCATCGACACAGCCGATGTCTACTCCGACGGCCGCTCCGAGGAAAATCGTCGGCGCAGCCATCGCCAGTCGCCGGCAGGAATGGGTGCTGGCCACGAAAGTCGACTTCGGACTGGCCGACGGTCTGCCGAACCGCAGCGGCCTGAGCCGCAAGCACATTTTCAACGGCATCGAGGCCAGCCTGACGCGTCTGGGCACGGACTACCTCGATATCTGCACCGCGAAGACCACAACGTCCCTACAGATTGCCCGGCAGAATTAGCAGTACACACAGGAACGTGGTGTTGGCATTGTCGAGTTCGCCATTGCCTGGGTGTTGAACAACAGTGCGGTGACTTCGGCCATTGTTGGTCCACGCACCGAAGAGCAGTGGGATGCCTACACTAAGACGCAAGCGGTTCGCATCAGCGCAGAAGACGAGGCCTTTATTGATTCGCTGGTGACACCGGGGCATGCGTCGACGCCGGGGTTCAATGATGTGAGCCATTTCGTGTCGGGGCGTAGATCGCGTACGGCTTGAGTGCCAGCCCTCACCCTAGCCCTCTCCCAGGGGGAGAGGGGACTGACCGAGTACTGCTTGAAATATGTTTGAGCCTGAAATTTTTCTATCGAATCCATAATCGACCCGATTTTTTCAGGTCGCAGAACTTCTTGAGAGGACTCGGTCAGTCCCTTCTTCTGGGAGAGTGATTGACCGAGTACTGCTTGGAATATGTTTGAGCCTGAACTTTTTGCATCGAAACCATAATCGACCCGGTCTTTCAGGTCGCATAATTTCTTGCGACGACACGGTCAGTCCCCTCTCCCCCCGGGAGAGGGTTAGGGTGAGGGGGCGACGATTAAAAATCCTGTGCAGATGTTGAAAATATCGATCATCCGACCAATATTCAACACGAAAACCACGTATCCTCCGCACCCCGTTTCACCTTCAGCTTCGCGAGGACAGCTTGTCTAAAGGTATCGCTCTATCGGTTTCAGCCTCGGTGCTGTTTGCCGTCATGTACTACTACACCTCACTGCTGACTCCGTTGAGCGGTGTGGAGATTTTCGGCTGGCGCATGCTGTTGACCGTGCCTTGCATGACCGTATTCATGGTGCTGTCCGGCGAATGGAAACGTGTGGTCGAGATTGTCCGGCGTGTCAGCGCCAACCGGAAATTGATGGCCGGCCTGGTCGCCTCCTCGGCGCTGCTCGGCGTGCAACTGTGGCTGTTCATGTGGGCGCCGCTCAACGGCTACAGCCTCGACGTATCCCTGGGCTACTTCCTGTTGCCCCTGACCATGGTCCTGACCGGTAGGATCGCCTACGGCGAACGCCTCTCGTACTTGCAAAAAATCGCCGTGGTATTCGCCTGCCTCGGGGTGATCAACGAGGTGTATCAGGTTGGTGGTTTTTCTTGGGCGACCCTGCTGGTCTGCATTGGTTACCCGGCCTATTTCGTTTTACGTAAACGACTGGCAGCGGACAACCTGGGCGGTTTGTGGCTGGACATGGCACTGACGCTGCCCGTGGCCTTCTGGTTCGTGCACAGTGGCGCGCAAGGTTTCGGCGTGTTCGAGCAGCATCCGTGGTTATCGCTGCTGATCCCGATGCTGGGCGTGATCAGTGCGTCGGCGCTGGTGGTCTACATCATCGCCAGCCGACTGTTGCCGTTCAGCCTGTTCGGGCTGCTGAGCTATGTCGAACCGGTGCTGCTGCTGGGCGTGGCGTTGTTGCTCGGGGAGAGCATCAAGAAAGGCGAGTGGCTGACGTACATCCCGATCTGGATGGCCGTACTGGTGTTGGTCTTTGAAGGCTTTAAGCATCTGATACGACAGCGCCGCCCGTAGGCCACACACAAAAACAAATGTGGGCGCGGGCTTGCTCGCGAAGGCGGTGTGTCAGGCAGTAGATTTCTCACTGACACTCCGCCTTCGCGAGCAAGCCCGCTCCCACAGTTCAAGACAGCGACTGCTTAGTCGGTGGACAACACACCACGGCGAACCTGATCACGTTCGATCGATTCGAACAACGCCTTGAAGTTGCCCTCGCCGAAACCGTCATCACCCTTGCGCTGGATGAACTCGAAGAACACCGGGCCCATCAGGGTTTCCGAGAAGATCTGCAGCAGCAGGCGCTTGTCACCCGATTCCGACGAACCGTCCAGCAGGATGCCCCGCGATTGCAACTCACCCACTGGCTCTCCGTGATTGGGCAGACGGCCTTCAAGCATTTCGTAGTAGGTATCGGGCGGCGCGGTCATGAAGCGCATGCCGATCTTTTTCAGGTGATCCCAGGTCTTGACCAGGTCGTCGGACAGGAAGGCAACGTGCTGGATGCCTTCGCCGTTGAACTGCATCAGGAATTCTTCGATCTGCCCGGCGCCCTTGGACGACTCTTCGTTGAGCGGGATGCGGATCATGCCATCGGGTGCGGTCATGGCCTTGGAGGTCAGCCCGGTGTACTCGCCCTTGATGTCGAAGTAACGGATCTCGCGGAAGTTGAACAGCTTCTCGTAGAAGTTGGCCCAGTAAGCCATGCGGCCGCGGTACACGTTGTGGGTCAGGTGATCGATGATCTTCAGGCCCGCCCCGACCGGGTGACGGTCGACGCCTTCAATGAACACGAAGTCGATGTCATAGATCGAGCTGCCTTCGCCGAAACGGTCGATCAGGTACAGCGGCGCGCCGCCAATGCCTTTGATCGCCGGGAGGTTCAGCTCCATCGGGCCGGTTTCGATGTGGATCGGCTGGGCGCCGAGTTCCAGGGCACGCTTGTAGGCTTTTTGCGAGTCCTTGACCCGGAATGCCATGCCGCACACCGACGGGCCGTGTTCGGCAGCAAAGTACGAAGCAACGCTGTTCGGCTCGTTGTTGAGGATCAGGTTGATCGCGCCCTGGCGATATAGGTGCACGTCCTTGGAGCGGTGGGTTGCGACCTTGGTAAAGCCCATGATCTCGAAGATCGGCTCCAGGGTATTGGGAGTTGGCGATGCGAGCTCGATGAACTCAAAGCCCATCAGGCCCATCGGGTTTTCGTATAAATCTGCCATGGTCGGCGCCTCATCATGCTTTTGGAATTAACAAATGTCAGTTGCTAGCAATGCTGAGACCGGTGGGTGGCGCACAGGAGATGCCCCGCACACTGCGGGCGAGAAAGTCACCGTAGATCAGTTGAAACCCGAATATCTTCATTGTCGACCCAAGGCTCTTGCGGGCGAGGCTTCTGCTGCCAGAAGACGTTTATTCTTGTATGCGTAACCCGATTCTACACAGCGTAAAACAGTTTGTCCGCCTTCTGTATAAAATCCCCTTTTTCCATGACCGCGCAAGCGCTTTGTTACAGCGTAAAACCCCAAACCGCCGTCGGCCATCTATCATGGCAATCACCGAACTCTTCTTGGGAGGCACCCTGCCCTGCCAGCATTTGAGAGCCCTACTTCACCGCCTCAGGTTTCGCGAATGCCACTCAAAGCCAAGACCCGCCATCGCCGCACCAGAATGGCTGGCACTCTGATCAGCGGATTGCTCCCGGTGTTGCTCGGGTCTTTCATTCTTCATATGCAGGCAGAGCGCACCCTGGAGCAAAGCAGCGCACAAACTGCCGAGGACGCGATTCGCCAGATCGAACTGATGCTCGATAACACCGCTCAGGCCGCACACGAGTTACTGCCACTCGCCGGCCAGAGTTGCAACGACGTCAAACTGCCCCTGCGCGAACAGGTCACCCGCCGCCCGTTCGTGCGTTCGACCAATCTGGTGTGGGAGGACATCATCTATTGCAGTTCGCTGTTCGGTGACATTGAGGAGAAGGTCAACCCCGGTGACTACACCCAGGGGGCGTTATGGCTGATGAACGGCAACCCGGTCACGCCCAACACGGCGCTGCTGGTGTATAGGCTCAGCGAAGGCAAAAAAGGCGCCCTGGCGACCCTTGATGGCTACCACCTGGCTAACGTACTGCGCCTGATTGGACGCAAGACTTTACTGCAACTGCAAGTCGGCAAGAACTGGTTGTCGGCCGACGGTGTATTTCATGACACTGCCCTGCCCCGACTGCCGGTAGCGCAAAGCTATCTGACCTCGCAACGCTATGCCTTTTCCGTGTCGGCCGGTTTTCCTTCAGGCGAAACCTGGCGCTACATGACCAGCGAATACCCGCCGTTGTTCAGCTTGCTGCTGTTTTTTGGCGTGATCGCAGGTTTCATCGGGCATTTCCTGCAAAAGCGTTCCGTGTCGCCGACCCATGAAATGCAGCGGGCGCTGGATGCGGCGGAGTTCATTCCGTATTTCCAGCCCGTTGTTGATGGCGACAGCAAGCGCTGGTCGGGGGCTGAAGTCCTGATGCGCTGGAAGCATCCAACCGAAGGCCTGGTGCGTCCCGACCTGTTCATCCCGCTTGCTGAACACACCGGGCTGATCGTGCCAATGACGCGCTCACTGATGCGCCAGACAGCCGCCCTCCTCGCGCCGCATAGCGCCTCATTCGAAAAGCCGCTTCATATCGGCATCAATATCACCGCCAATCACTGCCAGGACTTGCAACTGGTTCAGGATTGCCAAGAGTTTCTCGACGCATTTACTCAAGGGTCGATCCACCTGGTACTGGAGCTGACCGAGCGCGAACTGATCGAGCCTACGGCCACCACCCGTAAACTGTTCGAACAACTGCGTGAAATGGGCATAAAGATCGCCATCGATGACTTCGGTACGGGTCACTCGAGCCTTGGTTACCTGAGCCAGTTCAATGTGGACTTCCTGAAAATCGATCAGAGTTTCGTGGCCATGATCGGTATCGATACCCCCTCCAGCCACATACTGGACAGCATCATCGAACTGGCGGGCAAGCTCGATCTGGCACTGGTCGCCGAAGGCGTGGAAACCCTTGAGCAAAGTGATTACCTGAGTGATCGGGGTGTGAACTTTCTGCAAGGTTATCTGTTCGCTAAACCGATGCCCGGCGCGGAGTTCATTAGTGCATTAAGTGAACATTAACTAAACATTTAACCGGCATACAACGATAACCCCCAGCCATGGGAATCAACACAGCACCGTTGTTACATGAAGAAAATGTCAGGATTTACTCTTGAGCAATTAACTACTACAATTTTTCATACCAGCGCTAAACTGGCAGGTGAATCACTGTCACCGGGTCGCTTCAAGGCTCTTGGCTTATAGCTTTGTTTGCGGTTGGTATCAGCCAAACACACTATTGGAGTAAAGATATTGTCCAGACTCGCTGAATTTCGTGCAGCCGAAAAGGCCCTTCAAGAGCAGCTCAAGCAGCTGGAATCGCTGAAGAACGATGCCGGGCTCAAGAAAGAAATCGAATTCGAAGAGAAACTCCAGGGGTTGATGAAAACCTACGGCAAAAGCCTGCGTGACATCATTGCCATTCTCGATCCGAACCCGACAAAATCCGGCCTGCAGCAGGCTGCACCAAAAACCCGTCGCGCCCGTGTGGTCAAGGTCTATCAGAACCCGCACACCGGCGAGCTGATTGAAACCAAGGGCGGCAATCACCGCGGCCTGAAAGCCTGGAAGGAACAATACGGTGCAGGCACCGTGGATTCCTGGCTTCGCGGCTGACACTCGCTGGAACAAAAAAGCCCTGCCGATGCAGGGCTTTTTCATGAATGGCATCTAATTGCAACGAACAGCAGCGATCAACTACCTGGTTGCCGACTAACTATTTGCTTAATCCATTCTGAATATCTAAAAACCCCGCTGCCAGCCCGCAAAACACTGTCGCCGCTTTAAAGTTTCAGGCTATTGCGCGCAGCCGCAATTTCATCCTGACTCGCCTTATAATCCTGCGCTTTTCCGGCGTAGGAAAGAACATAGGCCTTATCGGCATCCACCGCAGCGACCAATGTTTGAGAAAGCACATGCTGGCCGTTCTGCGTGATGGTGCAGGTAGTTTCCAGCGCAGCCAGGCGACTCAACATCGTCGAATGAATTCGAGTGCAAACACTCTGGTATCCGCCTTGAAAGAAGTCCTTTTGCAAGGATTTGCGCATTTCCAGCAACACACCCTGCAGATTGACCTGATGCCCGCTTTCCACCTGACTGATGGTCAACTCCATCACCATGACCGGTGTAGCGCCCTGATCAATTTTTACCGCGCGCTGACGGCTGACGCCGGAAGCAGCTTCGGGAACTGTCTCAACCTGCCAGCCGGCTGGCCAGGTCATGACTGGCGCATCTGCGTAAGCGGCACTGGCCAATGAAAGTACACCTGCCAGGACCAACAACGATTTACAGAATCGGAACATTGCACCGGGCCCCTACGGATTGAGGCCTAAAGTCTGAGGCCCGTCCGGCTGTCAGGCAATAGCCGGTCATTCGGGTTTGGCGATGTCGGAACCCTTGCGTATCATTGTCACCATTCGTTAGCCCACATATTTTCCGGAGGGCCCATGAGCCTGCAAGAATTGAACACCTTCCCGGGCGTTACCGCACAACCGGACACCGCCACCCAGAAATTCGTCTTCAACCACACCATGCTGCGGGTCAAGGACATCACCAGGTCACTGGACTTCTACACGCGCATTCTGGGTTTCTCGCTGGTGGAAAAACGCGATTTCCCGGAAGCCGAGTTCAGCCTGTACTTCCTCGCGCTGGTCGACAAAAACCAGATCCCGGCCGATGCCGCCGCGCGTACCGAGTGGATGAAGTCGATCCCCGGGATTCTCGAACTGACCCACAACCACGGCACCGAAAACGATCCGGACTTTGCCTACCACAATGGCAACACTGATCCGCGCGGTTTCGGCCACATCTGCATTTCGGTACCGGACATCGTTGCCGCGTGCGAACGCTTCGAGGCACTGGGCTGCGATTTCCAGAAGCGCCTGAGCGACGGTCGCATGAAGAGCCTGGCGTTCATCAAGGACCCGGACGCCTACTGGGTCGAGATCATTCAGCCAGCACCGCTGTAAAGCATGATGGATCATTGCCACGCGCGGGAACGACCATAGAAAAATCCCCTGAGGGAACGGGCTTGCTCGCGAACGCGCAGTGTCGGCCAACATCTCTGCTGGATGACACAGCGCTTTTCGCGAGCAAGCCCGCTCCCACATTTGGAATGTGTCAGACACAAAAAACCCATGATCTCTCATGGGTTTTTTGTGTCTCCGGCTACCGATTTTATGCCGGTGCCGACGTCCGGATCAGGTGATCGAAAGCACTCAGGGAAGCCTTGGCGCCCTCGCCCACCGCAATCACGATCTGCTTGTACGGCACAGTGGTCACGTCACCGGCGGCGAACACACCAGGCACCGAGGTTTCGCCGCGAGCATCGACGATGATCTCACCACGGGGTGACAGCTCGATGGTGCCTTTGAGCCAATCAGTGTTGGGCAGCAGACCGATCTGCACGAAGATCCCTTCAAGTTCTACACTTCGCAGCTCGTCAGTCTGACGATCCTTGTAACGCAGGCCGTTGACCTTCTGACCGTCGCCGACCACCTCGGTGGTTTGCGCGCTGGTGATCACGGTCACGTTCGGCAGGCTGTGCAACTTGCGCTGCAACACCGCATCGGCACGCAGTTGAACGTCATACTCCAGCAGCGTCACGTGGGACACGATACCGGCCAGGTCGATGGCCGCTTCGACGCCGGAGTTGCCGCCGCCAATCACCGCCACGCGCTTGCCCTTGAACAGTGGACCGTCGCAGTGCGGGCAGTATGCAACGCCCTTGTTGCGGTATTGCTGTTCGCCAGGCACGTTCATTTCACGCCAGCGTGCACCGGTCGCCAGGATGACAGTCTTGGCTTTCAATTGCGCACCGCTGGCGAAGTGGACTACGTGCAACTCACCTTCTTTGCCTGGCACCAACTTATCGGCACGCTGCAGATTCATGATGTCCACGTCGTACTGTTTGACGTGCTCTTCCAGCGCAACGGCCAGTTTCGGCCCTTCGGTTTCCTGTACAGAGATGAAGTTCTCGATGGCCATGGTGTCGAGCACCTGCCCACCAAAACGCTCAGCCGCCACACCGGTACGAATGCCTTTACGGGCTGCATAGATCGCCGCCGAAGCACCGGCCGGGCCACCGCCGACAACCAGTACGTCAAAGGCTTCCTTGGCACTGATTTTTTCAGCCTGACGCTCGATTCCGCTGGTGTCGATTTTGGCGAGAATTTCTTCCAGGCCCATGCGGCCCTGGCCGAAGTTCACGCCGTTGAGGTAGATGCTCGGCACCGCCATGATCTGGCGCTCGTCGACTTCTGCCTGAAACAGCGCGCCGTCGATGGCCACGTGACGGATGTTCGGGTTCAGCACCGCCATCAGGTTCAGCGCCTGGACAACGTCCGGGCAGTTCTGGCAGGACAGCGAGAAGTACGTCTCGAAGTTGAACTCACCCTTGAGCGAGCGGATCTGCTCGATCACTTCAACACTGGCTTTCGATGGATGACCGCCGACTTGCAGCAGGGCCAGCACCAGGGATGTGAATTCATGGCCCATCGGGATGCCGGCGAAACGCAGGCTGATATCGGCACCGGGGCGGCTGATCGAGAACGATGGCTTGCGTGCGTCGTCACCGTTGTCGAGCAAAGTAATCTGGGTGGAAAGACTGGCAACGTCTTTCAACAGTTCGAGCATTTCCCGGGATTTCGCACCGTCGTCGAGGGAGGCAACGATCTCGATCGGCCGGGTGACCCGTTCCAGGTACGATTTCAACTGGGCTTTAAGATTGGCGTCCAACATACGGGCGATTTCCTTTGTATTCACAGACATAAAAAAACGCCCGAGCGAATCTCGCCCGGGCGTTTTTATTGGGCGGTGCAGCTTGCTTAGAAGGTGCGGAAGTCCGCCCTGATGAAGCGCGTCACAGACTTAGATCTTGCCGACCAGGTCCAGGGACGGAGCCAGAGTGGCCTCGCCTTCTTTCCACTTGGCTGGGCAAACCTGACCCGGGTGAGCAGCGACGTACTGGGCAGCCTTGATCTTGCGCAGCAGCTCGGAAGCGTCACGGCCTACACCGCCATCGTTCAGTTCAACGATCTTGATCTGGCCTTCCGGGTTGATTACGAAGGTGCCACGATCCGCCAGGCCAGCCTCTTCGATCAGCACGTCGAAGTTGCGCGAGATGGCGTGGGTTGGGTCGCCGATCATGGTGTACTGGATCTTGCCGATGGCTGGCGAAGTGTTGTGCCAGGCAGCGTGGGCGAAGTGAGTGTCGGTGGAAACGCTGTAGATCTCGACGCCCAGTTTCTGGAAAGCGTCGTAGTTGTCAGC
Source organism: Pseudomonas sp. PDM31 (assembly GCF_019218965.1). Classification (NCBI taxonomy): domain Bacteria; kingdom Pseudomonadati; phylum Pseudomonadota; class Gammaproteobacteria; order Pseudomonadales; family Pseudomonadaceae; genus Pseudomonas; species Pseudomonas sp. PDM31. The sequence continues at coordinate 526,059 of NZ_JAHUWS010000003.1, read as the reverse complement.
CAGGTCTTCCAGCTCGGTCGGGCATACGAAGGTGAAGTCGGCCGGGTAGAAGAACACCACAGACCACTTGCCTTTGAGGTCAGCGTCCGAGACTTTTACGAAGTCGCCGTTTTTGAATGCATCAGCTTTGAACGGTTTAACTTGGCTGTTGATGATAGGCATCGTTGACTCTCCGTCAGGGGTTAAGAAGTTGATGGAGAGAACTTTACCCACTCGACGAACGCAAGGCTCATTGGCAAACCTCATGCCGCTGATTTGTTTTCGCTATTAGCCGACAGTATTAATAGAAGAATTCGGTATCTCGGGCGCGACCGGCTTTTCTGCGCGCAGCGCCATGCCCAGGAACGGATTGGTTTCGATGTAACGCATGGCGGACTTCATGTCCTTCCAGCCCACATAACTCATCAACGATTTCAGATCCCAGCCGCTTTGGTGCGCCCAAGTGGCGAATCCACGACGCAGGGAGTGGCTGGTATAGAGTTCGCCCGCGATTCCAGCGCGCCCCAGGGCCTGACGCAACAGCGGTATCACGCTATTGGCGTGCAAGCTCTCCTCGCTCAGATGCCCCCAACGGTCAATGCCACGAAACACCGGGCCGCGCACCAGTGCCGCCTCGTTGATCCATTCGATGTAGGCCTGCACGGGGCACAAGCGCTGCAGCGCCGGCGTCTGATAAGTCTTGCCAAGGTTCTCGCGATCACTCTTGCTGCGCGGCAGGTAGAGGGTGGTCCCCGCGCCGGCGCTGGCTTGAACGTGCTCGATTTGCAGCCGGCACAACTCATCGCTGCGAAAGCCCCGCCAGAAACCTAGCAGGATTAATGCGGTGTCCCGCCTGGCGCGCAACAGTGCGGGGCGATCGCCCTGAGTCCGGGCAGTTTGCGCCTCCTGCTCCAACCAGTTGACCACCTGCTCCAAATGTTGAAGTTGCAGAGGTTGCGCCTGTTTCTCCTGCGCCGGATGCAGCGCACGGATGCCTTTGAACACCTTGCGCACCAGCGGCGCCTTGGTCGGATCGGCAAACCCCTGACTGTTATGCCACTGCGCCAGCGCCGACAACCGTAGCTTCAACGTGTTGATCGACAACACCCCGGCATGGGCCACCAGGTAGCGCGCCACACTGTCGCCAGTAGCCGGCAGAAAACCACCCCAGGTCACTTCGAAATGCTCAATAGCTGCCCTGTAGCTACGCCGGGTGTTGTCGCGAGTGGCGGCTTGCAGGTAACGATTGAGGTCGCTCATGGAAATACCTTCTGACTAGTTACAAATTGGCGAACTGTAGGAGCGAGCAGGCTCGCGATGGACGTCAACGATAACGCGGGTCTCCTGAATGCCCACGGGGCTCTCTGGTTTTTCGCGAGCATGCTCGCTCCTACAAGGACCGCGTTGAACTGTAGGAGCGAGCACGCTCGCGATGGGCGTTAACGATGACACGGGCGTTCTGAATGCCCGCGGTGCTCTCTGGTTTTTCGCGAGCATGCTCGCTCCTACAAGGACCGCGTTGAACTGTAGGAGCGAGCACGCTCGCGATGGACGTCAACGATGACACGGGTCTCCTGAATGCCCACGGTGCTCTCTGGTTCTTCGCGAGCATGCTCGCTCCTACAAGGACCGCGTTGAACTGTAGGAGCGAGCACGCTCGCGATGGACGTCAACGATAACGCGGGCTTCCTGAATGCCCGCGGTGCTCTCTGGTTTTTCGCGAGCGTGCTCGTTCCTACAAGGACCGCGTTGAATTGTAGGAGCGAGCACGCTCGCGATGGACGCCAACGATAACGCGGGCTTCCTGAATGCCCGCGGTGCTCTCTGGTTTTTCGCGAGCATGCTCGCTCCTACAGGGGACCACTTGTGCCAAAAACGTATCAAAACCACCTTCACACGTGGTAATACCAGTATATCCCGTGTCAGTATCATCGAGCATTTAACTTATTCAATTCAATGGTACAATGTGTATATCAGTGGTATGTACCACAGTATTAAATCGTAGGAGACCCCATGGCTCGCGGTGGTGTAAATAAAGCGGTAGTTCAAGCGGCCCGGTTGGCGATCCTCGCCCGCGGCGATAACCCCAGCATCGACGCCGTGCGGATCGAGATGGGCAATACCGGTTCGAAAACCACGATCCATCGCTATCTCAAAGAGCTGGACGACAGCATCGAACGCACCGAAACACCCTCCGAACCCATTGATGACGAGTTGCTGGCGCTGGTCGCAAGGCTCGCCCAACGGCTCAAGGAGCAGGCACAGGAACCCATCGACCAGGCCTGCACGCAGTTCGAACAACAACGCAAGGCACTGGAAACCAGCCTCACCGAAGCACAGGACGCCAACACTGAGCTGCAGCAGCAGTACGAGTTTCAAAGCCTGGCGCTGGCCCAGGAATCCGACGCACTGCAGGACACCCGCTCGATGCTGCAGACCGAGCAGACCCGCAACGCCGGGCTGAATCAGGCACTGGCCGATTTCGAACTACGCCTGCAAGACAAGGACGAGCAGATCCGCTCCCTTGAGGAAAAGCATCTGCATGCCCGCGATGCCCTGGAGCACTATCGCAATGCGGTGAAGGAACAGCGCGAACAGGAAATCAGTCGCCATGAAGGCCAGGTTCAGCAGCTGCAGATGGAGTTGCGTCAGTCACAGCAGAGCGCCCTGGTGCGCCAGGACGAAATCACCCAACTGCATCGCGACAACGAGCGCCTGCTGACGGAAAACCGCGGCACCCTGCGCGAGTTGAGCTCACTGCACGAACAGCTCAAGCAAAGCCACGCCCGCCAGGATCAGCTACTGGAACAGACCACCCGGGTCGACGGCGAACGCACCCTCCTCCAGGAACGCTTGCGCGTCGCCCTGCTGGAAAGCCAGGCACTCAAACAGAATGTCGACGAGCAGTCGCAGCTGAACAAGGCGCTGGAAACCGAGCTGACCAAGGCCCAGGCAGACCTGGAAGAAAGCGTGCGCCTGGCCGCTGCCGTTGCGGCAACGCCAGACACAGCCAAAGGCGATTAACCGGCGACCGGCGTGCGCATGGTGACGAACTCTTCGGCGGCCGTCGGGTGTACGCCGATGGTTTCGTCGAAGTGGCGCTTGGTCGCGCCGGCCTTCAAGGCAATTGCCAGTCCCTGAACGATCTCACCGGCCTCCGGGCCAACCATGTGGCAACCCAGGACCTTGTCGGTCTTGGCATCCACCACCAGTTTCATCAACGTGCGCTCCTGGCACTCGGTCAGGGTCAGCTTCATCGGCCGGAAGCTGCTTTCGAAAAGCTGCACTTCGTGGCCAGCTTCCCGAGCCTCCTCCTCGGTCAAACCAACGGTGCCGATGTTCGGCAGACTGAACACGGCCGTCGGGATCATTTTGTAATCCACCGGACGATACTGCTCCGGCTTGAACAGACGCCGTGCCACCGCCATGCCTTCGGCCAGCGCCACCGGCGTCAATTGCACGCGCCCGATCACATCACCCAGGGCGAGGATCGATGGTTCAGCGGTCTGATACAGCTCATCGACTTCGACAAAGCCCTTCTTGTCGAGCTTCACACCGGTGTTTTCCAGCCCGAGGTTGTCCAGCATCGGACGCCGGCCAGTGGCGTAGAAAATACAATCCGCTTCCAGCACGCGCCCGTCCTTGAGGGTAGCTTTCAAGCTGCCGTCAGCCTGCTTGTCGATGCGCGCGATATCGGCATTGAATTGCAAGTCCATGCCACGCCGGGCCAGCTCTTGCTGCAAATGCTTGCGCACCGAGCCGTCGAAGCCGCGCAGGAACAACTCACCGCGATAGAGCAATGTGGTCTCGGCGCCCAAACCGTGGAAGATGCCGGCGAACTCGACGGCGATGTAGCCACCGCCCACCACCAACACACGCTTGGGCAACTCTTTGAGGAAGAACGCCTGATTGGAACTGATCGCGTGCTCGTGCCCCGCAATATCGGGAATCTGCGGCCAGCCACCGGTGGCGATCAGAATGTGTTTGGCGCTGTGGCGCTCGCCATTGATCTCGACGGTATGCGGGTCAACAATTTTGGCATGACCCTCATGCAGCGTGACGCCACTGTTGACCAGCAGGTTGCGATAAATGCCATTGAGGCGATTGATCTCGCGATCCTTGTTGGCGATCAGCGTCGCCCAGTCGAACTGCGCCTCGTCCAGGCTCCAGCCAAAACCCGAGGCCTGCTCGAAGTCGTCGGCAAAGTGCGCACCGTACACCAGCAGTTTCTTCGGCACGCAACCGACGTTCACACAGGTCCCGCCCAGGTAACGGCTCTCGGCCACCGCCACTTTCGCACCAAACCCGGCAGCAAACCGCGCAGCCCGCACCCCGCCGGAACCGGCACCAATCACATAAAGGTCAAAATCGTAGGCCATTTTCAATCTCCTCGGCAGGCCAACAGCATACCTGCGCACGGCCGCTGAGCAAGCGTTGTGCTCAAATGCGCGGGGCGTGGGATTCGCGAGGTGAAATAAGCCCCTGCAAATTCGAAGTCGCAGGGCGAAACCGGGATATCGCAACACCTGTAGGAGCCTGGCTTGCCAGCGATGAGGCCCGAAAGGACAACACAAAGCTCAATCCCGCATCGCCAGCAAGCCGGCCCCTACAGTTTTTGCGCGCACACACAAAAACGCCCCGAACCAGTCGGGGCGTTTTTGTGTTTAACCTGCCAAGCCGCTATCAGTAAGCCTTGCCAGTCTTGTAGAAGTTCTCGAAGCAGAAGTTGGTCGCGTCGATGTAACCCTCGGCGCCGCCGCAGTCGAAGCGCTTGCCCTTGAACTTGTAGGCCATCACGCAGCCGTTCTGGGCCTGCTTCATCAGGGCGTCGGTGATCTGGATTTCGCCGCCCTTGCCTGGCTCGGTCTGTTCGATCAGGTCGAAGATGTCCGGGGTCAGGATGTAGCGGCCGATGATGGCCAGGTTCGACGGAGCGTCTTCTGGTTTTGGTTTTTCCACCATGCTGTGAACGCGGTAGATGTCGTCGCGGATCATCTCGCCGGCGATGACGCCGTACTTGTGGGTCTCTTGCGGATCGACTTCCTGGATGGCCACGATCGAGCAGCGGAACTGCTTGTACAGCTTGACCATCTGGGTCAGCACGCCGTCGCCTTCGAGGTTGACGCACAAGTCGTCCGCCAGGACCACCGCAAACGGTTCGTCGCCGATCAGCGGACGGCCAGTCAGGATTGCGTGGCCCAGGCCTTTCATTTCGGTCTGGCGGGTGTAGGAGAACGAGCAGTTGTCGAGCAGCTTGCGGATGCCGACCAGGTATTTTTCCTTGTCGGTGCCCTTGATCTGGTTTTCCAGCTCGTAGCTGATGTCGAAATGGTCTTCCAGGGCGCGCTTGCCGCGGCCGGTAACGATGGAGATTTCGTTCAAACCGGCATCCAGTGCTTCTTCGACGCCGTACTGGATCAGTGGCTTGTTCACCACCGGCAGCATTTCTTTGGGCATGGCTTTAGTCGCTGGCAGGAAGCGAGTACCGTAACCGGCTGCTGGGAACAAGCATTTCTTGATCATATAAGTCCTTGAAAAGGCTGTGTGTTCGAGTTTCGGCGCAGTCTAATCAGGCGGCGGGCACCTTACAATGCCCCGCGCTGGCTATCCGATGCCATCATAGAGAAAAATTCTCGCCGATAGTTCCCCGCGAGAGTGAACAGGCCTGCGGACAGCCCATTATTGATAGCAGAGACTCGCGGATTTGCACGGTTTGGCCCTGCAATAAACAAACCACCATACGCCTGTCGACACTGGTTGGGTGCATTTGGCGCTATTATGGTGCGATTGAACCAGACCACGAGGTTATTAAATGTCGGCAGCAAAAAGCGTTAACGGGTACTTGATCAACCAGGCGAAAGACGGCCAATGGTGGGTAGACAGCGTCGCCGGCGAAAATATCGCCGGGCCATTCCCGACCGAGGCACTGGCCATCGAAGTGGCATCGGTGTTCCAGGATCAGCATCCGGCACCCAAGCGCCGCGGCAAAGACAAGAACTGATGCGACCACAGCCCTGCCTTTGCGCAGGGCTTTTTTGTGAACTTCCACACATAAGTGGCCTTTCGCTATAACCTTTTGCCTGCGGCGCTGTCACAGCCTTAGCCTATCCCCCTGACGACGACCACGCCATGAACAAGATCTTGCCACTGATAGCTGCTTTGGCCCTCTGCGGCTGCGCCACCACCGAACAAACCTACCTGGATAATGGCGAACAAGGCCTGACCATCGATTGTTCCGGCGAAGCCAACTCCTGGGCCACCTGTTACGAAAAAGCCGAGGCCTCCTGCGCTGGCACCGGGTACCGGATTGTCGGTACCGACGGCACGCCTTCGCTCAAGGAGAGTGACAAGACCCTCGGTGCCGACGTTGGCAACTACAAGAACCGCAGCGTCGTGGTGGTCTGCAAGTAAGGCGCCCTGCCCTACATGTGGATTTCCGCGAACTTGATCCCGAGACCGCGCACGGTCTCGACCAACTCGTCCAGACGAGCGAAGGACTCGACTTCATCCTGATCGTCCACCAGAAAGTAGCTGCGCCCGGCGCTTTTCTTGAAAAACACGATCCATTCCTCCGGACATGCCGGGTTCTGGATCACATGGGTGGCAGAGATAAGACCCTCTGCATGACGTTGCCGTACCTGTTCCCGCTTCATGCCCGACTCCAGAAATGACAATGCCGCCAAAGCCTGGCTTTGACGGCATCGATGCGAACTGGCGTTAGTCTATCAGCCGGAAATGCATTCGTTGGCAGCATCTTGTACATCCCGTGGACGCACTGGCACGTTGGAGATACGTTCGTGCAACTTGATGCCGCTGCCGCTGGAGCGCTCTTCGATATCGAATACCGCGGCCGGGCCAGAAGACAATTTCTGCGGCACGATGACTCGCAGCCCGTCTTTTTGCGGCTCTATTTGCAGGGCGCCGCGGCTGTCAGCCAGCTTGTCGCTCAGACACTGCGCATATTCCTGGGGCTTCTTTCCTGAACGCACGTTCATGGTCGGCAGCGTCTGGTTGATATCGGCGACACTTGCACAACCACCCATTGCCAATACCCACGGCAGACCCCATACACCCCACTTCATACAAAACCTCCGATAAAGACCCTCCGACCACACAAACCCGGTTTTTCTCCGCAGCGATGTCTTTTACCGCCCAATAATTACGCAATATCGGTTTTTTATTGTTCACCGAGCCCTTCCCGGCCGGATAATAAAGCCTACGGGCTGATAAACTGCGCGCCGTTTTTGTAGAAAAAGCCCTTCTGGAGGCGCCCCATGAAATTTATCCATCAGCGCGAGCACCTCAATGAGGACGATATCGTCGTCATTCAATGCTCCCAAATGTGCAACATCCGTCTGATGAACGACGCCAACTTCCGCAGCTTCAAAAATGGCGGTCGCCACACCTATCACGGCGGTGCGTTCGACACCTTCCCGGCACGCATCACGGCGCCAAGCACCGGTTTCTGGAACATCACCATCGATACGGTCAACCGCCGGGCGATCAGCGTGACCCGTAAACCGACGCTGACGCACTCGATCAAAATCATCCGCCGCTCCAGCACAAAACTGAGCTGAGTGACGTACCCGATATAAAGAAAGGCAGATATGACCGTGGCTCAAACGACCAAGTACGTCATCAAATACAAGCTCAACGGCGAACGCCGCTTCGAGTTCGCGCAACTTGAAAACGGCACCGCAGAAGAAGCCAGGGCAGCGCTGGATGCCATTCATGGCCAGGGCGACGTGATCAGCGAAATCAGCGTCAGCAAAGCCCTGTAACACCCTCTGCCGCGACCATCTGGACGGTTTGACCGCAAGAGTCGGAGTGTCCGCCCTGGCAATGCCTTTCAGACTGGTCACTTCGAATCCGGAAGGCCTGGTGCCCATTGCCAAACGCTGGCATGAACAGATGGGGCTGGCAGTGCGCTTTCCTGAGTCCCACCAGGCATTTCTCGAACGATGCGTCATGAGCCTATGAATCCGATGACTTTCGATCTGTTTGCCGATGCAGAGCCCGAGCAAGCGCCCAGGCGCGAGCAGATCGGTGAGCAATCATACGTTCTCAGAGGCTTCGCCCTGACCTGGCTGGAGCGCGTGTTGCCCGCACTAGAGGCGGTGTTGGCAGCCGCGCCGTTTCGCCAGATGATCACGCCCGGCGGCTTTACCATGTCGGTAGCCCTCAGCAGCTGCGGCACCTGGGGCTGGACCACCGACCGCAGCGGCTATCGCTACACCCGCCACGACCCGCAAAGCGGCCTGCCGTGGCCGGATATGCCCGAGGCGTTTTACCAGCTGGCTCAAGCGGCGGCAACGGAGGCGGGATTCGCCGACTTTGTGCCGGACTCCTGCCTGATCAACCGTTATATCCCCGGCGCTAAAATGTCACTGCATCAGGATAAAAACGAAACCTGCCTGGCGGCCCCTATTGTTTCGGTGTCATTGGGCCTGCCGGCAATGTTCCTGTTCGGCGGTTTTGAACGCAGCGACAAAAGCCAGCGAATCCCCTTGCTGCACGGCGACATCGTGGTCTGGGGTGGCGGGGATCGCCTGCGCTATCACGGCGTGTTGCCGATCAAGGACGGCCTGCACCCGCGACTGGGTGAACAACGTATCAATTTCACCTTCCGCACCGCAGGTTGAAGCCCTGGAGTTTGACCGCAAGCGCCGGAGTGTGAAGACACTCAAGCTTGGTTAACCTGCACAGAACCACCCACCGGACAGGCCGCCATGACGACGCAAATGACCACGATCAGCATAGAAAACGATCCGCGCTGGGCCGCCGTCGTTGCCCGGGACCCCAAGGCCGACGGGCAATTTGTCTACGCGGTGAAAACCACCGGTATCTATTGCAACCCCAGCAGCCTGGCGCGCCTGCCCAAGCCTGAGAATGTCGAGTTCTTCGACACCGCCGAGCAGGCCCGGACTGCGGGCTACCGGCCCAGCAAGCGCGCAAGCAAGGACCAGAGCGCCGTTGCGGCACAACATGCCGCGACCGTGGCCGCCGCCTGCCGCCGCATCGAAAGCACAGAGACACCGCCGGCATTGGCCGAACTGGCTGAAGCCGCGGGCCTTAGCAGCTTCCATTTCCATCGCGTGTTCAAAGCCGTCACCGGCCTGACCCCCAGGGGTTACGCCGCCGCCCATCGCTCGCGCAGGGTTCGCGAACGCCTGGCGGACGGCGGCACGGTGACAGACGCCCTGTACGAGGCCGGCTTCAATTCCAATAGCCGTTTCTATGAAGCGGCCGACCACCTGCTGGGGATGAAGCCCGGCGATTACCGCGCGGGCGGCCAGAACAATGATATTCGTTTCGCCATCGGCCAGTGCTCACTCGGCGCGATTCTGGTGGCGCAGAGTGAGCGCGGAGTGTGCGCGATTCTGCTGGGCGATGATCCACAGCAACTGGTCTGCGATCTGCAGGACAAGTTCCGGCGCGCCAATCTGATTGGCGCCGATCAGCAATTCGAGCAGTTGGTTGCCCGGGTGGTCGGTTTTATCGAAGCGCCGGCGATCGGCCTGGACCTGCCTCTGGATGTGCAAGGCACCGCGTTTCAGGAGCGGGTCTGGCAAGCCCTGCGGGAAATCCCGGTCGGCAGCACCGCCAGCTATGCCGAGATCGCCCAACGAATCGGCGCGCCCAAAGCCGTCCGGGCCGTGGCACAAGCCTGCGGCGCCAACCGTCTGGCGGTGGCGATCCCTTGCCATCGCGTGGTGCGCAGCGATGGCAATCTGTCGGGTTATCGTTGGGGGGTTGAACGTAAGCGGCAGTTGCTGGACCGCGAAACGCTTTAATGAACCGGGGACAGGACGCCACGCCCCAACCAGTGGCGAGGCGTCCTGCTGGACCTATTTGCGTGCTGGCGTATGCGCAGCCCAAAGTACCTCGCTGGTGTCCAGGCCTGGCGCCCAATCAGGTGCATACGAGGTGTGTCTTTGCAAGCAACGCCAAATGCCGCCGCCATGACTCACAAGAGCGCCGGTTTCATAGAAGGTATCGAGCTTCCATGCCGGGTGGCCGCCACCTTCAGCCTTGGTTTTCTGACGCAAAAGATTGCTCGGTGGGGACAGTTTCCCATCCAGGTCGAGCGCTTTGACTTCATAGCGATACTCGGTGTCAGGTGTCAGCCCCGTGTCTTCATACTCGGTCTGGGTGGCACTGAGCGTTTTGACTACAACGCCATCCCGGTAGACCAGGTAGTTCACGATGGGTGCCGTGCCGGTGGAAGCCCCCCACATCAGCGTGATGCTCTGGGTTGTCTGCCCCATTGAGTGAAGATTGATCGGAGCGCTGGGGCCGCCACCTTCGGGCAGTGTCTGCACTTGAAGCGGCCGACTCGGATCGGAAACTTCGCCCGCTTCGTCATGCGCCGTAATGACGTAGCTGTAGTGGGTCTGAGGCAGAACGCCTTTGTCAGTCCAGGTCAACGCCGGTGCAGGCACATCCACGGACATGGTCCCGTTGCGCTTGATACGATAAAACGCAATCGGGGCTGGACCATCCGATTCTTTCCAAGCGAGTTCCACTTGCTTGTCGGTGATGCTCACCGCTTTCAGCCCGGTCGGTACGGAGGGGCGTTCACCCCCGCCATCCGGTGGCACAAAATCCAGATCCACCACCTGATAGAACGCATTTGGGGTATCAGCAACTTCCCAGACGGCCAGCAACACATGGTATCCACTGCGCTCGGGCAGCGGCAGCCCGTGAACGGTCGGTGTCGGTGGCTTCATCTGCTCCGAATGTTCCCAGAACGGTTGCAGATTAATTTGCACCGTATAAAACGGCTCTGGTTCAAATTGGTCTCGCGACAGAACCTTGCCGGGATCCCAATCTTTCTTGGTCAGGAAATAGACCCAGCGCCGGGACACGTGATTGGCGGTGAAATACCAGGAAATCTCCAGCACTTCACCAGGGCACACTGGGTGTTTTTGCCAATGCGAGCCTGGCTCATCCAGCATGGCCCCGGTGGCCTGGTTTGCACTGGCAATTTTACCATCAGGCGGCGGCGCGAAACTGGTCTGGTCTTGCGGTGCATAGGGGTCATGCAGATCGCCGACGGTCGCAGGGAAAAACTTGCCCGATTCTCGCTGGTTCAGCGCACCATAATCGAGCTTGCCTGCCTCCCAGGCAAAATAGGCTCTGGACTTAGGGGAAAAGACGTGTCCATGGCGCGGGTTGGGGCTTTTGCTGATGACATTTACACGACGCTGTGACATGGGACTCTCCATTGTTTGCCGGTTGCAACAGTCGATGCCGTGCAAATCACAGCGCTGCCATCACGACCTCAGCGGCTGGGGCAACCGTACGTTTGCTTCACGAAAAAATGCACGCTTGGTCCTTCACGTCCGGCTGGACACCACGTACGGAACAAATTAAGCGCTTTGTCCGAGATCATGCCTACTGTAAAAACTGACAGTTCGACGCCACCGCTCGTCAGTTTTCTCCGGCAAGCCCCCTACCCTGAAAGGGCATTTCAGAGCCTCCGGTGTTCATTCTCGAACCGCCCCTGCGCCCCCCATTCTCTTTCAAGGGATCCAGCAGCCTCGGTCTTTTGCCAGTAAACTCTCCTCCTTTCGCCGCATCCATTTCCTCGCGGCAGTGACCTTTATTCCTACGGAGTTCGCCTTGCGTCTGTTTCACACCTCCGACTGGCACCTTGGGCAATACCTGCATGGCCAGGATCGCGATTTCGAACACGGCTGCTTTCTCGACTGGCTGCTGCGCCAGCTGAAGCTGGATCAGCCGGATGTGCTGCTGATCGCCGGCGACATTTTTGACACGGTCAACCCGCCGGTCAAAGCCCAGGAACGTCTCTACGATTTCATCGTCAGTGCCCACGAGCAGCAGCCGCTGCTGACCATCGTGATGATCGCCGGCAACCACGACTCCGGCTCCCGGATCGAACTGCCTGCGCCCTTGATGCGCCGCTTGCGCACCCATGCGCTGGGTCGCGTGCTGTGGCTCGACGACGGACAACTGGACGCCGAACGCCTGCTGTTGCCGCTGCCGGATGCCAGCGGCGCCATCGCCGCCTGGTGCCTGGCGCTGCCGTTCCTGCGCCCGGCGGAAGTCACCGGCGCACACCTGGCTGACAACTACTTGCGCGGCATCGGCCAGGTGCATGAATGGCTGATCGAGGCGGCCAACGCCAGGCGCCAACCCGGCCAAGCGCTGATCGCCATCAGCCACGCGCACATGGCCGGTGGTTCGGTGTCGGAAGATTCCGAGCGCAGCCTCATCATCGGCAATGCCGAAGCCCTGCCGGCGAGCCTGTTCGGGCCGAGCATCAGCTATGTGGCGCTCGGTCACCTGCACAAGCCGCAGAAGGTCAATGGCGAAGAACGCATCCGCTACAGCGGCTCGCCGATTCCGCTGTCGTTCTCCGAAATCGGCTACCAGCACCAGATTCTCGACATCACCCTCGATGGCGAAACCCTGGTCAGCGTCGAACCGAAACTGATACCCCGCGCGGTCAACCTGCAACGCATCGGTCCTGCGCCGATGGCGGACGTACTGCTGCTCCTGGCTGATCTACCGAACATCGATCTGCTGGCCGACATCCAGCGCCAGCCCTGGCTGGAAGTACGGGTACGCCTCGACGAGCCGCAGCCCGACCTGCGCCAGCAAGTGGAAACCGCCCTGCAAGGCAAGGCCGTGCGCCTGGTGCGCATCGCCGCCGAATACGCAGGCTCAGGCAGCCGTGAAGGCAACGACGAGGGTGGTGCGCTGATCGAACTGGATCAACTCACCCCACAGGAGCTTTTCAGCCGCGCCTGGCAGGACAACTTCGGCAGCGAGGTCGACGAGCAAACCCTCAAGGACTTTGCCGAGCTGTTGCAAGACGTGCAGATGGAGAGCGAACAACCATGAAGATTCTCGCCATCCGCCTGAAGAACCTCGCCTCCCTGGCCGGGCCGTTCGACATCGACTTCACCGCCGAACCCTTGGCCAGCGCGGGACTGTTCGCGATCACCGGGCCGACCGGGGCCGGCAAAAGCACCCTGCTCGACGCCTTGTGCCTGGCGTTGTTTGGCGCCGTGCCGCGGCTGAGCAACGCCCAGGTGTCGGCCAAGGCGCCGGACGCCGACGGCGAAATCAGCACGGGCGATCCGCGCACCCTGCTGCGTCGCGGCACCGGTGAAGGTTATGCCGAAGTGGATTTTGTCGGCATCGATGGCCGCCGCTACCGCGCCCGCTGGGAAGCCAATCGCGCCCGGGAGAAGGCCGGCGGCAAGCTGCAGGCCAGTCGCCAGAGCCTGCGCGACATCGATCTGGATCAACTGTTGGCCAGCCAGAAAGTCGACTTCAAGGTCCAGCTCGAAACCGTGCTGGGTCTGAACTTCGAGCAGTTCACCCGCGCGGTGTTGCTCGCCCAGAGCGAATTCAGCGCCTTCCTCAAGGCTAACGACAACGAACGCAGCGAGTTGCTGGAAAAACTCACCGATACTGCGCTCTATACCCGGCTCGGCCGGCGCGCCTTCGACAAGGCCAAAGAAGCCCGTGAAACCCACAAGCTGCTGCAGGATCAGGCCAGCGGTGTGACACCCCTGGCTCCCGAGGCCCGGGCGCAGCTTGATGAACGCTTCAATGGCGCACAACAACAGCTGAAATTGCAGCAGGCGCAGCTCAAGCAGCTCGAATTGCAGCACACCTGGCTCAAGGAATTGCGCCAGTTGCAGGACGCGCAACACAGCGCCACTGAGCAACTGCAATCGGCACAGTCCCATTGGCAAAGCCTGGACGGCGAGCGCCTGCAGCTGACCCGCCTGGAGCAACTCGGCCCCCAGCGGCATCAGTTCGCCCGCAAAACCGAAATCGATGCATTACGGACCCCCTTGGCGGCGCAGATTGCCCTGCACACTCAGCAACACGGCGTACTCGGCGAGCGCCAGACGCAGCTGGAGCAGGAGCTGGGCGCGGTGCGGATCGCCCTGGCCGAAGCGCAACAGCGGCAAACCGACAGCGCGCCGCTTTTGCGCCAGGCCTTCGACGAACAAAGCACCCTCGCCCGCCTGGCCAAAGACACCGCCATTGGCGCTGAAGCGAAGCTCGTCGCCGAACAGGCGTGCACTCAGGGCCAAAGTGCGATTCAAACCCTGCACGACCGGCAAACCCAGGTCGCCGCGCACTTGCAGCGCATCGCCGCCGAACTTGAGCAAAGCAGCCATCTGGCCCCCTTGAGCAACGCCTGGACTGCCTACCGCGATCGCCTGCAACAGTTGATGCTGATCGGCAACCGGCTGAACCAGGGGCAGGCGGAACTGGCCACCCTGGAGCAGAACGCCACGCACAGTGCGCAAGCGTTCACCGCGCAGAAGCAACAGCTGGAAGTGCTGTACAAGGAGGCCGGCGCCGAACCCGATGCCGTCGCCGAGCAGATCGGCATTCTCGGCAGCCTGCTGCAGGACAACCGCAAACAGCTGCGCGCGATCGAAGAGCTGACCCGCTTGTGGGCCAGCCAACAGGAACTGGACAAGCGCGGCGCCGAGCTGCAACAACGCCAGCTCAGTGCGCAACAGGAGCGTGAGCGCCTGACCCAGGACGGGGTCAAAACCAAGGCTGAGCTGAGTGTCGCCGAGCAGACCCTCAGCGTCACCCGCGAGCTGCTGGAGCGTCAGCGCCTGGCCCGCAGCGCCAGTGTCGAGGAGCTGCGTGCACAATTGCAGGATGACCAGCCCTGCCCGGTCTGCGGCAGCCAAGAGCACCCCTATCATCAGCCCGAAGCGCTGCTGCAGAGCCTCGGCCGCTTTGATGAAGGCGAACAGGCCAACGCCCAGAAAGCCGTCGATCTGCTCAAGGAAAAGCTCACCGACCTGCGCGCCGAAGTCGGCGGACTGATCGCCCAGCAAAAGGAACTGCTGCAACAGCAGGAGCAACTGGCGATCCGCCAGCAAACCGTGACGCCCAGCCTGCAAGCGCACCCGCTGGCCAGTCAGTTGCTGAATCAGGACAGCGAGAAACGCGATACCTGGCTCGCCCAGCAAAACAGCCAGTTGAATCAGAGCATCGGTCAGGACGAGCAGCGCCAGAGCGCCCTGCTCACCCTGCAACAGGATGCCGCGCGCCTGACCCAACAACTGCGCCAGGCCGAAACCGCGCACCAGCAAGCGGCACGCCATCTGGACAATCAACAACGGGAATTGGGCAACGACCAGCAGCGTCTGGACGAAGAACTCAAAGCATTCGCCAGCCTTTTGCCGGCCGAGACACTGCAAGCGCTGCGCGTCGAGCCGGCCGCGACCTTCCTGCAGCTCGACCGACAGATTGCCGAGCGCCTGGCGCAACTCGAGCAACAAAAGGAGGAGCTGGCCGAACAGCAACAGCGCCAACAACACCTTGAGAAGGAACAGGATCGGCAGCAAACCCGCCTGCAGCAATTGCAAGCCGCCGAGCAGCAGTTCAAAGCACTGGCCACACAACAACAGGCGAGCCAGCAGACCCTCGGGCAGTTGCTCGGCGAACACGGCAGCGCCGAGCAGTGGCAGCAACAACTGGAACGGGACGTTGAAACGTCACGCAGCGCCGAAACCGCGACGACCCAGGAACTGCAAAACGTAGTCACTCAGCAAGTGCGAATCGCCGCCGAACTCAAGGCACAACAGGAACGCTTGCAAGCACTTGAATGCGAAGAGCGTGAACTCGCCGGTAAAATCGCCGACTGGCGCGCCCGCCATCCGCAACTGGATGACGCCGGCCTTGAAGAATTACTGCTGGTCGATGACGCCTGCGTCAGCGAGTTGCGTCAACGCTTGCAGGACAGCGAAAAAGCCATCGAACAGGCCAAGGTTCTGGTGCAGGAGCGCGACAAGGTCTTGCTCCAGCATCAGGCGCAGCACAACGGCAACATCGACGCCGAACAACTCGACAGCGCCCTCGGCGATTTGCAGGGCCAGTACGCCGTCAGCGAACAGCTGTGCGCGGAACTGCGTGCCGAACAGGTCGAAGATCAGCGCCGGCAAAATGCCAACCAGGCCCTGGGCCAGCAGATTGCCGACGCCTACACCGAGTACCAGCGCTGGGCACGCCTCAATGCCTTGATCGGTTCGGCCACCGGCGACACTTTCCGCAAGATCGCCCAGGCCTACAACCTCGACCTGCTGGTCCACCACGCCAACGTGCAACTGCGACAACTGGTGCGGCGCTACCGCCTCAAGCGTGGCGGCAGCATGTTGGGCCTGTTGGTGATGGATACCGAAATGGGCGACGAACTGCGTTCGGTGCATTCGTTGTCCGGCGGCGAGACCTTCCTGGTGTCACTGGCGCTGGCGCTGGGACTGGCGTCCATGGCGTCGAGCACGCTGAAGATCGAATCGCTGTTCATCGACGAAGGTTTCGGCAGCCTCGATCCGGAGTCCCTGCAACTGGCCATGGATGCCCTCGACGGTTTGCAGGCACAGGGGCGCAAGGTCGCGGTGATTTCTCACGTACAGGAAATGCATGAACGGATACCGGTGCAGATCCAGGTCCAGCGCCAGGGCAACGGCTTGAGCACCCTGGAGGTGAAATGACCACCCTGTATTCCTTCCGCCGCTGCCCCTATGCCATGCGGGCGCGCCTGGCCCTGCGTTACTCGGGGGTTGCCGTGGACATCGTCGAGGTCAGCCTGAAAGCCAAACCGGCCGAGATGCTCGCGCTGTCCGCCAAGGGCACGGTGCCGGTGTTGAGTGTTGACGGCCGGGTGATCGACGAGAGCCTGGACATCATGCGCTGGGCCCTGGCACAGAATGATCCGCAGGACTGGTTGCTCAAGGATGATCCAGTCGGAACCGAGCAAATCGCCAGGCTGATCGAAGAGAACGACACGCGGTTCAAGGTGCATTTGAATCGCTACAAATACGCCGAGCGTTATCCCGAGCAGCCCATGGAGTTTTATCGCACCGAGGGTGAAGTGTTCCTGCGCAGGCTTGATGAGCTGCTGGAGCGTCGCGATTACTTGCTGGCCGATCATCCGACCTTGGCCGACATGGCGTTGATGCCATTTGTACGACAGTTCGCCCATGTCGACCGCGAGTGGTTCGCCCAGACGCCGTATCGGCGTTTGCAGACGTGGTTGCAGCGGTTGCTGGAGTCGGAGTTGTTCACGGCGGTGATGAAGAAGTAAGCCCCACACCTGTGGCGAGGGGGACTTGCCTGTGGCGAGGGGGGCTTGCCTGTGATGAGAGGCTTGCCTGTGGCGAGGCTTGCCTGTGATGAGAGGCTTGCCTGTGGCGAGGCTTGCCTGTGGCGAGAGGCTTGCCTGTGGCGAGGCTTGCCTGTGGCGAGGGGGCTTGCCCCCGTTGGGTTGCGCAGCAACCCCAGCGTTCCTTGAGGCAATCGAGCTATTCGAAGTTAAGACCGCCACATAGCCGAACTGGACGATGGGGGTCGCTGCGCGACCCAACGGGGGCAAGCCCCCTCGCCACAGGCAAGCCCCCTCACCACAGGCAAGCCCCCTCGCCACAGCCCCCCCGTCGCAAAAGCTGGACTTTCAGTGCTGGGTTTTATGATCCAGCGCAGCGTAGAAATTCGCGCTCTGTTGCAGGTATTTCTGGGTGTAGCTTTGGGTGTGGGCTTTTCTGTCGCTGATTTCAACGTTGGCACTGGCTGGCAGGGCAACGGTAGCGGAGATGGCGGAAGCGGCGATTACAGAGAAGAGGTTGAAGTTCATGGCGCTAATCCTCGGAGTCAGTTGGCTTGCTTGCCCGGTGGGGCCGTGAAGCAAACTTAACCTTCGAGGGGCGACGCCTTGAAATGTTTTGTAGCATTACCAATTATCAGCGTCATCGATAAAAGCAGGCAGGCCCCATCAGCCGGGGCCTGCGGCCTATTGACGCACCAGGAACTTGAGGTCGCTCGGCGCATCCATCGGCAGTTTCTGCACGGTTTTACCCAGGAGCCCGCTTTGCGCATCGCGCTCGACAACGACAATCTGGTTGCTCTTCTGATTGGCGATCAGCAGGAATTTGCCACTGGGGTCGAGGCTGAATTCCCTTGGGTGATCGCCCTCCACGGCCCGGCGTTGCAATTCCTTGAGGTGACCGCTCGCCTGATCGATGGCGAACACCAGCAACTGATTGGCCGTGCCACGGTTGCTGACATAGAGGAACTTGCCGTCGGCCGAAGCATGCAGTGCAGCGGCTGCCTTGTCTGAAACCGCCTGACCGGCCGCCAGATCGATCATCTGCGTCTGCTCAAGCCGGCCATCGTGGTAGTCGAACACGGCGACCTGCGCACTCATTTCCATGGTCAGCCAGGCGTGTTTGCCATCGGCACTGAACAGCAAGTGGCGCGGCCCGCTACCGGGTGGCAACTGCACGAAGGCCGGGGTCGCCGGGGCCAATGGCAACTCAGGGTTGGCCTTGGGATCGAAGCGATAGACAAAGACCTTGTCTGCCCCCAGGTCATTGGAGAACACATACTTGCCGTCCGGTGACGGGACTGTCGAATGCACATGCGCCGACATCTGCCGCTCGGGATTGACCCGGCTCGATGGGTGACTGCTCATCTGCACAACAGGTTTGAGCGTGGCATCGGAAGCCACAGGCAACACCGCCAGGGTACCGCCCGGATCTTCGGCTACGCAGTAGTTACTGACAAACAAGTGGCCGGCATCCGCGCTGAGGCTCAAATGGGTCGGCTCGTTACCCAGGCTCTGCACCTGACTGGTCAGACGCAGCTCACCGGTCTTGGGGTCGATCGAATAACTGCTGACGCGCCCGACCGGATCAGCCTGCCCCGGGCCGTTTTCGTTGACCACGAACAGGTGTCGCTGGTCTTTGGACAGGGTCAGCCACGACGGGTTTTGGCTGT
Organism: Pseudomonas sp. PDM31; assembly: GCF_019218965.1. Taxonomy (NCBI): domain Bacteria; kingdom Pseudomonadati; phylum Pseudomonadota; class Gammaproteobacteria; order Pseudomonadales; family Pseudomonadaceae; genus Pseudomonas; species Pseudomonas sp. PDM31. The sequence continues at coordinate 507,291 of NZ_JAHUWS010000003.1, read as the reverse complement.
TGATCACTTGCAGCGGCCTGGCGTTGATCTGCCCCGTGGCGCTGTCGAAGCTCAGACGATAAATGCCCTGACTTTGGCCAGCGGTGTACGAACCCACGAGCAATTGATAGTCGTTGGCAGATGCTGACTCAAACCCCATCGCGCCGATGCCGCTGGCGATCAACAGTGGCCAGAGATTAAACATCCCCGGACGCTTCTTCACCGTCATCGTTGTCACCGCGAAAAGCGGTCATGCACACCAGCCGGTGCTCACCGGAATCACCTTTGATCAGCCAGCTTTGCAGGGTTGCATCGAACGTCGCCGCCTGAATCTGCGCCGGGGTGAACTCCCAGTGCTTGGCCGCGCGGCCATCCATGCATTCGATGTGCAGGTTGTCCAACTCATCGAGGGAGAATTCGAAAGCGTGCAGGCCGTCGATTTCCACCATATCGCAGTGTTCGAGGACGTTGAGCAAGGTATCGGTTACGGCGGTCATGGCAGTCAATCTTTGCAGGGAAAAACGCAATGATAGCGCATGCACCTGATGACTGTTCTACACATCCCTCTTGTGGGAGCGGGCTTGCTCGCGAATGCAGTGGATCAGTCGACAGATGCGTTGACTGACCCACTGCATTCGCGAGCAAGCCCGCTCCCACAAGTATTGTGTTCGGACCTTACAATGCGTCGCGCGATGGGTTGCCATCCACCAGACGCTGAATGCGCAGCGGATTGCCGTTCTTCAGCGCGTCCGGCAGCAAGCTGTCGGGGTAGTTCTGGAAGCACACCGGGCGCAGGAAACGGTCGATGGAGAGCGTCCCGACTGAGGTGCCACGCGCATCAGAGGTTGCCGGGTAGGGGCCGCCGTGGACCATCGAATCACAAACCTCGACGCCGGTTGGATAACCATTGAGCAGGATCCTGCCGACCTTCTGCTCCAGTAACGGTGTCAATTCACGGAACTGTTCGAAGTCTGCCTGCTCGCCGATGACGGTGGCCGTCAACTGACCGTGCAAACCGTTCAACGCCGCACTGAGTTGCGCCTGATCCGCCACTTCCACTAACACCGTGGTCGGCCCGAACACTTCCTCCTGCAGCGCTTCATCGCCATCGATGAGCAAGCTGACATCCGCCTTGAACAGCTGCGGCTGCGCCTGATTGCCCTGTTGCGCATTGCCGGCCAGGTGCTCGATCCCCGGATGATCCAGGAGCTTTTGCAAGCCTTTACCGTAACTGCTCAAGGTGCCAGCGTTGAGCATGGTTTGGGCCGGCTGATCGCCGATCAACCCGGCCACCTGCTGCACAAAGGCGCTGAACTGAGGGGAGCGAATACCGATCACCAGGCCTGGATTGGTGCAGAACTGGCCACAACCTTGCACCACCGAAGCGGTCAGGTCGCGGGCGACCGTATCGGCGCGTACCTGCAACGCCTGGGGCAGCACAATCACCGGGTTGATACTCGACATCTCGGCGAACACCGGAATCGGTTGCGCACGCGCTGCCGCCATGTCGCACAAGGCGCGACCACCCTTGAGCGAACCAGTGAAGCCGACCGCGAGGATCGCCGGATGCTTGACCAGTGCTTCACCGACTCCGCCACCGTAGATCATGTTGAACACGCCGACCGGCATACCGGTTCTTTCAGCGGCACGAATGATTGCGTCTGCCACCAGTTCGGCCGTGGCCATGTGACCGCCATGGGCCTTGAACACCACCGGGCATCCGGCCGCGAGGGCCGACGCGGTATCGCCGCCCGCGGTGGAAAACGCCAGCGGAAAGTTACTGGCACCGAACACCGCCACCGGTCCCAGGCCGATGCGGTACTGGCGCAAGTCCGGACGCGGCAAGGGTTGCCGTTCAGGCAGTGCGCGGTCGATCCGCGCGCCGTAGAAATCGCCACGGCGCAGCACTTTGGCGAACAGGCGCATCTGGCCGCTGGTCCGTGCGCGCTCGCCTTGAATCCGCCCCGCTGGCAATGCGCTCTCGCGGCAGACCACGGCGACGAATTCATCATCGAGCGCATCGAGTTCGTCGGCAATGCCATCGAGAAACTGCGCCCGTCGCTCGGCACTCAGGCTACGGTAGGCAGGATAGGCCGTCGCCGCCGCTTGCGCTGCCGCATCGACTTCTTCAGGGCTGGCCTGAAAAAAATCGTGGGGCAAGGCTTCGCCCGTGAACGCATCAATGCTCTGCAGTTTGACGGTGCCGAGCGCGCTGCGCTGGCCACCGATGTAGTTGTGACCAAGAATCCGGATCATGCAAATCTCCTCAAAGTGTGCCGACGCTGCCGGGCTCGAATGCCGCTGCGACCGGGGCAATACCATTGATCAAAGGCGCGCCGAATTCGGCCTGGCTGATTTCGAACACGTCACCGGGTCGGGTGCGGATGCCGTCGGCGAAGGACAAGGTCGCGGTGCCGAAGAAGTGAATGTGCACATCCCCCGGACGCAGGAACTGGCTGTACTTGAAATGGTGGAATTCAAGGTTGGCCAAGCTGTGGCACATGTTCGCTTCGCCACTGAGAAACTCGTTCTGCCACAGCACTTCACCATCGCGCAGGATGCGGCTGCTGCCGGCCAGGTGCTGGGGCAACTCGCCGACCCGCAGTTCCGGGCCGTAGCTGCAACTGCGCAGTTTCGAATGCGCCAGGTACAGGTAGTTTTTACGCTCCATGACGTGATCGGAGAATTCGTTGCCCACGGCAAAACCGAGGCGATACGGCTTGCCATCGTGACCGATGACGTACAGGCCAGCGATTTCCGGCTCTTCACCGGCATCTTCGGCGAACGGCGGCAGGGGAAACGGCTGGCCCGGCCTGACGACGATACTGCCATCGCCTTTGTAGAACCATTCCGGTTGCACACCGGCCTCATCCGCCGCCGGCTTACCGCCCTCCACACCCCATTTGAATATGCGCATGGTGTCGGTCATCGCGGTTTCGTCGCCACTTTGCTGGTGCATTTTGTCCCGGGCCGAGGCGCTGCCCAGATGGGTCAGGCCCGTGCCGCTGACCAGCATGTGGGCAGGGTCCTGATGATCCAGCGGCGGCAGGATGCGTAGCTTCGCCAGCAGGTCGGCGTAGTCGTGACTGATGCCCAGGCCCAGGCTTTGCACCTGTTGCTCAAGGCTTGCGCCCGCCTCGATCGCCGCCAATGCCAGATCACGAACGGTGCGCGCGTCCTGTACCTCACGCACCAGACCGTTGTCGACCACGCCAACGCGGCGTTCGCCGTTACTCAACTCGAATTGAACCAGACGCATGAAATTCTCTCCTGTATGCAAAAACTCGAAAACGCTGCAGGACCCATGTGGGAGCGGGCTTGCTCGCGAAGAGGCCGTCAAATCCAACATCACAGGTGACTGACACTGCGCCTTCGCGAGCAAGCCCGCTCCCACATTTGGCCGGTGTTAACCTTCAGATTCAGGTACGGGTCGCACCGCGCGCGCTGGCGGCAAACTGGTCAGCGGGCAACACGTGCTTGCGCTCCAGCAAGCGATACACCACACCGGTCAGCACCAGCCCGAACACCATCACCCCGGACAGGAAATACAGCCCCGAAGCCAGGTTGCCCGTGTACTCCTTGAGCGCGCCAATCACGAACGGACCGATGTAACCGCCGAGGTTGCCTACCGAGTTGATCAAGGCGATGCCCGCCGCCGCACTGGCACCGGCGAAGAAACGCCCCGGCAAGGTCCAGAACACCGCCGTGCAGGAGAACAGCGCGAACGCCACCAGGCACAACGCCGCCAGTTGCAGCACCGGCACCGACAGCCAGGCGCTGAGGAACAGGCCGATGGCGCCCAGTACATACAACACCGCCAGGTGGCCATAACGATCATTCAAGCGGTCGGAGCTGCGCGGGATGATCAGCAAGCCGACGATGCCGAAAATGTACGGCACCGCCGAGACAAATCCGGTCACCAGATCACTGCCGCCGAACTGTTTGATCAGCGTCGGCAGCCACAAGCCGAGGCCATAAATGCTCAGGGTCACCGGCAGGTAAAACAGCGCCAGCAACAGGACTCGCTTGTCTTTCAAGGCGTGCAATGGATTGCCATGGCGGGTCTGGCCGTAGGCTTGCAGGTCTTTTTGCAGTTCGCCGGTCAGCCAGTCCTTTTCGGCCTGGTCCATCCATTTCACCTGTTGCGGACCATCAGGCAGGTAACGCAACACCGGCCAGGTCAGCAGGATTGCCGGCATGCCAATGACGATAAACAGCCACTGCCAGCCGTGCAGCCCGAGTACGCCGTCCATGCCCAGCAAACCGCCGGAGACCGGCCCGGTGATCATCATGGCGATGGGTTGGGAGAGGATGAACAGACCGAGGATCTTGCCGCGGTGGCGCACCGGGAACCACTGGGTGATGTAGTACAGCACGCCCGGGAAGAACCCGGCCTCGGCGGCACCGAGCAGGAAGCGCATCACATAGAAGCTGTTGGGTCCCTGGACAAAGGCCATGCCGATGGTGATGGCGCCCCAGGTGACCATGATCCGCGCGAACCAGCGTCGAGCACCGAAACGGTCAAGCATCAGGTTGCTGGGGATTTCCAGCAGGAAGTAGCCAATGAAGAACAGCCCGGCGCCCAAGCCGTAGGCGGCATCACCGAGGCCGATATCGGCACCCATGTGCAACTTGGCGAAGCCCACGGCGGAGCGATCCACATAGGCGATCAGGTACAGCAGGATCAGGAAAGGAATCAGTTTCAGCGTGATGCGACGGATAAGCCGCAGTTCCTGGCTCATGAGATCGGTCTCCGATTGTTGTTGTTATAGAACCTCGGGGGACGCCTCTGGCGAAATCTCGTCTGGGCCATCCCTCCGTTGCAGCCGACTATATAGTATTACTATTTACCCAACAACACTTCCAAACCGGCGATTTTGCGCTTAAGGTAAGCCAAAGCTCGAACAATATAGTCATACAATAAGAGAATCGATTATGTCTGATAAGAAACCCACCCTGCGCTCCGCCCAATGGTTTGGCACCGCCGACAAGAACGGCTTCATGTACCGCAGCTGGATGAAGAATCAGGGCATCGCCGACCACCAGTTCCATGGCAAGCCAATCATCGGCATCTGCAACACCTGGTCGGAACTGACCCCGTGCAACGCGCATTTCCGCCAGATTGCCGAGCACGTCAAACGCGGGGTGATCGAGGCCGGGGGCTTTCCAGTGGAATTCCCGGTGTTCTCCAATGGCGAATCGAACCTGCGCCCCACCGCCATGCTCACCCGCAACCTGGCGAGCATGGACGTGGAAGAAGCCATTCGCGGCAACCCGATCGATGGCGTGGTGCTGCTGACCGGCTGCGATAAAACCACCCCGGCCCTGCTGATGGGCGCCGCCAGTTGCGACGTACCGGCCATCGTGGTCACCGGCGGGCCGATGCTCAACGGCAAGCACAAAGGCAAGGACATCGGTTCCGGCACCGTGGTCTGGCAGCTCAGCGAGCAGGTCAAGGCCGGCACCATCAGCATCGACGACTTCCTCGCCGCCGAGGGCGGCATGTCCCGCTCGGCGGGTACCTGCAACACCATGGGCACCGCCTCGACCATGGCCTGCATGGCCGAAGCACTGGGCACTTCCCTGCCCCACAACGCGGCAATTCCAGCGGTGGATGCACGCCGCTATGTGCTGGCGCACATGTCCGGCATGCGCGCGGTGGAGATGGTCCGCGAAGACCTGAAACTGTCGAAGATCCTGACCAAGGAAGCCTTCGAGAATGCCATTCGCGTCAACGCCGCCATCGGTGGCTCGACCAACGCGGTGATCCACTTGAAAGCCATCGCCGGGCGCATCGGCGTGGAGCTCGACCTCGACGACTGGACGCGCATGGGACGCGGTATGCCGACCATCGTCGACCTGCAGCCATCCGGGCGCTTCCTGATGGAGGAGTTCTACTACGCCGGTGGCTTGCCGGCGGTGTTGCGTCGCTTGGGTGAAGCCAACCTGATCCCGAACCCGAACGCCCTGACCGTCAATGGCAAATCCATCGGCGAGAACACCAAGGACGCGCCGATCTATGGCGAAGACGAAGTGATCCGCACCCTCGACAACCCGATCCGCGCCGACGGCGGCATCTGCGTGTTGCGCGGTAACCTGGCGCCGCTGGGTGCGGTGCTAAAGCCGTCCGCTGCCTCGGCAGAACTGATGCAGCATCGCGGTCGTGCGGTGGTGTTCGAGAACTTCGATATGTACAAGGCGCGCATCAACGATCCTGAACTGGATGTCGATGCCAACTCGATTCTGGTGATGAAGAACTGCGGGCCGAAAGGTTATCCGGGCATGGCCGAAGTCGGCAACATGGGCCTGCCGGCCAAGCTGCTGGCCCAGGGCGTGACCGACATGGTGCGTATTTCCGATGCACGCATGAGTGGCACGGCGTACGGCACCGTGGTGTTACACGTGGCTCCTGAAGCGGCTGCCGGTGGCCCGCTGGCGGCAGTGAAGGAAGGCGACTGGATCGAACTCGACTGTGCCAGCGGCCGTCTGCACCTGGACATTCCCGATGCCGAACTGGCTGCGCGCATGGCCGATCTGCAACCGCCGCAGAACCTGATCGTCGGCGGCTATCGCCAGCTGTACATCGACCATGTGCTGCAAGCGGACCAGGGCTGCGACTTCGACTTTCTGGTCGGCTGCCGCGGCGCCGAAGTCCCGCGCCATTCCCACTGATCAGTACCATCTCCTGTGGCGAGGGGGTTTGCTGTGGGAAGGAGCCTTACTGTGGCGAGGGGGCTTGCCCCCGTTGGGCTGCGTAGCGGCCCTGAAAAACAGCGGGACTACTGCGTAGTCCAACGGGGGCAAGCCCCCTCGCCACAGCAAGCCCCCTCGCCACAACAAGCACCCGTCTGTACAAGGTGCTCGTAGCTTTCGACTGATGCATCTCATTGTGCCTGCTATCATGCGCGGCACCCCCTCTCGCACAGGAACGCGCCGCTCCCCATGGATTACCGCAAACCCTCCGACCGCAAAAGCATGCACTCGCGCATTGTCCAGGAACTGGGTATGCAGATCGTCTCGGGACGTTTCCTGCCCGACGACAAACTGCCTGCCGAAGCCCTGTTGTGCGAGGAATATGCAGTCAGCCGGCCGGTCCTGCGCGAGGCCACCCGGGTGCTGGTCGCCAAAGGCCTGGTGTATTCGCGCCCGCGGGTTGGCACCGTGGTCAAGCCGCGCAAGGACTGGCACATGCTCGACCCGGATGTGCTGCATTGGCTGATGCAAAGCAGTCCGCAGAATGAGTTTTTCGATTTGCTGACCAGCGTGCGCAGCATCATCGAACCGGCCGCCGCCGCACTGGCCGCGCAATTCGCCACCGATGCGGACATTGCCTCAATCGGCGAAGCCTACCAGCGCATGGAAGCCGCCCCGACTCCAGAAGCGTTATTGCAACCTGACCTGGACTTCCACAGCCGCATCGCCGATGCCACCCACAACGATTTACTGGCCAACCTGTGCAACATGCTTTCGGTGGCGATTGCCGAGGCGTTGAAACATTCCAACCAGCGGCCAAACCTGCATGAACTGGCGCTGCCACGGCACAAGGCGATTCTGACTGCGATCGAGAATCGCGATGCGCTGGGCGCCCGGCATGCCACGCTGGTGCAGCTCGACGATGCACGCAGTGCGTTGAATGTGGTGCTGGGCACAGAGCTACAGTAAGGGCACATGGCAATCGACTGCCACTAGCACAATTTCAGCGCTGGGCGGTGGTATCGCACTAACGCACTTCAATCTCTTTCGCGCAATACCTTGGCCCTACAGCTCGGCGTCGCCCATGCCTTGTGCAGGTGGCGCTGTATCAGCCCAACTGCCAAGGAATGCGCCCATGTCGATACCCGCCTCGACCTCCCCGTTGAACATTCTGGCCCTCGCTGTCAGAACACAATTTGCCAACCGCCCGACACTACGCTCGGTTTTGACGAAGATGCTCGAGCAGCAGATCGTCGAAAAAACCGCCCCGCTCAACACCGACATCAGCTCGATCTTCCTCGACTTCCCCGATGACACCGGGGGCTACTCCAGCCACTCATTGGTCGATGTCGTATTGGGCTATCTGGCCAGTGGCAATGCGCCTGTTTTTTCCACCGCAACGGCTGATCGTCCAGTCCGTCTGGTCGATGCACAGCGGCAAAAAGTCACCTTCCTCTCGATTGGCGACACCACTGAAAGCACCTGGCCCGGCCTGTCGATGCTCGAAGATGTCATTCGCGAGCTCCCTTCGATTCTGCACATCGGTTTCCAGCAAGCCTTGGCCGACTACTGGAGTGAACCAGGCAATGCTGATTGCAGTCGCTTGCAATGGCTGAGCGACCAACTGCGCGACTCTCTCAGAGCCGCAGCCGTGCGCCAGTCGGGCACCGACGGGACAATACTGCGGCAACTGGCCGATCATCCGTGCCTGCAAGACCGCCCTGCTGAACCTGCCATCCACGCCTATACCCTGCAAGCCACTGCATCAAAGGGCCTGCTGTCTGCCTCATTCCAATCCACCGACCTGCTGGTCACCCAGGGCGCGCGGGCACTGCTGTGCAGCCTGTCCGGCACCCTTGAACCCTATGCCTCCATTGATGAGTTCAGCCAGGCATGGGGACAGAGGGTGCAACAGCCACTGCAGCTCGATGCATTCACCTGGAAGCGCTACGAGCCCGACGGCAACATTTTCGACGTGCAGGCCGCCCTGCTGCTCAATCAGCAACTGGAAGACCTCGCCGCGATCAAGCTTCCCGCAAGCATCAGCGCAAGCGAACTGGAAAACCTTTACGCAAGGGTAACTGACCCGGTTTCGCTATTCGCCGACGCGCCACCGATGCAACGCCAATCCCTGCGCCTGTTGCAATCGACCTTGCCATCATGGCTCAAGGACGCAGCGATTGCCGATCAACTGGCTTACCGCAAGCACAGTCTGGAGCTCGCTGGCGCCCGGCAAACCGCCAAGGGCAAATCCTGGGCCGAAGGTATCGAGGACATCCGGGCATTCACTGCCCGAACGCTGCACGAGCAGATGGTGGCGGATCACTCCGACGCACCAGATGTATCGTCCGATGACCTGGAGTTGACCTTTCACGTTCCCGTCGGTGATCTGGGCAGCGGCTACCTGGAATCAGTGAAAATGTCCCTGACCGACCTGGCCCTGAAAAATCTGGCGGGAAAACCCAAGGGCAGCATGACCCTGCGCCACCTTGATGGAAAACCACTGGCGCAATGGATGACACCTGAGTACCTGCTTGGGCTGGTCAGCAAAGTCGATATCGGCAAGCACTTTCCCGAGAGGATCAAACAGCTCCTGTTAAGTGACGACGCTGACGCCCGAAACCGCGAAGTTCTTTTTGCCAATGAACTCAAGGTGACATTACCGCTGGACGCATTGGAGCTGGCGATCAAGGGTGAACGCGGGTTTACCCGCCGTGGCTACCAGTTGATTGCCGCGCTGGTACAGCCCGCCCGTTCCGATCAGTTCGTCGGCGAAGACGATATTGTCGTCCGGCCGCTGGCTTTGCTGCGCAAGCCGGGAGCCGACGCGGACGAGGTCACCAACATGTTTGTGATCGAACCCGCCGACATCGACCGCGGCCCGCATATCCTTTACCGCCCTGTCTACCAGCAGTCTTTGCACCAATACCCGACTCGTGCAGCACTGCTCGCCGCCATTGCCGAACCGGGCGAGATCCAGACCAGCGTGCTGACCTGGCTGTCGGACCGTGCCCGGCCAATTTATGACCTGGGTGGTTTCAAGGAACCGCACATCGTCCATTTTACACCACTGGACCCCTTCGGCCTGCCGGACAAACCCCGCCCCGCTACCTTGACCACCGCAGCGTCCGGCGAAGAACTGCTGGCGTCGCTGCACAACGGCAAACTGATGGAGTACCTGTTTGGCAGCAATGCCCGGGCGTTGGTCGACCTGGCCGACCGTGACTCCATTTCCAACACCGAGAGCCGATGGGCGATTTTACGCGAAGGCGGCTGGCTGCTCTTCAACACGGTACTGGCGTTGCCGCTCGGCACACCGCTGATGCTGGCCGGCTGGATGGTGTCGCTGACCAATAGCCTCATCGAGGATATTCCTGCACTCTCCAGCACTGACCCCAGCGTACGTGACCCGGCATGGATCGATTTTCTGCTGAACATTGCCATGGTGTTGCTGCACGCAGTGCAGTCCCCGGACTCAACGGACGCCCCCATTACGATTGAGAAAGACACAGGCTTGAGGGTGCTGCTGGAACCACTGCGCCGGCCGCCCGATCAACCCGCTCCACCGGCCCACGTCATCAAGCCAGGCACTGTCGGACTGCCCTCGGAACCACCGGGGGGCGGCACAACGCTGCTCGACTTCGACAAAACCCTGGCGCGCGATTCATCCGCGGCGCGACTGCTGGCAAAACTGCAGAGCGTACGTGTCGATTGGCCAAAAGAACCGGTCGAGCCGATTGCAATAGGCACACTCAAAGGACTTTTCAAGATCGACAACACCTGGCATGCGTCGGTCGCCGGGCTGTTCTTCCGAGTGAGCGTCGTTCCAGGTTCTGGCGAGGTTTTCATTATTCATCCACAAAAGCCTGGCCATCCTGGCATCAAACTTAAAACCGATGGCCTGGGTCACTGGACACTTGATCGCGGCCTCAAGCTGACAGGTGGCGGCCCCAAAAGCAGGATTCAAGCCAAGCGCGCAGAAGTCGCCGCCAGCGTTGCGCAACTGATGATCGATAAACAACAGATCAATGCTCGACTCGAAACGCTTGTCACCACGCAAAATCAAGCACTCACCAGCGTCCGCCAGGCCAGGTCCGATTTTGAGTTGCAGCGGGAAAAGCTGGTGACTGCCTTCGACAACCTGGAAGCGGCCGCGCCAACGGAGAAGGACCGGATCACACAGGAGCATCAAGTCGAGCAGGAAAAAACCCGGGCAGCCCAGATTGCATTAGAGGTCACCATGCGCTTATTGCGACGACGCATGGATGAATCCAAACCGGTACGCCGGGAACTGCTGGACATCCTCACCCGCATCCGTGCGCTGGACAACGCAGCCGTGCACGAGAGGGAGCAATTGCACGCGCTGTCCAACATCTCAACCGTACAAATTATCTACAGTGGCATGCTGCGCGACCTTGGTCGTGACCTGTTCATTACCTCGCGAGGTGAACGTGTGTCAGCGCTGCTGCGCCGGATGGATGAGCAGATGCGCCGTGGCGAAACGGACGCGTATGAGGAGTTTTTTGCGCTGCATAAAGTTGATCTGACCAGGGCAGACGCGCTGATCGAGTGCGCGATATGGCAGGAGCAAACCCTTGAGGAAATGGGCAAGGTCTCGGCGGCAGGGGCGGCTGCCCGCGATACACTTTTAAGGCAGGTCCAGCTGCCAGAGGTGTACTTTTCCGACAACCTGAAGCTGCAATCGCTCAATATCCATAAAGAACTGACGCTTGTCCGAACAGGCATGATCGATAACGAGACCGAGGCTTTCTTCATCAGCCAGATGGCCGGCAATCAATTTCAATCGGCGTATATCGCACACATTGAAACTCGCAGCAGGCGCGGCTACTCGCCGGATGAACGTATTTCGCTTTATGAAAGCGCAATCAAGCAGTACGCGCTCAGTGACCATGCAACCCGAGCGCTCGAGGAGCTGGGTTCGCGCCATGTGCGCGTGCAATACAAGGACGGTTTTATACGCCGCCTGGACGAAGCTCGCGTTCTCGCCGAGCAAGACCTGGCTGATGCCATCCTGGAGGTCGAGGAGGCTAAAGTATTGCCTTCCACGTCAAAGCCGCAAAGCCGCAAATCAGACAGCAAGCGCGTGTTCAAATCACGCAACAAAGGCACGCTCGTCGGAGACGTTCGCCCGTCGCAACCCGACGCGCAAGGAGAATTCATCGACATCCACGATTTTCAATCCGGCGCGATCATCGGCACCTTTCGTAAAAACCCGCAGGAAAATATCTACGTTGAAGTGGTACAGGCAGCACCTGTCCCGGCAAAACTGCCAGCACGGTCGGCGGCAACCATTATTGCGCAAGGGCGCAAGCTGCTGCTGGAGCGCGAAAAACGGGTCAAAATGATTAACCGCGAAATCAAACAACTCGATGACCCTGTATTGCGCGAAGAAAAGAGCCCTTGGGAATGGAACCGCCTGCTGGAGCAGCTCGCCGAAGAACTGGACTCAATCATCGACGAGCTGGGCCGCCTTGAAAATCCGCCCCAGGAGACGCTGACAGCCATCGAAGATTTTCGCGCCCAGGCAAAGGACTTGCGGGAAGCAGGTCGGCAATACCGCAATGCCGGATACAAAAGGCAAGCGCCGACACCGGACAAGGTGTTTGCGTTATGGAAAAGCGAAGAGCTGGATATTCACTTGGTGAAAACCCGCGAAGCCACCCACGCGAAGGACTATCTAACGGAGTTTGCCATCAGGGACAAACAGTCCAATGAAGTCCTGTGGTATGCCCATTTTCACTATGTCGGCAGCGCCGGCCCCGAGATGGACTATAGCGTCGGGCACTTGAAACGCGCGGACCAACGCAACATCGGGTTCAAGGCCCAACTCAGGCAAGCGCGGGACAACAAGGAAGTTGCGCGAATCTGGCGCAGCAAGGTACCGCCCGACATGGCCAGAAAGCTGTTCTTTTACACTTCTTGATAACGCACAAAGCACAACGCCGCGATCAAAGTCGCGGCGTTGTTCATTGGCACAGGATCAGTGGGCGAACAGCGAATTGCCCTTCTGCCCCGCCAGCTTCTCCGGCTTGATCAGGAACCGCGCCAGTGCCGGCAGCAGCCACAGCGCACCGAACATGTTCCACAGCAGCATGAAGGTCAGCATCAGGCCCATGTCGGCCTGGAACTTGATGGCCGAGAAGATCCAGGTGCACACGCCGATGGCCAGGCACAGGCCTGTGAACAGCACGGCTTTACCGGTGGACTTCAGGGTCTGGTAGTAAGCCTCTTGCAGCGGCAGGCCGGCGCGCAGGAAACTTTCCAGACGGCTGTAGATGTAGATGCCGTAGTCCACGCCAATACCCACGCCCAGCGCCACCACCGGCAGGGTCGCGACCTTCACGCCGATGCCCATGAAGGCCATCAGGGCGTTACCCAGCACCGAGGTCAACACCAGAGGCAGCACGATGCACAGGGTCGCCGCCCAGGAACGGAAGGTGATCATGCACATGGTCGCGACGCAGATGTACACCAGGATCAGGATGGTCAGCTCCGATTCCTTGATCACCTCGTTGGTGGCCGCTTCAATCCCGGCGTTACCGGCGGCGAGGATGAATTCCAGGCCGTCCTTGTTGTTTTCCTTGGCGAACTCCTGCACCGCATGTACCGCGCGATCCAGGGTTTCGGCCTTGTGATCGTTGAGGAACACCAGCACCGGCGCCAGCGAGCAACTGTTGTTGTACAGGCCATCGGCCCGGGCAATCGAGTTGTTCAGCACATCAGGGTTACGCGACAGGGTTTCCCATTTCAGGTTGCCCTCGTTCATGCCCTTGATCATCTGCTTGGACACGGTCACCAGGGAAATCGCCGACTGCACGCCCTCGGTGTTCTGCATCTTCCACATCAGTTCGTCGATCGGCCCCATGGCCTCGTAACGCGAGCAGCCTTCGGCCTTGGTCTTGACCATCACCACCAGCACGTCGGAACTGGTGGAGTAGTTGCTGATGATGAAGTTGTTGTCCTTGTTGTAGCGCGAGTCCGGACGCAACTCCGGCGCGCCCTGGTCGAGGTCGCCGATTTTCAGGTTCTGGCTGTACCAGAGGCCGCCACCAAAGGCGATCAACGCCAGCAGAATGGACACCGGAGCGACTTTCGCGCTGGCAAAGTTAGCCAGCAGGCGCCAGAACGGATGCTCGCGGTGGGCGTCCTTCTTGCTGCGCTCGACTGCACGCTTGCTGATGCCGACATAGGAAATCGCCACCGGCAGCAGGATCAGGTTGGTGAACACGATCACTGCCACGCCGATGGATGCACCGATGGCCAGCTCACGGATCACGCCGATATCGATGATCAGCAGCGTGATGAAACCCACCGCATCGGCCAGAATCGCGATCATCCCCGGCAGGAACAGCTGGCGGAAGGTTCGCCGTGCAGCGGTCAAGGCGTTGTCGGCCTCGCTCGATTGCAAGGCAATGCCGTTGATCTTCTGCACGCCGTGGGAAATACCGATGGCGAAGATCAGGAACGGCACCAGCATCGAATACGGATCAAGCCCGAAGCCGAAGAAGTGCATCAAGCCCAGCTGCCAGATCACCGCCACCAGCGTCGTACTCAACACAGCCACGGTACTGCGCATGCAGTTGGTGAACCAGTAGAGCAGGATCAGGGTAATGACGAAGGCAACGCCGAAGAACATCACCACCATCACCAGGCCATCGATCAGGTCGCCAACCTTCTTGGCGAAACCGACGATATGGATCTTGACGTTGGGGTTCTGCGCTTCGAACTTGTTGCGGATCTTGTCTTCAAGCTCGTGGGAGAACTTGCGGTAGTCCAGCGCCAGCAACTTGCCTTGGTCTTGCGGGTCCGGGTAGGACTCCAGCAACGGGATGTCGACGATGCTCGACTTGAAGTCGTTGGCCACCAGGCGCCCGACTTGCCCGGACTTGAGCACGTTGTTGCGCAGCAGGTCGAGGCTTTGCTGGGAGCCGTTGTAGCTTTGCGGGATCACTTCACCGCCGGCGAAGCCCTCCTCGGTCACTTCGGTCCAGCGTACGCTCGGACTCCACAGCGACTTGAGGCCGGAACGATCGACGCCGGAGATGTAGAACACCTCGTCGTTGATCTGGCGCAGGGTCTCCATGTATTCCTTGGAGAAGATGTCGCCATCGGTGGCTTCCACCGAAATCCGCACGGTATTGCCCAGGTTCGCCAGGTCATTGCGGTGCTCCATCATCTTTTGAATGAATGGATGCTCCAGCGGGATCATCTTTTCGAAACTGGTGGACGGCCGAATCAGCGTCGCCTGCCAGAACAGGAAAACGCTGACCATCAGGCAGATGAAGATCACTGCCGGGCGGTTGTTGAAAATCAGGCGCTCAAGGAGCGTCGCCTTTTCCTGATGAGGAGTGCTCAGGGAAGTCATAGCTGCACCTTCTTATTATTAACCCGGCTCATTTTCCCGCCTCGGTGCCGTTGGCCGAAGTGACGCGAACGCCGCCCTGCCCGGCCAAGATCAGATTACCATTGCCCGCCGCCGTGACCGCCGAGACGGAGATGCGATCCGGGCGATTGACCACGTTGAAGGTTTCGCCATTGTCACTGCTGCGAACCACCGAGCCGCCGTTGCCGACGATCACGATCGAACCATCCTCAAGCAGTGTGCCGCCGGACAGGGCGAACTCCAGATCGCCGCGTTGGGCCTTGAGTTCGATCTGCTGCCAGGTGCTGCCGAAATCACTGGAGCGGTAGAGGTTGCCGCGCAAACCATAGGCCAGCAAGGTCGAAGGTTGCGCTGTGCCGATCACCCCGAACAGCGAGCCTTCATACGGACCTTCGAGCTTTTCCCAGGTCTGGCCCCAGTCGGCGGAACGGAACATGCTGCCCTGCTCGCCGACGATGAACAGCCCGGCATCCTTGACCGCCGCGAGCCCGTTGAGGTGGAACTGGTCTTCGTTGTCCAGGCGATCGCTGACATCTTCCCAGTGCTTGCCACCGTCGGTGGTTTCCAGCAAGGCGCCATAGGCACCCACGGCAAAGCCGCTGTCGACGTCCTTGAACCAGACATCCAGCAGCGGCGATTCGCGCTTCAAATCTTCGAATTGCTTGGTCCAGGTGATACCACCGTCCTCGCTGGCGAGGATCTGTGCATCATGGCCGACGGCCCAGCCGTGCTTGTCATCGACGAAAAACACCGACGTCAGCAGTGCCCGGGTCGGGACCCTGGCTTGAGTCCAGGTCGTACCCTGGTCATCGGAATACAGAATGTGCCCGCGATCCCCGACCGCCACCAGACGCTTGCCTGCGTGGACGACATCGAGCATCAGGCTTTTCGCAGCCTTGGCCGATTCAATGGAATAAACAACGTCGGATGCCGGCGCAGCCGCAGCCAGCACAGGTGCCGACAGCATGGCAGAGCCCAGCAGCGAGAGCGCTGTAGCCAGCAACGCGATTTTGCGCAACGCCGGCGGGCGGCAGATACCCACACCCATGACAGGCTCACTCATAGACCTTCCCCCATTATTATTGTTAGGTCGTTCAACCTTTCAGGGCGCCGTAAGGGTGCGTGTCTGGATCAGTCTTTTCAGAGCATGGTTATGAAACCCGCAATCCAGAGCCCCTTCGGAAGCTGGCTTATCCTATCGGTGTTTTTGAAGGGCTGACAATCGACGACACGTTATGTTTTGTTAACCGGGGGGATGTTTGTTTTTGCTGAATGGTTGGGTATTAGATGGGGTGATTGCGGTCGTGGTGGTTGGTGGTTGGTGTACATATCCGTTGCTGCGGTAACGGCGGCTTATGGTTTCGCTCTTACAGCGACTCACTTTTCCAAACGCCGGAGTGCCGGCCCAGCGAAAAGCAAGCAAAAGGCTTTGCCCCGGCGTACGGCACCTCGCTGAGGCTCGATGTTCCCTCGCTACGGTGTCCATCAGGGGGCATCGCCTCCGGTCTGCTTCGCTACGACCTCCTCTCGATGTGTGCGGCTTCGCCGCACGGCGCTGCGCGACCACCCCCCTGATGAACACCTACGCTCGGCCTGCCGAAGAGGCAAAGTATCAAAAGCAAAAGCGAGGCGGCCTACCGGCCGGCCTGATGGACCGGATATACATGTCTCCCCTGGGGTTTGGACGGTTGGCAGGTCGCCATCGCCAGCAGGCTGGCTCCCACAGGGATTGGGTACAGCCGCAAGAGACATGGCGGCTGTCAGGCCGCCTTCGCTGGCAAGCCAGCTCCCACAGAGATTGGGGGCAGCCGCAAGAGACATGGCGGCTGTCAGGCCGCCTTTGCTGGCAAGCCAGCTTCCACAGGGATTGGGGGCAGCCGCAAAAGACAGGTCGGCTGGCAGGCCGCCATCGCCAGCAGGCTGGCTCCCACAGAGGACGGGGATATCCGTCAGAGTTTGGTCGGCTGGCAGGCCGCCTTCGCGAGCAAGCCCGCTCCCACAATGGATCGGCGTACACCCCTCGCTTTTCACCACTCAACAGGCCGAGCGTTAGCTCGCCTGCAGCTTTTGATCTTGATCCACCCGCCCCGTCGGGAGGCTGAGTGGAGGTGTTCATCCGGGGGGTAGGCGCGTAGCGCCGTTCGACGAAGTCGAACGCATCGAGAGGAGGTCGAAGCGAAGCCGACCGGAGGCGATGCCCCCGGATGGACACCGGAGCGAAGGAACGCCGAGCCTTAGCGAGGGGCCGGACGCTGGGGCGAGCGTTTTTTTGCTTACTTTTTTTTGGCGCTTGTAAAAAAAGTGAGTCGCCGTAAGGGCGAAACCATAAGCCGCCGTTACCAAAGAAACGGATATGTACTCAATCAACCAAGACCCTGGTCGGCCCGAAGGCCGCCAAGGTCAACGGCTAACTCAAGCCAGACTCTTGCTGACCACCTCAAACACATCACTGGACAACTGCCCCGAAGCACGAATCCGCTCCAGCTCCCCTTTCATCAAAGCCTGACGAGCATCGTCATACTTGCGCCAGCGCGTCAAAGGCGCCAACTGCCGCGAAGCAATCTGCGGATTGAAACCGTTCAACTCGATCACAAGATCCGCAAGAAAGCGATACCCGGAACCATCGGCAGCATGGAAGTTGATCAGGTTCTGCCCGGCAAACGCACCGACCAGCGCCCGCACCTTGTTCGGGTTCTTGATGTTGAACGCCGGGTGCTGCATCAACGCCTTGACCCTTTCCAGACCACCCGGCAGCACACTGCCA
The DNA here is from genome assembly GCF_019218965.1 of Pseudomonas sp. PDM31. Lineage (NCBI taxonomy): Bacteria > Pseudomonadati > Pseudomonadota > Gammaproteobacteria > Pseudomonadales > Pseudomonadaceae > Pseudomonas > Pseudomonas sp. PDM31. Next base: position 489,451 of record NZ_JAHUWS010000003.1, on the reverse strand, counting down.
GACTGGACGCTGAACCATTGATCCATGACCAGCGGGTTGTCCTTGAAGTGCTCGGCAAAGCTGGCCAGCGCCTTGGCTTTCTCGGCTTCGAACGGCGAGTTCACCAACACGGCAAGTGCGGTCAGGCGCTCGGTCATGTTGTCGCAGGTTTCGAACTGCTCCAGAGTCGCCGCCAGAACTTCCGGCTTGCCGCTGAGCATCAGGTACGACAGCGCGATGTTCTGCAGGGCGCGACGGGCAAAATGCTCGGCTTCGGCCACATACGGAGTTTGCTTCGACAGATCGCGGTTGGCCTGGTAACGCAGCCACAGCCCTTCGAACAACGCATCCGCCAGTTGCTTGCGGGCAAACTCGCGGGCGCTGTGAATGGCTTCGACATCCGCCACTTCACTGATCTCGGTCAGATAGGCTTCGCTTGGCAACGAGAGCATTTCGGCGACCATGGCCTGGTCCAGCGACTCGTCGGACAGCACGCTGCGCAGCGCAGAAACCAGACGCTGATCGAGCACCAGCGTTTCGCCCTTCTGTTGCTGTGCGATCAGCTCCTGCAACACTAGCACCGACAACTGCTGGCCGGCATCCCAACGGTTGAAGCCGTCGCTGTCATGCTGCATCAGGAACATCAGTTGATCGCGGCTATACGGGAAGCTCAGTTTCACCGGCGCAGAGAAGCCACGCAGCAACGACGGCAGCGGCTGTTCGGCGATGTCGACGAAGGTGAAAGTTTGTTCGGCTTCGGTTACCGAGATCACCCGGGTTGTGCCTTGGGCGGCGGCTTCACCGGCCAGACGCAGGGCAATCTCGCCGCCCTTGCTGTCGAGCAGGCCGAGTTCGACCGGAATCACGAACGGCAGTTTTTCAACCTTGTCCGGGGTTTGCGGGCAGCTTTGGCGGAAGGTCAGGCTGTAGGTTTTCGCCGCGGCGTCGTAAGACTCGCTCACCACCAGACGTGGAGTACCCGCCTGGCTGTACCAGCGCTTGAACTGGGTCAGGTCGACGCCATTGGCATCTTCCATGGCCTTGATGAAGTCATCGCAGGTCACGGCCTGGCCGTCATGACGCTCGAAGTACAGGTCGCTGCCTTTGCGGAAGCCTTCGGCGCCGAGCAGGGTGTGGATCATACCGACCACTTCCGAGCCCTTTTCGTACACGGTCAGGGTGTAGAAGTTGGAAATCTCGATGAAGCTGTCCGGGCGCACTGCGTGGGCCATGGGGCCAGCGTCTTCGGCGAACTGGTGGGTACGCAGGTACGCTACGTCCTGGATGCGCTTGACCGTCGCCGAGTTCATGTCCGAGGAGAACCCGGCATCGCGGAACACGGTGAAGCCTTCCTTGAGCGACAGCTGGAACCAGTCCCGGCAGGTCACGCGGTTGCCCGACCAGTTGTGGAAATATTCGTGGGCGACGATCGCCTCGACCCGCTGGTGCGCGGCGTCGGTGGCAGTTTCAGCCCGGGCCAGCACGGCGCTAGAGTTGAAGATGTTGAGGCCCTTGTTTTCCATCGCGCCCATGTTGAAGTCATTCACGGCAACGATCATGAAGATGTCCAGATCGTATTCGCGACCGTAGACCTCTTCGTCCCAGCGCATGGATTTCTTCAGGCTGTTCATGGCGTGCTGGCACTTGTCGATGTTTTCCGGCTCGACATAAATACGCAGCGCCACGGAGCGCTCGGTCATGGTGGTGAAGGTGTCTTCGACGCACCACAGGTCCCCGGCCACCAGCGCAAACAGGTAGGCCGGCTTCTTGAACGGGTCTTCCCAGGTCGCCCAGTGCCGCCCGTCCTCGCCCGGTCCCGAGGCAATCGGGTTACCGTTGGACAGCAGCACCGGATAGCTGTGCTGCTCGGCGACGACCGTGGTGGTAAACGTGCTCATCACGTCCGGGCGGTCGAGGTAATAGGTGATCTTGCGGAAGCCTTCGGCTTCGCACTGGGTGCAGAACATCGTGCCGGATTTGTACAGGCCTTCCAGCGCGGTGTTGGTTTCCGGGTGGATCCTGACGCTGGTGTCGACCGTGAAGGTGGTGCTGGTCGGGTGCAGGGTCAGGTGACTCTCCGTCAACTGATAGTCGGCGTCGCTCAACTCGCGATCAGCCAGGGTGACCGACAGCAGCTCCAGCTGCTGGCCGTCCAGCACCAGCGGCGGCAGGCCCGGGCCGCGCTCGGGGTTGCGGCGCATCACCAGTTGCGCATGGACCAGGCTGTGGTCCTCGAACAACTCGAAGGTCAGGTGCGTCTCGTCGATCAGGTACTCGGGCGCCTGATAGTCCTTCAGGTAGATCATCTTCGGTTGTTCGGTGCGCATGCTGGAGTCCTTATTGATGCACGGCGAGCTGGTAAGCCGTGTATTTACGAATATTGATCACGCCGGTATCGAAAATCAGGTATTGGCCCTTGATCCCCAGCAGCGTGCCTTCGACAATCGGGTTCTTGTCCAGGTTGAAGCTGACAATCTTCGCCGGGTACTGCTCGACCGGAAAGCGGATTTCAAGGGGCTCGACGTCGGCAATGGTCTGGATCGCCTGCAAGCCGAATCGTTCCTGCAAAGCTTGCAGGCCCTCGGCGCAGCTGTCGAACAATTGGTCACGAATCTGCGGCAGATCCACTGACACTGCATCGCCCTTGAGCAAGGCACGCCAGTTGGTCTTGTCGGCCACCTGAGTGCGAAACAGGTCTTCAACGAAGCCCGATTGCTGGCGAGTGGAGACGCGCATGATCGGCAATGCCTGACTGGCGCCCTGGTCGATCCAGCGGGTCGGTACCTGGGTGGCACGAGTAATCCCGACCTTCACCCCGGAGGAATTCGACAGGTACACAATGTGATCGGTCATGCAGAACGTCTGGCCCCACTCCGGCTCACGGCAGGTGCCGGCCTCGAAGTGGCAACGCTCCGGGCTCATGATGCACACGTCGCACTGGGCCAGTTTGGTCATGCACGGGTAGCAGTAACCCTGGCTGAAACTGGTCTTGGTCTTGCGCCCGCAATGGGTGCAGTGGATCGCCCCCAGGTATTCCAGGCGCACCGTGCTGCCGATCAACGGATTGACCGGAACCTCGGTTTCGCCCAGACGAAAAGCGTATTGAACATTGGGCCCGTCCAGGCGCGCCGACATTTTGCTGATTGCACCGCGGCCAATCTCGATCAATGGATGGCATCCGACTTGAACAGGATATTGGGCACTTCAATCGACTTGGAGGCGCATTCCTGCGGGCCCATGTAACCGGTACGCTGGTCTTCGGGCAGGTTCTGGATCTCCCAGGCGATCATCGCCTGCAGCGACAGCTCCCGTTGCTCGGCGGTGAGTTTGCCACCGTCGGACCATTTACCGATTTCCACCGCCAGCTTCAGGCTCTCGTAGATATCGGGTGTGATGTTTTTGATCATTTCATTAAAAGAGGACATCAGGTCTCCGTGCTCTTTATTACATGTCTTGAATTAGACGGCCAGTTTACGGCGGTTGTACAAACCACCCAACAAACCGGTGAAGCATCCGATGAGTAACCCGCTGACGTGGGCCGCGTTGGCGATATCGCCGAAGCCGATCATCGAGACCAGCCCGGACAGGCACAGCACCAGCCACACCAGCATCATCACCAATACGCCGCGCGGCAGGCGATAGGCCGGGTTTGGCGCCAGCAGTTGAAAGATCCAGCAATGCCCCAGCAGGCCGTACAAGACGCCGGACAGGCCACCGAACAGGCTCGGACCGCTGAACAGATACTGGGTGAAATTGGACACCAGGCTGAACAGCAGGGTCAGGCCTATCAGGTTGATGCTGCCCTGGCGCGATTCGATACGCCGGCCCAGCTCCCAGTACCACATGCCGTTCATCGCCAGGTGCAGGATGCCGAAGTGGATCAGCATCGGCGTCACCAGGCGCCACCACTGCCCCGCCGCCAGACTGTCGGCCAGTGGCGTGAAGTGGATGTACTCGCCGACCACACGGAATTTGAGGAAGGTCAGCCAGCGCATGGTTTCCAGGTTGTCGCCCAGCAGCGTCACCGCGCCTACGATCAGGCTCAGCAAGAGCACCAGCGCGGTGGCCCTGGCATGTCGAACCTGCTCGGCGAAGCCTGGGCGGGCCCGGGTTTGCGCGACCGGTATGTCCAGTTGCTGATCGGGATCGCCCGCCGGAAAACGCTCGTACAGCGCACGAACGTCTTCGCTGATGTTGTCGGGCACCCACAACACCTGCTCACCGGCCTCTTCACTGACCCGGTGGGGCACCTGCATGCGTTGCAGCAATTTGACGAACCCGCTCAGGTCCACCGCCAGGGGCAGGCGCAAAACCGCTACGGTGCTCATCGCAGTACCTCCGGTCGCTCGACGTCGACCCAGACGAACTTGTTCGGATCAAGGCGGGTTTCCTGGTCCAGGCGATAGGCGACCAGTTTGCCGTAGAGCACCGCGCTGTAGTCCAGGCAGGCCAGGTTCGATCGGATGGGTGCCGGTTTGCCGCTGCGCCAGTAATGGCCGACGAACAACAGCGGCTCCTCGGCGCCATAACGCAGCAGGTTGTTCTTTTCGCTGGACGTCAGTGGCGTGCGGGCCACGGGTTCTGGCAAGGCGTCTGGCTGGAACACAATGTCTCCATAGGTTTTCGGGTCGTCTTCCCAGAATTTGGTGCGGAAGAACGAACGCACCAGGCCGTCACCGCTGGTCATGGTCAAGCCATGGGGCAAGCGCATGTCGGTGCCGCGCAGCAGGCGGTCGAACACGGTGCAGGCAAAGGTGCCCGACTCGGCCGATGTCTGCAGGAAGTGCTCATCGACACAACCGTTGGGGAACAATCTGCGCAGAGGCTCAATCATGCCGGTGTCCCAACAGGCGTGCACCACACGGAAGCGCCCGGCATCGAGGAACAGCGGCAGTTGGTAAAACCACTGCAGGAAGTCATGCCAGTCACCCGGATGGTCTTCGAACTGGGTCAGGGTTTCGTGCAGCAGGCGGGCATGGCGCGGGGTGTGTTCGCGCACGAACTGTTTGCCGCTACCGGGCAGCGCCGGCGTGCTCCAGCCCAGCGCGTTGAATTCATGGTTGCCCATGATGCACAGCGCCTGACCGGCCTCGACCATGTCATGGACGATGTGCAGCGCCTCGCGAATCCGCGGGCCGCGGTCGATGATGTCGCCGACGAACACCGCCATGCGCGAGGCATGGCGCCAGACGCCGCCCTGTTTGTGGTAACCGAGCCGGTCGAGCAAGTGCTCCAGGGTCAGAGCGCAACCGTGCACGTCACCGATCAGGTCGTAGCTACGCGCGGGATCGAGCATCAGTCGCCTCCACCCCCCAACTTGCTGCCCCAGCCGAGCTTGGTCCGGCAAACCTCATAGTAGTTGTGGTCGAGCGGATGAATCAGGCGCAGCTTCTGCGCTTTTTTGCTGATGGTAATGGTGTCACCGGGCGCACAGGTAAAGTGGTTCTGCCCGTCACACGAGACTTGCGGGTAAATCTGCATATCCTTGGACACGACGATTTTCAGCTCACTGTTGCCATCGACCACAATCGGCCTGCCCGACAAGGTATGGGGGTACATCGGCACAATCACAATAGCGTCGAGCTTGGGATGCATGATCGGCCCGCCGGCAGACATCGCATAGGCCGTGGAGCCGGTCGGCGTGGCGACGATCAGGCCGTCGGCCTTCTGGCTGCAGACGAACTGACCGTCGATGTACAGCTCGAACTCGATCATCCGCGTCGATTTGCCGGGGTGCAGCACCACGTCGTTCAACGCGTCGCCCTGGCCGATGGCCTCAGCGTGGCGGCGCACTTCGGCCTGCAGCAGGAAGCGGTTTTCCACCAGATAGTGGCCGTCGAGCACTTCGGCGACTTTGACTTCCAGCTCGTCGGGACGGATGTCGGTGAGGAAACCCAGGCTGCCGCGGTTGATGCCGAGCACCGGAATATTGTGCCTGGCCAGCGCCCGGGCGGCGCCGAGCAGGCTGCCGTCGCCGCCGACCACAATGACCATGTCGCAGACTTCGCCGAGCATCTTGCGCGACGAGGTTTGCAGGCCATGCCCCGGCAGGACTTCGGCGATGGTGTCTTCGAGGATCACGTGCAGGTGACGATCGAGCAGAAACCGTTTCAGTCGGCGGACGGTATCCAGCACCTGAGAACTGCCCAGGCGACCGATGATGCCGATATTGCGAAATTGCTCCATGGGGCTCCTGCGGGGGTCGCGGCGAAAAGCACGATTATGGGCGAAAGCCGGCCATAGACAAAATCCTTTCAGCTTCAAGGGTGTGCCCGGGTTTCGGGCTATGCTCGCAAGATGATCCTATTTCCAGACTTGCTTCGCCTGCCCCACCAGTTGCGCCACCCCGAAGTGCGTGACCTGGCGTGGGTCATCCTGGCGCCGCCAATGCTCGGCGATACCCCGTGGCCGCAGCGTCACCCCTTGGCGGGCAGTGACTGGGTGCAGGCACCGGAGCGCCTGGAGCACTGGTTGCTGCAACTTGATCGCGACAGTTATGGCTTGTTGCACTGGCTCGCCCAGGCCCGCACCCGACGCCTGGGCCTGTATTACGAACGGCTCTGGCAGTTCGCCGTGCAGCACGCTCCCGGCATCGAACTGATTGCCGCCAACATGCCGATCCGTCGCGAGGGCCATACCCTGGGCGAACTCGACATGTTGCTGCGTGACCGCGATGGCGTGCATCACCTGGAACTGGCGATCAAACTCTACCTTGGCCCGCAAACCGGCGACGGCCAGGATACTGCGCAGTGGCTTGGTCCCGGCTGCCATGACCGGCTGGATCGCAAGCTGGCGCACCTGAGCCAACATCAACTGCCGATCTCGGCACGCCCGGAGAGCCGCGAGGTGCTGGCGGCGCTGGATATCCGCCAGTTCAGCGCCCATTTGTGGCTCGGCGGCTATCTGCTTTACCCGTGGCCGGGGCAGTCCGTCTCACCGCTGGGTGCACACCCGCAACATTTGCGCGGGCGCTGGCTGCATCAGAAGGACTGGACAGCCTTTCTGGCCCAAAGCCCGCCCGGTCGCTGGCAACCCCTGCCCCGCCATGCCTGGCTGGCGCCGGCACATTATTCGGCGGAGCACACCTGGAGTCCGCAACAGATGGAGGCGTGGCTGGCCGAACTCGACCCACTGGCCCCGGCACAGTTGCTGGTGCGCCTGACGGAAAATGCCCATGGCGACTGGGAAGAAGCCGAGCGGCTGTTTCTGGTGGCGGATCTGTGGCCGAATGTGCCGGGCAATGCCTGAGTTATTGCGGCGTGTGGTCAGGCCCCATCGCTGGCAGGCCAGCTCCCACAAGAGTCTCGGTCGATCACAGAATAGGTATACATTGGCGATCCTGTGGGAGCTGGCCTGCCAGCGATGGGGTCAACGCAGGCTAACAGGACAACCACAAACCCGGCACCACGCCCCTCACGCCGATATCAAACCTTCTTATGCTGCTCCACCCACTGCCCATAAGCATTGATGAAGCTCTGCAGAAACGGCTTGACCTTTTCGGACAACTTTCCCGATTCATCGAACGCCGTACCGGCACCACCCAGATAAGCTTCGGGCGCCTGCATGCACGGCACATCCAGGAACACCATGGATTGGCGCAGGTGATGGTTGGCGCCAAATCCGCCAATCGCCCCCGGCGAAACACTGATGATCGCCCCGGGTTTACCACTCCAGGCGCTTTTGCCATAGGGGCGCGAACCGACGTCGATCGCATTTTTCAGCGGCGCCGGCACCGAGCGGTTGTATTCTGGAGTCACAAACAGCACCGCGTCGGATGAACTCACCCGTTGTCGGAAAGTGCTGTAGGCTGCCGGCGGTGAAGCGCCATCGATGTCTTCGTTGTAGAGCGGCAGATCACCGATCTCGACGATCTCGAGCTTGAGGCTGGCCGGTGCCAGGTCGGCCAGGGCCAGCGCGATCTTGCGGTTGATCGATTCCTTTCTCAAGCTGCCGACCACGACGGCGATCGTATAGACGTTGCTCATGGGAGATTCTCGACTGTCCGATGGAAAGAGCTTGTAGTTATAGATGACGATTTGAACAGTGGGCGATGAAAAAACACCCCCCCTGACTATTTTTTTCCCGCAGGAAAACTTACCTCGCCCAAGCACGGTCTACTGAGCCGCAAATTGAGTGATTAATCCCCAGAGGTTCTAAACAGATGGCAGCAGTACTCGTCGGTCAGTTTCATGCAAGAGATGCGCAAGGCCGTATCTACTCGGTGCACGAGTTTCAGGAATCCACCCCGGCAGCCGACGGCTCAGGGCCTGTCACCACGTATAAACTGGCCATCGGCGACCGCGTCAACAGAGTCGATGACAACGAGTTCATGCTGGTGCAAACCGGTGTAACTATCATCCGGGAACCGCAGACCGCTGTTGTTTCATAACCCGCCGTTATGAGCAGAAGTCATATGCGCACACTTGCGGTAGGATTCAGCCACTGACTCCTCCCACCTGCTGAACATGGACTTCACGCATGCGCTTACGCCATATCGAAGTGATCCAGGCGCTCCTGCAGACCGGTCACCTGGGCACCGCCGCCGAATGGCTGCAGTTGCCGGTGGCCGAAGTCGAGCATCTGTTGCGCGATGCCGAGGATCAGTTGGGTTTCATGCTGTTTGCCAGCGTGCGCGGGCGTTTGCAGGCCACCCGCGAAGCGCGGGAACTGCAACTCGAAATTGCCAGGGTGTACGATGCGCTCGAACCAGTGCAACGCCTGGCCAACAGCCTGAGGCAATACCTGGCGCCACCCCTGCGCGTCATCTGCACCCCGCCCCTGGCCCAACACCTGTTGCCGCAAAGCATCGCAACCCTGCGCCGACGCCTGCCCGATGCGCCCTGTACGCTGCTAAGCCAGCCCACCCGAGACATCGTCCGAAGCCTGCTGCTGCGCGAAAGCGACCTGGGGTTGAGCCTGCATGATCCCGATCACGCCGACATCCAGTGCCAGTTGATCGCCCAGGGAAAACTGCAACTGCTCGCCCCCCATGGCTGGCTGCAACCCAAGCAAAAGTACATCTCGCTGCAGGATCTGGCCGGCCAATCGATGATCGGTCTCGAAGGTCATGACCCCCTGAGCCCGGCGCTGGAGAACAAGCTGCACGCCCTGCGCCCGGCTCCGGTGATCCAGACCCGGGTCCAGACCCATCAGATGATGCGCAGCATGGTCGAGGCCGGTGAAGGCCTGGCCATCGTCGACCCCTTCACGGCCCTTGGCGCCAGGTCCTCGGGGCTGGATGCCTGCCCCCTCGCACCTGCGGTGCCAATCAGCCTTTATGCCTTGACCTTGAAGAACCACGAGCCTGCACAGGCGGTCCAGACCCTGCTGGCCATCATCACGGAACAAGCCGCGGCGATGCTGGCGAACTGAGCGCGGTTTCCAGCGGGTTTTCGAACAATCGGTACCAGAACAGCGCGACTTCGGCGGTGTTCGGATCGATGCCGCGATAACGCAGATGGTCGACCCCGCCAACCACATAGCCACAACGCTCATAGAGTCGGCAGGCGTCGAGGTTGTTGTTCTGGGTTTCAAGCATGATGCCTGGCAGCTTTTTCTTGCGACTCCAGAACTGCGCAACGTCCAGCAGCGCCCTGGCCACGCCATGCCGGCGTGCCGGCGCATGCACGGCCAACTCGTCGATATGGGCAAAGCCATTCCAGTTGGTGCTGACCACCAGATGTCCCACTGGCTGGTCATCGAGATAGGCCATGAAGATCGCACTGTCGGCCGCATCGCGAAAACTGCTGAACTCCTCAGGATCGATGCCGTAGCATTTACGATAAGGCGTGATCGGGGTCACCGGCCACTGCGCCACCGGTTTGCCAATTTGCGCCGCACCATAGGCCGCGACTTCAAAACTGAAGTCGCTGCCCCAGATGTAGGCGGCAAAACCGTCATCGGCAACCCGCACCGAGAGCCCTGGGTAATTCGGATTGATAACCGGCTGCATACTGGGAAAGGTCCTCACTCCTTGATGCAATCGACGGTGTATTGCCGTCCATTGCCCTCATCTTCATGTTGCAATCCGTGCACATCGGCCACGAACCCCGGAAAACTGCTATCGAACGTACGGGCAAATGCCAGGTAGTCGATGATCGAGCGAGTCGCTTCGGTAAAACGTTCGCCAGGCATGATCAAAGGGATTCCCGGCGGGTACGGCACCAGCATGACCGCGGCGATGCGCCCGTCCAGTGCATCGATCGACACGGCCTCGACCTCGCCACGCACCAGTTGATCATAGGCGTGCGCCGGCTTCATCGCGACCTCCGGCAACACCGTATACATGCGTTTTAGATGCCTGGCCGTGGCATTGCTGCGGTAGCAGGCATGCAACTGGTCGCACAGGTCGCGCAGGCCCATGCCCTGATAGCGCGCGATATTCGGTTGCGCCACGCACGGTAGGCAGCTCGCCAGGCTCACATTGGCGTCGTAGCTGCGCTTGAACTCCAGCAGTTCGGTGAGCAGCGTGCTCCATTTGCCCTTGGTGATGCCCATGGAGAACAACACCAGGAACGAGTACAGCCCGGTCTTCTCCACCACCAGCCCGCGCTCCCAGAGGAACTTGCTGACCACTGCTGCCGGAATCCCGCGCTCGCTGAGGGTACCTGCGGCGGTGAGGCCCGGCATTACCAGCGTGACCTTGATGGGATCGAGCAACACATAATCGTCGGTCACGCCGCCGAACCCGTGCCAGTCGGCGTCGGGTTGCAGCAGCCAGTCTTCGGTAGCGACCCGCTCGATGCCTTCGACCGAAGGTGGCTGCCAGATTGAGAACCACCAGTCATCAGCGGCAATGTGCTGACGCAGATTGGCCAGCGCACGACGAAAACTCAGGGCCTCGTCGAACATTTCCTGGAGCAGCGAACGCCCCGCCGGCCCCTCCATCATGGCCGAAGCCACATCCAGGGATGCGATGATGCCGTACTGCGGCGATGTCGAGATGTGCATCATGAACGCTTCGTTGAAGCGATCGCGGTCCAGTTGGCGCGCGCCGCCGTCCTGCACGTGGATCATCGATGCCTGGCTGAACGCCGCCAGCAGTTTGTGGGTGGAATGGGTGGTGAACACCAGCGGACTGTCTTCGCCGCGGGACGTACCCATGCCGTATCGCCCGGCGAAAAACTCATGGAACGCCGCGTAGGCGTACCAGGCTTCGTCGAAGTGCAATACCTCGACACTGTTGCCCAACTGCTGTTTGATCAGTTCGGCGTTGTAACACAAGCCGTCATAGGTCGAGTTGGTCACCACCGCGAGCTTGACCTTTGGCGCCCGGCCTTTGGTCAAGGGGCTGGCGTCGATCTTGGCCTGTATTGATTCGCGGCTGAATTCGCTTAGCGGAATCGGGCCGATGATCCCCAGTTCATTGCGCTCCGGGCACAGGTACAGCGGGATCGCGCCGGTCATGATGATCGAGTGCAGGACCGATTTATGGCAATTGCGGTCCACCAGCACCAGGTCGTCGCGGCCAACCATCGAATGCCAGACGATCTTGTTCGCCGTGGAGGTGCCATTGATCACGAAGAAGGTGTGGTCGGCGCCAAAATTGCGCGCCGCGCGGGCTTCCGCTTCGGCAAGGGGGCCGGTGTGGTCGAGCAGCGAACCGAGTTCCGGCACCGACACCGACAAATCCGAGCGCAAGGTGTTTTCACCGAAAAACTGATGGAACGCCTGCCCTACCGGGCTTTTGTGATACGCCACGCCACCACCGTGGCCGGGGGTGTGCCAGGAATAGTTGGAATCGGCGGTGTGTTGCACCAGTGCCTTGAAAAACGGTGGCAGCAAGCCATCGAGGTATTTGCGCGCAGCCCGTGCCACCTGGCGGGCGAGAAAGGGCACGGTGTCTTCGAATAGATAAAGAATCCCGCGCAACTGATTGAGCTCGGCCATGGCATCGGCCGGGGCGTTTTCCAGGGTGACTTTTTCGCCCAGGGCGAAGATTGGCAGATCGGGTGCACGAACCCGGGCCAGGCCGATCAATTCGGCCATGTTCTGCAACAGATGCGAGTGGGTGCTGGCGTCTTCCGAGGCAATCAGCATGCAGGACAAACCGTGGTAGGTCGACGCAACCAGTCGCCCTTCGGTGTAATCCACTGCCGAGACGATGCTGAACCCTTCCTGCTCCAGTTCCCGGGCAATGCCGCGCACGCGATCACCGGCCACGGTATCGGCCTTGATGTCGCGATGAACGATCAGGACCGGGAATTTCAAATCTTTATACATGAGGCTCAGTGTCCTGAGGCGGCAGACCTTGGCCTGCCAATCACCTCAGGGTAGAGGGTTGCAGCGGAAGTGGCGAGTGGGACGCCCCAATATGGGTCGGTCAATGTGATCAGAGGACTCAAGTGCAATCTGTGCATTTGTGGCTTGGGGGCTGTGGCAAGTGGGGCTTCCTGTGGCAGGTGGGGGTCTCCTGTGGCAGGCGGGGTCTCCTGTGGCAGGTGGGGCCTCCTGTGGCAGGCGGGGTCTCCTGTGGCAGGTGGGACTCCTGTGGCGAGGGGGCTTGCCCCCGCTCGGCTGCGAAGCAGTCGTAAAACCATTACATGCGGTGTATCTGTTGCACCTCAGTGACGGGTTTTGGGGCCGCTTCGCGACTCAGCGGGGCGGTGCGGCGGTCCGACAAGCCCTCGCCACAATCAGGCCTGGCCTTGCGCCTCGGCCAACTGCACCCACAGCGCCGGAGCACCGGCGGATTTGCCGATGATCTCCAGGCGAGCCGCATGCCGGGCCAGGTCGTCTTCACTGGCGCGAATGATGCGCGTCAGCTGACGGTCGGCAGGCAAGCGGCGAATTTCCGTGGCCGAGTTGTCCGCTCCGTCACCGGAACCGTTGCCGTCGGAAGCATTCCCCGCCAGGGACAAGCTGGTCTGCCCGCCGGTCATGGTCAGGTAGACGTCAGCAAGAATCTCGGAGTCGAGCAAAGCGCCGTGCAGTTCACGACCGGAGTTGTCGACACCATAGCGCTTGCACAAGGCATCGAGGCTGTTGCGCTGCCCCGGGTGACGTTCCCGGGCCATCATCAGGGTATCGAGGATCGAGCAGTGTTGCGTGATGTCCGCGCGATCGTGCTGCCCCATCAGGGCAAATTCGTTGTTGATGAAGCCAACGTCGAACGCCGCGTTATGGATGATCAGCTGCGCGCCCTTGATGAACTCGAAGAACTCGTCGGCCACTTCATTGAAGCGCGGTTTGCCGACCAGGAATTCGTTGGTGATGCCGTGGACGCCGATCGCGCCCTCGTCACTCTCACGATCCGGCTGCAGGTATACGTGGAAATGCCGGCCAGTCAGGCGCCGCCCCATCAGCTCGACACAACCGATTTCGATAATCCGGTGGCCGTCGGTCACCGGCATGCCGGTGGTTTCGGTATCGAGTACTACCATCCTGTTAGCTATAGTTTTGTAAACCGTCATCGCGTACCCGCCTCTAAACACACGCCAGATCTTACCACATCGCTCGAAAGCAATCTTAATGACCAATGATCAGGTGTAAACAGCCATGTACCTTCCACTCAAGTGCGCCAATGTGTAAGTGCACCATTGGTGGCGGAGCACTGCAAGCAGATAGCCACTTTCGGCGCCAGAGATGATCTTTGAGCTTCATTAGAAGCTGAATTCGATTCATTAAAAGTTGAAACACCCTCTTGACCGCCGACCTCGTGCGGAATTGCTCCGCCTGGTCGGTAACGGAACGCTTTTGAAACCGGTTTTGCCTACACGTCTGCAAACGCAGCGTTCCTCGCGGTCACGAGTGTGGGTATGGGTATGGGTATGGGTATGGGTATGGGTGTACTTGATTCTCCCCGGCGAGGCCGACAGATCTCAAGAGATCGAACAAAATTGAAATCAGATTGCTGTCGCAGGAGAGTGAACTAACGCATAGATGTTTACGCCCATTATTTTCCGGCGACATTGCTCTGTTCAGGATCCGGAATATTCAAGAATTTGTTTGATACCCGTATTGATCGGGAAGGGTTCTTTTATTACCAGAGCCAAAGTTCACCATTGATGCGCGCATGTTTTAGCCGTGCCAATCAAGCATCGCTTGTTTAGCTATGAACGCCAGAGCCTTTCGTCTAGCTCCACCTCTCGCTTGCATAGACATTCCATGTATGACGGTCACATAGAGGTCTGTCCTTCGGAATCCGTATCGGCAAGTTCGTCCACCTTCCACCTAAGGAAACTCTGAAAAAGACTTCCAAGTCTGCTGAAATACGCCTGCCCCACGAACTAAACGGTTGAGCCCCGAGGAAGCAAATATCCTTCGCCGATGCCGAATACGCTGGCAAACGCAAGCAAACCCGCCGCGAGCGCTTCCTGATTGAGATGGATCAGGTCGTGCCCTGGAAAGGTCTGGTTGCGTTGATCGAACCGTATTATCCGAAGGGTGAAGGCGGTCGTCCGGCGTATCCGTTGATGGCCAATCTGCGGGTTCATCTGATGCAGAACTGGTTTGGCTACAGCGACCCGGCGATGGAAGAATCCCTCTACGAAACCACGATTCTGCGCCAGTTTGCCGGGCTACATCTGGATCGGATTCCGGATGAAACCACGATCCTCAACTTCCGCCGCCTGCTGGAAAAACATGAGTTGGCTGCCGGGACTTTGCAGGTCATCAATGGCTATCTGGGCGACCGTGGTTTGCTGCTACGCCAGGGGACGGTGGTCGATGCAACGATCATTCATGCGCCGAGTTCGACCAAGAACAAGGACGGTAAACGTGATCCAGAAATGCACCAGACGAAAAAAGGTAATCAATATTTCTTCGAAATGAAAGCGCATATCGGTGTCGATGCCGAATCCGGTTTGGTGCACAGCCTAGTGGGCAAGGCGGCGAATGTCGCGGACGTGACACAGGTCGAACAGTTACTGCATGGAGAGGAAACTTATGTCTCTGGCGATGCCGGTTACACCTGCGTGGACAAGCGTCCGGAACATCAAGATCGCCAGATGATCTGGTCAATTGCCGCACAGCCCAGCACGTATAAGAAGCACGGCAAGCAGAGTTTGATCGCTCAGGTGCGTCGCAAAATCGAATACGCAAAGGCCCAGATGCGAGCCAAGGCCGAACATCCGTTCCGGATGATCAAGTGCCAGTTTGGCTATACGAAAGTGCGCTATCGCGGGCTGATAAAAAATACCGCGCAACAGACCACACTGTTTGCCCTGTCAAACCTGTGGATGATGCGAAAACGGCTGTTGGTTGCGGGAGAGGTGCGTCTGTGATGCGCGAAATGCGCGGAGAAAAGGCACTGTTCAAGGAAAAACAATGAATTAAGAAGAGCCTAAGTCTGATTTTTGGGAGGCCGTCGTTTTTTTGAACTCCAAATGGTTGGAGCATCAAAAAATCGCGGGGGTACTTCAGACCTTCCCTAAACGGCCAAACGGCGGGCAAGTCAACCGTCGCCTAACCGGTTGGCAATGAGCGCAATACTGTCGAATTTGAACCGGCGTCAGTCAATCAGCTTGATTACCGTCTCACTGTGGTTTTTGAGGGTCGTTTTAACCCTATGTACCAAGTCTCGTGGACATTCGTATTGACCTTGGGCAAATCGCGAGGCTACTAATCGAAGATCTGCTGCTACGTGCCAGAGCATCGTCACACCAAAGGCTGCGTCCCATTCCTTGATCCAGTTCTTTTCATCCAGCGTATTCCAAAATGACTTCTGACGCTGCAATGCTTCATGAAAGGCTTGCAGGTCCATCGGCCAGTGGTCAACTTCCCCTAACTGACCGTGAAGATAGAGCGCATGCAAATGCCGGTAGAGTTCTGAGTAACAGGCGCGGTACGGCGTCGTCAGACACACGAGTTTTACATAACAAGAAAAGTTCTTGCGCAGCCATAGCCGGTGGACCAGATATCGCAGATCGCGCGTGCGCAGCAGCGCAACCAGGTAAGCCAGTCGAGTCCAATCGGGGCAACCGCACAGAGCCTCCATCATCTTTTCGCTGAAAGGAAAAAGCGGCGCGCCGTTCATGCGCACGCGTTGAATGAACACGTCTGCCGCATCGGATGGGATGTCCTCCCAAACAAGTACCGTCCAAAGTGGATTGTCTAGTAAGTCCTTCAATACCGGGAAGTCGCTTACTAATTCAGCGAACCAAGGCTCGCGTGGCCATGCCCCCGCCAATAGTTTAAACCATTTGGAATTAGGCTTCTGGCGGTCCGGTAGGGAGGGACGCCGCGACTGCCACCAACGATCACACCAACGGGCAAAATCCGTCGGCGATTCGTATCCAGCTATGCAGAATAGGGTGTAGCCAAAAGCTATCGCCTGGAATTTGTGAATGGTTTGAACAGACGAATCGCTCATCGCGCACCTCCGACGCCCCCAAGAAGAACTTAAACCGGCTACGCATGGGTGTCTTCAAATGACCGCTTCCCGGCTTACCTAAAAAGGACCCTAACAGAAATGCACAAACTATTTCAATCGCCGAATTCGAATCTAGAGCCAACTTAAGAATAATTTATGGCCTACAAGCAAAGCCCACATCGTCCGTAAAAAAGCTCAATATATATCGGACTCACCACCGACCTTTTTAGGTAATAACTACATTTCTGCTGTGTATAGCGATGAACCACATGCAGCATGACTGATTAGTCCAGTTACTGGAGATACAAAAAGCCCAGGGGTGGAGTCTTGAGCTTTTGCGGGGTAGTAAGTTTTAGCAACGTCTGACAGCCGCATTCTGCGCCCCCTCGGTTGACGAGTCGGCCGTATGCCCATTCATCCTAGAGGTGCATTCATCGTGACAGGCGAGGCCTACCTGTACCTGGCGCTTGGGAGCACCATGAATATTCGGACGTAACAACATGAACTATACCCTCAAAACCTTCATTGCGAACAACGGCGAACGATTCTCTCAGCTCTACGAGGCTAGCGAACCAGGCTTTCCTCTGTTCTACCCAACTGCCTACATCGCACGATCGATCAGACCATCCACTACCCACGAAACGCAGAAGGTCTACCTCGCAACAATCAAGCGAATCTGTGAGTGGGAATTCAGCAGGAACATCGACTTAGCTACATATTTTCACAGCCGGAAATTTCTCAGCGCGATTCAGATTGATGACCTTGCGGACTTTCTGCGCGCTAGCAAGCTGGGTAGCAAGGGAAGCGTCATCAGCAGCCCCAAGTACAACACCTATGTTGCGTACGCAGCAGGGTATATTCGCTGGCTCGCGCAAGAGGTCATAACTGATTCCAACACTCGCAACGTCAGGGATGCCGTAGAGGAACAAAACAACATGCTGCTGAAAAAGAAAAGGCGCAAAGCCGGTTCTAAATCCGCACGCGATCGACGAGTTGTGACTACGAAGCTGCCCTCGCAATCTCGTACCACGCTGCGGGACCTGTTCGACCACCCTTTTGAGAATTTACGGAAACCGCAGGACAGTGGATCCAGACTCCGCAATGTTGTGATGCTCCGTGTTCTTTACGAAACGGGTATGCGATCCGGCGAACTACTGAGCCTGAAACTCAAGCATTTCATAGAAGCAGGGGGCGACGACAGCGCCTATCTGGATATTGATCGCAACCACCATGATGCGGTTGACACCAGGCTACATCAACCGGTTGCAAAAACATTGGGACGCAGAGTTCCGATATCACGAAGCCTCGAGGAGCAACTAACAGATTATCGAAACAACTGGCGAGCAGAAATACCTAGGGTCGGATTCTCGGATGAGGATTTCATTTTCGTCGTCCACCGTGGCGGACACAGCCAGGGTAAAGCACTTCCGAAAACAGCATTTAGTTCAGGACTAGCAAACCTCAAGCAAATCTTTAACTCCCTCATGCCAATTCACCCCCACTTATTGCGACACGACTGGAACTACCGTTTTTCAACACAGGCAGATAACGACAACATGCCTTTTGAAGAAGAGCGGACCTTGAGGGAACAGCTAATGGGCTGGGCACCAGACTCGGATATGTCTAGGCTGTACAACCGCCGCCACATTGAGAAAAAGTCGCATGAAATTGGTCTGAGAATCGCCTCCGACACCGCGAGGTTCAACGAATGAAAAAAAAAGTTATTTTGCCAAGCACATTCAAGTTGCTTGAGGTTGATCTCAACCGAACAGAACGCGCTGCCCATCAACTTGATTCTTTTTATTGGGACGGTGACGTTCTTCGCCATTCAGGTAAAACAAGCTTTTTCATGGCTAAAGCCCTGTCTCAACTAAGTCCAATTCTAAGGCTGTCATTCAAACAGCACGTCATCTCCTTCACAAAGCAGGGCTACTATGCACCAAATACCTACGAGAGTTTTTTCTCTATGCTGCTGACGGCTCTCAACTTAAATCCCACAAGCGCATTTGATTCAAACTGGATAGCACAAGCACTGACCAGTCCAGCGTTCCGGCGTCATAAGAAAGTAACCACTCGCTTCCTCCTCCACTGGCAGGAGCGAGATAGTGCTGCCGTCAGCCCAGATGCCTTGCGATTATTAAATGATAGTGTCCCGTACCGCAATGGCCCCCGTAATGTGCTCTCCGACGACCCGGAGAAAAGCTGGCTAACCGATGAGGAATATGATGGCCTCTTAAACGTTGCATGGAACAATTACGACGACGGCGCCAGCTCTACCCAAGTCACGCTCGTCAAGTTGCTATCGATGCAATATGCTCGAAGACCTATACAAATTGCTTACCTCAAAGTCGGCGATGTTCGCGAAAACCATTCGGACAACAAAGACTTTCCAGGACGAATCATAGACTTCCCCGGAGTAAAAGACTTGGTCGCCGAGACTGCTTTTCGCGACAGCAAGTTCGAAACTCACCCGCTATCTGACCACTTATGGGATTTATGCTGCATTCAACGCCAGGAAGTAAGGGCGCTTTACGAGCATGTCTTGGGCTCAGCATTAACGGTAGATCAATTGAACAAACTGCCGCTATTTTGCAGTAAAACGTGTATTAAGAAAGCTCGGCAACTCATCGAGACTCACTACCGACTCAACTTGCTAGAGCATTTAGACAGCGAACTTTTTCATTTGCGGAAGGGATATATAGGCACCATTATCAGTTGGCATTCCAATTCCCCGAACTGCACATATGGCAAAAAGCGGTTAAAGATACCAAAAACGCCAATTAGTCCGCGGACAGGCAAGACAATCGTCGTCAGTGCATTACGAATGCGTCATACCCGAGCACGCCAGCTCGCACGCAAGGGGGTTCCCAAGCATATACTTTCTGATTGGATGGGCCATACATCCGAAATCTCGATACATGCCTATTACAGCGACCCAGCCGAGGCGGCACGGAAAATCAATGAGGCAATGGCTCCCATGCTTGCACCACTGGCAATGGCTTTTGCAGGAACATTGATCGACTCGGAGGAACAAGCCAAAAGAGCCAGCGACCCGACAAGTAAGCTTGAGTTCGCCCACGAAGGTGAGCTTAAGAGTGTCGGGCGCTGTGGAAAACACAGTTTCTGTGCGACGACTTCGGTGCCGATCCCCTGCTATCGCTGCATGCATTTTGAGCCGTTAGTCGATGCGCCTCATCATGAAGTACTAGAGGCGCTGCAGCAGCGTATGGCAGCCGAGGAGCAAGTGCTAAAGATTGGCAGCCCCCGAAATCTGCTCATTCCCATTGACCTCTCGGCCGACATTCGAGCCGTCAAGAACTGCATTGCGCGCTGCAACTTTCACAAAGCCGAGCGGAGATCAAGTCATGAGTAAGATTATTCGGTTCATACCTAAACACGAGTTTTCTGCCCAGCAAAATCTCAACGAGTTCATTATTCTCGCTCGGGACCAACTGACGCTCTGGTCCGACTTGGAGGGTTTTTCTTGGGATGCGAACAGATGGTGTACGCCGTTTAGAACCGTACGCTTCATCAACTTTGAACACGCCAGCCTTCACTCCCGCAAAAAGCCCGAACTACATCAACTGATGCATCCCTTTTTTGCCGAGTTTGCTAAGGCCTACCTGCGCTATAAGAATACGCTGTGTCCGCGCAAGACGCTTAGCAATCAAATGCAGGCGCTTCGAGTGATCGAGTTTGCGTTGAGCCAAGACTTCGAAATACCGGATATTACTAAGTTCGAACAGCGACATTGGGACAGAGCCATCACCGCGCTCGAAACTTTTGCCGCCCGCGAAAATATTTGTACTCTCATAAAAAGCATCCTGAAGATGCTGGCAGACCTCTTTATCGTTAACGTCGATCCGACGTTTTGGAATCATCCCTATCAAGGCTTGCACAGCTACAACGTTATCAACGGAAGTAGGGCGCCGGATGAAATTAAGGCGAAGAAAATACCAAATCAGGACGCTCTACTGACCATAGCTGAGGTATTCTCACGAGGAGAAAGTGAAACGTATTCGGCTGAGGACGTGTTAGTTACCTCCATCACCGGACTTTTACTTAGCGCACCCATGCGTATTAGCGAGACCCTACGATTTCGCACTGATTGCCTGCATAATGGAACGGATAAGAACGGAGAAATGCAACACTATCTCGCATATTGGGTACCGAAGACCCGGCAATTCGCTCGCAAACCAATTCCTAGTATTATGGTAGATGTCACTACAGAGGCGATCAAGAGGCTAAGTGTGATAACCGAGGAAGGTCGTCGCCTCGCGAGTTACATGGAGACAAATCCAGCAAAATTTTACCGTCACTCGAACTGCCCGGATGTTCCTGACGACCAGGAGTTAACGCCCGACCAAGCGGTGGAGGCGCTAGGCTTTGCCAGTCAGAATAGCTGCCGCGATTTCATTAGGAGACATACCGGAAACGGTACGCTATTAGGTTTTACACTGGACGCCTTGTGGCAATTGGTGCTGATCGAACACCGCGCGTTCAACCCGCATTTCCCCTACCAGGAAGCCCCGGATAGCTCGGCACAGTTACCCCTGAAAATGTCGGAGTCCCTAATGTGTTTTCGTCGATCTGAACTGACAACTAGGGTCAGCACAAGCCCAGTACTGCTTAAGCCGTTCCATGAAGGTTATTATTCCGGACGCTTGAACATCGGAAGCAGAAACAGAGAGCACATGAACTTTTTCGCTCGAAACGGCTATCCCCCCCTCAAGCTTAATTCTCACAGCCTCCGCCACCTGCTCAACAGACTGGGACGCGCCAGCGGCCTTTCCGTCGAGATGCTCACTGAATGGAGCAGTCGCGCTTCTACCCGGCAAACCCGTACATACCTGAATGATGACCCGATCAAGACTGCCGCCAAAGGAGCTATGGTGCTCGGGACCATCCAAGAGCAGGAGCCGCTGAATCCAGTCACCAATGGAGAAACGGAGCTTTATGGCAATGGGCCTTTCCATCGCAGCCGCTATGGCATTTGCCGGCGTAGCTGGAGAGCCGGTCCTTGCAACAAGTTCGCAGACTGCCTCAATTGCTCGGAACTGCTCATGTGCAAAGGCGACAAGATCGCCGCTGAAATCATCAAACTGGATCGTGACAATCTCGTGCGGACTTACACGGCCGCCCAACGTGCGATAGCGGAAGGCGAGCGGGCTGCATCGCGCTGGACGGAAAAGGCAGGACCGCAGATCGAAAGACTCGATCAACTGCTTGTCATCCTTCACAACCCTGAAATACCTGACGGCAGCCCTATCGAAATTGCCGGAGAGGACTTCAGCCATGAGAAGGTGATTTTGTCCGAGAAAGCCAAAACAACAGGTGTGAAGTTGCTAGACAGGAATGAACTACGCATCACATATGGCGATGATCTACTGGCCTGCCTGGAGTTACTTCGGAGTTCCGATAATGCCTAAAACGATCACAGAGCAACATGTAAGAAAAATCGCTCAGATGATTCGTAACTGGTCGATCGAGCATGCACTGGACTGGAACGCAGTCTGCATTGGTGCACAAGGGATTTTGGGGTGGGACAACCCGCCAACACGTCAGGCGCTCGACAAGAAAATAGCGATAAAAGTCTCGTATAAGACGAAGAAAGGACATCTAAAGCTTGAAAAACAGAGGCTTGTGGACATGCCGAGGCCACGGAGTACGCTGGATGCCATGAAAAAAATCACCCGGCTTCAGGCAGAAAACGACGAGCTGAAAGCAGAACTTGCCAGAATGGCCGAGATGGCGAACCGGCTGATATACAACGCAACGCTTGCGGGCCTTACACGAGAGCGGCTAATGGCCCCGCTTCCGACTATCCGTGAGCCACAGTCCCGCAAAGCTTGAGTTCCTCAGTGAGAGCTTAACGCAATTTTTGTATTTTCTGTCGTCTAAGTATTGACGCCATACGGATTGGAAGGACGGGTAGCTTATGCGTCATCTAAGACCTAACTCCAGTCTTGGTGAGGTCGAACGGGCATGGTCAAGCGAGGTGCAATTACCCACCCGACAATGCCCTATATAGCACTTGGAGAGGTATTTCTCAGAGCCTGGCACGTTCGACCTTTGGCACCAACTCAGTCTTTCGCTGCCCTACCCCCCCTTATTTCTTCTCTGTTCTTCTCAGGTTGATACTAGAATTCTCTGCACTGCTTCAACTTTCGAGTCTGCCTAGGGAGGAGGAGCAGCGCTGGCAAGTCTGGACTTTGCGAATGGGGCTTGCTGGAGTCGCCAGCGAGCCTGCCGGCCACCAGATTTCAACAGAAGTCGATCCTATCAATTGGCCATACCGCAACGGCCTGGTAATGGATAAACAACACATCAGAAAACGGCCAGCAGTTGCTGGCGATAATTTTTCGAAAAACTTATTTGATAAGTCGATACAAAGCTCAAATCTCCCGGCGGAAAAAACTTCTGCGCTATAGAGGTGGGGGCTGAACTGAATGGTTCTTCCGGTATGCCTTGCATCGAGCTGCCCAACTCACATTCTGTCGAGCAATCGTCAGACTTAGTCGCACCTACAACACATACGACGGCCAAATCATCCGGCAAATCATCGGCGATACGTTGAGAAAATCGCTTCAATGTCGGTTCTGCTAACACGAACAACCAAGCTTGATTGTCAGTCTCGCCCATACGTCGAAGGACCCTTCCCAGGACTTGGCGGTAATGCAGCTCAGTGCGAATTCGACTGAGGTAGCAGCAAATCTGTAGCCGAGGAATATCAGTCCCCTCGCTGATCATTCCCACCGCAACAATCCATCGGCAGTCGCTATCTTTAAATCCGTTGATTACCTGCTGTGCGTCTGGGGTTCTGGTGGTCACGACTTGAAAGCTTTCGCCCTTGCCCTTTAGCGCTGCAGCAACCTGGTGAGCATGTTCGATGTTTGTAGCAACAACCAATCCCGCGGCATTCGGCTTGAGTATTCGCACTTCATCGAGTTTCTTGCTTCCCAGATCAAGTAACTGGTTGAGCGCGTCCTCATGCCAAATTAGGTCCTCATATGAAACCGGAGATCCGCGCAAAAGCTTAGCGATGCTGGGAAATAGTTTAACGGTAGTGTCGTTTAGAAAATTTTCTTTGAGTCTAAGCATCTGGTTATCTAAGAGAACGATGCGAGGCGTCCGGCAAACCCCGTCGGAAATGGCTTCTTTGAGGCCATAGCGATAGTCGCAAATCAATCGACCCTCCGGGTTGGAGTAACGAGCCAAAGCAATGCCTCTGTCATCTGAGCGCCATGGCGTACCCGATAGAGCCAAGGTAAAAGCAGCGCGGGCTTGCATTTTCAAAAGAATTTGCTGCCCCCAAGCATTGCTCAACAGCGGATCGTTTCCTGAGCAGTGATGGATCTCGTCGAATACTGCAAACACGCGGTAGTCATCAAAGAGCCTCCAGAAGGCTTCATCCTGGTGTTCCATCGCTTGATAGGTACTCGCGGCTCCTACGGCACCGATAAGCCCATCAAGACGCTTCCCAAGTACAGCGGAGAATGTCGAGCGGAAGCCTTCGACAACTTGGCATGACGGAGCAAAACACAGCACGAGATCAATCTTGCCTTGCTCCAACAGTTGTCGAGCCAGCTCTGCGGCCATTCGTGTCTTCCCGGCCCCTGGCGTGGCTTGGCAGAAAAAGTGCGGCGTTGTGGTGTAGTGCTCCAGCGCTATTTCAATGCATTGGCTCTGCCATTTTCTCGGCGATGCTTTCATCGTGCGATCATGACTGTCTTGAGCGTCTTTTCGACCGCTCGGAGATGTCCTAGAAGACGAGAGCTTCGGTCTCGAGCTTCGAGATAATCACCTTCGACTTGCTCTTTCAGATGCGGCATTTCGTCAAGCAGTTGCTTATAGCGCTCCGCCTCTCCCATGGAGGAAAGGAAGTCGAGCC
The DNA here is from genome assembly GCF_019218965.1 of Pseudomonas sp. PDM31. NCBI lineage: Bacteria > Pseudomonadati > Pseudomonadota > Gammaproteobacteria > Pseudomonadales > Pseudomonadaceae > Pseudomonas > Pseudomonas sp. PDM31. The sequence continues at coordinate 465,269 of NZ_JAHUWS010000003.1, read as the reverse complement.
GAATCTCTTTGAGTATGGATTCCAGGTGTTCGACAACATCTGGCCCAGGCTGCTCTGAGTCGATGCTTTGTGCGGGTTGTTGCAGTGGTTTAATCACCGACTTGACACTGTTCTCGTACCCATTATCGATGAGCTCCACCTGTAGACTCGCTGGAATACCCTGCCAGTGATAGATCTGACCCCGCTTTTGTCGTTTTTCATCCTGAATAACCCATCCTGTTCGCAGCATCCGTCTGATCTGCTCATAGACATATCTGCGCAGGTCGCTGCTGTTGAACGTAATACCCGCCAGGTGAGTGGCGTAAGCGTTACGTAAGTCGTTGGTCGTAAATTGGCATAGGTGCCCCTGCTGAAACAGGTCGTAGAGACGCCTGTCGAAGATGAATGAATCGGGTTTCATGCAGGCACCTGGAAGGGAAATTCGCGGAATGGTCAAAATGCGGATTATAGTCCGTGGCCGATTCATCCGCAAACGCAAGATAGTGCCGCCTCAGTGGAGACCGAGGCGGATATGCATCAGCTTGCAAAGGCATTGGGCGAAAGAATACGGACACAACGGAAAGCCAAAGGGTTTTCCCAAGATGCGTTGGCGCACTCCTGCACTGTCGATCGAAGCTATATGGGGCGTATTGAGCGCGGCGAAGTGAATATCACCGTAGAAAAGCTATATCGCATAGCCAACATTCTGGAATGCGAGCCTCAGTATCTCTTGCCTGAATCGCTTTCTCTCCAGGAGTTGGCTTCTGATCTGACGGCAAGCGACTGAACCCAAATTAGCGAGCACTAATTAACCAAAATTGACAAATTACTGATTCAAATGCTCAGCGTCCCTTGTCAAGGTGTCAACACCGGTTGAAAACTGACCCACCGGGGGTCATGAGTTTTCACTACGATTGGAATTCTTTTCATTAAGATTGGAACCAGCCAACCATGGCCAACCGTGTCGCGAAAACCTTAAACGCCAACATGGTCGCCGTTTGTGAAAGGTTTTATGTCATGAAGTCGGGCCGTTGCTAGAAGAATTTCCGTGGTACGGCGCTGTACAGCCGCACTCCGAAGCACACCTCTTGCGTGGCAATACTCTTGGCTCCCCAGCTAGTATCGCTCAAACATCGAGCGACCTCGGCGCGGCTGCCGATTCCGGCGCTGCGCACAACGCATTCGATACTCCTGAAGGTTTCCATAGGCGCCACTATAAACTTGTGGTTTACACGGCCTATTGCATTTACTGCCAACCTTCCCTTCAGTGGTCATTAAAAAATAAAATGAAGTCATTAGTTTTTAAAACGAGAAAGCATGCCCGCCCTATTCGAGACCGGCAGAAATCGACCCGATATTGACCTTCGATCAAGGCAGGTAATGTCGGCAGTTGAACTACAGGCCGAAGGACGGGTCATTCAATCGCTGTCCACCGAAGCTACGACCCAACGAATAAAGACCAAGCAACAGTTGTTCAAACAACGTCAGAGCCAACGCACCCTATGCGACCTTCGCAAGCAAATGCAGCAGGTGAACCAAGTGCCGCCCCCACCCACCGCCCGCTAGCGGACAGCCTTCTCATCACTACCGATCAGCCTCGATGAACTCGCTGAGTCGATTATACCTCCGGAGGCACGGTGGCGACTTCCGGGTAAGCGAGTGACGGCTCGTAGGAGTTGTCTACCTGATACCCAAAATCGAATTCGTAGAGTGACAACGGTTTGAGCATCGCCACCTGGCGCCCCAAGTAAAAGGTGAAGGCGTTTGGGGCTGCGATGAATAGATGATAACGCTCCAGCCGCGAGCACGGGCGAGCATCTCGGTCAGCACGAACTCTTTTCGCCAACTGCTCGGCCAATGCATTCGCATGGGCGCCGGAGGCTACTGACTGCGCCGACACGCCGGCACTGGGTCTAGCGACCAGTAACCGACGCAACTTCAGCCCGCTCTGCCCGAGGTAGTGACGCACGGCGCCTTCAGTATCCCGAGTGACACTTACCGCACAAGCAGTGCCCTGCCCCTCAGAATCCAATTCGTGCTCCTCAAAAACCCATGTCGAATGCAAAGACGACAGAGGCTCATCATCGGCCGCCCAGATCTTCAAAACCGGCGACCTTTGCTCAAGCTCGACCAGGCGCCCGGACTTGGTATCCAGCACGACGCCCACGGCAAACGCCAGCGTCACATGCGCTTCGATCGCCAACCGAATACGCCCCTCACGTGTCGGCAGCCTAAGCAGGAACTCCCGCACCCTAGGCAGCAGCGAGTCGCGCCAAGCATCGGTGTTGCGAATGCTTCGTTCATCAAACTCTGGCACCAGGTCCAGCACTTCGACACAGCGGTTGTCCAGGCGGTCCAAGGCGTGCTCGAAGGTTTTTACGCCGAAGGTATAGACAGGGTTCACTGGTTTGCTTGCCAGCAGTCCTTCCTGGGCGCACTGATCCCTGAACGATTCACGCGTGTACTCGGTCCGCTGATGACCTACCCATTCGAAAATATTGGCGTCATAGGGGGTTGTACTCGCGTTGGAGGCAGGGCGAATCAAGCCATTGGCCCGACAGGCCTGATCAAGCAACTCACGGAGCCCGTCAAGCGAATCGCGAGTCAGGTGGAATCCGAGCCGGCCACACAGCTGTTTAAGTTCATCTTCGTCGATGCCCAGATGCTCGGCCCACAGCTTTCTCAGTTTCCCCCTGGCACTGCGCGGCGTACTGCCATCGAACAACTGATTCACGTCCAAGTTCAGCGAGCGCTGCCGAATATGCCGCTTGAGTATGTCCTCCGCCGCGACGCCGTGATTGGTCACCAGAATCAGCTTTGAGACCTGATCGTTCGCCCCATCGTGACGGTGGGCGTCCAGCGCACGCTTTAAAAGCGAGGTAGTTGTGGCGTTGATGTACTCGGGGCTCGTCAGGTCGACGTGAGTGAATGAGCCAGGCAACGCGTGCCATTTGCATTGCATCCGCTCAAACCGCAGCGCCTGTCCAACATGGTCCGGCGGCGCCTTGTCTGGATCGTATTCAATCCATATGTCATCAAAACCTTTTAACCCTGACTCAAAGCCGACCCGTAATACATTGCTCTCAGGATCCAGCAAGCGCGCGGCGTGTAGCCAGAACATCCGGGCTTGAAAAACATCGCCATCACGGCGCGTGATAACTGCTTGTGCCATGGCGATTCAACTCAGTGGGAACATGGGACCGAGCAACGCGCGCCAGGCCTTCAGGGCTTCGCCGTTCTTGCCTTGGCGCACCAGATGGATTGCCTGTCCCGCCTCTTCGGCTGCTTGACGCAGCGCCCGCTGCGCACTGGCCACCCTTTGCGGGTCCATTGAGTTGCTGATGGGCGGTCCAAGCTCGGCCGGATCCGGCCAGATTTCGCCGATCCGATCAGCCAAGGTGGCGAAGAAGCTCTGCAGCTCGCGGTCAAACTGTCCGCCCCACCCTCCATACAAACACTGCAGCGCCATCACCTCAATCATGAACGAGGGTTTGACCGGTTTCTCGCCGTGCTTTGGGTTGTTATTCCAGTATTTGACCATCCGCACCAGACCTTTCCACTCATTGCCATAAGCCTGATGGGCGTTCGTGGCTTTCTCAGCGTGCTTTTTGGGGTTGGTCTTGATCCACTTACCCGTATCATCGTCTGGAATCTCGTAGTCCTCACCGCAAGCGAACACTGGCACCACGTCGATACTGAGAATTTTATAATCGGTCTTGTCGTCTTCTTTGACCTCGACCCCGAAGTCGACATTAATCGAGCGACTCTGGCGCCGGACTGCAGCCCTCCCATATTTGTCGATCAACGCCTTTTCATAATCGTCGAGAACCACGCCAGCGGACTTGCTCCGGTAATGCTTTTCAGACTCCTTCATCACAAAGAAGATATCGATATCTTTTAGTGGTTTGGTCTTGGTGTAGCGGGCGTAGGAGCCAGTCAGAAAATCGTTGTCGATGGAAAACTTCGAACGGACGAATTCACGAATTTCAGAATGACGCTCGCTTGCGTTCTTCTGTTCCTTGTCGTTGAGCTCCAACCGACTCTTGAACTTGCGGAACGCCTCATCGATTGTCAGCATCAGGTACTTCTCCAGTAGGTGGTATTCGCGCCCAGACCGTTGTGTTCAATAGTGGTACCCAAGCTCTGACGTACAAAACCCTCGGTTGATCTCAAGCTGCAGGTGCTCCACCCTGAGACCTCCGGTCGACCATTGGCAGTGGTGACCACCACACGGTAAGAAGCATCGGATGGCATCACGCCAGCCTTCTTGATCGCATACTTCAGTTGCTCGGTATCGGTCCAGAAGCTACCGGCGGAACTGTCCCAGGTATACGACACGGCGATATCCCACCGGGTAATCAGAGCGTCAGTCTTCGGGTGGTGGATCTCGAGAATCACTAGTTCGAGATGTTTGGAATCGATCCACGCCTTGATTCCCCGATGTAGGACATCCCAATCCCCCACTAGCCCCGCCGGATCCAGGCCGCTGACCCGGAGGATGTCTTTCAGGCTCTTGAGAATGTTATCGGTCACGTAGGTGACGGATTGGGTATAGGAATATACCGAGACGGTCGTCATGATTTTAAGAACCTGTCGACGTCAACGGTGAAGGCGCTATCAGCCGCCGCTTGGGTCCCGGAGGACTCGTCTCCTAGGCTTTGAGTCATGTCACGGGCGGTAATGTGAGAACTTTTGGCTTTCAGCGCCCGTTGGACCCAGGCCAGATCGTCTTCCGGACACGGTAATGAAACCGTCCAATCCCCCTTAAGGGCATCGTGCCCAAGCCGATCTTCTTTCTCGTCCCCGACAGCAAGCGCATCATCGTCATACAGGCAGTAAATCCGTGTGCGTGGTCCGTCACAGGTGATCACGATTGCGGCATCCTTCGCTGCCTGCTCCGCAATAATCGAACTGGCAACGCCTGACACGGAAAGTAGTTCGTCACGTTTCTCGCCCTGCTCGCCTTTGGTCAGCAGATCGACGATAAAGCTCCATGTATCGGCCGTGCTGCGATGAGGCGAACTTCTAATGACGCGGCTGACTACCGAACTCATGCGGACTTCCTCATCAAGCGAACTGCCTTGGAAGCTTTGGCCGCCTGCAACAGATCTGCCACCTTCAGCTCGTCGGGATTGAGTGCGACCTCCTTACGAAGCGTCATCGCACTGGCAACAAGCTTACGAATGGCTCGGCCATCCAGGCCAAAAACCTCTTGCAGGACTTCAGCGAAGCCCGAGGCCTGAGGCAGTTTGGCAACTGCGGGAAAAAACTTGCCCAAGTCGGAAAGGCAGGAAGTTAATATCTGCCCACACGCCTCGCGATTGGGGAGCGGGATTTCCAGCACCAAATCACAACGTGAGGTGAACGCTTCATCTACCGCCTGTGGAAAATTTGAGGTAGCGATAAACAACAGATTTTTATGCGACTCGGCGAGCAGATCCAACTGAACCAGCACGGCATCCGTCGCCCGGTGGATGTCCACCGGATTTGCACTCAGGCTGAGCTTGCTGCGGTCAGCGGCAAGAGTTTCCACTTCATCCAGAAGCACGATGGTGGGACCGGTCATCGCCGCCTCAGCGATTGTCTGACCGAACAGGTCTGAAACCGCCTTCTGGGTTTTCCCCATCATGGCGCTACCCAACGCATGAGGATCGACTTCAATCAGGGAAAACTTCTGATTGGTAAAAATTTCTGCTGTCTTGTGGGCTAATCCTCGGGCCAGCGAAGTTTTGCCAGTCCCCGGTTCGCCGACCAGCAAAATCGTTCCGTGCAAGGGCAGGACGGTCCGCGGGATCTTCTTTCGTACTGTGAAATTAACCACCGCCTGACCGAGCAACTGATCTTTTATGTCTTGGTCAAGGAAAATAGAATTCCACAGGTCGCCCAAAGAGGGCGACGGCAATGTGACGATCTGATGAACCCCCTTGGGTAGTTCTCCGAGTGATGACATCGCGGCAAAACCCTCTTTCAGCAAGCACCATCGATACGGTGCAGGTTTAACGTTAGCGCGCTCCAGCACGAGGTCGGGAGCACAGAATCGCACACGAGATGCGGAACCCAAGGATTGCCAGAGTGGAAAAAATGGATCCAATTGCATAGTGCTGACCTTACCGCGCCATGTCAATTTGCCGTCGTGAGAAGCTTTTAATAGGAGTGTCTGGCACCGAGAGCAAAGCATCGCCCTCCAGCCCACAGAAAAGCATGAAGAGAAAAATCCAACGCAAAAGTGAGAATGACATGTCGACCCCATGGCTAAGAGACACAGCCATGGAAATTAAAAAGCAAGGCCGGTATTGCCCACGCGAATAACAGGTTTGCGTGTACAAACTCATACCGGTCCTACTGGATAGCATTGCTTAATCCACTGCCTTGACCATGTCTTCGATGACCTTTTTAGCGTCACCGAACACCATCATGGTCTTGTCCAGGTAGAACAGTTCGTTGTCCAGGCCGGCATAACCGCTGGCCATCGAGCGTTTGTTGACGATGATGGTCTTGGCTTTGAACGCTTCGAGAATCGGCATGCCGGCAATCGGCGATTTCGGATCGTTCTTCGCGGCCGGGTTGACCACGTCGTTGGCGCCCAACACCAGCACCACGTCGGCCTGGCCGAACTCGGAGTTGATGTCTTCCATCTCGAACACTTGGTCGTAAGGCACTTCGGCCTCGGCGAGCAATACGTTCATGTGGCCGGGCATCCGACCAGCCACCGGGTGGATCGCGTACTTCACGGTCACGCCGCGGTGGGTCAGCTTCTCGGTCAGTTCCTTCAACGCGTGCTGCGCCCGTGCCACCGCCAGGCCGTAGCCAGGGACGATGATCACGGTGTCGGCGTTGGTCAGCAGGAAGGTCGCGTCGTCAGCCGAACCGGACTTCACCGGGCGGGCTTCCTGGGCGCCTGCGGGACCTGCGTCGGCTGTATTGCCGAAACCGCCGAGCAGTACGTTAAAGAAGGAGCGGTTCATCGCCTTGCACATGATGTAGGAGAGGATCGCACCGGACGAACCTACCAGCGAACCGGCGATGATCAGCATCGAGTTGTTCAGCGAGAAGCCGATGCCCGCCGCTGCCCAGCCGGAATAACTGTTGAGCATCGACACCACCACCGGCATGTCCGCGCCGCCAATCGGGATGATGATCAACACGCCCATGACGAAGGCCAGAGCCAGCATCAAGGCGAAGGCGTTGAGATCGCCGGTGCGCATGAAAGTCATGCCCAGGGCAAGTGTAGCCAGACCCAGCAGCAGGTTCAGCTTGTGCTGGCCGTTGAATTGGACCGGTGCGCCCTGGAACAGGCGGAACTTGTACTTGCCCGCCAGCTTGCCGAAGGCAATCACCGAACCGGAGAAGGTGATCGCACCGATGGCGGCACCGAGGAACAGTTCCAGGCGGTTACCAGCCGGAATCGCGTCACCGAGCTTCTGCACGATGCCCAGCGACTGCGGCTCGACCACGGCAGCCACGGAGATGAACACCGCGGCCATGCCGATCATGCTGTGCATGAAGGCGACCAGCTCGGGCATCTTGGTCATTTCAACGCGTTTGGCCATGATCGAACCGGCGGTGCCGCCGATCAGCAGGCCGACGATCACGTTGACGATGCCATCGTGGGCCCCGCCTTGTTCAAAAGCGAGCGCGCCGAGCTTGTAGATCAGGCCGACCGTGGTCAGGATCGCCAGGCCCATGCCGAGCATGCCGAACAGGTTGCCGCGACGCGACGTGGTGGGGTGCGAGAGGCCCTTGAGCGCCTGGATGAAACAGATCGAGGCGATCAAATACAAGGAAGTAACCAAGTTCATGCTCATGCTTGCTGCACCTCTCCCTGGACGACTACGGCCTTGGCGGCCGGAGCTTTTGCCGGAGCTTTCTTCTTGAACATTTCCAGCATTCGCCGGGTCACCAGGAAGCCACCAAACACATTCACGGCGGCCAGGGCCACGGCCAGGGTGCCCATGGTCTTGCCCAGCGGGGTCACGGTGAGGGCGGCGGCGAGCATGGCGCCGACGATCACGATGGCCGAGATGGCGTTAGTGACTGCCATCAGCGGCGTGTGTAGTGCAGGCGTCACGTTCCAGACCACGTGGTAGCCGACATAGATGGCCAGCACGAAGATGATCAGGTTGTAGATACCGTGAGAGATCAGCATGTCTTCCATTGTTTTTATCCTCAGCCGTTCTTGCGCACGATCTGGCCGTCGCGGCACATCAGGCACGCGGCGACGATGTCGTCTTCGAGATTGATTTCGAACTGGCCTTCCTTAGTGAAGACCAGCTTCAGGAAGTCCAGCAGGTTGCGGGCGTACAGTGCCGAAGCGTCGGCCGCCACATCGCCGGCCAGGTTGGTCGGGCCGACGATGGTCACGCCATTCTCAACAACCACCTGATCGGCCACGGTTAGCGGGCAGTTGCCACCCTGAGCCGCCGCGATATCGATGACCACCGAACCGGGTTTCATCTGCGCCACGGTTTCCGCGCTGAGCAGCGTCGGTGCCTTGCGGCCCGGAATCTGTGCCGTGGTGATGACGATGTCAGCCTGCTTGGCGCGCTCGTGCACGGCTGCGGCCTGACGCTGCATCCAGCTGGCCGGCATCGGCCGGGCGTAACCGCCGACACCGACCGCGCATTCGCGCTCTTCATCGGTCTCGTAAGGCACGTCGACAAACTTGGCGCCGAGGGATTCGATCTGCTCTTTCACCGCCGGGCGCACGTCAGACGCTTCGATCACCGCGCCTAGGCGTTTCGCCGTGGCGATGGCCTGCAACCCGGCGACACCGGCGCCAAGAATCAGCACGCGCGCCGCTTTCACGGTACCCGCAGCGGTCATCAGCATCGGCATGAAACGCGGATAGTGGTGAGCAGCCAGCAGCACGGCTTTATAACCGGCGATGTTGGCTTGCGAGGACAGCACATCCAGGCTCTGGGCGCGGGAGGTGCGAGGCGCCGCCTCCAGAGCGAAGGCGGTAATGCCGCACTCAGCCATCTTGGCGATGGTTTCGTTATTGAACGGATTGAGCATGCCCACCAGAACGGCACCGTTCTTGATCTGCGCCAGTTCGTGGTCGGTCGGTGCGACGACTTTCAAGATCAGCTCTGCACCAAACGCATCACTGGCGCTGCCAATGGTTGCGCCTGCCGCTTCATAGGCACTGTCCGGGATGCTGGCACTGACACCCGCCCCCGCCTGAACAGTGACCCGATGGCCTTGGCCGATCAGCTTCTTGATGGTTTCGGGAGTTGCGGCAACCCGCGTCTCGCCGGTACAGGTCTCGAGAGGAACACCGATATGCACTTATTGTTCTCCGCGGAAAAATCCTGGAAAAGTCTTGCCCATGGATGCATCGAAATGCACCCAGAGGCAGGGCCAATTGCTTATGCCTGGTGATTACCAGGCCAGAGATCAGAGGGTTTGCGCCAGCTCGGGAACGAGGTCGAAAAGGTCGCCCACCAGCCCGTAGTCCGCCACCTGGAAAATCGGCGCTTCTTCGTCCTTGTTGATCGCAACGATCACCTTGGAGTCTTTCATGCCGGCCAGGTGCTGGATCGCGCCGGAGATACCGACGGCGATGTACAGCTGTGGAGCAACGATCTTGCCGGTCTGACCGACCTGCATGTCGTTAGGTACGAAACCTGCGTCGACCGCGGCGCGCGAAGCACCCACGGCAGCGCCCAGCTTGTCGGCCAGGGCGTACAGGTGTTTGAAGTTGTCACCGTTCTGCATGCCGCGACCGCCCGAAACGACGATCTTGGCAGCGGTCAGTTCCGGACGATCGGACTTGGCCAGTTCCTCGCCAACGAAGCTCGAAGTGCCAGCGTCGTGGGCAGCGGCAACCGCTTCAACCGATGCCGAACCACCTTCAGCGGCAACCGGGTCGAAGCCGGTGGCACGCACGGTGATCACTTTCACCGCAGCGTTCGACTGAACGGTAGCGATGGCGTTACCGGCGTAGATCGGACGCTTGAAGGTGTCGGTGCTTTCTACCGAGATAATCTCGGAGATCTGGTCAACGTCCAGTGCAGCGGCAACACGCGGCAGGATGTTTTTGCCGTTGGAAGTGGCGGCGGCCAGGATGTGGCTGTAGCCCGTAGCCCCTGCTTCTTGGGCAAGAGCTGCAACCAGAGGAGCGACGTTTTCCGGCAACTGGTGCGCGTAGGCAGCATTGTCAGCTACCAACACTTTGCTCACGCCAGCGATTTTCACAGCGGCTTCAGCCAAGGCACCAACACCCTGGCCTGCGACCAGAACGTGGATGTCGCCACCGATTTTGGCGGCAGCAGCAACTGTATTCAGGGTGGCAGGAGCCACAACCTTGTTGTCGTGCTCAGCGATTACCAAGATAGTCATGATTAGATTACCTTCGCTTCGTTTTTCAGTTTCTCGACCAGTTCAGCCACCGACTTGACCTTGATACCCGCGCTGCGTGCAGCCGGCGCTTCGACTTTCAGGGTCTTGTTAGTGGAGGCGGTGGAAACGCCCAAAGCGTCCGGAGTCAGCGTCTCGAGAGGCTTCTTCTTGGCTTTCATGATGTTTGGCAGAGACGCGTAGCGCGGCTCGTTCAAACGCAGGTCGGTGGTGACGATGGCCGGCAGTTTCAGGGAAACCGTCTGCGCGCCGCCGTCGATTTCGCGGGTTACAGCTACGCTGTCGCCGCTGATTTCGACTTTCGAAGCGAACGTGCCCTGACCGTAGCCGCTCAATGCAGCGAGCATCTGGCCAGTCTGGTTGTTGTCGCTGTCGATCGCTTGTTTGCCAAGGATCACCAGCTGAGGCTGTTCCTTGTCGACTACAGCTTTCAACAGTTTGGCAACGGCCAAGGAGGTCAGGTCTTCGGCGGACTCGACGAGGATGGCGCGGTCGGCACCCAGAGCCAGCGCGGTGCGCAGTTGCTCTTGAGCGGTGGACGGGCCGACGGAGACGACGACGATTTCACTCGCAACACCTTTTTCTTTCAGGCGTACGGCTTCTTCAACGGCGATCTCGCAGAAGGGATTGAGCGCCATTTTCACGTTGGCGAGGTCGACGCCAGAGTTGTCCGCCTTGACGCGAACCTTGACGTTGTAGTCGACCACTCGTTTGATTGCGACGAGGACTTTCATAGGGTTTCTCTTTGATAAAAAAGAACAAAGCCGTAGGGCACTTGCTCAAAGGGAGTTACAACAATCAGCGGGTTAGTTCGCGAGCAATCAACAGGCGTTGAATCTCGCTGGAGCCTTCGTAGATCCAAGGCAACACCAGCGGCCTCCATTCACGATCGCAAGCGACCCGGTGTGACCAGGATTTTGCCGAAAGCATTGGGCTGTGCCAGCGCAGCCATGGTGGCCGGCAATTCGCTCAGGCTCACCTCGTGTGTAACCATCGGTCGCGGATCGATGCGCCCCTGAGCCAGCATCTTCAAGGTGTAATCGAAGTGACGGGCCTCGTACATCATGCAATAGCTGATCTTGAGCTCCTTGAGGAATGGGACGATTCGCCGTGTTGATTCCTCGTGCATGTGCAACCCGCCGATCACCACCCGCCCTCCTCTTCGTGCCAGCGCGCAGGCCAGGTCCAGGCTGCCGGGGCGGCCGATGCATTCAATTACCAAGTGTGGCGCGCTGCCCAGCTCCCGGTCACAGAGCCCTGCGACCTCCTCACAGGAAGGGTCGCAGACCGCCGTCGCGCCCAACTTCAGGGCCAGTTCGCGGCGAGCCTGCACCGGGTCACTGACGACAATATCCCCAAATCCCAATGCTCGAGCCCATACGACAACTGCCAGGCCCACAGGACCCGCACCGAGTACTGCAAGGGTTTCGCCCGGCTGCCAGTGCACGGCCTCGACCATTTTCAGCCCCACGGCCAAAGGCTCGACCAGTGCTCCAAGCGCAGCATCGACACCCGGTGGCAGCAGGAAGGTCTCCTTTTCACCAACAATCACGTATTCGGCGAACGCTCCATTACGCGGCATATTCATGCCAATCATTCGAGTGGTCGGGCAATGGGCGGGATCGCCGCTCAGGCAGTGGACACAACGACCACAGCCAATCATGGGCAGACTGCAAATGCCGTCGTTGAGTTTAAAGCGCTCAACGCCCGGCCCCAGTTCCGCCACGGTTCCGGCGAACTCATGACCGAGCACGGCAGCCTGCGCGGAATCCGACTCAATGATATGCAAGTCACTGCCGCAAATGCCCGCGCGTTCAACCTTGAGCAGTATTTCCCCTGGCCCGGGAGCCGGAACGTTGACCTCTTCGATGGTCATGTGATGACGTCCATGCAGCACCGCAGCATGCATGTTGCTCATAGGGGGGCCTCATAAGTGGTCGATGTGGTCGTCTGCATGAACGGCTCCAATTCTCATGGCTATTTAAGAGATTGTCACACAATAAGCTTAATCATATATATCATATCTATGTATTATCTTCAAAGCACGTTCTCTCTTGGGGAGCCGAAATCACCCCTGCCATGGCAGGTGCGCTCGCCATAGCTGACCTTTTTTGTTGATGACAATCGAGAATAAAAAACATGAAAGCTGCCGTGTTCCACACACCAGGTTCGCCACTGACTATCGAAGAACTGGGAATCAGCAAGCCCGGCCCGCGCGAAGTCTTGGTGCGCACTGTCGCCGTTGGCGTTTGCCACTCAGATCTGCATATGGTCGATGGGGCCTTCCCGCACCCGACCCCGGTGGTACTCGGCCACGAGGCATCTGGCATCGTCGAGCAGGTGGGTTGTGATGTCCGCACGGTCAAACCGGGCGACCATGTCGTGACGTGCATATCGGCCTATTGCGGCCATTGCGAACATTGCGTCACCGGCCACTTGTCGCTGTGTGTTTCCCCGGACACCAAGCGCGGTATAGACGAAGCGTCGCGGCTGACTTACGCGCAACAGCCAATGACGCAGTTCCTCAACCTGTCGGCCTACGCCGAACAGATGCTGGTGCACGAGAACGCACTGGTCGCAATTCGCCGCGACATGCCGCTCGATCGGGCCGGACTGTTGGGCTGTGCAGTCACCACCGGTACCGGCGCGGTATTTCACACTGCGAAGGTTCGGCCGGGCGAGACCGTAGCCGTGATCGGTTGCGGCGGTGTTGGCCTGGCGACCATCAACGGTGCGGCACTGGCCGGTGCCGGGCGGATCCTTGCCATCGACATGCTCGACTCCAAACTGGAGTTGGCCAAGCAATTCGGCGCCACCGACCTGGTCAACGGCAAAGACGGCGATGCGGTCCGACAGGTACTGGAAAAGACCCGTGGCGGGGTACACCACGCCTTCGAATGCATTGGCCTCAAGCAGACCGCCGAGCAGGCGTTCGGCATGCTGGCCCGTGGCGGCACCGCGACGATCATCGGCGTAATCAAACCCGGCGTGAAGCTGGAGCTCGATCCGCTGGCACTGATGCATGAGCGTCGCATCCAGGGTTCGTTCATGGGCTCCAACCGCTTCCCGGTGGACCTGCCGCGACTGACTGACTTCTACATGCAGGGGCGCCTCAAGCTCGACGAGATGATTTCCCAGCGCATCAGACTGCATCAGATTAATGAAGCCTTCGACGAACTGCGTCGTGGTGAGCTGGCACGTTCGGTCATCATCTTCGATCAGTGACTGGACTCTGCTATCGCAGCGCCTCGGCTGGCGATGGCAGATAGCCCCCCTCGCGTCAGTGTCGCAGTCTGAGACCGCCATCCAGGCGAATGTCTGCACCATTGAACATCACATTCACGATGACTTGTTCTGCCAGAAGTGCGAAGTCTTCAGCCTGGCCAAGGCGCCGCGGGAAAGGTGTGGCCTGTGCAGAAGCCTGTACACGGTCAGCCACCATGCCAGCCAGCATTGGCGTGCCGAAAGTACCCGGCGCAATGGACATCACCCGGATACCATAGTCCCCCAGTTCCCGTGCCGCCGGCAGTGTCATGGCGATGACCCCGCCCTTGGAAGCCGCATACCCGCAGGTACCTACCGTACCGTCATACGCTGCGATAGAGGATACGTTGATGATAACGCCTCGCTCGCCATCGGCCCCTTGTGGAAGATTCTTGCGCATGAGAGCTGCAGCAAGACGCATCACGTTGAACGTACCGACCAGGTTGATATCGAGCACCCGGCGATAGCGATCCAGACTGGCCGGCTGACCATCATCGTCCACAAGCCGGTCGAGGTCGGCAATTCCTGCGCAATGCACGACACCGTGAAGCTCGCCACCCTGGGCGGCCAAATCCACGGCCGCACGCATGTCGCTTTCGCTTGAGACATCAGCCTTGAAGGCCAGAGCCCTTGCGCCCAAACCTTCCACGATTTGGTTCAACGTCGGGTTTTGATCCACCAACGTCACGTTCGCACCGGCTGCCAGCAATGTTTGAGCGGTTGCCAAGCCCATCCCGGACGCCGCGCCCGTCACCAGAAAATTTCTTCCTGCAATTTGCATTGTTCAATCCTTTTTCCGAGTCATGACGTAAACGTTCATGAGTTAACTCTCTGAAGGGTGTTGTTATTGTTGTTATTCAAACAGCCGGTCCTTGGCTCAGAAAAGAATGCCTGCTAACAGTTACCAGTGCGCATCACCACGCTCGAGCACCTCGGTACCACCGTCGATGCACAGCAGTTGCCCAATCATCAGGCTGTTGGCGGGGCTGGCCAGCCATAGCATCAGTTCCGCCACCTCGTCGGGACGGCCATAACGGCCCAACACCTGAGGGTGCATGTCACGCACCACCTGGCTACGCACGGCATGTTCGCGCAATGCCAGGCCCGCCTCGGTTTCAATGAAACCCGGAGCCACGGCGTTTACGATGATGCCGCTGCCACCCCAGCGAGGACTTATTGCCGCGCGTCGAGTCCAACGGGCGATGGCGACCTTGCTGCTGGCGTAGATCCCCACAGGCGTGAGCTGGTTGACCAGGCGGCTTTCAGTCTGCGCCTCGGCACGTGCTGCCAGGTCCTGAGCCCTTTCCCTGGAGGCCTTTTCATTCCCGGCCAGGTAAAATTCGACCAGCGCCGAATCAGCCCCATTGGCATAGGCCATGCGCGAGGACACCAGGACCACACGGGGTGCCTGCGACTTGAGCAGCAACGGTTGCAACCCTTCCAGAACGTCGACAGAACCAAAGTAATTCAAGCTGGCACTGGTGGTGCTGGATACCAACAGACCGGCGCAAGTAATCACCCCATCAAGCCCATTGGGGGTCAATGCCCGCACACTGGCAATCAATTCTTCCCGCCCTTCGGGGGTTGAAAGATCAGCGACCACATCACCTTCATGCAAATCGGCACGAATGACCTTCAATCCCCTGGCCTCAGCCAGTGCAGCAGTGGCCTTGCCGATGCCGTTGGCCGCGCCGGTAATCAATATCGTCCGAGTCATGCCAATGCCTCCTGCTCAACCGGTACGCCAGCGGTGCAACCCGACAGCACAAAGCCTTCATAGCCATTGGCAGCAACGGCATCGCACAGGCGCCGGTAATTGCCGAAACCACCGACAAAAGGCATGAACACCCTTGGTTTGCCTGGCACATTGGCCCCGGAGTACCAAGACGCGCCTTTGCGATGAAGCGTGAGCTGAGCCAGCGTCGCAACCTTCTCCACCCAAGCGTTTTCGGCGTCCGGGGTCGCCTCGATCAGGGACTTATTCTGCTGTTGCAGGTGGCCGATGCAATCCATGATCCAGTCTGTATGTTGCTCGATGCCCACGACCACGTTGGCCAGCGCACCTGGACTCTGGGGGCCAGTCATGATGAACAGGTTCGGGAAACCAGCCGTTGCAAGTCCCAGATAGCACCGCGGGCCATCCTTCCACTTGTCCTTGAGTTTCAGTCCGTCCCGGCCAGTCACCTGGATGCGCGACAATGCACCGGTGATCGCGTCGAACCCTGTTGCAAACACCAGCACATCGAACGGCAGTTCCTGCTCAGAGGTACGCATGCCCTCGGCAGTGATGCGCTCCAAAGGCGTGCGCTTGAGGTTGACCAGACTGACGTTGGACTGGTTGAAGGTTTCCAGATAATTGCTGCCAATGCACAAGCGCTTGGAGCCTAACGGATGATCGTTCGGGCACAAATCCTCGGCCACCGCAGGATCCTTCACGATGCTGCGGATCTTGCCGCGAATAAAATCCGCTGCCGTGACGTTTGAGGCTTCATTTGTCAGCAAGTCGTTGAACGAGCCAAGATACGCGAGGCCGTTGATCCGGTAGTTTTCTTCGTAGCGTTCCTCACGCTCCTGCGGTGTTGCAGCAATAGCCGACTTATCATTGACCTGATAGTGAGAACCACCGTTGGAATATCGGGTTTTCTCACGGATTTGCGGGTAGATCTCGCGGTAATGGCGCTGTTCATCTTCGCTGAGCGGACGGTTGCCTGCAGGCAAGACAAAATTGGCGGTGCGTTGAAATACGGTGAGATGCTCTGCCTGCTGGGCGATCAGCGGAGCCATCTGTACACCGGTCGACGCCGTGCCAACCAAGCCTACACGCTTACCAGTGAAATCCACGCCTTCAGCGGGCCAATTGGTACTGTGATACCAGGTGCCCTTGAAGTCCTCCAGCCCTGGAATGTCGATGGGCTTGGGAACGGTTAGCGAACCTGTTGCCATGATCACAAAACGTGCTTTGACGTGTTGCCCTTGTTCGGTCTCGACAGTCCACCGCTCGCTTTTTTCATCGAACGTGGTGGCGCTGACACGCGTATTGAATTGGATATCCTGGCGCAGCTCGAAACGATCGGCGACATGCTGGATGTAAGCAAGGATTTCAGCCTGAGTCGCATAGCGCTCTGACCAGCGCCACTCATCCTGCAGCTCTTTGGAGAAAGAGTAGGAATAAATCACGCTTTCAATATCACAACGGGCACCTGGGTAACGGTTCCAGAACCAGGTACCGCCCACCTCGGCGCCGGCTTCGAAGGCCCGGACACTCAGGCCTTTCTGACGCAGGCTGTGAATCAGGTACAGCCCGGCGAATCCCGCCCCGACTACGATGACGTCGTACTCACGCGTGTCGGGACTGCCCGCGTTTTGCTGTGCTTCACTCATATTATTTTCTCCTGGGATCGACGATTTCACCACTATCACCTAATCATGCTTATGATTAACACAATATGCATGATTCAAGTCAAAATCAAAGCACATTTCGCGAACACGACCATCACCAAGCAGTCGGTTCAACGCTTGACCTTATCCATGAGAACCGGAACTCCACACATCCATGACATGTAACTGAGGGGCTCATAGGAATCCGGACCGGTGGGCATCAACTGATTGCTGTTAACGCCAGGCTTGGCTGCAGCGGTGCGCTGTCGATACACGTGCCTGTGACCATAGCCATGAGACATCGCCACGACGCCCGAGCGCATTTCGTCGCTGATACGAACACAAGCAATGATGCTGCCATTGTTGTTATGAATGCGCACAGCATCACCATCGTGCAGGCCCCGAGCTGCCGCGTCCGCCTCACAGATATGCACAGGGTTATCGGCGTGCATGCCCTGACGGAATTTAGCAACGTTGGACATAGTGCTGTTGTGCATGTAGTTGGTCCTCAGCGAGATGAGTTTCAGCGTTTCGGCTGGCTCTTTTGAAAGCTCGATAAAAATCGTCTCACAGCGGGTGATCAAACCAGCTTCAACAAATTTAGGCGGAAAGCAGTCAATTTTTTTATCTTCATGCAACAGGCAGCGGTCAAACAGGCTATTGCGGTCTCCCTGTGGCAGCGTAATGGTGTGTTGGGGGGCCGCCCTTAACTGGGCCATGGAAAGTCGACTGGCACCGAGCATGCGATCAATCACCCCAAATGCATCTGGATCCTGGTTTTCATCCACTAGCATGCCACCCAGCTCTTCAGAGAGGCGCGCCAGGATCCACCAGTCGTTTTTTCGGCCTGCGGCTGGGGCAGCCATCGCGTCGGTATATTGCACATAAGGAAACGGCTGATGACCGTTACTGAATACGTTGACATCCTCACGCTCGAGCCAATCAGTAGCGGGCAGAATGTAGTCGGCCATCTCCCCAGTAGCGTTTTGATGAATGTCGATCGATACCAGTAACTCCAGCTTCTCAAATGCCGAACGTAGACGCTCGCCCCCACTCATGCTCAGTAGGGGGTTCCCGCATAGAGTGATCAATGCCTTGATTTCGCCGCTTTCAATCAAGTCAGGCAAAATCACGGAAGGCAGAGCCATGGTCATGGGCTCCGCCAGTTCCAGGGTACCTGCCGAGGTTTCCAATTTGTGCTTGCCGATGGTCATTGCAGACGCATAGGGGTAAAAGCCGTTGGGCATGTACATCCCGCCTTCGCGACCTAGATTGCCTGTCACGAAATTGAGCATTTCAGTCAACCAGGAACAGAGCAGCCCCTGACGGCTTTGATTGACGCCAGTAGAAATGAACACAACGGCTGATTTGGCAGCCATCATCTCGGCAGCGACGGTGCGGATAACCTCGGCGGCGATTCCAGTGACCTCTGACACCCGATCGGCTGGATAGCTTGCGACGAACTGAAGGAGCCCTTCCACTCCCTTGCCGTGCCGGGAAATGAGCTGGTCGTCAAGGCCCTTGTTGATGTTGATCTCATGCAACAGAGCGGCCAAAAAATAGACGTCGGTATCGGGTTTGATCTGTAGTGTGTCGCCCGTTTCAGGTGTGGAGGACTCGGTGATCCGGGGATTCACGAAGCGAATTCGCCCACCTCTTTTCTTTATATTTTTGAGCACAGCACCAGAATCATTTGGAACTGAAATGCAGGTCCAGTGAGAAACCTTTGGATTAGAGCCAATACACAACAAGTAATCAGTGTTGTAGAGGTCTGGGGCCAGCAGGGTTCTGGACCCGTATACCGCGCCGGTGGCCAACAGCTTATTGGCCAGGTCCTGGGTGGAAGCGCTGAAGCGCATCTGCGTGCCGATGATGTCTTGGAACTTGCCGAAGTAGAGGACACTTCGCCCGTCCATGGCAGTAGGGTTTCCGGCATAAAAGGCGATGGAGTTGGCGCCGAACTGCTCACGCAATTGCCTGAGCTTTTCACCGATGTCTGCTATCGCACTGTTCCACGCTACTTCCTGAAAACTCCCCCTTGGATCAGTGCGCGGATTCAAACGTTGCTGCGGCCAGTCAAGGCGATCCGGGTCCTGATGAACCCTCAGAAAAGACAGGCCTTTATGGCAAGGTACACCGCCAATGGGGTGATCGGGATTGGGCTTGAGCTCCAGTATGGCGCCGCTATCGTCAATTTCAGCCAACATTGGACAATTGGGTTCGCATATCCTGCAAAAAGTGGTTTTCTGGACGGCCATGGTCATTCTCCAAACAGGCGCAGGCGGCAGCGTGGTGGGCAGCTGCTGAGGTTGTTAGCGGGCGAGCAGAGCTTCAAAGGTGGTTTTCTTCACCCGAGGCCTTCGGCTGACTCTACCGGCCTCCCTCTCACTCAGATCAATGGCCAGCCATTCAAGCAGCGTGACCAGTTGTGGCTGACGTTTCGCAAGCACTGCAGCAATAGCGCCCTCATCGAGAACGCCTGCGTTTAGTCGCCCTGAGGTAAAGTCCTCAATCAATGCGCGAACCGTATCCCTGGCGCATTTTTTGTTGCTGCCAATGATTCCCCGTGGGCCCCGCTTGATCCATCCGGTGACATACGCACCGAGAACAGCGAAATCCTCGGCGTTGCATACTCGACCATCCACGTTGCGAATCACGCCATTTCGGTCGTCGTAAGGGAGCCCTGGAAATGGGCGGCCACGATAGCCGATGGATCGAAGAATCAGTCCAGCCGGGATCATCGCTTCGGTGCCGTTTGCACGAGCGACCTGACCACCGTTGCCGGCGTCTTCCATGTGGTTGAGTGCGATACGCAGGTGCTCAGCTTTATCTGCGCCTAGCACCTCCAGCGGGGAGGCGAGGAAGCGCAAAACGATGCTTTTCCCCGCATTCGCGGCCTCCTTGGTGCGCAGCTGGCGCAAAGTGCGTACTTTGCGTCGCGACTCCCAGTCAACACCTACACTACACATTTCATCGTCCGAAGGAAGATGAGCACCTTCTATCTTCACAGCGACACCGGGCAGGTGTGCCAACTCTTCGAGTTCTGGATTGTTAAACGCTCCGTACACGGCATCACGGCGCCCCAAAATCACCACTTCCTGGATTGCACTGGTCTCCAGGGCGCGTAGCGCGTGGTTGGCGATATCGGTTTTTTCAAGCGCCTCGATGGGTAAGGTAAGAATGCGTGCTACGTCTAATGCGACATTGCCATTACCGACGATCACGGCGGTGGTGTGTGAGAAGTCGAACGTCAGATGGCTGTAATCGGGATGGCCGTTGTACCAGGCGACGAATTCCCGCGCAGAATGGCTACCCGGCAGGTTTTCACCGGATATGTTCATACGCGTGTCATCGTCTGCACCCACTGCGTAAATCACTGCGTGATACCAGGTATGCAGCTCTGCACTGGTTACTTCGCGGCCAATTGCAACGTTGCCAAAGAAGCGTACACAAGGGTGCTTCAGCAGGGCGCTGAACAATCGATCAATCACCAATTTTTTTTCCGGGTGATCTGGCGCAACAGCCGCACGAACCAGACCCCAAGGCGTAGGCAGCCGTTCATAGATATCGATTCGGACATCCAGGTCATGGCGTTCCAGCAGATGCTGCACCGCATACAATCCAGACGGTCCTGCACCCACGATGGCCACCCGCAGTGGCAACTTTATGTCGCTCATTGGCCACACTCGACAAAGTACTCGTGGTTTATCCGGGCGTAATGCCGCCACTTTGGAGGCAGGCGATCGCTTTCATAGATCGCCAGTACAGGACACGCATCAAGGCAAACTGCACAGTCGACACACACTGTTGGATTGATGTACATCTGCGTGACATTCTCGAAGTCAGCGTCATCAGGACCAGGGCTGATGGCACCTACCGGGCAGATTTCCACGCAGGAATAATCCGCCACACACGGGGCTGCAATCACGTAGGCCATAGAGCATCACCTTATTGGATTTATTGGTGGAAACTTCAGTTTTGGCTAAGAGGAAACGATAATGTCAACTAGTTTACAATCTGTCCAGCGCTTGTGCTTTTCGCTGCCTGGGATGGTAATTTTTGAGAGTCAGCATGAGCAATGACGTGGAGCTGGACCCCATCAACCGTCTCAAAGTAGCGGTGTTCAAACTGAGCGGTTTGCTACAGGAAGAGAACGAAAACTATCTGAACCAGCGAAATTTGACGGTATCCCGAGTTCGGGTCCTAGGGGTGTTGACGCGTGCGGGTCAGGCACTGACCATTCCCCAGATTGCCCATGAAATGGGGCAGACGCGCCAGGGGGTCGGGCGATTGGTCAACCTGCTGGTGAAGGATGGTTTCCTGGAGCTGAAGGACAACCCGCAGCACCGAAAATCAAACCTGGTAGACATGAGCGGCAGCGGAGTAGATATCTACAACTCGTTACGCCATGAGGATTTGCAAGAGATGCCATCGAGGCACTACCCGATCAGCGAACAACAAGCCCTCCAGGCGCTGAGCATCCTTGAGGCATTTATCGGTCATCTTGAGCAATAGAGAAAGAACCACGAGAGTGACGAGTCCATTCGCTCCGTCAACATTTATCACCCCGTACAACCGACAAGGAAATGCCCATGGAACTGCTCGAAACTCTGGTCGCCGAACGTGACATTCGCCACCTGATCGCACGCTATGCGCAATTGGCTGATGACCCGGACACGACCGGTTTTGCGGCGCTGTTTGCTACCGACGGTGTTCTCTCACTGCCTGGGAAGCAGTGCGTAGGTCATACCGAAATCGAGCAATGGCTGCAGGCCACGTTGAAAGCCGGCAAGGCCCGCCATCTCTTCATGAATCCGCTCATCGAAGTCACTTCTCCCATACACGCCTCTGGCAGCATGGACATGCTGGTCCTTCGCGCCGGAGACTCAGGCTGGGCTCTGGCTGCCACCTTGCGCTACACGGACCGTTATGTGCATACCGAGCAAGGCTGGAAGTTTGCCGAGCGCAAGCTTCAACCCATGATGCCGTGAGTTTCACCGCCGACGGTCATCGTACGTTGCGCATGCGGTAGCTAGCTTCACCTGAGTGACACTTACCGCATCGGTGCTGGCTGGCGCTGCTCGGCGCACAGCCAACAGCATGATCAATCAACTCGCCGCAAGCTGATGCACTTGCTGACCGATATTGCGCCCCTCGACCAACGAGTTGATGGCTTCATGCAGGTTTTCCAGCCCCTGGACCACGTTGTAGGGCTGAACAAGCTTGCCTTCGCGGTACCACTGCCCCACCTGGGCCATGAACTCGGGCAGCCTGTGATAGTGCACATGAGCCAGAAAGCCACGCACCTCTAGCTGTCGGTTCACCACAGTCATGAGATTGGCCCCGGGGACCTCGCCCCCACCGCTGTACTGCGCCACCTGCCCACACATTGCCACTCGACCGAAATCACGCAATAGCGCGAACGCTACTTGCTGGACTACCCCCCCTACATTCTCAAAATAACTGTTCACACCTTGCGGGCATGCCTGTGCCAGGCGCTCGGTAAAGTCGGCGGCCCGGTAATCCACGCAGTCATCGAAGCCGAACTGCTCGCGAACGTATTGGCACTTGGTCGCACCGCCGGCAATACCAACAACTCGCGCCCCCAGGGCCTTGGCAAACTGACCGGCAGCACTGCCCACCGCTCCGGCCGCGGCAGAAATCAACACAGTCTCACCGGGTACCGGACGACAAATATCGGTGATACCCAGCCAGGCGGTGAATCCGGTGATTCCCAGAATGCCCAGGTAGTGCAGCGGCTCCCGAACGTCTGGCTCTAGCACCTGAAGCCCTACACAGCGGTTCGGATCGATGCGCTGGTAGCGCTGGCGCGTGCCGCCGAACAAACGTACCAGCACTCCTTCGCCGTATTCATCCGAACGACTGCTGACAACCCGGCCAATACTGGCAGAAGCAGGCAAACGATCTCCCGGCTGCACAGTGAAAACATACCCCGATGCACTGTCCAGCATGCCGCGGCTTCCGGCATCGATGGTCTGATAAAGAATTTCTAGCAGAATTTGTCCGGGCCGCAGTTCGGGTGCAGGTTCAGTGACCAGATCAAAAGTATCCGCTGGCAGTACTCCGGGATCCGGAACGCGGTTCAGACGGACAATGATGTTGTCAGGCATCGATGACAGGGGCATTTGCCACCTCCAATTGTATTTATTGTGCGAATTGTATATATGATAATGCGTCAACGTAAAAAAGCGGATTTTTCCCACCCGTAAAGTGTGATCCGGGCCGCAGCCCCAGTACTGCATGGATTTTTAGGCGAGCAACTGAAAAAATTGACGGGAAAGAATTTGCTTAATCATACAGCTCATTGATATGATAATTTCATCAGCACTTGCCATGCCCGCCTGGGGTGAGTGGACCACAACATGAGAGCACGCTTATGACGCTTGACCTTGCATTGAGAATCCGCAGCGTACTTGCGCTTGCCCCGGAATCGCCGGCACTGGAGTACAAGCAGCGCTGGTACTCATGGGCCGAGATGTCATCTTTGATGACTCAAGCCAATGACCTGCTGACCAATGCAGGCCTGGGTGAAGGTGCACCGATAGGCATCCTGCTGCGCAATCGCCCAGCCCACGTAACCGTGTTGTTGCAAATCCTGGCTTCACGGCGCTGTGTCGTGACCCTCAACCCTTTTCAATCGGCCGAAAAGATTGCCCATGACCTGGAAGCGACCCAGATCGGCGCACTGATTGCCGATGAGCAGGACTGGCAGGCACCCGCACTTCAAGCTGCCGCACAAGCCAAGGGCTGCCTGGGCCTGAGCATAAGCAGTGGCGACACCTTGACCGTCGCGCCCCAACCGGGAGTAGGCATCAAACTTGATCCTGCCACCCTGCCCGACCTGCGTGAAACGGCGGTCATGATGCTCTCGAGTGGTACCACAGGCCCCGCCAAACGCATCGCGCTGCCCTACGCCAAATTCGAAGCCTCGCTGTCCGATGCGGCGCATTACGAAGCAGGCAAGGCCACCAATGGCCTGACCCTGAAAACAAGCCCGGCCATGCTCACCATACCCTTGGTGCACATCGGGGGGATGTACTTCGCCGTTGCAGCCATCGTCGCGGCCCGGCCGATAGTGATCCTCGAGAAATTCTCAGTTCTGGAATGGAGCCAGGCGGTAGCAACCTATCGCCCGAAAATGGTTTCGTTGCCACCGACAGCCATTCGCATGATCCTCGATGCCGATGTAGCCAAGAGCGACATCGACAGCCTGCTGGCAATTCGCACCGGCAGCGCTCCTCTTGACCCGGCAATGCAGATCGAGTTCGAAAATCGCTACGACATTCCATTGCTCGATGCCTATGGCGCCACAGAGTTCGCCGGTGCAGTGGCTGGCTGGAGTCTGCGCGATCACAGAGAGTTTGCTCAGCACAAGCGCGGTTCGGTAGGACGCGCCCAACCCGGTTGCGAAGTTCGAATCATCGACCTGGTGACCCACGAGGTGATAGACAACAACAATATCGGGCTGCTGGAAGTGCGCTCGGCACAGGTCGACGCTACCCGCTGGGTACGCACCACTGACCTTGCCGAAATCGACGATGATGGTTTCATCTTCATTCGTGGACGCTCCGACTCGGCCATCATCCGTGGCGGCTTCAAGGTACTGCCACGGGATGTCGAGCACGTGCTGCGCGAACATCCGGCAGTCAAGGAAATCTGCGTAGTTGGCCTGCCTGACCCTCGCTTGGGTGCGGTGCCGGTTGCCGCACTGGAAGTCCGTCCGGGGGTCGATCTGGACGAAAACCAGCTCATCGCGTTTGCCCGGGAAAAACTGGTGGCCTATCAGGTTCCGGTGCGCTGGATGGTGGTCGACAACTTGCCACGAACGCCGTCACTGAAAATCAGCCAGCACGAAGTGCGCCAGTTGTTCACCGCACCCGAAGCTGTCGCACAAACCGCCGTCTGAAACCACCCACCAGGCCGTCCGGAGGGACCCATGTCCGAGCAAGTGCTGCTGCAAGACCTTGAAGACGGCGTTCTGACGCTGACCTTCAACCGACCCGAACGATTGAATGCCTTCAACCCGCCGTTGATGCGCGCGTTTACCGAAGCGGTTGGCCAGGCGAACAAAAACCCCGAAGCCCGGGTCATCGTCATCCGTGGCGCCGGGCGTGGGTTCTGTGCCGGTGGTGATTTGGCTGGAAAGCCAAAAAAAGATCCATCCGAGCAGTCTGAACCGAAACCGGAAAAGCCAAAGGCACCCGATAGCCTGGCCACTCGGATCGACTGGTTACGCGGCAACATGGACGCCACTCGCCAATTGTTCGAGATGCCCAAGCCGACCATCGCCATGATCCGCGGCGCCACCGTTTCGGTCGGTATGGCCATCGCAGCGGCGTGCGACTTTCGGGTTGTTTCCGACAACGCCAGTTTCATGACCGGCTTCGCCAAGGCCGGGTTGTCCGGTGACTATGGTGTCAGTTATTTCCTCACCCGCCTGCTGGGTACCGCCAAGACCCGCGAGTTAATGCTGCTGGGAGAACGCTTCGACGCTGCCGAAGCCCTGCGAATCGGTTATGCCTCGCGACTGGTGACCGATGCAGAACTGGAAGACAGCACCTATGCCTTGGCGCGGCAACTCGCCGCGGGCTCCTCGATCGTCCAACGCTACATCAAGCAGAACCTCAATGCTGCGATGGAGATGTCATTGCCGACATCTCTGGACCTGGAGGCGACCCTTAACGTCCTCAGCGCCCAAACCAACGACCACAAAGAAGCTGTGCGCGCTTTCATCGAGCGCCGCGACCCGGTTTTCAGCGGTAGCTGAACCTCACTCGACTACGCGAAGAACAGACGGAGATATCATGTCCGAGCAGACCCTGACCGAAGATTTCAAGAAAGCCACCGCCTACGAACTGACTGACCACGATATCGAGCGCGCCAAGCTGATGCTGCACGTCGACCTCGCCAGTCGCGACCAGGAACAGATCGGTACCGCCTCGATCGACAACATTCGCTCGTTCGCTTATTCCTGCGGCAGCGACAACCCGCTGTTCTGCAACCCCGATCATGCTGCCAGCAGCCGTTGGGGCTCGGTGATCGCGCCATCAATGATGGCGGGTGTGATCAACCGGCCAATGCTCGGAGATCCGCTGCCCGAAGAGCTCAAGGCAGCGACCAAGAGCCTGTTCCGCGGTATTCACATGTTCATCTCCGGTGGCGAGTGGACGTTCTACCGCCCTATCTTCCCGGGCGACACACTCTATAGCTTCGGTGGCGAGGATGGCCTGGAGGTCAAGCAGTCGGAGTTCGCTGGCCGTTCGGTCACGCGCTTCAACAGTCAGGTCAAGGTGAACCAGCGTGGTGAGGTCGTTTCGGTCTATCGTTACCGGGCAATCCTTACCGAACGCAAGAAGGCCCGCGAAACTGGCAAGTACAAGGACATCCAGCCAGCCACTTACACCGAAGAAGACCTGGCGCGCATCGATGAAGTCTATTCGGCCGAACGCTCGCGCGGTGCCGAACCCCTGTATTTCGAAGACCTGGAAATTGGCAGTGCACTGCCGGGTGGTGCCAGTGGTCCACTGACGGTCACCGACGTGGTCAACTTCCACGGTGGCGGCTATGGCTGGGTCCCTTATGGTCTGCGCAGCGGCCGGATGTGGAATAACAACCGCAAGCGCATTGCCCCCTTCTACGTCAAGAATGCCTACGGCATCCCGGACGTTGCACAGCGCCTGCACTGGGACAGCGAATGGGCCCAGGCGATTGGCAACCCAATGGCGTACGACTATGGCGTCATGCGCGAGAACTACCTGTTCCGCTACCTCACCGACTGGGTCGGCGATAACGGCTGGGTCTTCAAGCAGTACGACGAGATCCGCAAGTTCAACTACATGGGCGACACCCAGTTCATCAGCGGTGAAGTGGTCGGCAAGCGTGTGGAGAACGGCCTCAACCTGGTAGATGTCAAGGTGAAGATGACCAACCAGCGCGGTGAAGACACTGTGTTGTGCGATGCAGTGGTCGCCCTCCCAAGCCGTGATGGCGCCTTGGTACTGCCACCTGTGCCCCTCGAACTGCAAACCCGCGCCTCGAAGATGATGGCACGGCACTGGGAGCTGCTGGCCGGGAAGCGCAAGCCATGAGCAGCAACGGCTTTCTCGACACCCCCGAACTGCTCGCCTTCCGTGCGCAAGTCGAGGCATTCCTGGCAGCTCACTGGCAACCCGTGAAGGGACCGGAACGTGCTGCCAATGAGCGGGCCTTTCGACTGCTGGCCACCGAGCACGGCTATCTGTATCGCAACGTGCCAAAAGCCTACGGCGGTTCAGAGCAACCGGCCGATATCCTGAAGGCACAAATTATTCAGGAGGTTTTCAACCGTGTCCGGGCACCGTTGGAAGTGCCTGGCGTTGGCTACGGCATGCTGGTGCCCACCTTGCTGGGGTGTGGCGAGGAATGGCAAAAACGCCAGTTCGTCCCACCTACGCTTAGTGGTGAGATCCGCTGGGCCCAGGGTTACAGTGAACCGAACTCGGGTTCAGACCTAGCCTCAATCCGCACCAAGGCGCGCCTTGAAGGCGATGAGTGGGTCATTGATGGCCAGAAAATCTGGAGCTCCGGCGCGGACAAGGCTCATTACCTGTTCATGCTGGCGCGCACCGAGCCTGAGGCCTCCAAGCACGCTGGCATCTCCTATCTGCTGGTTGACCTGCGGCAGCCTGGCGTGACCATCCGCCCGCTGCGGCAGATCAACGGCAGCGAGGAGTTCAGCGAAATCTTCTTTGATGGCGCTCGTACTCCGGCCAACTGGATCGTAGGTCAGCGCGGCGAAGGCTGGAAAGTCTCCAAGACCACGCTGTCAGCCGAACGCGCCGGTTTTATCGGCGCCGCCGAAGGGTCGGTGACCTTGCATCGCAAGTTGGTAGAGCTGGCCGGCCGTTGCCAGTACCACGGTCGCCCGGCCATCGAGGAGCCCCGCATCCAGGACCGTCTAATTGTTCTGGAAGGCATGGTCAGCGCCCATTACCACAATATGCAGCGCCAGTTCGCCCAACGCCTGGCCGGACAGGATGCCGGTAGCGTGGCGTTGATGAACAAACTGATCGTTACCCGCATCGCCGCAGAAGTGGCCGATATCGCCCGAGATGTTCTCGGCGACGACTTCATGCTTTCGCCATTTGGCCGTGAAGCCGAAGCAGGGCCGGAAAAATGGCTCAACCAGTACTTGGGCTCGCTGGGCATTGCCATTGCCGGCGGCACTTCCAATATTCAACGCAATGTCATCGCCGAACGCGGTCTGGGTTTGCCCCGCGATCCGGCGATGGCATCTTGAAGGCGAAACAGCCATGAATTACCTGCTCAATGATGACCAGACGGCTTTCGTCGATACCGCCCGCAAATTCCTCTCCGAACACGCCGAGCCGTTGTTTTTGCACCGCATCGCAGATCGCCATGGCGACTGGCAGCAGGACCTCGCTGACCTCTGGCAAGCGTTTGCCGAACTGGGGTTCGCCAGTCTGTTGATCGCCGAAGACGATGGCGGCATCGGTCTTTCGCTGTTCGACGCCGCGTTGATCAACGAAGTGATCGGTGCGAGCGCAGCGCCGCTGCCGTTCATTGCCCATCAGCTCTGCTGCCTGGCCATTGCCCAAGCCGGCAGTGCCGAACAGAAAGCCCGCTGGCTGCCGCTCCTGGCCAGTGGTGAACTGGTTGGTAGTGTCGCCCTGCTGGGCCGACCGGGCTGCTACCAGCCCGATAGCTGGCAGGCCGAGGCAGGCGGTGAACAGACCCTGACGCTGGGCAATCTGGAGGTTTGCGGTAGTCAATTGCCGACGCTGATCGTGACCGGCCTGGCCGGCGGCGGTCTGGGCCTGATCGATCCACAAGCACCAAGCCTGGTACGGCGGGACAAACCCTGCGTCGACCCCATCGGATTTCTCGCCGACTTCCAGGTCAATGAACGTGATATCCAGCCGCTTGCGGCAGGCAAAACCTGCAGCCAGACGGTGGTTGATGCTGGCCTGACCCTGCAAGCCGCACAGGCGACTGGTGGTATCGGCAAATGCGTAGAGCTGTCAGCCGAATATGCCAAGATACGCGAACAGTTCGGTGTGCCGATCGGCCAGTTCCAGGCCGTAAAGCACCAAATAGCCGAAATTGCCCTGGACGGCGAACCCAACCGCCCCCTGGTCTGGCACGCAGCCCAGTGTGTCGCTTCCAGCGCACCTGGCGCCAGCCGTCACGCCGCTCTCGCCAAAGCCCATCTGGCCGATGCCTACCTTCGCGTAGCGCGCAAGACCATTGAGCTGCATGGCGGTTTTGGCTACACCTGGGAGGCCGACCTGCACCTGTACCTCAAACGTGCCATGTTCCTTTCGGCGCATCTTGGTAGTGCCCTGAGCCTGCGCCAGTACCTGGCAGGCAACCGTTGATCCGTATTTAAAATCAGAATCGGCGGCCAATGGCACGCCAACGAAGTCTTTGACAGGAGAGTTACCATGCGCCCATTCATATTCAGCTGCGACGCCCATATCGTCGAACCAGCAGACCTGTTCACCGCCAACCTGCCTGATCATTTGCAGCAATGGGCACCCAATGTGGCGATCGACGGTGAGAAAAAACTGCGCCTGAACCGCCTTGGCGAAGTGACCCAATTCAAGATCCCGCTCGGCTTCCATAGCCACAAAGTCGGAGAGTCGGACGACCTCGTCGACATCCGCCGCCTGGGCACCCGAGAACTCAAAGCGCGCTTCGCCGACATGGAGCGCGATGGCGTCGATGCTGAACTGGTATTCCCCAGCCTTGGTCTGTTGATCTCCCGCATCACCGATGCCGAAGCCTCCCGCGAATGCGCTCGTCTCTACAACGACTGGGCCTGGGGCTACGTCGAGGGTGTGCGCTCCAAACTGGTGCCAGCAGCGGTCATTCCTCTTGTAAACCTTGAAGACGGTATTGCGGAACTCAAACGCATCATCGCCATCGGCTTTCGAGCGGTAATGATGCCAACCGTCAACTTCGACTCGATCCAGGCCTTCAACGATCCAGCGTGGGACGAGTTCTTCGCTTTGTGTGGCGAGGCAGGCATTCCATTGGCTTTCCACACCGGCGTGGGCAACGTCAACCTGCGCGCTCTGCGCGGACCGGGTGGCGCACTGTTCAACTATTCGCGGCAAATGAACGACGCCGTTGACGTGATCAGCGCCTTGGTGGGCGGTGGCGTTCTGGACCGCAATCCCAATGCCCACATTCTGTTCGTTGAGGCCGGTGCCGGATGGTTGTTGGGGCTGGCTGAGCGGATGGATGAAGTGTACGTAGGTCATGCGCCGTCGATCCATCCCAAACTGGCGCGCATGCCCGGTCAGATCGTCCGCGATCAGGTGCACTGCTCGTTCCAGAACGACCTGGGCTGCCTGCTGACGGCCAAAGGGTTAACCATCGAGAACTTCCTGTTCGCCACCGATTACCCCCACAGCGAGGGCACCTTCCCTTACTCGCGCGAGTTGGTAGAAGGCATGTTCGAACACGTGCCGCACTTCACCGATGCCGACAAGGCTGCGGTACTGGGCCTCAATGCCGCGAGGATGTTCGGTATCGACCCCAAAACCGTACACGAGGAAACCGCACGGGCACTGTCGGCCTGAGCCTTATACACATGGGGTGCACACCGCACCCCATGACGAACGTATCGGCAACCAGAATTTGCGGGGCACAGGAACTTCCACAGTGAAGAACGTTGCCCAACAACTATTATAAAAATATAGTTGATTAAGAGCAGTCTCCAACAATAACAACGCGACAAATCATCGAGGATGAAGCATGGCCTACGCAGCTTCCACCGACCCGACGCTGCCCTTGGCGGGCATGCGCGTTGTCGAACTGGCCGACGGCAAGACGGACATGGCCGGGCGATTGCTGGCCGATCTGGGCGCCGAGGTCATCCTGGTCGAACCGCCAGAAGGCATCGCCAGCCGTCACATTGCTCCGATTTTCCAGGGTACCAGCCTGTACTTCGCCACCCATCATGCCAACAAGCGCAGCCTAGTGCTGGACTTGCACGCCGACACCGACAAATCAGCCTTCATCGACCTGCTGTCCAGCACCGACCTGCTGCTCGACGGAACCGGTCCTGGCGCTCTGGCGCAGTTGGGCCTGGCGGTGGACGAACTGCGCAACCGCTATCCTGGCCTGGTAGTACTGTCGATCAGCGATTTTGGCCTTACCGGCCCCTACAGCAATTATCAAGCCAGCCACGCCGTGCATGCGGCGCTCAGCGGTGTGCTCTGCCGCTCCGGCAAACCCGGGCACATACCGCTGTTGCCACCGGTCAAGCTGTGCTGGGAATCAGCGGCGATTCAGGCCGCCTGGGCCGCATTGCTCGGCCACTGGCAGCGGGTCAAGACCGGATGCGGCGATCACTTGGACCTCTCCATTCACGAAGCGATCGCCCAGGTGATGGACCCAGGCCTTGGTGTCACTGGCAGCGCCCAGGCCGGCAAGTCAGCACTAGACTCCACCAGCCATGACCGGCCAGTGGCCGTTGCGTTGTACCCGATCATCGCCTGCAAAGATGGTTACGTCCGTATTGCCACACTCAATCCTCGGCAGTGGGAAGGTTTGCGAGATTGGCTGGGGCCTAACCATGAGTTTCATAACCCGCAATACCTCAGCCTCGCCAAGCGCAGGCTCAAAAGTGCTGAGATCAATGCCCTGACCAGCGAGTTGTTCGCCCGCCATACCGCAGCTGAACTCTTGCTCACAGGCCAGCAACACGGCGTGCCAATCGCAATCGTTTCCGAGCCTTCTCAGGTTCTCGAAGACGTGCACTTCCAGGCTCGCGGCGCCTTCGTGCCGCTGCAACTGAGCGAGGGCGTTCGCGGTCAAGTGCCGTCCGGTTACCTTGAGCTCGATGGTCGACGCGCAGGTATCCGCCATACTGCGCCGGCTCTGGGCGCCGATACCGATGCGCTGCTGGGTGAGTCGGACCAGGCCAAAAAACATGCCGGCAGCCGTGAACAACCATTCATGCGTCGCCCGCTTGAGGGCCTGCGCGTCCTAGACTTGGGCGTGATCGTCGCCGGCGCCGAAGCCGGTCGCCTGATGGCCGACCAGGGCGCAGAAGTCATCAAGATCGAGAACCGGGCGTTCCCTGACGGCGGTCGTCAATCGAGCACCGGCACCCCCATGACCCCTTCGATTGCCCAAGGCCACCGTAACAAGCGCAGCCTGGGCGTCAACCTGCGCAGCGAAACCGGCCGCGACCTGTTCAAGCAACTGGTGGCCAAGTCCGATGTAGTGTTGTCAAACTTCAAACCCGGTACGCTGGACTCGCTGGGTCTGGGTTACGAGGTACTCAAGCAGATCAACCCCGGCATCGTCGTCCTCGACAGCAGCGCGATGGGCAATACCGGACCGCAAAGTCGCACGCCCGGTTACGGGCCGCTGGTGCGCGCCTCCACCGGTCTGACCTCGTTGTGGCGTTACCCCGATATGCCGGAGTTCTTCGGCGATGGCGTGACCATCTTCCCTGACCATACGGCCGGGCGGGTCGCGGTCATCGGTGTACTGGCGCTGCTCCTGCGACGTGAGCGTACGGGTCTTGGGGGGACTGTCAGCGTGTCCCAGGCCGAGATTTTCCTCAACAGTGCCAGTGAACAGTTCTTGCTGGAGTCCCTGCAACCGGGTTCGTTCAAGGCCCAGGGTAACCACTCGTCATGGCAAGTGCCGGACGGGGTATTCGCCTGCGCCGGAGACGATCAATGGTGCGCTGTTTCAGTCCGTGATGACGACGATTGGCAGCGCTTGCTCACTGCCATGGAGCGCCAGGACCTGTCCGGCGACAGCAGCCTTGCGACAACAGAAGGACGGCTGGCCCACCGCGAACAAGTCAATGCCCTGGTAGCGGCGTGGACGGCGCAGCGCAGCCCGCAAGCGGTCACCCAAGCGCTACAGGCAGGCGGCGTGCCGGCGGGCTTCATGCAGCGCCTGAGCGACTACCGCAGCGATCCGCACTTCGCCGCTCGCCAGTTCATACGCGAGTTGGTGCAGCCAGGCTGGCCTGAGCCGCTGCCTACTGAAAACCGTATTGTCCAGTCCCTGCATATGCCCGAGCCGACGCTCAACCCGGCGCCATTGCAGGCTGAGAACACCCGTGAACTGGCGGCCAGCCTACTTGGGCTGGCACCCGCTGACATTGATGCACTGATTAACGACGGGCACCTGGAAGACGTCGCCGCCACATCTGCCAAGGCATGACCTATAAGGATTCGATGATGACCCATCCACTGATTAACGATTCCACCCCGGTGCTGATTGGGGTCGGGCAGTACTCTGAGCGCCTGGACGATGCCGGCTATCGTCAGCTGTCACCCACCGACCTTGCCGCCGAAGCCGCAAAGGTCGCGTGCGCCGATGCACAGGGCGCAACTGAACTGGCCAGCCGCATCGACGCCATTTACGCCATTCGTACAGTCGCCGATTCAGCGCCCGCGCCGATGCGTCACTTGCGCGCGCCTTTTGGCAACCCCAACAACGTACCGGCGGCAGTGGCCAAACGACTGGGCGCCACACCTGGTGTACAGGTGTACTCCCCGGCGTGTGGCGACGAGCCGCAAAAGCTGGTGGGCGAGATATGTGAGCGCCTGCATGCCGGTGAGCTGCGCCTGGCGCTGCTATGCGGTGCCGAAGCCGCCTCGACTCAACGCGCCGCCCAAGCCGCCAAGCAAAGTCTGGACTGGGCCGAGGAATACCCCTGCGACCTGGATGATCGTCATTGGAACGTGGGCGCCATGCGTACCAAGTACATGAACGACCAGAACATGATCATGCCGACCACGGTCTACCCGCTACTAGAGCAAGCCCGCCGCAAGCGGCTGGGACTGTCTCGCGAAGACTATGCGCTGGAAATGGGTCGACTGATGGCGCCATTCAGTGAAGTGGCGCAGGCCAACCCCCATGCCAGCAGCCAGAAACAATGGAGTGCTGAAGGAATCGCCACCGTCAGCGCGGAAAACCGTCTGATCGGCGACCCGCATCCGATCTCGGTGGTCGCCCGCGACCAGGTCAACCAGGGTGCGGCCGTGCTGTTGACCACGGTAGGCCTGGCCCGGGAGCTGGGCGTACCCGAACACAAGTGGGTTTACTTGCATGGTTACAGCGCCCTGGACGAACGCTCGGTGCTCGAACGCCAGGACCTGGGCAGCTCGCCGGCCATGGCCCTGGCCTATGAACAGGCCCTGCAGGAGGCCGGTGTCGGTATCGACGCGATCCGTTACATGGACATCTACAGTTGCTTCCCGATCGCCGTGTTCAGTGCCATCGATGCCCTGGGCCTCAAACCCAATGACCCACGTGGCCTGACCCTGACTGGCGGGCTGCCGTTCTTTGGCGGGCCAGGCAACAACTACTCGATGCACGCCCTGGCTGAAGTGGTCCAGCGCCTGCGCGCCGAGCCAGGCTCCCTGGGCCTGGTCGGTGCCAATGGCGGATTTTTGTCCACCCATGCGGTAGGGGTTTATTCCACCACACCCAAACCTTTCAAAACCTGTGACAGCCGCGCGCAACAGGCACGTATCGACGCCCTGCCCGCCCCGGCATTGACCCTGTCGCCGACTGGTTGGGCCAGCGTCGAAAGTTATACCGTGCTGCATGACAAGCAAGGGCCCAAGGAGGTCATCGTCGTCGGTCGCCTGGATCGCACCGGTGAACGCTTCGTCGCCAACAGCGTGGCCGAAGATGCTGAAGCGCTCCAGGGTTTTAGCGGCCAGGACGGCCTGGAGTTGAAAATCTGCGTACGTCTTCTACAAGGCGTCAACCGCTTTGCCATGAGTGAGACGTCCCTCGATCGACTGGTGCCACCGGCCCCCAAGCACCTGCTCGAAGCGTATGAGTTCATCAAAGTCGAGCGCCGCGGTCCGATTCTCGAGGTAATCATCAACCGCCCTGACGTCAACAATGCACTGGTCCCCGAAGCCAACGACGAACTGGACCAGATATTCAGTGCCTTCGAAGCCGACAACAGCTTGTGGATCGCAATTATCTCCGGTGCCGGTACCCGTGCCTTCTGCACCGGCAATGACCTCAAGGCTGCTTCCACCGGTCGGCGCATGTGGATGCCGCGCAATGGTTTCGGCGGTCTGACGGCGCGACTCAACCGCGAGAAACCGATCATTTGTGCGGTGAACGGTTTTGCCATGGGTGGCGGCTTCGAAATTGCCCTGGCCAGCGACCTAATTGTCGCCGACAGTGCCGCTCAGTTCGCCCTCAGCGAAGTGCGTGTAGGCTTGCTGGCCGGTGCCGGGGGCCTGCAGCGCCTGACCCGGCAGATTCCCTACAAGCAAGCGATGGAGATGATCCTTACCGGTCGCCGCGTTGGTGCAGAGGAAGGCGAGCGATTGGGCTTTATCAATCGGGTGGTACCCGAGGGCACGGCGCTACAGGCGGCCCGGGAACTCGCTGAATCGCTGCTGGAATGCTCGCCCAACAGTATCCGCCTGAGCAAGCAACTGCTCAACGAACAGGATTACTACGCCAGCGAAACCGAGGCAGTGCGCATTCCGTACAAGGCCATCGATAGAGTGGTCAACAGCGAAGACCGTATCGAAGGCACACTGGCTTTTGCGCAGAAACGCAAGCCGGCCTGGAAGAATCGCTAGTAGCGACCCCTTTCGGCGCTTTCACGGCCAAGCCGCAATGCCCGCTCCCATTTGATCTTTGTGGGAGCGGATTATGCCCGCGAATAACTGGGCAGATCAGACCTGCGCCCAGCCCGATGCTGGGCGTTCCTCTCTGTGTAAACAGGATTGCAGGGCTTTCGATCTCAACGCGGATTATCCATAGGAGAACCTTCATGCGTCATAGGCCCTTATTGGTGGGTGCACCTAATTTTCGTGATTTGGGCGGTACTGTTAGTAGAGATGGGCGGTCAATCCGCTATGGCCTGATGTTTCGATCAGAGGGGCTTTCAGAGTTAACCGGAAATGATCTTGAGGTCGCTCAAACGCTTGGTATTCGTCTGGTTTGTGATCTTCGCAGCAAACATGAGTGCGAGCGAAGCCCCTCCCGCTGGCCTTTGAACAAGGGCACTGAGATGCTACATCTCGACATTTCGGCCGACGTCCGTTCAGGGGAAGGGTCGATGGTAAAGCGGCTGTTAGACACACCGACCAGGCAAGTGGCAACAAGTGCGATGGTTTCTATCTACCGGCAATTTCCTTACGCTTTTTCTGGTAAGTTGCGAGCACTGTTTGACCGATTAATGACAGATGATGGCGTGCCAATGGTGTTCCACTGCACTGCTGGGAAGGATCGAACCGGGTTCATTTCGGCAATTTTGCTCAGTGCGTTAGGTGTTGATCGTGAAGCGATCCTGGAGGATTACCTCAAGACCGGCATCTACTGGAATGGAGTGCGCGGCGAGGCCTCACTGAAACGTTCGTTTCAAGCGTTGCCAGATGACGTACTACACCCTCTGATAGCCGTTGACGTCGCTTATCTGGATGCCGCACTTGATGAGGTGATCGAAAACTTCGGCTCAGTGGAAAATTATCTTCGCACCTGTGCCGGGATCGATGAGCATGCTGCCGGCAAACTTCGCGAGCGATTGTTGACTTAAGGAAGTCTTCAAAAAGGGACCTACGCGGCGCCCCTCGCTTTCCTGTAACTCTGCTCCAACTCCAACAGCAGCTGCGCCACCGTTGGCACCCGCTCGATCAACTCGCCGGGGTTGCCGACGTTGCTGGTGATCACTGGCAGTCGGGCCTTGCGGCACACGACGATTTCTTCAGCAAGCACCGTTTGGGGCTTGGCCCGCGAGACATTGATATTGACCGCGAATGGCGCAATGGCCTCGCCCCGCTCACCCCCTGGCGCTGCACGGCCTGCAGCTCGTCAACCTACAGCGCCAGGCCACCCTCACGCGCAGCGTTATGGGTGGGAAAGCAGCCCATGATACCTGCCTGGATTGCCGCACAGACTAACGCGCGGCTAGAAGCGATTGACATTGGCGCGGCCATCAGGGGCAAGTCGCAGGCTGACCTACAGTTCAGTTTTGTTCATGGGTGCCTCTCACTGGAGAGATGCTTTTGATCCAGCCAAGCATGGCCTGATCATGCTCATGTGAGCGCCAGCGCTCGATCGACCGCGTCGAGTACTCGTCAGTGCCGTAGCGCATGCGTTCGCTACCATCAAGGATTGCGTCGGCGATGCGCACCGCCGCCTCTTGGGCACTGATATATTGCATCCCGCGTTCAGCAAAACTTTTCAGCAGACCCTCAGCCATTGGAGCATAGTCGGGCAACTCGGCAGCGGCGGTTTTGTTCGCGCCCATGGACGTTGCCGTCAGCCCGGTGTCCACGCCGCCAGGAAGAATCTCCATGACCCGGATTCCGAAAGGATAAAGTTCAGCACGCAAGGTTTCAGAAAACTGTCCCATGGCACCTTTCGAGGCGCGATATGGACCCAGGAAAGGAAACGGCATGGCTGATGAACCCGAATTGATGTTACAGATCACCCCCTGCCCGCGTGCCCTGAGTACCGGTATGGCTCGACGGCACAACTCTACAGCGCCGAAGAAGTTGACCTCCATATAGCGACGCCACTCCTCCAGTCCAATGGACTCGACAGGTAGATTTTTCAGACGAATGCCAGCGTTGTTGATCAACACTAGCAAATCATCGGAAAACTCGAAACTGCCTGGTGCGGTCACATCCAGAACCTCGCAGCTGAGCTCCCCGGGCAGCCCCAGGCTGGCATCCAGCAATGCCTGGCGCTGGTTTTCCAACAGTATCAATGCCTGCACCGGATAGCCCCGTTTGAGGAACTCCACGGCCACGGCCAGGCCAAGGCCCTGGCCAGCACCAGTGATTGCGATCTTGCCTTTATCTAACATATCCAGTGCTCCGATAATAAATGAACATCACCGAAAACTTGCGCAGGTCATCGAGCGCTACTAGAGATCAGGAGATTCCGCCATCAACCCGAACCATGCTGCCAGTACTGAAGCTGGCAAATGGGCTCGCGAGGTACAGGGCCGCCACGATGATTTCATGGGGTTTGCCCGGTCGCCCCAGGGCATTGTCGAACTTCTCCCGGGCCTCGGCTGGCCAGGCATTGGAGATATCGGTAAGGAACGGCCCGGCCGAGAGGGTGTTGACACGGACCTTGGGACCATATTCCTTTGCCAACGATTCACTCATCGCATTCAGCGCCGCCTTGGCTCCGCAATACGGGATCACGGCCGGCAGGGGGCGCAACGCACCGGTACTGCTGACGTTGATAATCGAACCGCCCTCACCCTCGGCCATCCGAGCGCCGACCTGCGCAGCCAGACGGAACGGGCCTTTGAAGTTGACGCTGACCACCTTGTCGAACAGTTCCTCACTGGTTTCATGGGAAGGAGGTGACAGCGGTGACATTCCCGCGTTGTTAACCAGGATATCGATGCGACCAAACTGTGCGTAGGCAACTTCGAGCATGCTGTCGATGTCGCTCCATTTACCCATGTGACACGCCAGCGATAATGCCCGACGGCCCAACTCGCGAATCTGTCCGGCAACCTCCTCACAAGCCTCCAGCTTACGGCTGACAATAATCACGTCGGCACCTTGGCGTGCATAGGCCAGGGCGATTTCCTTGCCAAGGCCGCGGCTGCCACCGGTCACCAGCGCGACCTTGCCGGTCAGGTCCAGATAGTCGTTCGTGCGCATAACATTCACCCCAGGTAGTCTTTGAATTTGGTCAGGGCAGCGGCACGGCGAGCGACCAGATGCTCGGACGGGAACAGGCCATCATGCGGCTTATAGCCCTTGAGGACGCCCTTGGCCACGGCCGTTTTGTGCACCTCGGTGGGGCCATCCACCAAGCCCATACAGGCGGCATAGATCCACATTTGCCCCAGCGCCATTTCATCCGACACGCCCAGTGAGCCATGGACCTGAATGGTCCGTTGAACGATGTCGTGGTAGACCTTCGGCGCAGCGACCTTGATCGCCGCGATGTGCATGGCGTTGGCTTTGTAGTCGTGACCGTTGTCGATGCGCCAGGCGGTCTGCAACACCAACAGGCGGTACTGCTGCAATTCGATGTACGAATCGGCCAAATACTGCTGAACCACTTGTTTGCTCCCCAGAGACTCGCCCTTGGTCACCCGTGACAAAGCCCGCTCGGCCATCATGTCGATTGCCTTCTGACATTGCCCGACAGTACGCATTGCATGGTGGACCCGGCCACCGCCCAGACGCGCCTGGGCTACGGCAAAGCCTTTGCCTTCCTC
Source organism: Pseudomonas sp. PDM31 (assembly GCF_019218965.1). NCBI lineage: Bacteria > Pseudomonadati > Pseudomonadota > Gammaproteobacteria > Pseudomonadales > Pseudomonadaceae > Pseudomonas > Pseudomonas sp. PDM31. The sequence goes on along the minus strand of NZ_JAHUWS010000003.1, from coordinate 426,055 downwards.
GCCCAGCAAGGCATCAGCGGGTACTCGCACGTTCTCGTAGCGAATATAGGCATGCGCGCCTTCGCCGGGGTTTTCCCCGTACACACCAGGGTTGCGCAGAATATTGACGCCAGGCGTGTCAGTGGGCACCAGGAACATCGAAGTGCCGGCGTACACTGGTACATCCGGGTTGGTGACACACATGACAATCAGAAATGAGGCATAGCGCGCATTGGATGAAAACCACTTCTCACCATTGAGCACCCAATGATCACCATCAAGCTCGGCGGTCGTGGTAAACACCGATGGATCAGCACCTCCCTGGGGCTCGGTCATTGAGTAGCAGGAAACGATATCGCCATCGAGCAAGGGTTGCAGGTAGCGGGCTTTCTGTTGCTCGGTACCGAGCATTGCCAGGATTTCGGCATTGCCGGTGTCCGGGGCGGCCGTGCCAAACACCGTCGGCGCCCAACTGGAACGACCGAGGATCTCATTCATCAGCGCCAGCTTGATCTGGCCATAGCCCTGCCCACCCAGCTCCGGACCCAAGTGACAGGCCCAAAGCTCCTGCTTTTTCACTTCGTCGCACAAAGGTTTGATGATCGCTCGCGCAGCCTTGTTACCCGTGTCGTAGGGCGCGCTCATGTCCGGCCAAAGCGTGTCCAGCGGTTCGATCTCTTCTTTGACGAAGCGTTTGATCCAATCGAGTTTGGCTTGAAATTCTGGCTCAGTACTAAAATCCCACATGTTGTTCGGTCCTCATCATTAGCAAAGCTGGGCAGCGAAGCGCAGGCCACGCTGAATCATCTTGGGTACGTCGGTTTCCATCTTGGCGTGCACCGGGTGGTCGGACTTGCCTGCCTTGTAGCGGGCATAGGCGCCTTCCATGATGATTGCCAATTTGTACATTGCCAGGGCCATGTAATACGGCAGATGGTCCAGAGCCAGCCCTGTCTTCTCGGCATAGCGAGCGGCGAGCTCGGCACGTGCAGGCATCCACTGCCAATCGATGTAGTCGGCAAACGTGGCGTCCTCACCCGGGTCTTGCCAACCGGCCAGGGCCCAGCCCAGATCCAGCAGCGGATCGCCAATGGTCGCCATTTCCCAATCGACGATCGCTGTCAGACGCACCGGCGCCGAACCTTCGTACATGACGTTGATGAATTGATAGTCACCATGGATCAACGCGACGCGCTGCATCTGTGGCGTGTGCTGAACCAGCCAGTGGCCCAGTTCTTCCAGCCCGGGAATGTCGCGAACCTTGTAGCGCACCAACTGCGATGACCATCGCGCAACCTGGCGCTCAAGGAATTGTTCGGGTTTGCCAAAACCTTCCAGGCCAATGGCTTGCCAATCGGCGTTGGCCAGCTCGGCCAGGGCGTCGACCAGCTCGAAGGCCAGCTGCCGATGAGCCTCGGGGTTCGACGCGACATCAGCTGGCAACGGATTCTTGCCAGTGAAACCCGGGTGCCACTCCAGCAATGCGAAAGGCACGCCAATCACTTCACTGTCTTCGCAGCCGGCCACCAGCCGGGTATGGGGAATGTTCGTGGCACCAATCGCCTTCAGCAACTTCATCTCGCGCAGGATGTTGTTGGAGCTGGCGTCATTGGCTACCGCCGGCGGCCGCCGAAGGGCATAGCTCACACCGTTGTAGTCAATCCGATAAATCAGGTTGCTGGCACCTCCCTGCACGGTGGACATGTGGAATGAATGCTGAGGTCCGAGCTGGCTGCTGAGCCAGGCTTGCAAGCGAGAAAGATCCGGTAACGCAGTGGCATTGCCCGACATAGTCAGAACTCCGTGCGCGGCGCGACGAAAACACGCCTTGTTTATTTTCATCAATCATCAACATCATTTATATGAATGTCAACACACAACTACTGGTCTGTTTCGACAACGGCATGACGGATTCACAGTCAATCGCCAACAGATAAGCCCTTGCCTATTGATCTATATGATTGTAATGTTAAATTCGCATCATCTTGACGCTGACTGCCGCTAGCCACTGCGAGGTTGGACTGCCGAATGACGCTTCCTTGGGAAGCAATCTCTGTCCTGGCGTTGGCCATACCCCGCAGATGCAGCTCTCTGAGTTCTGCCATAAGGTCAGCCTTGGATGGGGTACGCAGCCAGCCAGAATGCACGACGGGTGCATGGCTTCATTTGGGAGACTTGGATGCGTCGAAACATGCCGTCGATCACCAAGCCGTCTTCGCTCCAGTCAAACTGAAACGCCTCCCCCCGTGCTCTCCTGCTCAAAGGTTGAGCAGGATCAGTTGAACACCCGGGGCAGTTTTCGGTCAGCGACAATGCCTGCACCGCAAACGCCGAAGGAGCGCTGCACCGTCCAAGGGTTAATCCGTTCTCGAGTCTAGATACACGCGGGCCGAGGAGCCCTCGGCAAAACCGGTGCAAACGCCGGTCATGCGGCTACGACGCTGCTCCAGCGCCAGAGCATCGGAAGTCGCTGTAAATTGGCTCAACCAGCCATCCCCCCAACGCGACCAGGCCCAATTGGCCACCAGGCTGAAATTGTTCAGGGACATGCACCGCCAGGTACTTACACCGCGCCCCTCGCCTTCCGGTAACTGTGCTCCAACTCCAACAGCAACTGCGCCACCGTTGGCACCCGCTCGATCAACTCAACGCTGTGACCACCGCTCCAGACCATTTTCCAGGGTTTGATCGAAGCGGGTAGGTTGGCGCGACCGTCGACGAGCGCCGGCAAGCACATGGGATCCAGGCCATTCTGGCGGATCGAGGGCGCCAGGAAGTTCGCCGGGATGCCGCAGATCGCATCCGTCCAGAGCACATCGGCACTGCCTGCCTCGGTCAGCATCTGTTTATGCCCTGAATCGACACCGGATTCGACCGTGGCGATGAAGCGTGTACCCATGCACACCATATCGGCGCCCAGAGTTTGCGCGGCAGCGATGCCGGCACCGTCGGCCACGCCACCGGCCAACTGAATGATACCGTCGAACATCTGCCGCACCTTGGGCACAAAAGCGAAGGGCGACAACAGGCCGCCCAGACCGCCGGCTCCGGCACAGACCAGCATCAGTCCATCGACGCCGGCGGCGATGGCACGTTCGGCCTGTTCCACCGTCGTGGCGTCGTGGATCACCAGACCGCCCCAGTCATGGACCTGCTTGACCAACTCGCTGGGGTTGCCGGCGTTGCTGGTGATCACTGGCAGTTGGGCCTTGCGGCACACGGTGATTTCTTCAGCAAGCACCGCTTGAGGCTTGGCCCGCGAGACATTGATATTGACCGCGAATGGCGCGATGGCCTCACCCCGCTCACGCCCCTGGCGCTGCACGGTCTGCAACTCGTCAACCCACAGCGCCAGGCCGCCCTCGCGCGCAGCGTTATGGGTGGGAAAGCAACCCATGATGCCTGCCTGGATCGCCGCACTGACTAACGCGCGGCTCGAAGCGATTGACATCGGCGCGGCCATCAAGGGCAGTCGCAGGCTGCGCAACAGTTCAATCTTGTTCATGACTCATGGCCTCTGTGCTACAGGAAGCGACCGTGAGCCGCAGAATTTATCATTCGTATGATATACACTTTTTTACGTTGTTCGAAGGTAATCAACGGATCAGGGCGCGCCGGCGGTCAAGAAAATCGGACGACATTTCGAGAAGACGACGGCCAGCACAATCATACACATCATTAATACATAAAATACTTGCTGACGTTCAGCAAACAAAATAAGCTCTGCTCATCCACACCATCACATGACTGATCAGAGAAGGGGATCGCACCTTGAGCAAACTTACGACCGAACGCGTTCTGAATGTTCATCACTGGAATGACAACCTGTTCAGCTTCCGTACTACACGGGATCCAGGACTGCGCTTCAGCAATGGCCAGTTCGTCATGCTCGGTCTTGAGGACGGTGGCCGTCCGTTGATTCGCGCCTACAGTGTCGCCAGCCCGAACTACGAAGAGCACCTCGAATTCTTCAGCATCAAGGTACCCGACGGTCCACTGACGTCGAAACTGCAGCACCTCAAACCTGGCGATCCCATTGTTGTCAGCAAGAAGCCAACGGGCTCATTGATCCTCGACGACCTGCTGCCAGGCAAACACCTTTATCTGCTGTCTACTGGCACCGGTCTGGCGCCCTTCATCAGCGTGATCCAGGATCCGCAAACCTATGAGCGATTCGAAAAGGTCGTACTGGTCCATGGCGTGCGCTACGTCTCCGAGCTCGCGTATGCCGACTTCATCGATAAGGTCTTGCCCGATAACGAGTTTTTCGGCGAAAAAGTCCGCGAAAGCCTGCTCTATTATCCGACAGTCACCCGTGAAAACTTCCGCAACCAGGGTCGCCTGACCGACCTGATCAGAAGCGGCAAGCTATTCAGTGACCTTGACCTCCCCCCTGCTGATCCGTCCACAGACCGTTTCATGATCTGCGGCAGCCCGGCAATGCTCACAGACAGTTGCAACCTGCTCAACGAACTGGGTTTTGTCGTTTCCCCGCACATTGGTGCACCTGGCGACTATGTGATCGAGCGTGCCTTTGTCGACCAATGACTGCTGACAGCGTGGAGTACTGATTTTGACTTTCGTCGTTACCGATAACTGCATCCAATGCAAATACACCGACTGTGTAGAAGTATGCCCTGTCGATTGTTTTTACGAAGGGCCGAACATGCTGGTCATTCATCCAGACGAATGCATTGATTGCGCACTTTGCGAACCAGAGTGCCCGGCCGCTGCCATTGTTGCCGCAGACGATCTGATGGAAGAAAACGCCCATTTCCTTGAACTGAATGCCGAACTGGCGCAGCTCTGGCCAAACATCAGTACGCAAAAGGCCGCGCTCGAAGATGCAGCCATCTGGGATGGGAAGAAAGGCAAGCTCAAACAGTTAGAGCGTTAAGCAGCGCTATTTTTTTCGGAATGATACTTGCTGCGATTCAGCAAGTATCATAAGGGTTGAGCGTCCAACTACCCGCCAGGAACCAGAAACATGCCGACTGCTATCAAGAACAGCCGTAGCCAGGAAGAACGCAACGCCATTGCCAAGGCAAAACTGTGTGAGGCCGCACTGGAGCTATTCGCGTTGCGTGGTTATGACAGTACGAGTCTCGCCGATATCGGCGTACGCGCAGGTTACAGCCGTAGCCTTGCGCAGTATCACTTCGCAAATAAAACCCAACTTGGGGAATTGCTACTTGAAGACATGGGCAACCGCGACTTGCAAGCCCATGTACTGAAACTGCCCGACGATGCCGATGGCCAACTGGCGTGGCAGCAGCTGGAATGTCATCTGGACGAGAGCTGGCAAAACTACCGCTCGATGCTCGATGGCAGCGATTCCAACCTGGCTGCGCGCGGCGAAATGATTCTCTGCGTCACCGCCATTTTTTCCTCCGATTCAGCTCTACGGGAAAAACTCAAGGCCGTTTCCCAGGTTCTCATTCAGCGAGTCAGGCATGCATTGCAACTGTGTATACGCGACGGGGTGATACGAGCTGATGTCGACGCCAGCAGTGTTGCCACTTTTTATACCTCAAGCATTTGGGGCCTGGTAAACACACTCTTTGCCGAACCCGATAGCAAGGAACACCTCAATGAGGCTGTGCAGACCCTCAAGAACTTTATGAATACCTTGCGCCAGCATAGCCCAGCCCCACCAGGACAATCTCATGAAAAGCGTGAATTATAAGATCGAGGTTCTCACCGAAAATTGCACGGGCTGTTACCTGTGCGAGCACATCTGTCCGACGGGGGCCATTGTGATGGAGGGCCCCAAGTCGGCAGCGCTGGCGGTGGTCAACAACGACAAATGTGTAGCCTGCTTTCGCTGCGTGGATGTCTGCGATGACGACGCACTGCTTGCCCCGGAGCGGGAATCCCCGCTGTTGTTTGGCACCGATCCAAAATCTGCTCCTGAAGCCGACGTCGTTGATCTTTGCCATCGCGCAGAAATCGACCCAGACAAAATGGTTTGCCCGTGCAGCATGACCGGCGCCCGTGAAGTTGCTGCGGCAATTCTAAATGGTGCGCACACCATGGCCGATGTTGCGCTTGCCACCGGCGTGCAGTCCGGCTGCTTGATGTACTGCTTCGCCCCAACCCACCGGTTGCTGAAGACGTTTCTGGGCGTTGCTCCAATGCCGCATTCAAAAAACCAGTTCTACGACACCTCCTATGTCCCTTCTGACATATCGCCCGAGGTGGCAAGCCGTTATCCGCAATTCTACATTGCAGAAGAAACTCAAACCCTGGCTGCAGAAGCGGCCGCCCAAAAAGTCGTGCCGGTCTAACGGTTCGAAGGAGGATTCGTCATGAACGTTCAGAGCACCTCATTCGATCCGGTGATTGAACCACCAGTGGTCATGGCTTCGATCTACGGTCCGAAAGGCCCGCCCACTCAGCGTGCCAAAGATATTGCCGGGCTTGTGTCATTGAAGGTCCGCGAGTTGTTTCCGGATATTCCCGAGGCGATCTATCACGGCGGCGAAGACGTCAGCGCCATCCGTGCGGCCACTGAAGCGGTGTTGGCGGATATCGACATGTCGATGATTCAGCCCAAGGACAGCGTCAATATTCTATGTTCTGAACATGGCTTCGGCATTCTCGGCGGGTTTGCCTATGCAGAGATGATCAAGACCGTACGTGATGTCGTTGAACAGCGCACCGGCTGTGAGAGCCTGCGCTTGGTGGTTATCGCCTGGTTGGGCTTCAAGGAAGCTGAAGAAATCATCGAGTTTTATGGTTTCCGCGAAGCGTTCAAAGGCAACAACATGGTACGCGGAGCTACGCCATTTGATCGCGGTATCGCCATCGAAACCGAGGTCGGTACGCTTTATGGACTGGCCAAGGTCTATAACGCCAAATGGATCATCCATACCCACTACGACGACCCGCGGGAAATCTATGCCCACCGAGTCATTGACCGCGTCAGCAAGCCGTTTGGTATGTCTTATGCGCGCTTTGAAACGCGATCTATTTTCCACATGAATTTCGGTGCCCGCAGCGGCAACTTCATTTCTCGAGCGATTGCCGACTCTGCATTTGTCAAAGAGAAACTGGCGTTCTCTGTAGACATGTGCAGTTCTCCGGATGGTATCACCGGGTTTGACGCCGATAATGACCTGCGCAAATTGGGCGATCGCGTGTCCTGCAACATTCTCAGTTCGTACGGAAAAATGCTGGAGCTGCTCAAACGCATAGACGAATGCATCGTTGTACTCGATGGCGGTAAATGGCCTTACTACGTACACGCGGGCGGCATGATTTTCGGCCAGTTGTTTTACGCCAACAAAGATTGGTACGACCTCGAAAACGATGTATCGCCCACTATTCGTACACTGATGCGCTCTGCACTGAACCGCAATATCAAAGCTGTGGTGCTCAATCAGTCATTAATAGGGCTTTCCATTGCCACGCTTCCGATGGTTTACCCCACCATCGTGGCGAGCGAAGACATGGCAGAAACCATGCGTCGTGACATGGCAAACCCAACCTTCATGGATAATGCTGCCACTGCCTCAAATCTTACCGAAGCCATCGAGTGGGCCAAGCAGAAAGGCGGTACCGACAAAATCATCTTCTTTGATGGTACCTACGGCAGCATCAACCTCAGTCCTTCAATGGCCCAGATGCTGATGGAAAAAGCCCGTGAAGTTGATCCCGTGGTTGCAGTGCGCTTACCACGTTGGCTAAAGCAGCGCGGTATCGATCCGGAACTCCTGGGTGCGGGTGGCCACGCATGATCGAATTTGATCTGCTGAAGAAAAACGAGCTGAAGTTCCGCCCAATTACCCTGGAAGGTGCGGATCTGAACTTGATTGCTGCAGCCGTTGCAGAGGTCATGCAGCTCGAATTGTCCGAAGTCCTGGTGACGGACTATCTGGACAATGTCATGACTCTGGACATTCTGCGCAGCACGATTTATCCGCACCAGATACTTGCCAAAAAGGCGCCGCTATTAGCAGCGCTTGCGAGTGTTCCAGGCGTCCATATTACTGAACAAACTGGTGTATTTTCCGAGGGCATGCTCGGATGGATTGCCGCCAATGCGGACGATGCAGCTGAGGCGCTTGAAAATGCCGAGATCATGACTGCAAGTATTCGCGAACGGCTGAGTAAGCGCGCCATGATTTTCTCCACCGGCGCAGAAGTGCTCAAGGGCGAAATTAAAGACACCAACAGCATCACCATTGCCGAGGCCCTGCGTGAACAGGGGTATACAGTCCAGTTCGGCGGCACGCTGCGTGATGACCAGGAGCTGATTGCAGGCTCCCTGCGCAAAGCAGTTTTCGAGGGTTACTCCCTGTTGATTACCACCGGTGGCGTAGGCGCAGAGAGTAAAGACTGCACCGTCGAAGCAGTACTTGATCTCGATACTCATGCCGCTACTCCCTATATCTGCACGTTCACCAAAGGCCATGGCCGGCATGTGAAGGATGGCGTGCGGATCGCGGTGGGTGAATTCGATGACGCACTGATAATTTCGCTGCCCGGCCCCAATGATGAAGTACGCAGCAGCATGCCGCTGGTGATGGAAGGGTTGAGCCTGCGACCGAGCAAGCAACAGTTCGCAGAGAAACTGGCCGCCAATCTCCGTGACCAGCTACGGAAAAAAATGCAACACCACGCGCACTGACATCGCTACCGAAAACTCATTCCAGGCACACAAGAACAATAAGGTGAGAATGCCAATGCCCAAGATCGTTCGTATGGTTGTCGAGGTGATCGAAGACCTGTGTACAGGCTGCAACCTCTGCTCGAGAGTTTGCCCTACGGCAGCGTTCACCCTGCGTGATCGCTTGCCCAGTGAGGCCGGCACCAGCCGCATGATAGTCGAGCTGGATCACTCCGCCTGCTACAACGCACAACGCTGCCTTGAGGTATGCCCGCACGAAGCGTTGCTGATGAAGGAGCTCGACGAGCCCTTCCTGGTAGGCGCCGACATCCACGCTGCAGATCAGGCAGCGATCGAGGCACTTTGTGCGAAAACAGGAATCCCCTCTGCAGCTCCGGTATGCCCTTGTACAGGTACCACCATGGGCGAGCTGGCCGCTGCTATTTTGCAGGGCGCCAACACACCGGAAAAACTCTCGCTGGCTACCGGCGTCAGAACAGGCTGCTCGGAACTATGTATGCATCCGGTGCTGGTCATTCTCGCCGCAGCAGGACATGCCGACGCGCCCAAGTACCCCAAAGGCTACCAATGGTATGCCGCGGCTCCAAGCCTGTTTCAGCACGTCGGTGCTGACGGCAAGCTGCCTCAAGCCCTGAAGGATAAATACCCCGAATACCGACTGGATGAAGAGATTGCCGACCTCGGTCGCTTGCGTGCACTCAGTGCTATTCAGATGCCTGCCAATGATGAAGCGGGAGAGAGCAAATGACGCAACAATTGACGCCTTCCTTAGCCGAAAAATTGCTACCCGGCGAGCTGTTCACGACATGGAATGGTCGTACTCCAGCAACCACTATTGCCATGCGTGCTGCCGATTTACCTGGCATGCAGGCCTTGCCAATTCGCGAGTTGGTGCCGTGGTTGCCAGAGCCCCTGTGGTCAGCCGATCCTGCTTATGGCAAAACTGATCTTGAGCTCGTCCGCAAAGCCGCACGCGAGCGAGTGCAGGCCATGGATTGGTCGAAGATCAAAGCCCGCAGCCGTGTCAATGTACTTGCCAACCCCCACGGTTTTTTCATGGCTGGTGAGTCTTACGTGGTGATGCTGGAAGAAATCGTCGCGCATATTCAGCAAACCCGAAATGCGCGAGTAAAACTCTGTATCGCAGAATCCATGGGGCACATTGAGAACGCTGACTGGGTCAAAACATACAATCTCGAAGAGCGCTTCGAAAAAGTCGTCGAAGTTCCACAATGCGGGGCAGGTGTTGAAGTCGATACGCAGCTCGGCAAATTCTGGCTGATGCAGCCGCTGTTCAATGCTGACTTCTTTGTCCACACCCACATCACCGAAATGCGCGAAGCCTACATTCACAGGATGCGCGACCGCTTGGTGAAACCTTTCGGCATGTCCTATGTCCGTCTGGAAACACGCTCGGCCTACCACTTCGGTTACGGCCCGCGTACCGGGCAGCTGATCTCCCGCCTGATCTTCGACAGCGACTTCATTCAACAGCGTTATGCCGGTAGCGTTGTCCTGGACATGACCCCGGAGGGCGTCATAGGTGTCGAGGGCGACTTCGATCTACTCGCTTTGGATCGGCGTATCACTGAACGCACCCTGCGTAACTACGGCGTTGTATTTGGCCTGTTATCAGAGGTCGACGAGTGCGTGGCGATCCTCGATAGCCAGTACCCAAGCATCTACACCTATAGCGGCGGCGTGATCCTCAATAGCCTGTACTACGCCGATGTCGACTATTTCGATCTGGACAACCTGGCAGCCTACAACGGGCCAGCCGCTGCAACACGCGAGTCGGGTTTGGTGTATGGCCGAAACAAGGCAATCAAGGCTCTGGTGGTCAATTACATGACTGGCGGCCTGCCACAAACGCCAACGCTGCAGAAACAGCCCTCTTACGTTGTCGGCAAAGACATGTACAGCTGGGTGGTCAATGACCCCTCCAATACTTACGCAGAAGAATGCATCACCTACAGCCCGGATCTTCCCAGTGCAGTTGCGGCCGCGTGCGCGCAGGCCGGCACCGACAAACTGTTTGCATTCGACAACACCCAAGGCGCGTTCCGGGTTTCCGAATCGCTGGCAAAGCTTTTGTTGGAGCGAGCGCCGAAAGTTCGCGAAGAGGTGTTAAACCACCGCCTGCCCAAGTGGCTCGCCCAGCGCCGGCCGGTATAGGGAACGACCCATGACTGACGTACAACTGCTGGATAAAACCGAACTTTGGGTACGCGGCGTGACCGTCCGTGATGCTGACTTGCCTTCATTGGCTCGTGCCATGGCCCAAGCGCTTTCACTGCCTGCCGACAAGATTTTTGTCACCGATGTCGGTGCCGAACATGTGTGCTTCGACGTGCTGCTGCCCAGCTTGAAACTGGAAGATTTCGCCGGCAAGCAAGCGCAGATTCTCGAGCTGTTTCGCTGCATTCCGGGGATCACCGTCGCTGTCGATGCCGCCATTCACTCCGAAGGCATCCTTGGCCTGATCGGAGCCCCCAGCGATCAGGTGAACACCATAATCAGTGAAGCTGCACGAATGGAAACGGCAGTGAAGGATTATTCAGCCAAACGTGTTGCCGTGGTGTCGACCGGTGCCGAACTGGTTGATGGACGCGTTCACGATACCAACTACGAAGCCGTGGCCGAAATTCTTGGTGCGGCCGGCTATGAGGTCAAACATGCCGGTACCGTGAGCGACGACCTGCAAGCCATTGCCGGCCGGGTTTCGCGAATTGCCGGTGAAGGCTTTGGCCTGATTATCACCACCGGTGGTGTCGGTGCCGAAGCCAAGGATAAAACCATCGAGGCCCTGACACTGCTGGAACCCAATATTGCCACCGCACCGCTTGCCCACTTTCAGGTTGGCCACGGTCGCCATGTAAAAAATGCCATTCGCATCGGTATTGCGCAAGTCGGCTATAGCCGTGTCGTCGCCCTGCCCGGCCCAACCCATGAGGTGCGCCTGGCACTGCCGATTCTGCGTGACGGCTTGAACACTGGCGGGGACAACGCTGAAGTCAACAACGCGCAATTGATAGAACGTATCGCTGTGGCACTGCGTGCCGTACTTCCCCAAAGCACGCACCAACACAGTTCTGCTCACGGCTTCGTACGTTCGACCGATCCCGGTCAGGCAGGAGCTTGAACCCATGCGTATCGGTATCTACGGCGGCACCTTCAACCCTATCCACCTGGGGCATCTGTCGCTGGCACAAACAGCCCTCGAAAGCCTTGAACTGGACCTGGTTGTTTTCGTCCCGGCAGGTATCCCACCGCTCAAAGGCACCGACAACCTGGTCAGTGCCGAACATCGATTGCACATGGTCCAGTTGGCGATTGCCGGCAGCTCCCGCTTTTGCATTAGCGACTTTGAAATTTGCCGTGCACAGAAGTCCTTCACCCTGGATACCGTGCGCCATCTGGTTCAACAGTTTCCTGCTGGAAGTGAGTTCTTCTTCATTCTTGGCGATGACTGTATGGCCAATCTGCACCGCTGGAAAGGCATCGATGAACTGCGTGAACACGTGACGTTCGCCCGAGCCCGGCGAACCGGCAGTAATGTGCCGGCACCAACATCTGCGCTACTGACCATTGAAATGCCGCTTCTGGACATCTCATCTACGCAACTGCGCCAGCGCTTGAACACCGGAAAACCGGCCGATGACTTGACCCTGTCGAGCGTCGCCCAATACATACAGCAACATCACTTGTACCGCCCTTCGGTAGACAGCAATACGGAGAACAATAAAAATGAACCCGACTCAACAATCACCCATGCCCAAATCTCCCACGCTCATACCGCTGCTGGATGAACAACTGCGCCTGCAACCGCTGCGCGAACTGCTGGCGACCATCAGCCCTAGGGTCATAGCCTGCAGCGGCGGTATCGACAGCCTGTTACTGGCGACCATTGCCCATCGGCAAAATCCCGCTACGACTGTCGTAGCCCATGCGCTCAGTCCCGCAGTTCCTACAGAGGCGACTGCCCGGGTCAAGGAATGGGCACTTCGTGAGGGCTGGAACCTGCAGCTGGTGTCCTCCGGTGAGTTTCAAAGCGAGGACTATCTAAGCAACCCGGTAAACCGCTGCTATCACTGTAAAAGTCATCTCTACAGCAGCCTCGAACAACTCGCCGCCAACAATACTGGCGGTGCGACGCTGCTCAGTGGTGCCAACCTGGACGACCTCGGCGAATATCGACCGGGGTTGATCGCCGCCGCCGAAAACGCGGTGCGCCACCCCTACATTGAAGCCAGCATCGGCAAACAGATGATCCGCGCGATTGCACGCCACCTGCACCTGCCCTTTGCCGAACTCCCCGCCTCGCCGTGCCTGGCCAGCCGTCTCTACACCGGCACACGCGTGACCGCTGAACGCCTCAAGGCGATCGAGCTGGGCGAAACCCTGATTCGCCAAAGCACGGGGATTGAAGTCGTGCGCTGCCGAATCAGAGAAAACCAGATGTTCATTGAAACAGGCGCGGCCGATCGCGAAAGGATTTCCAGCGAACTGCTTGCCACGATCTGCGCAGCAGTGCGCCTGGTAGAGCCCGCGATCGCCACCGTCGAACTTGACGCCGAACCCTACCGCTCTGGCCGCGCCTTTCTGGTATCGCAATCATGAAAACCGTCTATGACTACCAACGTCGCGAGCGACTGGGCATGCCTGAAGCGATTTTTTGCGAAGGCAAGGACGTCGATTCGCTCGACAGAATAATCGAAGAACTGGCTGACAGTCCCGATCACCCAGTGCTGTTCACTCGCCTTCAACAAAGCCAGTTCAACCAGCTCACCCCTGCCCTTGCCGCTCTCCTGGATTACGACAGCCTGTCTGCCACCGGGGTCTTGCATGGCGCGCTGCCCCAGCGCCCCGGCAAGGTTGCCGTGGTCACGGCTGGCACCTCGGATTTACGGGTTGCACTGGAGGCCACCCGCACATTGGGCTTCATGGGTGTCGACTACACCCTGGTCAGCGATGTCGGCGTTGCCGGTATCTGGCGCCTGCTCGAGCGTGTCGAAGACATCAAACACCACGACGTCATCATCGTCGCGGCCGGCATGGATGCAGCCCTGCCTACTGTTATGGCCGGCCTGGTGGGTAAATGCGTCATCGGTGTTCCCACCTCGGTTGGGTATGGCGTGGCCGCCGGCGGGCAAACGGCATTGAACGCGATGCTCGCCAGCTGTGGCCAAGGTGTGCTGGTCACCAACATCGACAACGGATTCGGCGCGGCCTGTGCCGCTGTGCGCATCCTCAATGCATTCAATCCGGTGTCAGCGATATGAACCAGACCTCCATCGTATTGCGCACCCCATCCGGGCTGAGCGGTGACATGCTGGTGTCCGGTCTCAGTCGCCTGGCCAATGTCTCGGATCAGCAGCTGAGCGACATGCTCGACAGCATCGGGCTCGCCAGCCTGCATGGCGTACTGTCGGTCAAACCGCACATCGTCAAAGGTATTTCCGGCTGGCACGCTCATATCGACTTGCCTCAGGAGCATGCCCACCGAACCCTGCAGACCATCCTCGATGTGATCGACGCCAGCCAAATGCAGCCGGCAGCGAAGCAACTGGCCGCGCAGACGTTCATCTACCTGGGCAAGGCCGAAGCGAAAATCCATGACATCGATCTCGAGAAAATCGCCTTTCACGAAGTCGGTGCGCTCGACAGCATTCTGGATATTTGCCTCAGCGCCGCCTTGTTCACTCAAATCGCCCCGGCCAATTTTTACTGCAGCCCGCTGCCCGTCTGCGACGGTGTGATTCGTTGCGAACACGGTGTGCTGGCAAGCCCGGCACCGGCAGTGCAAGAGATGCTGCGCGGAGTGTCTGTCTACGGTATTCCATCGCGTGGTGAAACGATCACGCCGACCGCCCTAGCATTTCTGCAAGCCGCCGGGGCGCAGTTCGGCCTCTGGCCAGAGGCCAAGCTGCAGGATGTGGTGCGCTCTTACGGTGGCCGTATTTTGCATGGCGTACCCAACGGCGCAATCTTTTGCCTGGTCGAAGAGCCAGCTCCCGCCGCCGCGTCTGCGCCAACCATTACTGAACAACTCTTCGCGAGTGTCAGCGGTGAATTCCGCGCCGTCGTCGAAAGCACCGAAGCCGGCATTGTCGCGGGCCTTGGCTTGCTCGACCCAACCCTGGCGCCCGCCAACGCCGGCCGCTGGAAAGTGGTGGCCGGTGAAGGACAACAGGTCGAAGCCGGCACGGTACTGGTTGAAATCACGGGCAGCGCTGCAGAAATCGGCATTGCCGAAGACTATGTAGTGGGCCCGTTGGGTTTTGCCAGTGGCATTGCAACGCGTGCCGCCGTCTTCAAGGCGGCCTGCCCACAAGGCCTGTCGATTGCCTGCGGTGGCTGGAAAAAGCTGCCCGCCGCGTTAAAGCCGACACTGCGTGCGGGTCTTGCCGCCGTTGGCTTGTTGCCACGCCTGGTCGAAGGCGACTTTGTTTACGTCAATAAAAACTCGGTCACCATGCTGGGCGGCGTTGCCGATGCTATACGCGCAGGCATTGCAGTGGGTCACGGCCCGGTGGCGGTTCAGGTCAAGACGGTCGAAGAAGCCTTGTTCGCGGCCACCACCGGTGCCGGCGTCATCATGGTCGATACCGGTCATCTCGACGACCTGGGTGCCATTGATCAGGCCTTGCGCGAAGCCAATCTACGCCACGCAATCACCTTGGCCTTTGGTGGCGGTGTACGTCTTGAAGACCTGCACACTGCCCAGCAATTAGGGGCGCAAGCCGTCGATGTCGGGCGCGCCATTCTCGATGCCCCTTTGCTTGATCTACGCCTTCGCGTGATCGCACAAAATACAACAACAACCCAGTCGTAATTGGAGCCACCATGCGTTTGCTAACCAAGCTGTTCACTGCTGCTGTTCTGTTCGTTCCAGCGATGGCATTTGCACACCCGGGCCATGACGCCTCAGGTGTATTCGCCGGATTGTCCCATCCGCTGACGGGGCTTGATCATCTGCTGGCAATGCTTGCCGTCGGCTTATGGGCCTCCCAGCAAAAAGGCAATTTACGCTGGGCGCTGCCAGTGACCTTCGTTGCCATGATGCTCGCTGGCGGATGGCTCGGCTTTCAAGGATTGAACATTCCTTACCTTGAAACCGGAATCGCCACTTCAGTACTGGCACTGGGGCTGTTGGTGTCGGTGGCACTGCGCCCGCCCGTAGGGCTGGCCGTCGCAATGACCGCGCTTTTTGCAATGGCACATGGTGTCGCTCACGGGCTGGAACTGCCAGCCCAAGCTAGCCCATGGTCTTATGCAACTGGCTTTGTTTGCGCGACCGCTGCCCTGCATGCACTGGGTTATGCCGCTGCTCGAGCACTGTCACAAGCGGCAGCGCCCCTCGTGCGCCTGGCCGGCATGCTGTCGGCAGCTGCTGGCGTGTGGTTGTTGGCGGGCGCGTAATCCCTCGCCCTTCACGGAAAAAGGAGCTGACATGCAATATGTAAATCTGGGCCAGAGCGGCCTCAAGGTTTCTCGGCTTTGCCTGGGCTGCATGACCTACGGTGAGCCGGGACGCGGTACGCACGGATGGACCATGGATGAAGCATCCAGCCGCCCTTTACTGCGTCAGGCGATCGAGCTTGGGATCAACTTCTTCGATACCGCCAATGGTTACTCGGACGGTACCAGCGAGGAAATCGTCGGTCGGGCCCTCAAAGACTTTGGTGTGCGTGAGGATTTTGTACTCGCCACCAAGGTGTACACCCCGATGCGCAAGGCGCCCAACAGTGGCGGGCTCTCGCGTAAAGCGATCATGCAATCGATTGACGACAGCTTGAGGCGACTGAGAACGGATTATGTCGACCTTTATCAGATTCACCGCTGGGACTATCACACCCCGATAGAAGAAACCCTCGAAGCGCTGCACGATATCGTCAAGGCCGGGAAAGTCCGCTACATCGGCGCCTCGTCGATGTACGCCTGGCAATTCGCCAAGGCGTTGTACACCGCAGAGCGCCATGGCTGGACGCGCTTTATCAGCATGCAGAACCATCTCAACCTGCTCAATCGTGAGGAGGAGCGGGAAATGCTGCCGCTCTGTGCCGCGGAAGGTGTAGGGGTAATCCCGTGGAGTCCCCTGGCACGTGGGCGTCTGACTCGGGACTGGAATGCCAGCAGTGAGCGCCAACAAAATGATGCCTTCGGCCGCACGCTGTATCAACAGACCGAGGAAGCCGACAGACGTGTTATCGAAGCGGTCGCACAAGTGGCCGAGCGCCGAGGCACCACGCGTGCGCAAGTCGCCATGGCCTGGTTGGCGCAAAAGTCGCAAGTCACGGCTCCCATCATCGGCGCCTCGAAGGTTGAACACCTCAATGATGCAGTCGCTGCGCTGACGCTGTCGTTGGATGCCAGTGAACGTGAGGAGTTGGAAGCAGCTTACATCCCACACTCCGTTGTAGGCTTCCAATAGGTTTGACTGGGTTCCCGCTCGCACACCGGTGTGAGTGGGGACATTTTTAGTTTGGGGATTTATTCGTGACTAAAGAAACTGAGGCGCACCGCCTGTTGCTGGAAAACTATCCACACCACCTGCAGATCGAAACTCAGTTTAGCGACATGGATGTTCATGGCCATATCAATAATCTATCGATCGGGCGTTATCTTGAAAGTGCCCGCGCTCGTTTCCAGATCGCTGTCTATGCCGGGAAAAAACTGTTTCAGCGCGATGCCGACTACGCGATGCTTCTGGTTGAAAGCAATATTCGCTTTCTGGCCGAATGCAATTTCCCGGATCCGGTCATAGTCGGTACCGCGTTGGGCCGAATCGGCAACAGCTCTTATCAATTTCAGCACGGACTTTTTCAGAATGGAATCTGCGTGGCGCTAGGCGAAGCAGTGATGGTATGCGCCCAACACGGCAAGTCAGTGACCGTACCAGACGATCTTCATGCACACATGCGGCCGATGTTGATTCGTGGTGCCCATTAGTAATCAATCTGCTCAATCCTGAAGATGAGCGGGAAATGCTGCCACTCTGTGCCGCGGGGGGTGTCGGGGGGCATCCCGTGGAGCCCCTTGGCACGCGGGCGTCTGACTCGCGATTGGAATCGCCAGCAGAGTGCGGATCGCCAACGCATCATCTACGCCGAGAAGCGCCACCCGCAATTTGTCGGAATAAGTGGTTTACGGGGTGTCGAATCTAGATAAACGCAGCCAGCGCTGGAACCTCAGCCAGTGCTCGCAAGGCATCATTGAGATGGGTACACCCCAGCTCCCGACGGAGCGCCACCGGCACCTGTTGGCGCAACTCGGCCAGCGGCACGCCGATCAGGCGTGTGACATTGCCAGCCGCTGCAGGGCACTCCTGGTAGGGCAGAACCCTTGGCTGCGCCATCAGGCTGAGAATTTTTCCACTGCATGCATCGGCAGTCGCTTGCAGGCCATATTCATGCACCGCGATACGCCCACCGTCGGGGCTACTGGCGCTATCCTGAAACATGGCGTCAATCTGTAGACGGCCATCTTCGCGCCACACATCGATACGACGTGCCCGGCGCATGTTCACACCGTTGCTCGCTGGCAGCTTGTGCCAGCCCGCCGGGTCATCCGGGTGCGCAAGCGCGGAGACTGCCCTGGCGTCATGCAATTCGCCGCGAATATCGGTAATGGCCGAAGAGCCTTCGGCAAATCCGGTGCAAACGCCGGTCATGCGGCTGCGACGCTGCTCCAGCGCCAGTGCATCGGAAGTCGGTGTAAATTGGCTCAACCAGTCATCTCCCCAACGCGACCAGGCCCAATTGGCCACCAGGCTGGCACCCGCCAGGTCGTCGAGCAGCAGGTATAGGGGCGTACTGTTGGCCAGTTCCTCGGCCAGTGCGTCAGTGAGGGCTTTGCGCAGTTGACTGCCGGCATTGAGCCCTATCAGCGCAGCGGTCGCTGGCCGAGCCGGCACGGTGCTGAGCCGGGTGATTTCACGCTCCCGGCTAACCACCGCTTCGAAGCGCTGCAAGGCCAGGGTCTGCGGTGCACCGTCGGGGCCATCACTGAAGATGTCACGGGCAATCCCACAGAAATGCCCGGCACTCCCGTAACCACCCGGCCAGACCACGTCGATCGATGAGGTACGCCTGACGGAGGCCGGTCGACGCAGAGGAGCATGGCCTAACGGGCCAAGTGTACGGGCCAGTAAATCACTCATGGGTTGCTCCAGTTATGGGTCTTGTTCGAGGAACTCATCAATGAGGGCTGCCAGCTCGTGTGGTGCATCATGCTGTAGGTTGTGGCCGGCCGCTTCGAACTGCACCGTTCGTGCATCGGCCACGCAATCAAAGCGGCGCTGCAATGTCGCCTCATGCTCTTTGAAGGCCTGGGTGACGAACGAGTCCGCACCGCGCACGAACAGCACTCGGGCAGTGATTTGGGACAGCAAGGTCTCAAACTGCTCAGGATGCGGAAAAATCGGAATGAAACTGAAGGTTTTGACGTCGGCCGCAATGCGCACGCCTCCGGCCGGATCAGGCTCAACAAAGTGCCGGGCAAGAAAATCGGCCTGGGCCTGATCGATGCGCGGATTTTTTCGAAGCATTCGCCGCGCCAGGCTGGCCACATCCGGCAAATGTACAGTACGGCCCTCGCCCGGCCGGGCGAGGGAGTCCAGCCAGCTGCCAATACGGGTACCCAGGGTCGCCAGATGGTTGGGAAACGTCCCGAAGCCTTCGAGGTTGATGAAGCTGCGAATACGTGTGGGTCGGACACCGGCATACACGTTGCAGATGTTGGCGCCCATGCTGTGTGCCACTAGTCGTACCGGCTCATCCGGGCTGACCTGATCGAGAAAGGCTTCGAGATCGGCCAGGTACTCGGTGAAGGCGTAGTGTGCACGCCGTTCGCTCAATCCAAAACCGGCCCAATCGGGCGCGATAATGTTCCAGTCCTGCTGCAACTGGTCGACCAAAAATTGCCAGGTGGCCGAATTGTCCATCCAGCCATGCAGCAACACGAGCAGTGGTGCGTGCGGTGAGCCCCAACGGCGCAGGTGGAGGCGGCTTCCGCGCACCTCGATATATTCCGAGCGTGATACGCGCTTTGCGCAGTAATCTCTTGTGTCCTCGGAACACATCCCGGTCGAAGACAGGGTTTCAATCACAGCACTCTCCTAAATGAAATGACGCCCTAGCGAGTATCATAGCGCGCTAACAACATAATGATACACATGTTTAAAGCGCTACCCTGATGGTGAGGCTTGATGCGTATTAGTTCAAATGATATACATGATTAAAGCTCTCCCCCCGACATCACAGAAAACAACAAGGAATACTGGCGCATGAAGATCCAAGCAGCCTTGGCGTTCGCAAGCAACGGCCCCCTGAGTATCGAAACGGTTGAAATGGCCGAGCCCGGCCCCCAACAGATCATGGTCAGAGTGGTCGCCACCGGACTGTGCCATACCGACCTCAACGTACTGGCGAACCCGGCAATGCCCTGGCCTGTGCTGTTCGGTCATGAAGGCGCTGGCGTCGTTGAAAAGGTTGGCAGCCAAGTGAGTAAAGTGGCAGTAGGTGATCACGTCATCATGACCACCTCGTCTTGTGGCAAGTGCCCGTCATGCCTGACCGCCAATCCCTCCTACTGCACCAGCTTTCGCGCGTTGAACATGTCCGGCGGGAAAACCTGCGACGGTGGTTGCACGCACCAGCACGATGCCAAGCCAGTGTTCGCCGGTTTCCTTGGCCAATCTTCGTTCGCCAGCCATTTGCTGACCGGCGAGCGCAACGTGGTCAAGATCGATGCAGATCTGCCGCTGGATGTACTGGCGCCACTGGGCTGCGGTATCCAGACAGGCGCTGGCGCGGTGCTCAATACGCTGCGACCACGCGCAGGTTCCAGCCTGGTTGTGTTCGGTGCCGGAGGTGTCGGGCTGTCCGCCCTGATGGCGGCAAAGATTGCTGGCTGCAAACAGCTGATCGTGGTCGATAAAGTGC
This sequence comes from Pseudomonas sp. PDM31, assembly GCF_019218965.1. Taxonomy (NCBI): domain Bacteria; kingdom Pseudomonadati; phylum Pseudomonadota; class Gammaproteobacteria; order Pseudomonadales; family Pseudomonadaceae; genus Pseudomonas; species Pseudomonas sp. PDM31. Next base: position 405,499 of record NZ_JAHUWS010000003.1, on the reverse strand, counting down.
AGAGCCGTCTGGACCTGGCCGAGGAACTGGGTGCCACCCACGTGATCAATGCCGGCAATACCGATGCCGTGGCGGCGATCCAAGAGATCACCGGCGGCGGCGCCGACTATTGCGTCGAGGCGACGGGTGTGCCGGTAGTCATGCAGCAGGCCATCTCTGCCCTAGGCATCGGCGGCAACGTGGCACTGGTCGGCGTGGCTGGCTCCCAGGCCAGCGTCTCGTTCAGCCCCACCGATGTGCAAAGCAAGAGTATCAAGATCCAGGGCAGCATCATGGCCGGTGTCGGCGGCGTACCGGACCTGTTTATCCCTCAATTGATCAGCTACTGGAAGGCTGGCCTGCTCCCTGTGGAAAAACTGATTCGCTACTACTCATTCGATCAGATCAACCAAGCGATCCACGATGCTCATGACGGCAGCGCGATCAAGCCCGTTCTGCGCCTGCCTTGAGGAAAAGACCATGAGCATCGAAAATATCAACCACCGCATCGAACGCCTCTTCGCACTTCAACGCGCCAGCCGTGTGGCCCGCAAACAGGAAGGCGCCGACGTCCGCACGGCCAAGCTGGCACGTCTGAAAGACGCCATCGTGGCCCGCATCCCGCAGATTGAACAAGCCCTGTACGAAGACCTGCGCAAGACCCCCAACGGTGGCAAAGGCGGCGAGATCGCCTCGGTACTGGGTGAACTCACCACGGCCATTGCCCATCTGGAACACTGGATGGCGCCCAAGCCCGTTGCACAATCTTCTTATCTGCCCAACACCGCCGCGCATATCCAGTACGAACCACGTGGAGTGGTGCTGTTACTCGGTGCCTGGAACTATCCTTTTGCCCTGGTCATGGCGCCACTGGTAGCGATCATTGCTGCCGGCAACAGCGCCATCATCAAACCCAACGAACTCCAGCCAGCCAGCAGCAAAGTGATCGCCGAGTTGATCAGTTCCGTATTCGAGGAACAGGATGTCGCTGTGGTCGAAGGCGGTATCGAGGTCGCCGAGTCCTTGCAGGAACTACCATTTGACCACGTGTTCTTCACCGGCAGTCCGGCTGTGGGCAAGCGGGTCATGGTCGCCGCCGCGCAGCATCTAACGACAGTCACCCTGGAGTTGGGCGGCAAATGCCCCGCCATTCTCGACAGCGCGTATGACCTCAAGGAAGCCGCCGCCAAGGTGGTGGGGGGCAGATTCAACAATGCCGGGCAACTGTGTCTGTCAGTGGACCACGTCTGGGTGCCTCGCGCGCGCCATGAAGAGTTCTGTACATTGTTGGCTGCAGTCGTCGAGCAGATGTTTTATGTCAATGGCGAACTGAACCTTGAGCGCCTGCCGCGTATCGTCAACACACGCAACTTCGAGCGGGTGCTGGGCTATGTCGAAGACGCTCGCCAGCGAGGTGCGAGGGTGCTGCGAGGTGGCCAATCCGAGCCCGAGAGCCTGACCATCCACCCGACGCTGCTGACGGATGTGCCACTGGATGCACGCATCATGCAGGAGGAGATTTTCGGCCCATTGCTGCCGGTCCTTGCGTATGACAGCCTGGAAGACGTCGTTGCGCAAGTCGACAGCACCGGCAAACCGCTGGCGGTGTATATCTTCAGTCACGATCAGGCTTTCGTCGATCAGGTATTGCTGGGCACTTCTTCCGGAGGCGTCACGGTCAACCATGTGATGATGCACTTCGTCGAGAAGAACCTGCCGTTCGGTGGAGTGAACGGCAGTGGCATGGGGCGTTACCATGGTCATGCCGGCTTCCTCGAACTTTCCAATGCCCGCTCGGTATTGATCCAGCAGAGCGCCTGAACAACTTCAAGGAACGACGAACATGGCTCTTGATCCGCAAATGCAAGGCTTGCTGGACGCCTTCGGCGCCCTGAATTTACCACCTTACAATGAACTGACCGCTGAGACCTTCCGGGTCCTGGCTGATGCCAAGCGCGTCACACGCGGCCAGGGCGAGACCGTCACCGAGGTCAATGATCGCCTGATCCCTGGCAATGGTCCGGATATCAAGGTGCGACTGTATCACCCACACGCTGAAGGCTTGCTCCCAGCACTGGTGTATTTCCATGGCGGCGGTTTCGTGCTGGGCGACCTGGACAGCCACGACAATCTCTGTCGAGCCTTGAGTAACCGGCTTGGGGCTCTGGTCGTGTCAGTGGATTACAGACGCGCACCAGAAGCAAAATTCCCGGCAGCATTCGATGATGCATGGGATGCTCTGAAATGGGTGGCCGAGCATGCCGGCGAACTCGCTATCGACCCATCACGACTTATAGTCGGCGGCGACAGTGCCGGCGCTAACCTGGCGGCCAACGTCTGCCTCAAGGCCCGCGACAACAACGGCCCGGCCATCGCTCATCAGTTGCTGTTTTACCCCGTCTGCGATAACGATCTGAGCCGTGACTCCTACCGCGAAATGGGCAGTGGTTATTTCCTTGAGACAGAAATGATGCGCTGGTTCTGGGAGCAGTATCTGAGCGTCCCGGAAGATGCCGACAAGCCTTACTGCTGCCCACTCAAGGCCTCCGACCTGAGCAATTTGCCGGCCGCAACCCTGGTAGTCGGCGGTTACGATCCACTCAAGGATGAAGGCCTGGCGTATATAGAGCGTCTGGGGCTGGCGGGCAATTCGGTTCACAGCATGGTCTATCCCGGTGCCATTCACGGTTTCATGAGCTACATCGGCATGCTCAATCTTTCCGATCAGGCCCTGAACGAGACCATCGATGCGCTGCAGACTGCGCTGGCTCGACACTGAGCCATAACAAAAACCGACCTGCGTGCGGGCAGCTTGAGTTCGAGCTGCCCGCATGTGAGAAGTGCAGCAGTCAGACCAGCTCTTTCAACTTGGTACCCTCGTCCGCCAGCTGCGACACCTGGACTGCCACGCGCTGCTGGATCAACCGGCGAGCCTGCATGAACTCCGCCGGGCGGCCTACGCAGTCGACCGCAATCACCTTCCCTTCCTTGAGGTAAAACGCACTGAACTGACCCTCAGCCGGTGCACCGCGCAAGACGAACTGGTCATGCCCTTCAGACAGGCCAGCCATTTGTAACTTCAACCCATATTGATCCGACCAGAACCAGGGCAAAGCCTCCAACTGCTGTTGCTGCCCACACAGGTTGGCAGCGATGCAACGGGCATGCTCATTGGCGTTGGGCACGGACTCCAGGCGCATGCGCCGGCCAAAAAAGCCGCATGGATGGTTAGCGCAGTCTCCGGCGGCATAAATGTGTGGATCGCTGGTCTTGCAGGTCTTGTCGATCCGGATGCCATTTTCCAGCGCCAGGCCGGCCTGCTCGGCCAGTCCAGTGTTTGGAATCAGCCCCACACCGACGATCACTTGATCGGCTGCAATGACCCGACCATCGTCCAGCAACACCGCTGCGACTTTCTTGCCCGTGGCGTCAGCCTGGAAGCCGACTACCGCTGCATTGGTCATCACATTCACACCGTGACGACGATGGAGATTCTCGTAGAACTCCGACAGCTGCGGTGCCGTGACTCTGGCCAGCACTCGCTCGGCCTGTTCCAGAACGGTAACCGACTGGCCCGATTCACTGGCAACCGCCGCCACCTCCAGCCCAACGTAACCTCCGCCAACAATGACCAGATGCTGTCCGACCTGCAACGCTTCGCGAATTGCCAACACATCCTGCTGAGTGCGCAAAACATCAATACCCGTCAGTTCAGCCCCCGGCAATGCCAGGCGCCGCGCCCTTCCACCGGTGGCAAGCACCAGCTTGCCGTAACCCAGGCGACTGCCATCGTCCAACTCGACCTGACGCAAATCCAGCAACACCCGCACCACCCGGGTTCTCAGCCGGGTTTCGATCGAAGCTTGCTCGTAGGCAGTCGCTGGCCACAGCTGCAGCGACTCGAGGGAGACCTCGCCACGCAAGAACTGCTTGGATAGTGGGGGACGCTGGTAAGGCAATACCGGTTCATCACTGATCAGCAGCACACTACCCGCGAACCCCTGCTGACGCAGGGCAAACGCCGTTTGTGCGGCGGCCTGCCCGCCACCGACGATCAGCACCTCATAGACCTTGGTTGACCCGGACATCTCTGTGCTCCCTTGATGAATTGGCTCTTGTTCAAATCACAATAATCATCTATAAGATACAAATCAATAGCAGTGAATCAAACACTGATACTCAACTGCCGATTTATCTCAACCCGCCAACAAGCCAACAAGAAGAGGCTCAACAATGAAACTAGGTGATATCGATGTGTCCGACTCTGGCGTTTTTGAACGCGGCGTTCCCTATGAATACTTTGCCTTCCTGCGCAAGGAACACCCGGTAAGCTGGCAGTCACGCGCCGATGGCAGCGGATTCTGGTCGGTGACGCGCTACAAGGACATCATGGAGGTAGAGAACAACGTCGAAGTGTTCAGCTCGGAAACAGGCGTATCGCCTCTCGACGTTCCCGAAGAGGTACTGGCCGCAACCGTCGGCAAAATGATCATCCTCTCCGACCCACCGCGCCATGGCACACTGCGCAAGCTGATCATGAGCGGCTTCACCCCCAAGGCCATCTCGAAAATCGAGGAACGCATCCGCCAATTGGCGGTGGAATCCATTGACGCAATCATCGAGAAGGGCAGCTGTGACTTCCATGACTTGGCCGCGCACATGCCCATCGAAGTGGTTGCCGACCTGCTAGGTGTACCCGCCGAGGATCGGCAGAATCTGTTCAACTGGGCCAACGCCATGTTCGGCGGCGAAGACCCGCGCGTCGCCCCCGTGGGCGGCATGCACAAGGCGCAACAAGACATGTTCGCCTACGCCATGCAACTGGCGGTCAAGCGTCGCGCGCAGCCTGAGGACGACGTTTTCAGCCTGGTGGCCAATGCCCAACAGGATGGCGAGATGCTGTCCGAGTTCGATCTCGGTTGCTTCTTCCTGATTCTCGCCACTGCCGGTAACGAGACCACCCGCACCCAAATCGTCCAGGGTGCCAAGCTGCTGATCGAGAACCCCGAGGCCGCCCAGGCGCTGCGCGAAGACCTGACATTGCTGCCCAACGCAATCGAGGAAATGCTGCGCGTTACCACGCCGGCGCTGTGCTTTGCGCGAAAGGCCAAGGCCGATTACGAACTCGGCGGGCATACCATCAAGGCCGGCGACAAGGTCGTGATGTGGTATTGCTCGGGCAACCGGGACGAAACCGTTTTCAGCGAGCCAGACAAGTTCGATGTCCGCCGCACCAATGCCCGCGAGCACTTGTCCTTCGGGCACAAAACCGGCATCCATCGCTGCCTCGGCGCCATGCTGGCACGCTCCGAACTGGTAGCCATGTTCAAGGAACTCGTCACCCGCATGCCGGATATCCAGCTCGACGGTGAAGTGGAACGCCTGCGCTCGAACTTCACCAACGGCATCAACCACATGCCGGTGCGCTTCAGCCCGGGCAAACCGGTCAACGCTGACGCCAGTGTGAGCTTCTATGCCTCCAATGCTTGCCCTGGCGCAGGCCCGCAAACCTGCCCATTTACCGGCGCCACTGCCTGATTGCATTCATCCCACAACAAAAAGGAAGTCAACGATGAGCATCACCCTCACCCACCTGGCCACCGCTACGCTGAAACTGGGTACCCCAAGTTATCTTCCCAACACCCCGCGCGGCACCCGCGCCATCGTCGACGTGCTGTCGGCGCAATGGGAAGGCGAACGCCTCAATGCCACGCTCAAGCCTGTTGCAGCGGCCGACTGGGCACTGGTGACTGCAGACGGCACCTTGCATATCGATGTGCGCTGCACCTTGGAAACCCATGACGGTGCGCTGATCCATGTCAGTTATACCGGTCGTGCGAGCGTCGGTCCCGAAGGCACTTCACCCGTCATGATCACACCGACCTTTGAAACCGGCGACAGCCGCTATGCCTGGTTGAACAAAGTCCAGGCCATCGGCCGCGGCATCAAGGGCGAAAACGACACCTTGATCTACGACATCTATCAGGCGAACTGATTGCGATGAACCAGCCCCTGCCAAACACCGTTTCCCTAGCTGGCACAGGTAGCGATGCGCGCGGCCTGAAACTGACCGCGCAATTCATCGCCCTGGCCACCGACTGCGTTGCCCGGGTGGGGCTGGACAAAGTCTCAATGGACGACATCGCACGGGCCACAGGCCTTTCCCGGGCGACACTGTATCGCCACTATGGCAGCAAGGAAGGCTTGTTTGCGGCTGTACTCGATGCGCAGTCACGCCCCATGGAAGGCAAGGCTCAGCAGATTTTGACCGGGTGCGACTCGCTGCCGGAGCGGATCGCCCAGTTCATCTGTTGGGCAGTCCTGGAAGTTCCGCGAAATGCGTTGCTCAAGAGCCTGCTCGACAGCGGCGTATCACGAAGCGGTATTGAGCTGTTCAGCTCAGTATTTCGTGCCAAGATCAGTCGCATCCTGCTGCCGGTAATCGGCGCTGCCAAGGCCCGCGGAGAACTGCGCGCCGAACTGGATGTCGAGGAAATGATCGAGTGGCTGGTTCACCAGCTCCTGCAGATCAAGGCCAGCGATGACTGGACCGAACAACGCCTGCGACATCACCTGGATACCTTTGTATTGCCGGTACTGGTCCCTCCGATTGCCCGTCCCGAGCCTTGTACCGACGGCGTCGAATTGCGCCTGGCACGACTTGAGGCGAGGCTGCTGGAAGTCCATCAACTGGTGGCTCTGCTTCGTCAGGAAATCACCATTCATACCCCTCTATAACGACAACGGACACAAACCGATGCCAACCCTAACCTACATCGAAGCCAATGGAACCACACATGCCGTGCAAGGCAGCGAAGGCAGCAACCTGATGGAAATTGCGGTCGCCAATCTGATACCCGGAATTCTGGGCGACTGTGGCGGCACTTGCAGCTGCGCAACCTGCCACACCTACGTAGACCCGGACTGGGTGGCACGCGTACCGGCCGCCACCGACGAGGAGCTTGAAATCCTCGATGGCGCCCTGGACGTCCAGGACAACAGTCGCCTGGCGTGCCAGATGGTATTGACCGAAGCCCTGGACGGGCTGGTGGTGCGGATACCAGTACGTCAATTCTGAGGAGTGGGGCCGACTGTTACACCGCTACAGCCATTGTCATGAGCGAATCAATAAGCTGTGGAGCATACGCGTCACCTCCACCAAAGTGCTTTCATCCCCCAGATAGTGCGGGCGCTCCATTGCAATGGAGCGCACCAGCAGATGCAGGGTGCGACAAAACAGGTAGAGGGACTTGTCGGGATCGCTGACCTGGATGTGCCCGCAGAAACGCTCGAAGAGTACCCTGGCCGAACCATCCAGTGGCGGCATGTAGACATCATCCTTGGGTAGCAGCCGCAGCTGCTCGTAGTAGCGCACCTGCCGACTGTTGGTTTCGGGGTCAAGCAAATGCAGCCGATGGCGCATTGTCAGCGAATGGCGGGTGATCAGGTAAATACCGTCGAACAATGAAGCATCGGCGGGCAGCTCAAGCAAATCAGCGTGCATCCGCCGCCCTACCTCCTCGCAATAGTCGGCAAACAGCAAATCCACCAAGCTGTCCATGCTGGGAAAGTATTCGTAAATCGAACTGGCCGCGACACCGGAAAATTCCGACAAGCGGAGCAAAGTCAGGGCAGGTCGCCCTTCTTGCTCAAGCAGGTGCCGCCCGGCTTCCTTGAGAGCGGCGACCAATGCCTCCGAACGAGCCTGACTCGGCCGCTTGCGCAATTGACCGAAATGCTCAAGGGCCTGACTGGACTCGGCCAAATGGGCGACCTGCGGAATAGGGTCACCTGAAGGGGTGAGGTTGCGAGGAATGTATCCCATATTCAAGCCTTCTGCCTGTCGCTTCGGGGGAGAACCCGGAGGAGCGTGTCGAGTTCTTTTTAAATTTTTTATATTTCAACAGTTTAGCCAAGCGTCGCGCTGCCTGATTTCCGGATAGAGACTAATCAGCTAGACGAATATCATGAAAGCACGCTGGAGACAAAAACGACAGTGCCTGCTTGAGGTTACCGCCATGCACCAAAACTACGACCTGATACTCAAAGGCGGCCGAGTTATCGACCCTGCCGCCGGACTCGATGGCATTCGCGACTTGGCCGTCAAGGCTGGGCGCATCGTCGCCATCGAGACCCACCTTGACCCCAGCCTGGCCATCGAAGTGATCGACGTCCGCCAAAAGCTGGTCATCCCCGGCATGATCGATCCGCACGCCCATGTATTCCGCTTCATTACTGGCGTTTTGGGCATGGACGCCGACTGGGTGGGGGTGCAGTCCGGTGTGACGACATTGGTGGAGCAAGGTGGCGTCAGCGCCGCCACCCTGCCCGGCTTCGTTGAGTATGTCGTCAAGGCCAAGACCAACCGCGTTCATGCGTTTCTTGCGCCCTATGCGGCCGGCGGTGTCGGCGGATTTTCCTACCCGGACCAATTCACCCCCGGCACCATCGACATCGAAGCCACGCTCAAGGCATTCGAAGCGCACTCACAGGTAACTAAAGGCATGAAGTTCTGGGCCGAGCAAGCGAGCCTGCTGAAGTTCGGCGACGCTTCGATTCGCAAGGTTCGCACCATCGTCGACGCGGCCCAGGTACCGATGTATGTGCACATGGGCGAGCTATGGCGTCTGCCAGCTGAAGTCCACGCACAATTTCCGGCTGAGCGGGTGATGGAAACCATACTGCCGTTTATGCGCGCCGGCGATGTGTTTGCCCATGCCTATACCGATCGCTTGGGTGGTTTTTTCAACGCTGACGGCTCGGTGCGTTCGTTGGTCCGCCAAGCCATCGCCAGCGGTATCCACATCGACCTGGGTTACGGTGCGGCGACCAACTTCAACCTCGTACGCCAAGGCCTGGAGCAAGACTTCCTGCCGCAGACGCTGGGAGCAGACATCCACGCCTACAACACCGCGATCAAGGACCCACACATCGATACCGGCGGACGCGGCCGTTTCAACGGCCATCCCGGAGTGGCCGCCGGAATGAACCTGTTGATGGCCTTTGGCGTACCACTGGAGCAGGTCATTCCCATGGCCACCTGCAACCCGGCTCGAATCTTTCTACGTGAGCAGGACGGCGTCGGCACTCTGGCAATTGGCGCCGCAGCCGATATCACGGTACTCGATGACTTGCGGGGGCGCTGGCGTCTGACCGATACGTCGGATGACGAGGTGATCACCGAGCGCCTGGTGCACCCCAGCTTTTGCCTCAGGAACGGGCAATATCACGCCGCCAACTCGACGCTGTTATCGTTGCCGGAGGAAGTCGAATGATTGGCTTGTATGCCGACGATTTCGCCGACCTGCTCGAACCCTCGGCGATTCTGAATGCCGAACAGGCCGCGCAGCGCAGTGTGGCTCCCAGCCGGCCTGGGCAGGCGTTGCAGGTGCGTTGTCTGCTTCGCCCGAACAGCACCGAACAAGTCAGCGCAATCCTCAAGCGCTGCCATGCTGCCGGCCAGCCAGTCACAGTGCTGGGCGGCCTGGGTGGCGGTGGCGGATTCAGTCACGCCCACGAAGTGGCGATTTCCACGGAACTCATGAATGCCATCGAGCACATCGATTCCCGCGCCAGTACCGCCCTGGTACAGGCCGGCTGTGTGCTGCAAACGTTACATGAACAACTGCAGCCGTTAGGTTTGAGTTATGGCGTCGACTACGGTGGCCGTGGGTCGGCCACCCTGGGCGGAAACATTGCGACCAATGCTGGAGGCAGTCAAGTGCTGCGCTACGGCATGACTCGCGAACAAGTGCTTGGCCTGGAAGTGGTGTTGGCCGATGGCACCGTATTGTCGTCGCTCAACCGCATGCTGAAAAACAATGCGGGCTACGACCTCAAGCAACTGTTCATCGGCAGCGAAGGCACTCTGGGTATCGTTACTCGCGCGGTAGTACGTCTTCGCCCGCTCCCCGTGAGCGAGAATACTGCCCTGCTGGCATTACCGGGCTTTGACCAGGTCACCGAACTGCTTGCCCATTGCCAGCGCAACTTTCCCGGTAACCTGACGGGCTTCGAGGTGATGTGGAAGCGTTTCTACTACGGTGCAGTGCAGAACCATGTCGCACCGCTGCCCGCCGAACATCCCTTTTACGTCCTGGTCGAGACCAGCGGTGCAGACCCACTGCGCGATCGCGAGCACTTCGAGATCATCATGCAGCAGGCTTTGGAGCACGAGTGGGCAGTCGATGCCGTACTGGCCAGTTCCCAGGCTCAGCGCAATGCACTGTGGGAGGTACGTGAGCGGGTCATGTGGATCATGGCCGCGCCTAGCTGGCATGTGTTCGATATCAGCCTGGCTCCTTCGGCAATGTCAGATTACCTACACACCATCGAGCAAGGGTTGGCCAACCACTGGCCAGAGGCCGAACTGGTAGTGTTCGGCCATATCGCTGACGGCAATCTGCATGTATTCGTGCGTTTCCCCGAAAAAATGCCGCAGCAAACCTACGAACAACTCTGCGCACTGCTGTATCCACCATTAACGCCCTTGGGCGGCTCCATGGCTGCCGAACACGGAGTTGGCCAGAGCAAGGTTGCCCACCTGCACTATTCGCGTACACCAGAGGAAATCGCGCTGATGCACCTGCTCAAGCGCAACCTCGATCCCCTGAACATCCTGAACCCCGGCCGTGTGCTGAGCACCCAGCCCCTTACCTGAGTATTCCCTGATGCAAATCGATATGAGCGGACGCGTAGCCCTGATCACCGGCGGCAGCAAGGGGCTGGGGTTTGCCACCGCAGAGCGCTTCATACGTAGTGGCGCACAAGTCGCGGTCATCGCCCGCGACTCAGTGCAATTGGCTTCGGCCGTCGAACGTCTCAATGCCCTTGCACCCGGCCGGGCTGCCGGATTTACCTGCGACGTGACTCAGACCAATCAGATCGAATCAACCTTCGCTGCCGTCCAGGCACGCTTCGACAAAGTCGATATCCTGCTCAACAACGCCGGTGAACATGCCCATGGTGAATTCGAGACGCTGACCGATGCCCAGTGGCAACACGACCTGGACCTCAAGCTGTTCCCGGTAATCCGTTTCAGCCGGCTGGCCCTGCCGGGCATGAAGCAGCGACGCTGGGGACGCATCCTCAATAGCATCAACGTGTTTGCCAAGGCGCCGCGCGCCAATACCGCGCCGACCTGCGTCAGCCGCGCAGCGACCATGGCACTGACCAAGGCCCTCGCCGGAGAGTGTGCCCCCTACAATGTGCTGATCAATGCCTTAGCCATCGGGATCATCGAGAGTGACCAGTTCCGTCGCGGCTATGCCAACAGCGACGGCGACCAAACCTACGATCAATACATGCAAGCCAAAGCCATCAGCCTGGGTATCCCCCTGCAACGTGCCGGACAACCTCGGGAATTCGCCGATCTGGCCTGCTTCCTGGCCAGCGAAGCGGGCTCCTTCATCACTGGCAGCGTCATCAATGTCGATGGCGGCATGTGCCCGGTGGTGTAAGCATGGCTCGAATGACCTTACAAAGGGCTGTCACGGTGACCGACCTGGCCGCTCTTGCCCGACAACGAATCCCGAGCTTTGCCTATGATTACCTCGATAGCGGTGCCGGCGACGACGCAGGTGTACAGCGCAACGCCCGCGCTTTCGAGCAAGTGTTGCTCAAGCCGCGCTACCTGCGAGGATTGAATGCAAAGAAGGTGAATACGGCCACCGAACTTTTCGGCCAGACCTACGCCTGGCCGTTCGGTATTGCTCCCACCGGAATGAACCAATTGATATGGCCCAGCGCCGATTACGATCTGGGCCTGCTTGCCGAGCAGACCGCAATACCGGTCGTCAACAGCACCCTGGCGACCCTGAGCGTGGACAAACTCGCTGCGCTCGCCCCCTCGCAGACCTGGTTCCAACTGTATTCGCGCGACGACCGGGCGTTGAATCGTGAACTGTTGCGCAAGGCCTGGGAGGCTGGGGTAAAGGTGCTGGTGGTGACTGCAGACCTTCCCAGCGCCCCCAACCGGAATCGCGATGCGCGTAACGGCTTTGGGGTCAGCACGTTTCGCATGACCCCGCGCACGGTAGCCGCCGCACTCAGGCGTCCGCTGTGGTTATGGCACTGGTTGCGTCAAGGGCGCCTGAGCTTCGAAAACCTCAGCCATCTGGTCGGCACCGGCAGCGGTAATCCGGTGCTGGCGGCTTTGGCTCAGCAAACCAAACAGGACCTGAGCTGGAGCGACCTGGATGACTTGCGTCAGGACTGGCCCGGCCATCTGGTGGTCAAGGGCATCCTGGATGCGAACGACGCACGAGAGTGTGTCGAACGAGGCGCTGACGGAATCTGGGTGTCCAACCATGGTGGCCGTCAACTGGAGTCGGCGCCTGCGGCATTGGACTGTCTCGTAGCGGTTGCCGATGAGGTCGGCCAACGCACCAAGGTGCTCTTCGACAGCGGTGTGCGCAGCGGCGAAGACGTGGTCAAGGCCCTCGCGCTGGGGGCCGATTTCGTTTTCAGTGGTCGCAGCTTTCTCTATGGTTGTGGCGCCGCCGGGGCGAGAGGCGCACAGAAAGTCCGCGACCTGTACACCCGCGACATCGCCCGCACCCTGGCTCAGATCGGCTGCCCCTCGGTGGCCGAATTGGACAGAAGCTGGGTAATCGAACCACAGGGCAACAAATTCACAGCTGCGACTTAAAAAAACGAGGGCAATGGAACCGGACATGCTGTACCAGGCTGCGAAGGCAGCAACCACGCGTGGCGGCAGCCACCGACAAGGAGTCGGTCTGTGCGCCACGTTACCTTCAGTGAAATGCACCGTAGCAGGACTTACCACTAACGACTGAATGGTCAGGGCCCGGCTACGAGCCCTGACAGTAAAAAATCACTGCACAGGTATCAGGCGTACGCGCTGGCGATGCTGCAGATCGAGCTGGATTTCACCCGTACCATCAGTCGTTGCAACCAGCACCTGATCATCTGCATCACAGCGATAGGCTTGCCCAGCTCGCAAACCGCTGAAGCTCAGCGGGAAATGGCCCGGTTCACATCCCGGCACCAGCTCCAGCTCCAACACCCGGCCATCACTGACCGCCAATGCCACCAAGACCTGCGGATAGGGCACATGGCTCAACCGCGGCCCCTCACGCCAAATTTTCGGTAATGCGATATTGGCCATACGGTACCAGGCCCCCGGCGACGCAAAACGCGCCATGGCTGCGGTCAGATTGGCAGCGGTCGATCCCGGATAACGCAAAGCACCCTCGACATTTTCCGCTGGCAGCGCGTCATAGCGCTTACGAGCGAACTCATAGACCTCGCTATCTCCCATCTCCTGAGCAACTACCATCAATAAGGGATAGAACGCCCTACCGTCCTCACTCTTGCGGTAATTGCCGGCATCGAGACCGTCGCCCTTACCCATCGGGACAACCTCTTGCTCCCCATACTTGAAGAACTCATGGCGAACTTGCTCCCAGCCCCGAGCGGCGAGATCCGGAGCAAACATGTTACGCATCCATAGATTGCCCGCGATGATTTTCAAACCACCGCCGCCAAGGGCGAACCCGACCCGATTGGCATAGATCAGATTCTGCCCTCCGTCAGCGCGGGTGAATTCTTGCTCCAGACGCTGACGGAACAGAGGCATCAGGCTAGCCGCATGATCGGTCCCATGCATCTGATCAAAGAGTTTGAGACCTGCAATGCCCTGCTCATTGCAGTAAGCGAACACCCAGTTGGGCTCGCATGGAAACAGGCACATCGCTCCCTTCTTGAAGTTGCGCCGCAGTGTGTTGACGATCTTCGGGTAATCGTAGAAGTAAGTCTTTCGGTGACTCCAACGAAACGGTAGTGAACCCGGTGCATCAAAGCGTTTGTCACCACTACTGACCTGATGCGCCCCCAGGGTCAAACCAAACCAACCGGAGATCATGATGTTCTCACGTACCATGGGATCAGGATTGATCCGGCCATTGCCCCAGAGGTTTTCCCAGAACCAGTACTTCCACACACGCAGGTCGGTCATCTTGATAATCGCATTACGCTGGGCCTGATCTACATAGCCGTCAAAGGCTGGCAAGCGCGTGGTACGCAAGACCGACAAAGCATTGGTGATGGCATACAGCTGATAGCGCCAGGCAGCCTCACGGAACTGATCAATAGTGGTAAACCCATCGAACTGATCCAGCGGCTGCAATGCCAGATCAAGCGTAAATCGCAGAGCACCGAGGTCAGTATCCGTGAGCGGCTCAGCAACCTCGTAGCGGCTCGACGGAGCTGGAGCATCCACGGTCATCAGATGGCGATTGAGCTTTCGCGCCACCGCAAGCTGCTGCTTCAGGCGCTTGCTACGCCCCCACAAACGTAGACTTATCAGAGCCAGGGTCAGCAAGGGCACAGCATACTCAGCGAAATCCCAGTGCCCACTCTTGGCCAGAATGCCAGCAAGCACGGCAGCGCCGAGCCATACCAGCACCGGAGCGACAAAGGCACCAATCAGTAGCCACATCAACAGACTGACAATAAATACAATCGGCGTAAGAGCGAACAAGATCGGGTTAGCGCTATAGAGAAAACCTGCCCCTGGGAAGAACAGGCCCAGCCCAAATCCACTCCAGAAAACTCCCGGAGCAAATTGACAAAGCGCCAACCCGAGCAGCATCGCTGCAGTCCAAATCAGAAGTGAACGGCGTTGTGTCCTTCGGGTAATCGGTCCTGCCAAACCTCGTTGCTCATCGAACAACGGCAACTTTAGTCGCACTGCAGCCACTTCATCCTCAACGGCCTGACCGGGCTTTGCCAATATATTCATCGTCCACTCACATCCCTTAAACGAAACGTAAAATGAGTACCGCGACACGACCTGCTCGTCGGCGGCAGTTGTCAGTCATTGCCCAGAGCGCGACAGAAACTGCCCGCCTGATTGAGCAAATCGGACACAAAGGAGAAAGCGAGGGGTTCCTGGATAAGCTCTTCAACGTGATGCCAGTGCCAGGCCAGCAAGCCGAAAGAGATCGCCGCGCAAGCGAAAGCCAGCAAATTCAGCCAGATGTTCTGCCGCGCTTGTTCCCAAAGCCAGATCAACTGCGAAATCAGCATTGCCGTGAAAATGCAGCACCCCATACAACCTCCACGTGAAACCCTGGACGGTGCCTTGGACGTCCAGGACAACAGCCGCCTGGCGTGCCGAAGCCCTGGACGGGCCAATGGTGCGAATACCGCAACGTCAACTCTGAGCCACTGCCACGAATGTCACGCTGCGGCGTGGCAATAGCACGGCAGCGCCCCAAGCCAGCACGCAGAACAACGTGATAACGGCAAATGACACATTGAAGGCATCGGCGTTCAGATAGCTGGTTCCGGGATTGAGCGAATCGGGGACTCGGTGTGCGGCAAAGATCATCGAATAGAGCTGCGCACCAATGGCCATGAACGTCATGCGAATTACCTGAGTCAGGCCGTTGATCTCGCTGATCCGCTCTTTTGGTGCCTCTTCGGCGATCAAGTTGGGAATTGCGCTGAAAGCCATAGCAGCGCCGATGCCATTGATGGAGACGATCACGGCAATGAGCCAGAAATTGCCATGATGCAAAGTCAGTGTCGTCCAGCCAACACACATAAACGTCAAGGCGATCAACATCGCGCGCCGCGCGCCATGGCGTCCAGCGATACTCCCAGCCCAAGGTGAAGCGAATACCGCGACCAACGACGAGGGTAACTTGAGTAAAGCGGCCATGGTTGCCGCCAATCCCAACCCCGCACCCGTCGCCACCGGCTGCTGCAAAAGCGGAAAGAGTACCAGGGCAAAGTGCATGACCCCCAAGCCAATAAGGGCGTGGATCAAGTTAGTCAGTGCCAACTGCCGGTTGCCGAATAACCGCACATCGATCAACGGGTTGACGTGCCGCGCCTCATACCAGCCCCAGAACCCCAGCAGCAGCACGCTGCCGAGCCCAAGGCCAAGCAGGCGCGAGTCCAGCCAGCCCCAACTGGCGCCCTTGCTCAAGGCAAACAGCAGACCGGCGATGCCCGGCGCAAACAGCAACCCACCCACGATATCCAGTTTCTGGTTTCGCGCCGTTGCAACGGACGCCGGCAGCAACAGCAAAACCAGTAGCAGGCACAATGAAGCAACCACGCTGCTGATATAGAAGATCCAATGCCAATTGAGATAATCAATGATGAGGCCACCGCACACAAAGGCGATTCCGCCAGCGGTCGAGGCCGTACCGGCGACGATGCCGATACACAACGGTACCCGGGAGACAGGCACTCGCTCCTGAACCAGGCCGAAACACAGCGGCAGAATCGCCGCCGACACGCCCTGGATGCCTCGGCCGATGATCAGCCCTGTCAGGCCGTCGGAGCAGGCACTTATCAACGAGCCGAGCAGTGCCAGCAGCGACATTGCAATCAAAACCTGGCTGCGACCGAAAATGTCTCCGAGACGACCACCGATGGCTGCCGCTGCAGCGGCCACTAACATGTACGCGGTGAGGATCCAGCCGACTAGCGCGGGATCGTCGAACAGGCGATAAAACGTAGGCAAAGCAGAGAACACCATGCCGATTTCGAAGACCGATGCGATATCCGCAGCGACCAACGCAATGATGACCCACTTCCAGCCTCTAGATTGTACAGGTACGGAATTCATACACATGGCTCCTTCGCGGAGGACGACGGGCTTGCGCGCATTGAAACCTCCTCACCTTTTGGAATTTTTATGGGTGACGCTTGTTCCACGGAACTACCGCAGGGCTAAGGAAGCAGAACTGTCACTGCTTGTCATAACCCTTCAATCATACTAATCATATTAATCTTTAACGGTCAATATCACCCAAACAATCCTGGACAGATTCGGGCAAGGCACCCGTAAAAACGCAAAAGGCCCAACCGGTGAAAACCGGTTGGGCCGTTGACCACTCAGCGCTCTCGAATCAAGCAGTAGCTGGATAACCTCCGCCACCATGCTGCTCATCGACGGCATCACGATTCAGTTGCCCGTCACCACCGCGCGGCAGACTGTCGACAAACTCGACAATCTTCGGCTTTTTGTACGACGCCAGGCGTGCTTTGCAGTGCTCGATCAGTGCGCTGGCCTCAATGTGCTGACCTTCGCGTAGCACCACCAGGGCCTTGACGCTCTGAGCCCAGACGGGGTCCGGTACGCCGATCACACAGACATCCGCCACCTGTGGCAGCATGCGCAGGCAACCTTCGATCTCGGCGGGGTAAATGTTTTCCACCCCGGACTTGATCATGGTTGTCTTCGGCCCGACGAAGGCGATACCACCATCCGGCAAGCGCCTGCCTAGGTCGCGGGTGCGATACCAGCCATCGGCTGTGCGCTGTTGATTCTCTTCTTCACGTTCAAAGTAACCGGACATGACCTGCACGCCACGGACGCTGATTTCTCCGACATTACCATCGGGCACGTCGAGGCCGCTGTCATCAAGAATGCGCACCTGAACCAACGGCGACGGTCGCCCAGCCCCTTCCCCTCCAAGCCAGGCCATCACGGTAAAGCCCACCAATTCAGTCTGGCCATACAGCCGCGGGGCGCGGTTGAGCGGTGCACTTTGCGGCATCACCAAAGGGCTGCTCCATTCCGGTGCCAGTGGTGACGACCACAGGCTGGAAACGTCGTAGCGGCCGTCGGCGTTGATCTGGCGAATCTGCTCCAGGGTCGGCAACGCCACGAAGGCATGGCTGACCCGCTCCTGCTCGATCAGTTGCAGCATGCGCTCGGCATCCACACGGGCGGTGAAGACGTTCTTGCCGCCGAACTGGAACGTCGCCAGTGTCGAGTTCAAGGTGCCCAAATGAAACAGTGGGCCGGAATTGAGGAACACCGAGTCTTCGCTGATGCTATTGCTATACGCCAGCATCAAGCCCTGATAGAGGATGGCGCCCTGGCTCAGCAGCGCCGCATTTGGGTGACCACCAAATGCCGCGGTATAGATCGCCAGCAAGGGAGTATCTGCATCCACCCGAGTTTCTATATCGACATCCGGCTGGCCTGCGATCCACTTCTCGTAGCCGCGTTCATCGTCGGCTTGCACCCACAGCGCGGCATGCTGGCTCAACTCGCGAGCCTGAACTACAGCGTCTCCGACTTCTGCCTGCTGCCAAAGCACGACCGCAGGTTTGAAATCATCGATGACGAAGGCCAGTTCATGGGCGCTCTGGCGCCAGTTCGCCGGGCAAAAAACGGCACCGAGCTTGGCTGCCGCCAGCAAGCCTTCGAGTACCCTGAAATCATTCTGGCCAAGCCACAACACCCGCTGGCCATGTGTCACTCCGGCGGATTGCAGGGCATGGGCGAGACGGTTGACCCGAGCGTCCAGTTGCGGCCAGGTCAGGCGTACGTCGCCATCCACTACCGCTTGCATAGTCGGGCGCGAGCGCCGGTGCTCACGCAAAACGTCCGCCACGCCGTGCATGCGGATCAGGTTGAAATTATCTTGAGCCGTCTGGGCTTGTTGCATCTTGGGAGTCCTCATCGATCGCCCCCGGCCAGGCCGGGGGCGAAGCGTGTCAGGCTGGAACAATCCGGGGATCGGCACTGCCGCAACTGCAGGCGCCGTGCAGCACCTGGCCGCGCAAACCGGTGTGGTAGTGATGGAAAGGTTGGCAGCGCTCCAGACGACTGCTGATCACCACTTCTCCGTCGATTGCATCCACAGCCCACTCGAAGCGGTCGATATGCGCTCCCGTACCGGCACTGCATTCGATGGCCAGCGCTGGACCCAGCTCCAGACAACGAAAAACCGTCAAACCCGGTTGACCGGCCAACCGCGCATAAGCGTCAGGCCAAGCCCAGACCACCATGCCGGCAAACAGCTTGAGCGGGTCGTGGCCCAGCCCTACCAAACCATCCAGCGTGGCAGCGGTGATGCCATAAGCGCCGACCAGATTGAAGCGACGAATGATCGACTCCACCCGACGGGCATCAAACAGTGAGGAGTCGGCCGAAACCGCTACCATGTTGAATTGCATCACCGCACGCTCCATCCCCAAGGCTTGTACCCCCTGATCGAACAGCGCGGTGACCATCAGATTGCTGCCCATATGGAAATCGAATGTGTTGAGCACCTTGAGGATCGAGCGCGTCGAGCGTTCGGTTTCCAGTGCCGAATATGGCAGGGCCTGACGCTCGCCCTGCGCGTCGATGTAACGACCCACGGCCATCGGGGACAGTACGGTTGACTGCTGAGCTGGACTATTCATTGCTTGGTCACCCTCGGGATCTTGTTCGGCGGTCCATCCTTGAGCATCGACTGGTTCGTGGCCAGAATAATCTTCACCGGTACCTGCAGCGCGGTGGAGACGGCATCCGCAACCCGTACCGACAACTGCTCCAGACTGTCCTGCAATGCACTTTCCTCATAACCCACACGCAAGGTCAGGACGTCGGCTTCGCGCTGCGGACGGATCATCTGGAACAAGCCTGTGCGGGTCTCGGCGAACTGTTCCATCAGCGGCCAAATGTCGATCGGCAGGATCGAACGCCCTTGGATCAGCATCTCATCGCCCTTGCGCCCGATGGGCTTGAGCCGCCCATGGGTGCGCCCGCAGATGCACGGTTTGCGGGTGAACTGCACCAGATCATCGGTACGGAAGCGAATCAGCGGACCGACATCGTCCAGCAATGCCGTGACGACCAGTTCACCGCGCGAATCATCGGGCATCTCGGCGTCACCGTTCGGGTCCAAATGTTCGATCAGCGCAATGTCTTCCCAGGTGTGCATGCCGTCATGGGCGCGGCAGTCCATAGTGGTAGTGATGTCGCCCAGCGAGCTGAGCTCGAAGATTTCCAGGCCCCAGCCTGTGACCACGGCACGGAAATGAGGGCTCATCGGCTCGCCGCCGAACACAACACCCTTATAGGAGCTGAAAGCCTCCTTGAGGTCGTCGCCGGTTTCCTTCTCATATTTCTCCAGCGCGATGATCAGCGGGGTGGAGAGCATGAACATCGCTTTGGGGCGCAACTCACGAGACATCTTGACCAGATGAGGCATTTCGCTGGGCAGATGCTGCACGGTGACGGGGCGGAAACCACTGTCCATCCACTTGTCGGCGTTCAGGCCTTCGCGAAAGGTAAACAATGCGTAGGTGAAGTAGTCGTTGGCACGAACTCCGATATGCCAGAGCTCGCGCTTGAGCCCGGCGATTGCAACGTGGTATTCGGAGCGCGGCAGCGGCGTCGGATCGCCGGTCGTCCCCGAGGTGAAACCAACACCGCGCAAATGCGGCGGGCCGACACACACCAGGCCGCCAGACGGATCGCCATGCTCGTCGCGAAACTGGCGGATACGGTCCTTGTCGATAAACGGAACCTTGGCCTTGAAGTCTGCCAGGCTCTTGATGTCCTCGGGTTTGACGCCCGCCTCATCCCAAACCTCGCGGATCAGTGCCGAGCGGCTGTAGACATACGGAACCAGCTTAAGGATCCGCGCCTCCTGTAGTTTTTCGATATCAGCCCGCGACATCGTTTCCATGTCCGGGTCGAAAAACTTGTCGTCGTCCAGTCGTGTCATAGCGTTACCTTGTTATTGTCGTAGCTATCGGTGGCCGGGCGCCGGGTTACTGAAACTCCGGTCGCGCCAGGCGAAACAGTCGCGCCGCATTGCCGCCAAGAATATCGGCTTTTTCCTGCTCGCTTATATCAATACCGTCGAACAACGAAGCGATGATAGTGCGCGAGTCAGGGAAGGTACCTTCGGAATGCGGATAGTCCGAAGCCCACATCAACGCGCCGGTACCGGTTACAGCTCGAGCTGCAATGCAGGCCCGATCATGCTGAAACGAGACCTTGACCTGACGGCTAATGATCTCGCTGGGCCTGGACGAAAGTTTGGGTTGGACAAAGGCTGCGTGGGCAAAAAAAACTTCGTCCATACGCTCTGCCAGTGCCCCTAGCCAACTGGCGCCGCACTCGATCACGGCCACGTGGGCTTTGGGGTTGCGATCCAGAACGCCACCGGCGACCAGATATGTGACGGCTTCGATGCCATCGTTCATCTGCCGGGTGTAATTGATGACTGCCGCGCCCGCGCCACGCTCATGAATCACGGTTTCAAGACCGGTACCGGTATGCATCACCAGCACCACACCCAAGTCGCCTGCGGCCTTGAACACCGGATCCCAGGCAGGGTCGTTGTAGCGCGGGATACCAGTGCTGGTTACCGAAGGCAACATCGCGGCGGTAAAGCCCTTGGCCGCAACCCGCTGCAATTCGGCGACGGCGTTGGCCAGGTCGCGAACCGGGAGGATTGCGCAGCGTACAAAACGGTCCAGATGCCCTTGAAAGAACTGGTGGTTCCAGTCGTTATAGAGCTGGCAGGTAGCGTACTCAGCGTCAATGTCTTTCAGGGCGTAGGCCCAAAGACCGAGACTGGGAAAACAGATCTCGGCGTCAATGCCGTCTTTTTCCATGTCCTGCAAGCGCCCTTCAAGGTTGTGCAGGCCGACACGCTTGCTACCACCGATATCGGCGATGTTCAGGCGCATCTTGAAAATCACTTCGTCGTCGGTGCGGGTGATCAGGGTATCGCCCTGCTTTTCCGCACGGATCGCGTGGCGTCGCAGGGAAGGCGGCAAGCCTTGGACAAACAGGTCGTGGGGTTCAAGCACATGTGAATCGGCGCTAAAGATGAAATGGCCTGGCATCAGGTTTTCTCCCCTCTTATTTTTATGTTAATCATTTAGTTGATTATGCGACACCCAAAGAGATGCCGCAAGCCACACAATTGTATTAATGATTAACACCTATGGTTACATCCATCGTTGGCACGGCGGGGATCAGCTCAGCGGTCGTTAAATACCGGCTTGCGCCGCTCCACAAATGCCAGGACACCTTCCTTGGCATCTTCAGTCATACCGACACGGTGACCAAGTCTGGCTTCCAATGCCAGGCCATCAGCCAACGAAAGGCTGGCGCCTTCACGCACGGCCTGACGAATTGCCTGTTGGGCCGGCAGACTGTAACAGCTGTACTTCGCCGCAAAGTCACAGGCTTCTTCCAGCAGGTCATCCGTGCTATCGATAAGATGATCAACCAAACCCACTTTGCAGGCGGCGGACCCGTCCAGCGTTTCTCCGGTCATCATCAATCGCAGTGCAGGGCCGGGACCAATCAGCCGGGGCAGTAACTGGGTGGCACCGTAGACCGGTATCAATCCCAGACGTATCTCCGGGACAGCCAGCTTTGCCTCGGGGGCACAGATCCGAAACGTACAACCCAGTGCTATTTCAAGCCCGCCGCCCATTGCTGCCCCATTGATCGCTGCCACACTGATTTTCGGGAACTCACCCAAGCGCAGCATCAAGCGATGCATGCGCGCGATGCGCACAGCCGGATCGCCGTCTCGCTCGCTGAGATCGGAGCCGGCGCAGAATGCCCGCCCCTGCCCCGTGATGACCAGTGCGCGACTGTCGTCACTGGCAATACGGTCCAGATGCGCATCCAGCTCATCGAGCAAGGCATCATTTATCGCATTGAGTACTTGCGGGCGATTGAGGGTCAGTACAGCGCAGTTGCCCTGGCGATGATGGTCAATCAGGTTCACGGCTTTACTCCTGTAGCACGGTTAAGATGGTCTTGCCGATACGCTGGCGATTGAACGTCGAGGCCAACGCCGACTGGAAATCGTTCAGGGCATAAACAACACCTGCAGCCGGTTGCAACGTACCGTCGTCAACCCAGCGCGCCAATTGTTCGCGGGCGTCAGCGGCCTTTTCCGGCTCGCGCAAGGCAAACTGGCGGATATCCACGCCTAGCAAAGCGGCACCCTTGAGTAGCGCCAGGTTAGTAGGCAAGGCCGGGATGCCACCACCGGCGAAGCCCAGGACCAGGTGACGTCCACCCCATGCCAGACGCCGGAAAGCCGCCTCGAATCCTTCACCACCAACCGGATCGAAAATCACATCGACACCGACGCTCCCGGTCAGAATCTTGAGCTGCTCCGACCAATCGGCCGCGCTTGAGTCAAGGCACTGTTGTGCACCGGCTGCCCGCGCAGCTTCGCGCTTGTCCGAAGTGGACGCTGCGCCAATGACCTGAGCACCCAGCAGACGGGCGATCTGAACGGCCGCCAGACCAAGGCCGCCGGCAGCACCGAGCACCAAAACCCGCTCGCCGGATTGCAGCCTGGCGCGGTCCCGCAGGGCGTGGAAGGCCGTGGTGTAATCGACCCAGAACGCCGCAGCGCGGGCAAAATCCAGACCATCTGGCAGGGGAACCAGGCTTGAGACTGGCACCACGACAAACTCCGCGCAGCCGCCGCCCATTGCTGTAGCCGCGTACCGCTGACCAGGCTCGACACCATTGACCCCCGGCCCCAGGGCATCGACGACCCCGGCAAACTCGCACCCAGGCACAAAGGGCAAGGCCGGCTTCAACTGATAGCGACCGGTACACAGCAAACCGTCGGCAAAACCAAGCCCGGTACTATGAACCCTCAGGCGTACATGCCCGGGGCCAGGCTCAGGCAGTGGAAGACTTTCAAGCGCATAGTCATCCAGGCTTTCCAGGCGATGGCCCAACACGGCCTGCATGCGCACCTCGCTCACAACGCCAGCGCCTGGGCCTGGGCCTGGGCCTGTTTGAGCGCCGCTCGGTACTGCTGTTCCAATTCATCGATCAATTCGGCAACACTGGGCAACCCGTTGATCGCGCCAACGCCCTGCCCGGCCGCCCAGATGTCTTTCCACAGCTTGAAATCCCCATGCCCGCCGGTCCCGACTCCGGGTTGCGGCGCCGCTGGCAAACGCGCGGGATTGAGCCCCGTGCGAGCAATACTGGCTTTCAGGTAATTGCCACGCATCCCGCTGAACAGGTCGGTGTAGACGATGTCGTCAGCACCGGCAGCCTGCAGCATTTCCTTGTACATGGCATCAATCTCGCTTTCGGCCGTACCCAGGAAACGAGTGCCCATATAGGCCAGGTCCGCGCCGAGCAGCTGCGCGGCCAGAATGTCCTTGCCTTGGGCCAACGCGCCAGACAACAGCAACGTGCCATCGAAGAAGCTACGAATTTCATTGACGAAGGCAAACGGATTAAGGTCGCCACCATGACCGCCGGCGCCAGCGCACACCGCTACGATGCCATCGACGCCTGCGGCCGCGGCTTTTTCGGCATGCCGCACGCTGACCACATCATGGAACACCAGGCCACCGTAACCATGTACGGTCTCAACCACTTCGCCCGGGGAGCCGACACTGGTGATAACCACCGGTACGCGATGTTTTTCCAGCAGGGCCAGGTCACGCTCCTTGCGCGAATTGGCAGGAGACAGAATCTGGTTGATGGCAAAAGGAGCCGCCTGCGGAGTCGTTGCGAGCTCCTCTACCAACTGGGCCAGACAGTCGTCCAGTTGCTCACTGCTGCGAATATTCAAGGCCGGCATCGAGCCAACGACACCGGCCCGGCACTGGGCGAGCATCAGCTTCGGGCTGCTGGCCAAAAACATGGGCGCGGCCACCAGGGGCAGGCGTAGACGGTCGCGTAGAAGCGTGGGCAATGGCATAAGCTCTCCTGTACTCGGAATGAGTGATGGCGTCCGGAAGGTCGAAAGCGGATGGATAAAGACTGAACCAACACCCTATATTCGAGCTAAATCATATATATCATTGTCGCATAATATTTTCAAAGCTTTCCCTACCAGTGAGCCGAAATTTCATTATCCGCACAACGGCAAAAACGAGGGCCAAGCGCGCAATTTTCCTTCGAGAGAGCTTCCTCAGGTAGTCCTTGAGTTTCTCCAGCAACAGCCCGCGCGATATCGGATGCTCGATCGGGATCAACCCGGGAGCCGGCTGGTAGTGCTTGAGCAGATTCTTCGCAACCGTCACCTTGTGCACTCCAGCCAAGCCATCGACCAGCCCCTTGGATGCGGCATAGATCCACATCTCGCCCAAGACCATTTCGTGCAAAGCACCGAGCGAGCCATGGACTTGCATGGTGCGCTGGACGATGTCGCGCTGAATCCGGCTCGGCCGCCTTGGTGGGCGCGATGCACATGCCATCGCGAGACCTGATGTTCGAGAAAGCGTCAATCCTCTTCAGCGAGCCTCCCCCACGTCGGGTATTCCTTCGATTCCGATGGTCCTGCCTCTTGCTCTATTATATGTATGATTATAATCTTTAGGTCTCATGCGGCAGTTCGCCGCCGCACCGACCTTGAGGGATCCTTGACGTGAATGACGCCTTTATCTACGACCACGTACGCAGCCCGCGCGGCAAGGGCCGCCCGGATGGCGCACTGCATGAAGTCAGTGCTACCGCGCTGGCAGCCCAGACTCTGAGCGCCTTGCGCGATCGCAGCCAACTCGATACCAGCCTGGTCGACGATGTTTTATTGGGTTGCGTCATGGCGGCTGGTGAGCAAGGCGGCAACATTGCCCGGATCGCGGCCCTGGCTGCCGACTACGACCAGAGCGTGCCGGGCCTGCAGCTCAATCGCTACTGCGCCTCAGGCCTTGAAGCCGTCAACCTGGCTGCCTCTACTCTGCGTGCAGGCGAAGCGCGGGCCATCGTTGCCGGTGGTGTGGAGAGCATGTCGAGGGTGCCAATCGGCTCCGATGGCGGCTCCGTTTATACCGACCCCCAGGTCATCTGGAAAACCTGGTACATCCCCCAGGGCATCGGTGCCGATCTGATTGCCGAACAGGACGGCTATAGCCGGGTAGACGTCGATGCCTTTGCCCTGCGCAGTCAGCAACGGGCAGCAGCTGCCGAAGCGGATGGTCGATTCCTGCAATCGCAATTCGTTGTCACCGACCTGCTCGGCCAGCCCCTGCTCGATCGTGATGAAGCGATTCGCCATGGCGCGAGCCTGGATGATCTGGCGCGTCTCAAACCGGCTTTCGAGGCCATGGGCAGCCAGAACGGTTTTGATGCCGTGATGCTGCAGCGCTATCCGGATATCGAAGCGATCCGTCACGTCCACACCGCGGGCAACTCCAGCACCATCGTGGACGGTGCGGCTGCCGTCTTGCTCGGCAATGCCGAATTCGGCCGCAATGCGGGCCTGCGTCCTCGCGCCCGTGTGCGCAGCTACACCTCGATCGGCTCCGAGCCGGCCATCATGCTCACCGGCCCCGCGGCCTGCACCGAAAAGCTGCTGGCTCGAACCGGCATGACCATCGCAGACATCGACTTGTTCGAAGTCAATGAAGCCTTCGCCTCGGTGGTGATGCGCTACATGCGCCATTTCAACCTCGACCCTGACCGCGTCAACGTCAATGGCGGCTCGATCGCCATGGGCCACCCACTCGGCGCAACCGGCGCGATGCTGATCGGCATTGTGCTCGATGAACTGGAGCGTCGCGACCTGAACACCGCGCTCGTCACCTTGTGTGCCGCTGCCGGCATGGCCACCGCCACCCTGATCGAGCGGATCTGAGCATGGAACCGAACACAATGAATACCTTGAAACTGGAACTGGGCGCCGATGGCGTAGCCGTTATTACAATCAATCTGCCTGATCGCCCGGTGAATGTGTTTACACCCACGTTCGTTAGTGAATTGCAGGCAGCGGTCGAAGAAGTCATTACCAACACCGGCATTCGCGGTGCAGTCCTGACCTCAGGCAAATCCGGCTTTATCGCCGGCGCCGATCTCAAGGACCTGGTCGATGCCTTCGACCAGGGGGTCGATGCTGTGCAGGCATCGCAACGCTTCGAACGCGAAAACGCTCTCATGCGTCGCATCGAAACCGGTGGCAAGCCCTTCGTCGCCGCGCTCAATGGCCTGGCGCTGGGCGGCGGCCTTGAGCTGGCGCTGGCGTGCCATCGGCGCTTGTTGGTCGATAGTCCCAAAGCCATCGTCGGCTTGCCAGAAGTCACCGTCGGCTTGCTGCCTGCCGGTGGTGGTACGCAACGCCTGCCTCGTCTTATCGGGATAGAAAAAGCCCTGCCGCTGTTGATTGAAGGCACCAGCCTGAAACCTGCCCAAGCCTTGCAATTGGGCGTGGTCGATGAGCTGGTCGATGCTGCTGATCTGCTGGAGCGAGCGCGTAGCTGGGTTCTGGACAACCCGCAAGTGACTCAACCGTGGGATGTAAAAGGCTACCGGATTGCCGGTGGTGTGGGCTGTCTGGCCCCGCACGCCACCCGCTCCTTCCAGTTTGGCACTACCCTGGCCAAAGCCTCCGGCGCGCAAAACTACCCGGCAAAGCTGGCGATTCTTTCGGCGGTGTTTGAAGGCACCCAGTTACCTATCGACAAGGCCCTGGCGGTCGAAGCCAAGTACTTCGGCACGCTGCTGGCCAATCCGGTCGCACGCAACCTGATGCGCACGATGTTCATCAACAAAGGCGCCGCCGACAAACTCGTCCGCCGCCCTGCAGGCCCGGCCAAAACTGCCGTGCGCAAGGTGGGCGTGGTGGGTGCCGGGATGATGGGCGCTGGCATCGCTTACGTCAGTGCCGCTGCCGGTGTTCCGGTCATGCTGCTCGATACCAACGCCGATGCTGCGGCCCGGGGGAAAGACTACTCCCGGCGCATCCTCGACAAGGCCGTCGAGCGCGGCACCCAGACCCGCGACAAGGCCGATGCCATCCTCGCCCTGATTGAGCCCTGCTCTGACTACGCCGCCTTCGACGGTTGCGATCTGGTCATCGAAGCCGTTTTCGAAAACCGTGAAGTCAAAGCGTCGGTGATCAGCAAGGCGGAAGCCGTGCTTGCGCCTGATGCAGTATTTGCCAGCAATACTTCCACCCTGCCGATCACCGGGCTGGCCGAATATTCCAAGCGTCCTGATAATTTCATCGGCCTGCACTTCTTCTCGCCGGTCGAGCGCATGCCGCTGGTCGAAGTGATCGTCGGCAAGCAGACCAGCGAACAAACCATCGCCCGCGCTTTGGACTTTGTCGGTCAATTGCGCAAAACCCCGATCCTGGTCAACGACAGCCCCGGTTTCTATACCAGCCGCATCTTCAGTACCTATACCGATGAAGGCATGGCCATGCTGGCCGAAGGCGTCAACCCGGCTCTGATCGAAAATGCCGCGCGCCTGGCCAGTGCGGCCACCAGCCCGTTGGCAGTGACCGATGAAGTCTCGCTGGACCTGCAGAAAAGTGTCATCGACCAGTCCCACAAGGATGGCCTGCCGGCCAAGTTCCTGCGCCTGCATGCCAGGCCCGTGGTCGAACTGATGAACTACCTTGGCCGTCTCGGCCGCAAGAGCGGCGGTGGCTTCTATGAATTCCCGCAGGGCGGCAAGAAGCATCTGTGGCAGGGGTTGGCCGAGCACTTCCCGCGTGCCGCGCAACAACCGGATGTCGACACCGTCAAGGACCGCCTGCTCTACATCCAGTCGCTGGAAACCGCGCGTTGCGTCGAGGAAGGTGTACTTAGCGACGCCGCCGATGCCGACCTGGGCAGCATCCTCGGACTGGGCTTCCCTTCCTGGACGGGTGGCACGCTCTCTTTGATCGACACCCTGGGTGCGCAAGCTTTCGTCGCACGCTGCGATCAATTGGCCGATGCCTTTGGCGAGCGTTTCCGGCCTTCGGACTGGCTGCGTGCCCGTGCCGAGCGCGGCGAGCGCTTCCACCCACGCAACGATGCGGCCTGAGAGGACAGCCCATGTTCCAGAATCGACTGATCTTTGACAGCGACCATGAGTTGTTCCGCGACCAGGTGCGCAAGTTTGTGCAGAAAGAAATAGCCCCTAACGTCGATCATTGGCGTGAAGCCGGGCGTTGCGACCGGGAAATCTTTCGCAAGGCCGGCGCACAGGGACTGCTGTTGATGTGGGCCGATGAAGCCTATGGCGGTTGCGGCCTGGAGGATCTGCGCTACGAGCAGATCGTCTACGAAGAGGTGATTCGCCACGGCGACATCGGCGTGTTTTTCACCCTGCACTCACGCATTGTCGGGCCTTACCTGCAACGCTTCGGTACAGAGGAGCAGCGTCAACGCTATCTGCCGGGCTGCATCAGTGGCGAGACGATCCTCGCCGTCGCCATGACCGAACCGGACGCAGGCTCGGACCTAGCCGGCATGAAAGCGCGCGTGGAGGACTGCGGCGATCATTGGTTGCTCAATGGTTCCAAGTTGTACATCTCCAATGGGCTCAATGCCGACTTGATGGTCGTCGCCGCTCGAACCGGCAGCGAACGCTATGCAATCGGCCTGTTTCTGGTGGAAGCGGATTGGCCAGGGGTCAGTCGTACGCCATTGACGAAGATGGGCCTCGATGCCCAGGACACCGTGATTGTGTTCTTCGACAACGTGCGCATCCCTAAGACCAACGGCTTGGGCGATCCGCAAAAAGGCTTCACCTATCTCGCCGAAGGCCTGGCTGAAGAGCGTTTGCTTTCAGCCTGCCAGTCGATGGCCCATGCCCAGGTCGCCTTCGACCTGACCCTGGACTATGTCAAGGATCGCCGAGCCTTCGGCCGTCCGGTCGGCACCTTCCAGAACAGCCGATTCAAGCTGGCTGAACTGCGCGCCCTGCTCGATTGCCAGCAGACCTGGATCGACCAGTTGGTGCTGCAACACAACGCAGGTCAGTTGAGTGCCGAAGGCGCCGCGTCCGCCAAATTGCTGACCTCGGAACTCGAAGGTCGAGTCATGGATGAATGCGTGCAGCTGCATGGCAGTGCCGGCTACATGGATGAATACCGAATTTCCCGGATGTACCGCGATGCGCGGGTGTCGCGAATCTTCGCTGGCACCAGCGAAATCATGAAAGAAATCATCGGCCGGGCCCTCGGCCTGGATGAACGAAAAGTCAAGTGAACGAGGCAGTTACCATGAAAACACGTATTACCGAAATGCTTGGCATCCGTTATCCAATCATTCAGGGCGGCATGCAGTGGGTTGGCCGCGCAGAACTCGCATCCGCCGTTTCCAACGCGGGTGGCCTGGGCATGCTGACCGGCCTGACACAGCCGACCCCGGAAGCCTTGGCCAAGGAAATCCGCCGCTGCCGCGAAATGACTGACAGCCCGTTCGGGGTCAACATGACCATCTTCCCGACCATCAGTCCTCCGCCTTACGACGAGTACATCGATGCAATCATCGCCAATGGGGTGACCATTGTCGAAACCGCCGGCAACAAAGCGATTGAATTCATGCCGAAGATGAAAGCGGCCGGCATTCGCATCATTCATAAATGCGTGGCGGTCAGGCACGCCCTGAGTGCCGAAAAACTGGGCGTGGATGCCATCAGCATTGACGGCTTTGAATGTGCAGGGCATCCCGGTGAAGAAGATATTCCTGGCCTGGTGCTGATTCCGGCGGCGGCAAAGGCGTTGACGATCCCGGTAATTGCCTCGGGCGGTATTGGCGATGGTCGCGGCATGGCCGCCGCCCTGGCCTTGGGTGCCGAGGGAATCAACATGGGCACCCGCTTCTGCATGACCCAGGAAGCGCCGATTCACGAAAACATCAAGGCCGCGCTGCTCAAGGGCACCGAGCGTGATACCAACCTGATCTTCCGTAGCATGAAAAACAGCGCCCGGGTATTCAAGAACGCGATTTCCGATGAAGTCGTTGCCACCGAACGTCGCCCAGGTGGTTGCGCCTTTGAAGACATCCGCCCGCTGGTGGCCGGTGCTCGCGGCCGTGCCGCGCTGGAGGCCGGTGAGATCAACGAAGGGATCATCACGGCAGGCATGGTAATTGGCTTGATCGACGACTTGCCAACCTGTGACGAATTGCTTGAGCGCATGGTTCGAGAATGCCGCGAGCGCCTGGCGTTTGCCACGCGCCTGGCCAGTGCCTGAATCAGCCCAGCCTAAACAAAACAAACAAGAAAGCAGGTTATCGCATGTATCAAGGTCAAACGCTGCACCTGACCCGCCTCGACAATCAACTGGTCGAACTGTGCTTCGACCGCAAGGGCGAGGCCGTCAACAAATTCGATGCCCTGACAGTCGAAGAGCTGCGCATCGCCTGCAAAGAAATACGCGACAGCGGTGACATCATGGGGATGGTGCTGACCAGTGCCAAGGACAGCTTTATCGTCGGTGCCGACATATTCGAGTTCACTCAACTGTTCGCCCGCCCCGCAGATGAACTGGCGGCTTACAACCTGGCCCAGAACCAGGTTTTCAACGAATTGGCGCAGCTCCCGATACCGACGGTATCGGCTATCAACGGGTTGGCTTTGGGTGGCGGTTTCGAAGTCACCCTGGCCACCGATTACCGGGTATTGGGCAGCAACGCGAAGGTTGGCTTGCCAGAAGTCGGCCTGGGCATCATTCCGGGCTTGGGCGGCACGGCCAGGTTGCCCCGCTTGATCGGCGCCGCTGCCAGTATCGACTGGATCACTTCCGGCAAGCCACAGAAGGCAGCGACTGCCAAACAACTCGGTGCAGTCGATGAAGTGGTCGATGACTCGGCTGTTGGCGAATGTGCGCTGGCCGTATTGGCCGAGGCCGTCAGTGGTTCACGTGGTTGGCGCCAGAGGCGAATTGAACGCAGCCAGCACTTTGCATTGGATGCGCAACAGATTGCCGATGCCAAGGCTGCCGTGATTGCCCGCAATCCATTGGTGCCTGCGCCACTGCTGGCCATCGAGCTGCTAGAGCGCAGCGCCGCGCTGTCCGTGGATGAGGCGTTGACCGAAGAAAACCTTACCTTTTCACAAGTTGCTCAGACCCAGGCCGCCCAGGCACTGGTTCAGCTGTTCATCAACGATCAGTACCTGCGCAAGAAAGCGCGCGGCTACGCCAAGGCTTCGCGCGAGCTGAACAGCGCTGCGGTACTGGGTGCCGGCATCATGGGCGGCGGTATCGTCTACACCAGCGCTGCAAGCGGTGTACCGACCATCATGAAAGACATTTCCCAGGCTTCACTGGATCTGGGCATGACCGAAGCCGGCAGATTGCTCGACAAGCAGGTGACCAGCAACCGCATGAGCCAGGACCAGGCCGAAATGGTACTGGGCTCGATTACGCCAACTCTGGATTATCTGGGCATGGGCGCAGTCGACATACTGGTTGAGGCCGTCGTTGAAAACCTCGCGGTGAAAAAAACCGTGCTGGCCGAAGTCGAAAACCTGGTTGCCCCCGCTACCGTGCTTGCATCCAATACCTCGTCGTTGTCCATCACTGAGCTGGCCAGCGCGCTGCAACGCCCGGAAAATTTCGTCGGCATGCACTTCTTCAACCCGGTGCCCGTCATGCCGCTGGTCGAAGTCATTCGCGGCGCGCATACCAGCGAGCAATCGGCGGCAACGGTTGCCAGCTACGCCGCGACCCTGGGCAAAACGCCTATCGTGGTCAAGGATTGCCCGGGCTTTCTGGTCAATCGGATCCTGACCGCCTACATCGTGGCTTTTCTGCGACTGATTCATGACGGTGCCGACTACCGGACCATCGACCGGGCCATGGAGGATTTTGGTTGGCCCATGGGCCCTGCGTACCTGCAGGATGTCATCGGCATGGACACTTCGCGCCATGTAATAGAATGCATCACTCAGGGCTATGGCGAACGCATGCTGCCCGGATTCTCCCATGCGGTCGATGCCATGGTCGCCGACAAGCGTCTAGGCCAGAAGAGCGCAATAGGCTTTTACCGCTACGACCGCGATATCAAGGGCCGTCTGGTGAAATCCGTCGATCCGCACACCGAAATCCTGTTGGCCAGCGTGCAGCCAAACGGGCGTCGCGAGTTCAGCTCGGATGAAATCGTCGAGCGCATCATGCTGCCGACGCTGATCGAAGCAGCCCGGGCGCTGGAAGAAGGTATCGCCGACAGTGCCATCGAAATCGACATGGCGTTGATCCTCGGTGTGGGTTTCCCGCGTCCGATCGGTGGCGCCCTGAAGTACGCCGACTGGCTCGGCTTGCCGGCATTGGTAGAGCGTTGCGACCACTACGCCGCTCTCGGAGGGCTTTACCAAGTCACTCCTCAAATGCGCGATATGGCTTCGAAAAACCTGAAGTTCCATTCATGAATCCGTGCATGCACCTTCGACCATTCTTATCAGCCTTTTGAAGCGGAAATAACCATGGACTTCACCCTGTCACCCGAGCTGCTCGACCTGCAACAACGCACCCGTGCCTTTATCGCCGAGCACATCATCCCGCTGGAAAAGGACCCACGCTGCACGGCTCATGGCCCGACCGAGGACCTGCGCCGGGAAATGATTTCATTGGCACGCAAAGCCGGCCTGCTGTCCTCGCACATGCCCACCGAGCTGGGCGGGCTTGGCCTTGACCATCGGGCCAAGGCGATACTCTTCGAAGAAGCGGGCTACTCGCCGTTGGGGCCGGTGGCGTTGAACATTGCTGCGCCCGACGAGGGCAACATGCACATGATGGAGGTGATCGCCACCCCGGCGCAGAAAGAGCGCTGGCTCAAGCCCCTGGCCCTGGGCGAGATTCGTTCGTGCTTCTGCATGACAGAGCCTTCGCCGGGTGCGGGTTCGGACCCGGGCATGCTCGCCACCACTGCCGTGCGCGATGGCGACGATTACCTGATCACAGGCGAGAAATGGTTCATCACCGGAGCCGAAGGGGCCACTTTCGCCATCATCATGGCAAAGCTTGAAGATGGTCGAGCGACCATGTTCCTCGCTGACATGGACCGTCCGGGCATTGAAATCGTACGTGCGATGGACGCACTCGATTCATGCTTCCCCGGCGGCCATGCCGTCGTGCGTTTCGCCAATCTGCGGGTGCCTGCCTGCGACGTATTGGGCGAGCCTGGCGAAGGCCTCAAATATGCGCAGGTGCGCCTGTCCCCTGCCCGCCTGACCCACTGCATGCGTTGGCTCGGTGCAGCACGTCGCGCCCATGACGTAGCGACCCGCTACGCGGCACAACGCCAGGCATTCGGTAAATCCCTGGGCGAGCATGAAGGTGTTGGTTTCAAGTTGGCCGATAACGAAATGGACCTGCACGTCACGCGCCTGGCGGTCTGGCACTGCGCCTGGGTATTGGACCAGGGCAACCTTGGGCGCCATGCCTCGAGCGTCGCCAAGGTGATCTCTTCCGAAGCAATCTGGCGTGTGGTCGACCGCAGCGTACAGATCCTCGGTGGCCAGGGCGTCACTCACGAAACCATCGTCGCGCGGATCTTCTCCGATGTGCGGGCCTTCCGCGTCTATGACGGCCCATCGGAAGTGCACCGCTGGAGCATCGCCAAGAACGTTCTGCGTCCTCACACTCAGGCTCGCTGAGCGCGGCCCACTCGATCAAGGAGCTTTGCATGAAACAAGCCTATATCGTCGATGCGCTGCGTACGCCCACCGGCAAACGCGCCGGCAGCCTGTCCCAGGAACACCCCATGGACATGGGCGCACATGTCATCAAGGCACTGGTGGAGCGCAACTCGATTCCAGCCGAGGACTATGACGACGTCATCTTCGGCACTATCGATGCCATTGGCCCGAATGCAGGCAACCTGGCTCGCTTCTGCTGGCTGGGTGCCGGCCTGCCCGATAACGTGCCCGGCGTGACCATCGACCGCCAGTGTGGCTCGTCCCAGCAAGCCGTGCATTTTGCTGCCCAGGCCGTCATGAGTGGCACTCAAGATGTGGTGATTGCCGGCGGCGTGCAAAACATGAGTCAGATCCCTATCAACACCGCCTTGTACATTGCCAAGGACCTGGGCTTTGCCGATCCGTGGACCTCAGCCAAAACCTATCAGGCCCGCTATGGCACGCAACAGCTCTCGCAGTTCGAGGCCGCCGAGCGCATTGCGCGTCACTGGGGTTTTACTCGCCAGGACATGGAAGCCTATGCCCTGCGCTCCCACGAGCGTGCTCTGGCCGCGATCGAGCAAGGGCGTTTCGCCCGGGAGATCGTGCCCTATGGCGACTTGCGCATGGATGAAACGGCCCGACGCAGCAGCCTGGAAAAAATGGCCACGCTGCAGACATTGCTGCCGGACGGGCAATTGACTGCGGCCACCAGCAGCCAGATGTCCGATGCCGCCAGTGCGGTATTGGTCTGTTCCGAAGAGGCAGTCAAGCGTTATGGCCTCAAACCACGGGCACGCATCGTCCATATGAGCGTTCTTGGCGACGACCCGGTTTGGATGCTCACTGCACCTATCGCCGCCACTCGCCGGGCCCTGGAAAAAGCCGGCCTGCGCATGGCCGACATCGATCGGGTGGAGATCAACGAAGCCTTCGCCAGCGTGTCCATGGCCTGGCTGCAGGAACTGGATTACTCGGCCGAGCAGACCAACGTCAATGGCGGCGCCATCGCCCTGGGCCACCCGATCGGAGCCACCGGTACCAAGCTGATGACCACCTTGCTCCACGAACTGGAGCGCAGCGGTGGCCGTTATGGCTTGCAGACCATGTGCGAAGGCGGCGGCCTGGCCAACGTGACCATCATCGAGCGGCTGTAAGCCGATAAACCCAAGGAATTGCCTGATGAATACAGCCGTCACTGTCAGCCACCACGATACGGTGGCTCTGGTCAGTATGAACCTGTCGGAAAAGCGCAACAGTTTGGTACCTGAACTCTATCGCCGCCTGGCCGACGAACTCGAAAGCCTGCAAGACAACGAGAACGTTCGGGTGATCGTACTCAGCGGTGGCCAGCACTTCTGTGCCGGGGGGCCGCTGGATGGCCTCGATACCCGGCCGATGGCCATGCGCAAGGACATGCGCTGCGGCCATCGGGTCATTCGTGCCATCGCCAATTGTCGGGTGCCGGTGATCGCCGCCGTGCAAGGCGCTGCATTCGGTGCCGGCCTGTCCTTGGCAGCGGCTTGCGACTTCGTCGTGGCCGATGCCGACAGCCGCTTCGGTGCAGTATTCGGCAAAGTCGGGGTCATGCCTGACTGGGGTTCACTCTGGACCCTGCCTCAGCGTATCGGACTGCCACGGGCTCGCCAGCTGGTCATGTTTCAGCAGATTCTCGGCGGTGAAGAAGCTGCACGCCTGGGCCTGGTCGACTTTCTGGCCGAACCCGGGCAGGTCTTGGAGACGGCTCTCCAGCGCGCCCAACAATTGGCCGCCAGTGCACCAGGGCCGCTGTCGGCAGCCAAAACCTTGTTGGGTCGATACCCTTTGAGCCTGGACACCCTGCTTGACTGGGAGGCCGACACTCAAGCCTTGCTGATTGGGTCGGAAGATTTTGCCGAAGGCCGTGACGCATTCTTCCAAAAGCGCGCAGGAGTTTTTCGTGGGCTCTGAAGCCACTGTGCAACACCTCAACACAGCGTCTGAAACCTGGGATGGCGTGGATATCACGCCTCTCCTGGACGTGGTGGAAGTCGGACCGGACCGCTTCACCTGCAACTGCTTCCACGCCAATCAGAATGCTGCGATCTACGGTGGGCAAACACTGGGCCTGGCGGTCGCAGCCGCCATCGCCACCGTGGACGCGCATTTGCATCCCCACGTCCTTCAAGTCAGCTTTCTGGCTGCAGGTGATGTCAACGCTCCCCTGTCGATTGAAGTCGAACGCATACAGCAAACCAGACGCTTCGCCGCGCGGCTGGTTCGACTCGTTCAACACGGCCGCTCCATTGCGATTGCCACATTGTCCTTCCATGCCGGTGAAAACGGCATGGAGCACCAACAGCCATGTGAAGCCGCACCCAACCCAGAAAGCTTGATGGGCCTGGTACAGGTTCGCGAAGCCTTGCATCAACGACTCAATCCCATAGAACGGGTGTTTATCGGCAAAACCCGTTCGGTGGATATTCGTCCGGCAGACCCGGAACAGTTTGTGCTCGGCCGCGACGACCAAGCCAGGATCCGATACTGGATGCGCACCGCTCAGTCCCCCAATCTGCCAGCACGACTGCAACCGGCAGTGCTCGCTTACCTGAGTGACTTCTGGTTCGGCATAACGGCGCTGATGCCACACCGTGAACACAAACTGGGGGAGGATCTGTTTGTTTCCAGCCTCAACCACACAATCTGGTTCCATCAGCAGGATGTGCAGGCCGATGAGTGGTTGCTGGTCTCTGCCCACAGTCCATTCACGGGTTTGGGGCGCGGCTTGACGCTAGGCCACGTTCACGATCAAAAGGGAAGACTGGTAGCGACGTTGGGGCAGGAAGGCTTGTATCGATTACGTTGAACGGTAGAAATGCGAAGGGGGCGCAAGCCCCCTTTTCATTGTATCGACTGTCGGATCAAGCCTTGCCCAACTGGTTGAACGGCGTATCCCGATCGCTACGTGGTTCAGGCGGCAATCCAAGTACCCGTTCAGCGATGATGTTGCGCAGGATTTCATCGGTACCACCGGCAATGCGCAAACCCGCAGACCACATGTACCAATAGTTGAATCGACGAGCCTGCGGATCATCGAACTCTCGAAGACCATCCACACCCAAGGCTTCCAAAGCGCAGGCGCTCATGTCCTGAAGGTTCTTGGCCATCACCAGCTTGTTGATCGAGGCTTCGGGGCCCGGTACACCACCGCGCGAAACGGCAGTCATTGAACGCATGCGCGTCAAAGAGATACCTTCATCAGCCACATAAAAACGGGCCAGGGCATCGGCATCGAACAGGTCCGCCAGCTCACTGGCCACTGGCGCGCCGGACGGCTTGCCGCCGACGGCAAGGCGTTCGAACATCAGGGTACTGAGGGAAACTTTCCAGCCTTCTCCAACCTCACCAAGGCGCTGGGCGTCGGGAATGCGCACGTCCGTGAAGAAAACTTCGTTGAACTCCGCATCGCCCAATAGCGTCCGGATCGGCCGCACTTCAACGCCAGGCGCACGCATGTCGACGTAGAACATGGTCAGCCCTTTATGCTTGGGCGCCGAAGGGTCCGTACGTACCAGCAAGATCCCGAAGTCGGACTCGTGGGCGTAGGAGGTCCAGACTTTCTGGCCATTGACCACCCAGTCATCGCCGTCACGCACAGCGCGGGTTCTCAAGCCTGCCAGATCGGACCCGGCGGCCGGCTCGGAGAACAACTGGCACCAGATCTCCTCGCCGCGCATGCCCTTGGACATGAAACGGTCCATCACCTGGGCCGAACCATGGGTAAACAATGTCGGCAAGCACATGCCAATACCGACTGCGAAAGGCACGACCGGAAGGCTGTAATGCTCTTCTTCCTGGTGAAAAATCACGTGCTCGATAGGGCTGCCACCCTGCCCGCCAACGTGTTTTGGCCACATGATGCCGACATAGCCGGCTTCTGCT
Organism: Pseudomonas sp. PDM31; assembly: GCF_019218965.1. Lineage (NCBI taxonomy): Bacteria > Pseudomonadati > Pseudomonadota > Gammaproteobacteria > Pseudomonadales > Pseudomonadaceae > Pseudomonas > Pseudomonas sp. PDM31. The sequence goes on along the minus strand of NZ_JAHUWS010000003.1, from coordinate 367,482 downwards.
TTCAGGTGTTGCCAGCCACGCGCCAACGCCATGAAGCGCTGATGCTCCAGGCCTTCTTCAGGCTTGACCTGGAAGGCTGGCGCATTGGCGCTCAGCCATTCGCGCACCTTTGCGCGATAGATTGCTTCTTGAGGCGTATCTTGAAAATCCATGGATATCGCTCCTGTGTCCGGTCAAGCCGCTTTGCGCTGCAAGGCTGCCTTGAGACGGCGAGCCCAAAAGGCACGGCCCCCCAGTTGGGTAGCCATCAGCCGCGCGCGGCGGTAGAAAAGTTGGATATCGCTTTCCCAGGTGAAACCGATCCCGCCGTGCAACTCCACCGCGGCTTCGGCGGCCTGGCAAAAGGCCTCAGTGGCTGCCAGTCGCGCACCCGCGGCGGCGCGGGGCAAGTGCTCGGGGGCTTGGGTCAAGGCCCATGCACCGTAGTAGCAATGGCTGCGGGCCAACTGGTTTTTCACGTAAAGATCGGCCAGTGTGTGTTTGACGGCCTGATAGCCGCCTACTACGCGGTTGAACGCCTGCCGCGTCTTGACGTACTCCAGGGTCGACTCCAACGCTGCCTCGGCGCTGCCCAATTGCTCGAATGCACTGAGTACGGCTGCGGCATCCAATGCGCGCTCGGAAAGCGCACTGCCTTGCCCTGCTGCCCCCAATCGCACGCAACTGACAGCGTCCAGATGAAGGTCGGCATGACGACGGATCCGGTCGATCGCCTCGACCGGCACCAGGCTCACCCCCGCTGCCTGAGCCTCGACCAGCCACCACCCCCAATCCTGGCCATCTTCATCGGCGCACGCCGAAACGATAAACACATCCGCCACCGGTGCATCAGCGACCATGGCTTTATGGCCACTGAGTTGTCCGGCGATGACGCGTGCCTGGGGCCGCTCAGTCCAGGCTGCCTGGCCCCGCTCGGTAAAAGCGACGGTGGCGGTTTTTTCCCCCGCCGCCAGTTCACCCAGCAGCGCCGACGCGACCTGGCAGTCCGTCAACTGCTGCAATGCGGTACTGGCGTGCAATACCGAAGAGCTGAACGGGATCGGCGCGAGCGTACGACCCGCCTCTTCGGCCAGAACGCAAAGCTCCAGAGCCGAAAGTCCCAGACCACCATCGGCCTCGGCGATAGCAGCCGCCGGCCAGCCCAGCTCCTGCACCTGGCTCCACAGTGCCTGATCATGACTCTGCGGACTTTCCAGCAGTGCCCGGGCGCGGCCCAGACCCTCAGCGAATACCCGCTTGGCCTGATCGCGCAACTGCTCCTGATCAGCAGAAAAATCAAAGTTCATAGTGATCGCACCCCAGGCCCATGCAAGGCCAAAGCTTATTGTTCACGGGCATGGAAACGCTCGCCACTCTCAGCACGTTGACGCATCCAGGCTGATGGACGGAAACGCTCGCCATGGAGATCGGCCAATCGATCGCAGGCGTTGACGAAGGCAATGGCGCCGACTGTATCGATCAAACTGAACACGCCGCCCGTCCAGGTCGGGAAACCAATGCCCAGCAACGAGCCGACATCACCTTCGGCAGCGCTGCCGATAACACCCTCTTCCATGCAGCGTGCTGCTTCCAACGCCTGGATATAGAGCATGCGCTTCTTGATGTCTTCAACATCGGGTTGCACGAGCAGTGGCGGATAGACATCGGCAAGACCCGACCACAAAGTACGTTTGCCCTCTGGATAGTCGTAGAAACCTTTGCCGCAACGACGGCCGATTCGCCCCAGGGTTGCGCTGAACATCTCTTGAACCTTGAACCCCGCAGGCTCACTCCAGGCATCACCCAAAGCAGCACGTTCGGCCAAGGATGACTTGTAGCCGTTCTCCATCCCGATATCGTCAAGCAACGCCAATGGCCCCATGGCAAAACCTGCTAGACGTGCAGCATTGTCGATCAGGGCCGGCTTGACGCCGCTACCCAGCATTGCCAGCGACTCTTGAAGGTATGCAGCAATCACCCGAGAGGTGAAGAAGCCTCGCGAGTCCTTGACCACGATCGGCGTCTTGCGCAACAAACGAATGAAATCCAGGGCGTGAGCCAGGGTGGTATCACTGGTTTGCTGACCGACCACGACCTCCACCAACGGCATGCGATCGACGGGCGAGAAGAAATGCAGCCCGATAAATCCATCGGGGCGATTGAGGTCGCGAGCCATGTCGGTAATCGGCAAGGTCGAGGTGTTGGAGGCGAGAATCGCGCCCGGTTTCATGACGGCCTGCGCCTGCATGAACACAGCAGCCTTGACCTGTACATCTTCAAAGACCGCTTCGACCACCAGATCGCACTCGGCAAGTTCCGAGTAATCGCCTGTTGCCTGAATACGCGCCAGGATCTCATCAGCGCTGGCCTGAACCATGCGCCCCTTGGCCACTCGTTTGGCGAATTCATCGGCCAACCGCTGGCGGCCGGCAGTGGCTTGTTCAGCACTGGCATCCAGCAACACCACTTGCAAGCCAGCGACTGCCGCAGTCTGGGCGATACCGCTGCCCATCAGACCCGCTCCGACTACCCCCACCCTGGTGATCGATGCCGGCTCGATGGCTTTCGGCCGACGGGTGAGTTTTTCCAGCTCGCCCTTGTTCACAAACAAGGTGCGGACCATGTTGCAGGCAGTTGGATCGAGCACCAGCTTGGCGAATTCGCAAGACTCGATATGCAGCCCCGCGTCGATTGGCACACAGGTGCCATGAGCGACAGCGCGGAGCAAGGCGATCGGTGCCGGCAGATTGCGCGCGGTATCCCGGGCAATCTGCGTGGTCGTCAGGTTGAACAGGTTACCGAGTTCTGCATCCGCAAAACCTGCTCCACCGGGGACCTGATAGCCCTTTTTGTCCCAGGGTTGCTGGGCATCGGCATGTTCAAGGATCCAGGCGCGCGCCGCTGGCAGCAACTGCTCTGCGCTGAGTACGCCGTCGACGATACCCTTGGCCAATGCAGCATCTGGCGACAGCAATGTGCCTTTCATCATCAGCGGCAGTGCACTGGCAATACCGATCAACCGCGGCAGGCGCTGCGTACCGCCGGCACCCGGCATCAGGCCCAGCGTGGCCTCAGGCAAGCCGAGCAAAATGCGCGGGTTGTCCAATACCAGACGGTGGTGGCAGGCCAGAGCGATTTCCAGGCCACCGCCCAAAGCGGAGCCATTAATTGCAGCCACATAAGGCTTGCCGCTGCTTTCCAGGCGGCGCAGCAATGGACTCATCTGGGTCGCCATATCGCGGGCATCAGCCACGCTCAATTCGCGAGACAAGGTCCGTACGATTTCCTTCAGATCACCACCGGCGACAAAATCTTTCTTCGCCGAGGTGATGACAACGCCGCGAATCTCGGCATCGGCGGCCACTCGTTCGACGACCTCAGCCAGCTCATCTCGAAATCGCTCGGTGATGGTGTTGGCCGGTTGCCCGGGTATGTCGATGGTAACGACAGCAACGCCATCTTTACCCAACGCAAAATCAATGGTTTCAAACATGCAATGGCCCATCCTTGCAGAATTTGGTGAGGATCGAATTCAGACGCGCTCGATAATGGTTGCCGCGCCCATGCCGATGCCGACACATAGCGTGACCAGTGCAGTGCTGCCACCGGTGCGTTCAAGTTCATCGAGGACGGTGCCGAGCAACATCGCACCGGTCGCGCCCAGTGGGTGACCCATGGCGATGGCACCGCCATTGACGTTGATCCGCTCATGGCCAATGTTCAGCACTCGCATGTACTCCAGCACGACAGAGGCGAATGCTTCATTGAGTTCAAACAGGTCGATATCGGCAACGCTCATCCCTGCCCGCTCCAGAGCGCGCAGCGAAGCTGGCGCCGGGCCGTCCAGCATGATGGTCGGGTCTGAACCAATGCTGGCGAAACTGCGAATACGTGCGCGGGGCTTCAGCCCCAGACGTTTTCCTGCTTCCAGCGAACCGATCAATACCCCGGCGGCACCATCGACGATGCCCGACGAGTTACCGGCGGTATGCACGTGCTCAATCTCGAAAACATCAGGATATTTTTGCAGGGCAATGGCGTCGTAGCCGCCCAGAGTGCCCATTTGCGCGAACGCAGGCTGCAAACTGGCAAGGTCCTCCGCACGGGTTTGCGGACGCATGTGTTCATCGCGCTCGAGCAAGGGGAAGCCGAGCGAGTCCACTACCGGTATCACCGAGCCATTGAAACGACCTTCATCCCAGGCACGCCCGGCCCGCTGCTGGCTGGCCAGCGCGTAGGCATCGACATCGCTGCGGCTGAAACCACTGCGCGTGGCAATCAGGTCGGCACCGATGCCTTGAGGTGCAAATGCGGTGGCATAAGCAATGGCGGGATCCCTGGCCCATGCGCTGCCCTGGGAGCCCATCGGAACGCGTGACATGGACTCCACACCACCGCCAATGGCCAGATCGACCTGCCCGGCCATGACTTGCGCGGCCATCATGTTGACCGCGTCAAGCCCCGAAGAACACGCTCGGTCCAACTGCAGTCCGGGCACACTATTGGCATAACCGGCCATCAAAATGGCGGGACGGGTCAGGTTTGAACCTTGCTCACCAAATGGCGTGACCACACCCAATGCCACTTCTGCGACTTCGGCGCTGTCGAGTTGATTGCGATCACGCAGGGCACGTAGCACCTGTGCCGCCAGCTCTACCGAGCTGACCGAGTGCAAGCCGCCATTGGAACGTCCGCGGCCACGAGGCGTGCGCACATGATCGAAAATATAGGCTTGAGCCACTGTCTGTCTCCCCATCCGGATCATTCTTCATCGAGCAGGCCTGAGCCAACCACCTCGACGCCATAGAGCACAATGATATGTATGTTTAAGACGATAAACAACTAGATCACAGGTAAAGCCACCACTAATATCGGTGGCATTACTGCCAACCCCGCTACGAAACCCGATAACCTCGCCTTGCGCTTAATAATATGTATCATTAAGCTGTTTATTCACCTACCAGTACTGATTCTTTTGATCCCTGCATGCCGGAGCATCGCAAAAAATGCCAAAAATAAATGTGATTCTGCGCAAGGAGGACCTCGATCCGGCTTTCCTGTATGACAAGGTTGCCGTGGTCATCGATGTTCTGTTCGCCACCTCGACTATTGTCGCCGCCCTGCACCACGGCGCTAAAGCGGTCTATCCCACTGCCAACCGACAAATGGCCTGCGACACAATAAAGGGACTGCAACCCGACAGCTACTTACTGGCCGGAGAGAACCACCTGCAAAACATCCCAGGTTTTGTAGGCTATTCTCCGCTCGCTCTGTCGCAAGAGCCAATAGCAGGTCGCAATGTCGTGTTTTCCACTACCAACGGTACAGTCGCCCTGCGCAAGGCCGATACCGCCAGGCACGTTTATGCAGCTGCGCTGCTCAATGCCCCAGCCATTGTTCGACAGCTCCAGACGCACGAGGACAGCTCGATCGTGCTGGTTTGCTCCGGTTCGGCCGGCCGAGTCAATCTGGAAGATCTGTACCTGGCGGGCTACCTTGTCGATCAGCTGGAAATCGCGCGCCCTGGCCACTGGACCCGATCGGACACCTGCCATATCGCCCGTGCGGTGCACGGCCAATATCGCGACTCGCCACATGGCTGCCTGATGCAAAGTCAATTGGGTGTTCGATTGCACGAGCAAGACATGCTCGATGAAGTGAAGTATTCCGCCCAGCTTGGACTGCTCGATATCGTGCCGCGCATGCAAGGCAACTTCCTCACCTGCTTTTGACCTGTCGAGAATCAGCAATGAACGATACTTTTCCACGACACGGTGGTCGTCTGCGCCGTCTTATTGTTCTGCGCCAGGTGACGCCTGGACAGGTGGTTGGCTGGCTGGAGGATGACTTCCATCACTTTGGCGTGACCATAGAACACGACGACAAGCACATCACCGCCGTACGCATGGCTTCACCGCGCACACCTTGGGCAACCTGTTCCGGAGCACAAGTGCCTTTGCAGGTGCTCGTCGGCAGCCCGCTGATAAATCGCGCCTCGGACATCGGCGCGTTGATCGACATGCGCCAGCAGTGCACCCACGTCCACGATCTAGCAGGTTTGACCTTGGCGCATATCAAGCGCGGAGATTGCGAACGCCGCTATGAAATAACCGTCGAGGACCGGGAGGTTTTTGCCTGGAATGGCCTGCATCCGACCCTGGGGCCGACGCGCGCTCGAATCCTGTGTGACGGCAAGGAAGGTATGTATTGGGAGGTAGACAATGATCGAATAACGGGTCCGGCCCCCTTTACCGGCCAGACACTGGAACGGGGTTTCCGCCAGTGGACCGAGTCGCTCCCCGAAGAAGCCGCCGAACAAGCAACATTGCTGCGGCGCGCCATCCTGGTGGCCGGCGGTCGAACGATCGACCATGACCGATTCAACACTGCCGCCGAATTTGGCCAGCCTGCACTCTGCTTCAGCTTCCAGCCCGAACGCAGCCACCAGGCCCTGCGCAATCATGGAGCAACCCGAGACTACGCGAGCAGCGCCGCGAACATGTTGATCAATGTGCAAGACATTCCGTAAAGCAGTAGACTTGAGCCACCCCACGGTGGCTCCGACGGCTTAACCGGCCTGGAACAAGTCGGAAATTCGCATGTGCTCGAACCCTGCCACCCAGACTTTATTGGCACGCACCATATGCTTGCGCCAATGGGCTTCGGCACCATCGATGTCCCGCGCCTCAATCAGAGTGATGAGTTTTTCCTGGGACTTCAATCCGGTAACGGCCGCCAGAATCGAACTCTCCACAGGAATACTGCGACGCTGCAACGCCACAACTGCAGCCTGGTGCCGTGTGACTACCTCGTGCATCGCCCCCCACAGATGGATCAACGGCTTATTACCCGACAGCTCCACGAGCACTTTGTGAAAGTGCGCGACTTCGGCAGCAAAGCCTGCCGGATCCTCGATAAAGGCTCGCTCGCGCTCTATCGCCTCGCGCAAGACCGCGGGCGCGCGCTCACCCGAATTCTCAACCACGAAACGGACAGCCGAGGGCTCGAATGCCATGCGCGCCTGATAAACCTCCGCTACGGTAGTACCCTCGAACTGCAACACCATCAATGCATAATTGGCGATCAGTAACGGGTCAGGTGCATGGATGATCGCGCCACCCTTGGCGCCCCGGGCAACAGTTATCAGGTGCTCAGCCTCAAGGATGCGAAATGCCTCACGAATGGTCGGGCGCGAAACACCATACTCCTCCATCAGCTTGCCTTCAGCCTGAAGCAGATCCCCCTCCTTGAGCTCACCGCGCACAATTTGTTTCTTGATTCGGCCAGCAACGATCTGCGGCGCCTTGGGAATATGCAGCACTTGTCGCCGCTCGCCCGACACCTTGCCGCTCGAGAACGAAAACTCTTTCAAATCGCTCATGATCTCAGCCTTGAGTTAATAAGTAGACCGCGCTCATTACGGCACAATAGCGAACAATAAGCTATATGATACACACTATAACAATTCGACACACATAAATCATAGCGCTTTTTCATGAACGAACAACGCGCAATAATGGCGCTCTTCAGGACTTTTTCGCGCCATCGACAGGTCTGTGTGCGTTGCTGGACAAGATGGCTTTATTATGTATATGATTTATACGTTTATACAACAATTACGTTGCAGGGGCCTCCATGAATTTCGATTTCTCAGATGAGCAGCGGATGCTGCGGGATCAGTCCCGTCGCCTCCTGAGCGAAGTCAGCGACTTCCATACGGTGCGACAGATGCTTGGGGCGCAACAGTCATTCAATTCCGATCTCTGGCGACAGGTCGCGGAGATGGGCTGGCCGGCCGTCGCCATAGGCGAGGATCAAGGCGGTCTCGGCCTGGGCATGCTGGAGTTGTGCGTGCTCGCCGAGGAGCTGGGCCGGACACTGGCGCCAATCCCCTTCCAGAGCACAGTGTTGCTGGCTGCAGAATTACTCAAGTTCAGCGCTGCCCCAGAGGCACCGGATTTACTGCAAGCCATTGCCAGTGGCGAAGCTATCGTCGCCGCCGGCCTGGTTGCACCTGGACAATCCTGGGCCGGTCAGCCGTTGCAGTTCGATGGCAAGACGCTCACAGGCCGCAGTCGCCCTCTGGCATACGCCGCCCAGTCTCACTACGCGTTATTGCCAGCTCAGCAAGCAGGACAGCCTGTCATGGTCCTGGTCAAACTCGGTGATGCCGGGTTGCAGCCAGTGGCATTGAACAGTCCTGATGAAATCATCCCATTTGCCGCCCTGCAGGCCGACGGTGTTCGAGCCATAGGTTTGCTGGCCGGGGCGCAGGCCATTGCCGCGATGCAGCAGGTCGTCGACCAGTCCGCCATTTTGACCGCGTTCGAACAGATCGGCGGAGCAGAAGCAGCCTGTGAGCTGGCTCGCAACTACGCCCTTGAGCGCCATACGTTTGGCCGCCCTATTGGCAGTTACCAGGCCATCAAGCACAAGCTGGCCGATATGGCCGTGAAAATCGAACTGGCCCGCTCCAATGCCTATTACGGTGCCTGGGCCCTGCACGCCGGCAATCAGGACGAACGCGCGCTGGCCGCCGCCGCCTGCCGACTGAGCGCAACCGAGGCCTTCGAGTATGCAGCGCGAGAATGCCTGCATGTGCACGGTGGCATCGGCTACACCTCGGAAGCCGACTGCCACTTCTTCTATAAGCGCTCGCGCTTGCTGGCCATGACACTGGGCGAGCCTGGAGCATGGGTCGATCGACTGTTGTCGCAAGATTCCTTGAAACTGCTGAAGGCCCACTAAGGAGACGAACATGGATTTTAACGATTCCCCGGCTGAAGCCGAATTCCGTCAACAGGCCCGCGACTGGCTGCAAGCCAACGTTGCCAGCGTACTGGGCACCGACAGCCAGCATGATGTCGAAGCGTTCACCGCCAGTGCACGACTCTGGCAACGCAAAAAGGCAGAAGCCGGGTATGCCGCCATCCGTTGGCCGCGCGCAGAAGGCGGCCTGGATGGAACGCCGATGCAGGAAGTCATCTTCCAGGAAGAGGAGTCGCGCTATGCGGTGCCGGTCGGCCCGCTGGTGACCATCGGTACGCAACTGGCGATCCCGACACTGCGCACCCATGGCACTGCCGAGCAGATCGAACGTTTTACTCGCCCTACACTCAATGGCGATTTGATCTGGTGTCAGCTGTTCTCCGAGCCCTCGGCAGGTTCCGACCTTGCAAACTTGCGCACTCGTGCAGTCAAGGATGGCGATGACTGGGTCATCAACGGGCAAAAAGTCTGGACCTCCTGGGCGCACGTCGCCGATTGGGGGATTCTACTGGCACGTACCGACTCCGAAGCGACAAAGCATAAGGGCTTGACCTTCTTCCTGGTGAACATGCGCAGCGTCGGCATCGATGTGCGACCCATCGAGCAGATTTCCGGCGAGTCGGAATTCAACGAAGTGTTCTTCACAGACCTGCGCATCCCCGACAGTTATCGCATCGGCGCTGTCGGCGAGGGCTGGAAGTGTGCAATGACGACCCTGATGAATGAGCGAGTCAATGTTGGCGGTGAAAGCCAGGCACTTCCATCGGTGGTCGAACTGCTTGAGCAGATCGGCAAAAGTGGCAGCCAGGTCACTCAGGATCGCTTCAGGATTGCCAGTTTGCTGACCAAAGAACTTGGGCTGCGTTACTTCCGCTTCCGCCTGTTGACCTCTCTGTCCAAAGGCGAAACACCAGGTCCTATTGCCGCCATGAGCAAGCTGGTTTATGCCAACGCTCTTCAAGAGCTATCGGCGCTGGCATTGGACAACCTGGGCCTGGAGGGGATGACTGACGAGCAGGCCGACGCCCCGGCGACACGCTTCGGCTACGGGTATCAATGGGCGGCTGCGCTGCGAATTGCTGGCGGCACCGACGAAATCCTGCGTAACCAGATCGCCGAGCGAGTCCTGGGGATGCCGGGTGAAATCCGCGTAGACAAGAATATTCCATTTTCACAATGTCGCTGACATCAATACCCCTAGGAAGCCTTATGCATGAGTGAATACATCCGGGTCGAAAGTCACCAGCATTGCCTGACGATCACGCTGAACCGCCCTGACAAATACAATGCACTGACCAACGCCATGTACGACAGCCTGAGTGAAACGCTCAAGGCTGCCGGTGTCGATGATGACGTAAGGGTTGTAGTCATCACTGGCGGCCCGGAATGCTTCACCGCGGGCAATGACCTTGCGGATTTTCTGCAAGCGCCGCCAAAAGACCTGGACGCCCCAGCCTTTCGCTTCATGGCAGCGGTCGTCGCACTTGATAAACCCCTGATCGCTGCAGTCTGCGGCGCTGCCATAGGCATTGGCACTACCTTGCTGCCGCACTGTGACCTGGTGATGGCTACCCGCAACAGTCGCTTTGCCACGCCGTTCGTAAAGCTCGGTCTGTGCCAGGAATTCGCCGCAAGCCTGCTGTTGCCACAACGATTGGGGCATGGCTATGCCTCTCGCCTGCTACTCGGGGGCGAAGGCATCGACGGGGAACAGGCTCATGCGCAGGGTTTGTGCACGCATTTGTTTGATAAAGGGCAGGATTGCCTGGCCTTCGCCAGAGACTATGCAGAGCGCCTCGCGACCGCCTCCCCTGGTGCATTGCAAACAGCCAAGCGCCTGATGAAAGCGCCGCTGCGAGATAGCGTGCTCGGCATCATTAAAGAGGAAAATCAAAACTTCATCGCTCGCCTGCAAGCCCCGGAGTGCCGTCAGGCGCTGGAGGATTTCGTTAACAAACGTCGATGAGCGGCAGATCAACTGTGCTGTCGCCCCCTTCAAATTATACGTACATACGATTACAATCATATCTATCTTGAATCCCACACAACTACAATCTGGGGATGACGATGAACACGATAATGCGGTCGTTGATGCTTTAGCCTGTCAATACCAGTGGAATTTGCGAACTCAGCCCTGAACAAGCTGAGCCCGCTGGTTTCACGCCGGTTTGACATGGGCTGAGGTACGCGCCCATGTACGAACCTGCCTGGCCTGCAGACTTACGTCTAGACGTACTGCGGGCCGATATCCACTGGAGTATTGTGTGAAAACGACGGGATTTGTTTTGTCGCTTTATCTTGGATTGAGCCTGTTAAGTCATGCTTGCGCCCAGGATATCGCTGTGGAACCCACCTACCAGAGTCAGGCTGTTCAGGCCCAACACTTGCTTGCGCAAGCGGTTGACCGCTATCGTCAGGTAGGCGATAGCGCATTGGCCGAATTCAGCCGTCAGGGCAAATTCGTCCAGGGCGAGTATTACGTATACGTGATCGATACCCATGGTGTAATGCTGGCCAGCGGCGGTCCGTCAGCACAGTATATTGGCCGCAATATTGCCCCCCTGCTCGATCCATCATTGGGTGAGGCATTTACCAATATCCTGAGCCAGCCCGACACTCAGGAAGTTCGCAGCCAGGAGTATCGCTGGACTAATTGGGAGGATGGCAAGTCCGAACGTAAAATGGCTTATTACCAGCGTGTCGATGACAAGGTCTTTGCCGTTGGCTACTACATGCCCCGCTCCAGCCCGAGCGCCGCGCAAGCTTTGCTCGACGATGCGGTAAAGGACTTGAACAAGGCGCCGGGCGATACGATTGCGCGTATCAATCAGTTGGATAACCAACTGACTCGCGACGATTTATACGTCTTCGTTGTTGATACCAGCAACCTGAAGATGGTCGCCCACGGTTACAACAGGCGCTTGATCAATACCGACTTACGGCATTTGACCTCGGTCGATGGCCAGCCGATCGGCCAACAGATGTTGGCCGCAATCAAGGGCCGCGACACGGCACGCATCAACTACCTGTGGCGCAACCCCGTTACAGGCAAGCCGGAGCTAAAAGAAACCCTGTTGCAACGTAGTGGTCACTACATCGTTGCGGTCGGGTATTACAAAACCCCCACCGAAAGCGCAAAGCGTTAGACCTGAATATCAGTCTTGGAGCAACTGGGAGAGCGTCATTTCTTCGTAACCACTGACCCAGGTCTTGTAGGCAGCCTGCATATGCTTGCGCCAGTGGCTTTCCGCTCCATCTTCATCGCCGGCCTCGATCAACTTGATCAACTTCTCCTGCGAGCGTATCCCAATCGAAGCATTGGCGATGATGGCGTCAGAAGCCTGGTTGCGCCGGTATACAGACACCACCAGCGCCTGATGCCGCTCGACTACTTGATGTATTGCAGACCACAAATGGATCAGTGGCCGGTTGCCAGACAACTCCACCAACACCCGATGGAAATTGGCAATCGTTTGCGCAAAGCCTGAAGCCTCATCCAGAGCCTCGCGCTCCTTGGCCACCGCCAGGCGCAGTGCATCAGGAGCAGTCTTGCGCGCGTTCTTGATCACAAGTCGCACGACTGACGGTTCAAACGCCATTCGCGCCTGATAGACTTCGGCAACGGTGGTGCCTTCACACTGTAGAACCATCAGCGCATAGTTGGAAATAAGGTCTGGATCAGGCGAATGAACGACAGCACCACCGCGCGCACCACGTGATACCGTTACCAATCGCTCGGCCTCGAGAATTCGGTAGGCTTCGCGGATCGTCGGCCGGGAGACGCCGAATTCTTCCATCAGTTTGCTCTCGGCAGGCAGCAGATCCCCCTCCTTGAGCTCACCGCCAACGATCATCTTTTTCACGCGCGAGGCAACGATTTCCGGCGCTTTGGGAATATGCAGTGGCTGCTTCTTGGCAGTAGACGAGGCAAAAGCGGGCGTCATTTCGCTTATATTATTCATGATTTAATCCTAATGGCCGTAGATCTTTGCATTCATTCTACTGATTACATCATTTAAATACAGTATAGGATTAATAATCTCCAAAAACCGACTTCAGCCACTTCGCCATGACGAAGAAATCTTTCTTGGGCATCGGCACTTTCAGCTTTTGAACCAACCATTGAAGGCTTCTGCTTTGCGCCCACCATTGAGCACGTCAGCCCGAACAAGGATCCTGCCTCAGATCGCAGTAGCCTTTACGGGTCTTGGCGCAGCAAGGGCTTTTGACACTGCCCCCGCCGCGCCCCACAGGCCTTCGCAAACACTACCTTGACCAAGAGCCCCTTTTGCCGCCAAGCGTATCCAGCGGGCTTAGCCACGCCACTTCCTGGGCACGACCTTAATAGCGGCGTCACCACTATTGCTTTTTTGCGCTCGCGGCAACTATCGCATCCACGGCCCGGATGGTGTCCGGCCTGAAGTAATACACGGCACGAACAATTTCCCCCTCGGCATTCATCGTGAAATGGTCAATGGCGGTGAGATGGAATTGACCATCCTGGTTATTGCTCAACATCCCGGCAATCTCCATGAAACACTCAGAACCAGCATCGATGAAACTCAGCGGAATGGCGTGTTTGACGGATTTAGCATGCCTGGAGAACCAGGCATTGATCGCTTCACGCCCCTTTAACGCGTCAGATACCGATGCGTTCGGAGGCAGGAACACCCCATCTTCCGCAAAAAGCTCGCCAATTTCACTACCGCGCCCGGCATCAATTCGTGACACATAAATTTCCGCCGTTTTGCAAGACGAGTTAGGGCGAGCGGTGGCGCTAACAGGTTTTGTTTTAAACACATCACCCAGCCGCCAAGGAGTATTCAGATGAACATCCACTGACTCGGCCCCAAGCGCACTGAAACTGACGACAGCTGTGCAAATGGCGATAAAAACCGATCTTCCGCAGAGACTTTTCGACATTGTTTTTCCTCAAGAATTTTAGGAGGCGACACTGGCAATTTGGCTGCCTTTTAAAAATTGGCACGCAGCCAGATCAAAAGCAATAATATTCAGTCACACGACTTAACCTCAACACTTTACCTGTTATACCATTACGTAATCAGCCATCCGCCGAGCACTTCTCATGCCGAGATCAACCAGTCAGCCCACTGCCGGAAAATCGAAAAAATTTACCGCAGCTTCCACGCCGGTGGACACCCAAGACCGCCAACACCCGACTAAAAAACTCATTATCAATACGGCTGAGCAGCTTTTTGCGGATTACGGGATCGATGCTGTGTCGCTCCGGCAAATTGCTGCAGACGCAAATCAGGCCAACAATTACGCTATCCAGTATCACTTCGGTACCAAGGCGGAGTTGGTCTCGGCAATTCTCGACGTGCGTTTTGCTCAAATAGAAACGCGACGAGAAACCCTGCTAAGCGAACAGACTGCTGCTGGCAATTTATTGAGTGTGCGGACTTTGTTGTCGATGCTGTTTGTGCCGCGCGCTGAAATGCTCGACGCCGAAGGACGCAACACCTTTGCCAAATTCATGATGGAGTTCAGGATTCGGTTCAAAAACTTTGAGGGCATTGCGCACCCGATCGAGCGAGATGCACGGAATCAACCGGCCACATTGCAAATATCAGAATGGCTAAAAGAATCATTGCCGGATTTACCGCAAGAAACCTATGCCTTCAGAACCCGCTACCTTTCCAATATGTTTGATTCGATATTGGTTGAGCGCGATACGCAAATCGCAACAGGTGCGACAGTGCCCACTCGAGAACGCCTGCTGGAACGCGCACTGGACATGGCCGTCGCTGCGCTGGTCGCGCCGCCGGAACATTGACCCAAAACTATCGCTTGAGCGCGGCCTACGCGCGCCAATATTCCGATTCACTCCGAGAAGGAGTTCGATTCGGGCGTGCCCAAGCCTCCAAGCAGCGCCTGAATTGTTAAAAATTCCATTCAAACAATCACAAAGGAATTAGCCATGTCCCTGCAGCGCCAAACCTTTACCGGGTTCCAGAACCTGTCGCTTTGCGCCGATGTCGGGGGGCTCGCCGATGCACCACCGGTTATTTTGCTGCACGGCGGTGGCCAGACCCGCCACTCCTGGGGCAGAGCCGCGAGACGCTTGGCGCAAGCCGGCTTCCACACGCTGTCCATGGACTTGCGCGGGCATGGCGAAAGCGCCTGGGCAGCCGACGGTGACTACTCCACGGATGCCTTTATCGGCGATTTGAACGCCGTCATCGATACCCTTGAGCAACCTCCGGTACTGGTCGGCGCATCCCTGGGAGGCGCGACCGCCTTGTTGACGATGGGCGAAGCTGCAACTGTCCGGACAAGAGCATTGGTATTGGTTGACGTGGTACCGCGCATGTCACCTGAAGGCGTGCGGCATATCCGTGATTTCATGACGGGCAGTCCTGAAGGCTTCACCAATCTCGATGAAGCAGCGGCAGCCGTGTCACGCTACATCCCCAATCGAGCAAAACCCGCCTCCAATGAGGGCTTACTAAAGAACCTGCGCCTCGAAGACGATGGCCGCTATTACTGGCACTGGGATCCGGCCTTCCAGGCCAATGGCGCCCGTGAGCGCCTGAGCGACTTGTACTCGCGCATGGAAAACGCAGCCGCCAGGGTACATGCACCCACCCTGCTGGTACGAGGCCGCCAAAGCGACGTCGTCAGTGAAGAAGGCGCTCGTCTGTTGCTGGAGTTGATCCCCCATGCCGAGTATGTCGACATCGAAGGTGCCGGGCACATGGTCGCCGGCGATCGTAACGACATCTTCAATGAGGCCATTGAGTCGTTCCTCCAGCGACTGGCGTGATCCACACCTTGTCATGAGCCCTTGACCAATCATCAACATCACAATAATAATTTAGATGTTTATTCATCCATGACATTCATCCGCCTTGCCGATGGATGTCGAGAGGGAGAGTGCGAATGACCTGGGAACATTGCGACAAGACCGCCATTGTCGGTGTGGGTGCAACGCCGTATTACGTGCGCGGCCAATCATGGCCCCGCACCATCAACGAAATGATCGGTGAAGCGATACTCGGCGCCTGCGCCGACGCCGGGCTGTCGGTACGCGATATCGATGGCTTTGCCTATTACGGCGGCGCCAAGGCTGGCTATCTCGATACGATGGACACCGCCAGCATTATGGAGATGCTCGGAATCCCCGAAGTCACTTTTACCGCCACACTGACCGGTGGTGGCGGGGGATCAGCCGGGGCCATTGGCCTCGCCTCGGCTGCAATTATCGCCGGCGACGCGAAATACGTGGTCACGGTGATGTCCTTGCAGCAGCGCGCACAGCGCCTCGGAACGGTGTTTGGTGCACTCAAGCCCGATCCTGAAAACTCTTTCCTGCAGCCTTCCGGACTGGTTGGGCCTGGGCATTTGATGTCGGTGCTTGCACGCCGTCATATGCACCTATATGGCACACGTCGCGAAGCTTTTGCCGAAGTGGCCATCAACAGCCGCTTGAACGCCATGAACCGGCCCAAGGCTATACGCCGTACGCCACTGACCCTGGAAGAGTATTTCGCTTCGCCGATGCTCGCCGACCCACTCTGCCGCCTGGACTTTTGCCTGGAAACCGATGGCGCCGTGGCGGTCATCACCACCTCGACCGAACGCGCTCGCGACCTGAAACAAAAGCCCGTACTGGTCAGTGCCGCCACGCACGGCGGCCGTGCAGAATGGGGCCGCGCCTTCGCCTGGATGGGCATGAGCGATGAGTATTTCGCCTCATCCGGTCATAAAGATGTCGCCAATCGCCTCTATGCCAAGGCAGACGTCAAGCCGAGTGATATCGACGTAGCCCTGCTTTACGATCACTTCACCCCGATGGTGATCATGCAACTGGAGGATTACGGCTTCTGCGGCAAGGGTGAAGGTGGCGCGTTCGTCGAAAGCGGCGCAATCCGCATGTCCGGCTCCATACCGGTCAACCCTCATGGAGGCCAATTGTCCGAGGCTTATATCATCGGCATGACCCATATTCTCGAAGGTGTCGAGCAACTGCGCGGTACAGCCATCAATCAGGTCGCCGATGCCGAACTGGCACTGGTAACCGGCGGCCCGGCTTCGATACCAGTATCCGGCCTCATTCTCAGGAGATCCGCATGAGCCAGCATCTGTCACGCGCCCTGCCCGGCGAGCACGTCCATATCACTACCGACCCGTGGACCGAACCCTTCTGGCTGGCGGCCCGCGAAGGTCGGCTGGTGGCTGCGCAATGTGGCGATTGCTCCCATTTCCGCATGCCACCCACACCTTACTGTCCACACTGCCAGAGCCAGAACACACAATGGCCGACTCTTGTCGGAACCGGCACAATCTACAGCTACGCCGTGTGCAATCGCTCACCGTTTCCGGGCGTCGAAGACTTCGTCTACATCCCGATAGTCGTCGAGCTTGATGACGCCCCTGGCATTCGCCTGGTGTCAAACTTGGTCGGTATCGATCCGGACCAGGTCAAGATCGGCATGGCGGTTTCAGTCGAGTGGAACCCGATCAATGATGATTGGCGCCAGCCTATTTTTCGCGCCTTCTGATCGAGGCCCGGCGTCGTAGGATGCCGGGCTTGCCTGCCCCGCCGTCAGCGAGATTGCCCCATGAGTCATACAATCGCTACAAGCCCGGTGCTGCTTGAAATCATTGAGCAACACATTGCCGTTCTGACGCTCAACCGTCCGGAAGCTCGCAACGCCATTAACAGTGAACTGGTGCAGCAGCTCGAGGCCCACCTGATCCGCATAGAAGACGATCCGCAAATCCGTGTCTGCATTCTTGCTGCAAACGGCGACAAAACATTTAGCGCGGGCGCCGACCTCAAGGAGATAGCGTCAGGTAATGCACGCCGTCTGTCGACCAGGCGTGGAGGGTTCGCCGGCTTCGTTCAAGCTCCACGAAGCAAACCGTGGATCGCAGCAATCCATGCCACCGCTGTTGGAGGCGGGCTGGAAATGGCGCTGGCCTGTGACATGCAGGTATGTGCAGAACAGGCTGAATTCGCCTTACCTGAGGTCAAACGCGGCCTGGTTGCAGCAGGTGGTGGCATGTTCAGGCTGCCCCGGGTCCTGCCAAGAGCCGTCGCCCTGGAGATGATCGTTAGCGGTGAGCCAATCAGTGCGCATCGCGCCTATGAACTGGGCATGGTCAACTATCTGGTGGCGCAGGATCAGGTTTACAAAACAGCCTTGAATCTTGCGCGCAGGATTGCGGGTGCAGCCCCTTTGGCTGTTAGCGAAAGCCTGCAGCTGGCACGCTGCAGCACGGACTATAGCTTGGAAGAACTCTGGGTCCTGAATGAAGGCGCCGCTCGCAGGGTGATTACCAGTGAAGACGCACGAATCGGCCCCCAGGCCTTTCTCGACCGACGCCCCGCACAATGGACCGGCCGTTGAACCCTATAAAACCTACAATATTTTCGAGGAGCGCAACCATGGAATACACCACCCTATTGTTTGACATTTCCGACGACGGTGTCGGCACCATCACACTCAATCGCCCGGAAGCCATGAACTCTTTCACCCGGACCATGTTGCTTGAGTTCGATCATCTTTGGGCGCATATCCGTGACAATGACGAGGTTCGCGCGGTGGTATTGCGCGGCTCGGCCGGCCGGGCGTTCTCTACGGGTGCCGATGTCAAATCCCATGCCACCGATCCCGTCGGCCATGCAAACAACCTATGGAATGCCCGAGATCCGGGCGAAAGCCTGGGCGCACGCTCGAACAAGGTATGGAAGCCAGTCGTGACGGCAGTGCATGGTTTGTGCTGCGCCGGGGCTTTCTACTGGCTCAATGAAAGTGACGTGATCATCTGTTCGCAAGACGCGCAGTTCTTTGATCCACATGTCTCCTACGGGTTGGTTTGTGCCGTCGAACCCATCGGCATGTCCTACCGCCTGCCTTTGGGCGAGGTACTACGCATGTCCTTGCTGGGGAATGATGAAAGGATTGGTGCCGACACCGCACTGCGCATTGGGCTGGTGACAGAGATCACCTCGAACGAGACATTGTGGGACAGAGCCCATGAGCTGGCGGCAAAAATTGCGACTAAGCCACCGGCCGCCGTGCAAGGCACTGTGCGGGCTATCTGGGAGTCGCTGGATGTGCCACGCACAATGGCGCTGACACAGTCCTTGAAGTACACAATGATTGGCAACCCTGTAGCCCAGTCACAGATGGACGTAGAGGCCGCACGCAAGCAATCACGCTCGTTCGAAGTACGCTAAAAGGGGTGCAGGGCCCGCAAGCCCTGCCTCTCGCATCACTATTTAAGGTAGTCGGGACTGCTTTCAACCACCGCCTGGCGCACACTACTGCGCAGATGGGCAATGACTTGTTCACGCGAAGAGTGTCCCGGATCACCGAACCCTTCGCGCAAGCGCATTCCCAACAAGCGATTACCGCCTAACAGACATACCCCCTCCTCCTGCAGCACTGCCAGCAATGATTGCAGCTCATCCCGTTGCGGCTGTTCACCAAAGCGCAACTGGCGTGCGGCAATATTCATCGCATTACAGATCATCAGCGCCTCATGTTTGCGCTGCGGCGGCAAATCTCCCAGCAGGCGCTCACGCAACAACGCTTGGGCAGCTTCCAGTAGCTCGGCACCTTCGGGTCGCGTACGCATCAATCATTCTCCGTCATGTTGAGGATTTCCCATTCCAGCTTAGGAACAATGTGCCCCGTCAAAGCCAGCAACAACGAATCTTCTTCGCCCGAGAGATGCCGTTCGGCTTGTTGGATGGCAATGATCGCCCAGCGCACATGTGCCATGACCTCCCAATACCGAACCTGGTCGCGATCAATTCGCCGACCACTTTCAGCCTCATAACCTCGATAAAAGTCTTCTCGTTCGCCGATACCACCGGCCTCCAGGGAGGGCTGACCGAAGCGCCAACAGCGTGCGCAGAACCAGCCGATATCCTCAAGCGGGTCGCTCCAGGCGGCAAACTCCCAATCGATGATGGCAGTCAATCCAGCCTCGTCGACCATGTAATTTCCGGTGCGAAAATCACGATGGGTCAACGCAATATCGCCACGCGGTGGAGCATGCCGTTCAAGCCAACGCAGGCCCCACTCCAACGTTGGATACGGTGTGCGGTAGTTGTCGAGAAAATGTCGAAAGTGCGCGATCAGATAATGGGCTGGTGCTTCGTCGTAAAGCGGCAGGAAGTCGAGGTCCTGACGTGGTGGGCGGATCGAGTGAATACGCGCCATCTCCCGACCCAGACGCTCCGCCAATTCACGTCGATCGCCACCATAACGTGAACCCTCACGCGCAATGAGGTGGGCACTGGCAGTGCCTTCCACTCGCCGCATAACGAAGAACGGCCGCCCCAGCACGGAACGGTCATCACACAGCCATAATGGCTGAGGCACCGTAACCCCGGCTTCGAACGCCGCTATCAGCAAGGCGTACTCTTGGGCTCGACTGTGGCTGACCGACACCCCGGAAGGGGCATCAGTGCGAATCACCAGGCTTTGCAAGCCATGATATGGCCCATCGTAAAACTCGGCTTCGATGCGCCAGTTTTCCTGGATAGCACCACCTGAAAGCAAATCAGCCAATTTCAACTCGACACGAGAAGCCTGAGCCACTTCGCTCAGGTACTGCTCGATTGCACTGCGTGATTGAGCATCCACCTGTTTTCTCCTAAAGCCCGCTGACCAGATGTCCGCCATCGACCGCGAGCGTCGCTCCAGTGATATGTCGCCCACCCTCGCCCACCAGGAGCAAAAGCGGTGCGTCGAGATCCGATAGCTCGCCGAAACGGCGACTCGGGATACGCTGACGCAAGCGCTCACCGGGTTCACTGGTGAGAAACTCACGATTCAAATCCGTAACGACGTATCCCGGGAGCAAGGCGTTAACACGAATGTTGTAGCGCGCCAGTTCCAAGGCCAGGGCCTTGGTTGCCTGGATGACACCAGCCTTGGAAATTGCGTAAGGCGCCACCGCCCCGCTGACCCGCTCCCCCAGAATCGAAGCGGTGTTGACGATGACTCCACCCTTGTCTGCCGCAACCATGCGTCGCGCGGCTTCAGTGGCTACCAGCCAGCCGCCCTTAAGGTTGGTACCAATCACCGAGTCGAAATCCGCTTCGGTTTGCGCAAGCGCAGGCTTGGTTACCGTGACGCCGGCGTTATTGAGGACGATATCCGGCACACCAAAGCGCTCGACAACTTCATCGAAAGCGCGCTGAACGCCAGCACCATCACTCACTTCCAGACGAACCGTAGAAACCTGGCCCGGAATATCGGCGGCCAATTCCACCAGCAACTCGGTACGACGCGCAGCCATTACCACATGCGCGCCTGCTGCAGCCAGTACCCGACAAAAGTGCAAGCCCAGGCCACTGGAAGCTCCGGTCACCAAAGCCAACTTGCCTTCCAGACCAAACAGCGCATTCAAGTCCAAACTCGCCATGGTCCTCTCCCGTTATCAATTTTCGATGACGGGTAAAGACCCGCCAACTTGGAAAAATCATATCAATGAGTTATATGTTTAATCAACCTAACAAATTCATCACACCCGGATTTCACCTGGCCCTTTCTCCTTCAGGTAACACCAGCCCTCATTGCAAACAGGACCAACCGCATGCAAGCACCCTCTAGCCGTATTCCACGCCCCGACGATTTCGCCTCCTTGCTGCGCCTGGATTTCGACGGCGAAGACTTCATCAGTCGACACGGCGAAGCGAACCTGACAGGCAATGCCTTCGGCGGGCAATTGATGGCCCAGGCCGTGGCTGCCGCCGGCCACGGGCTCGATCCGCATCGACGGCTACGTTCGCTGCATGCCACGTTCCTCAAGCCATTGCCACTCGACCCTCAGCTTCGCTATCAGGTCCAAACCACGCTGCAAGGCCGCAGCTTCAGCAACCTTGAGGTGCAGTCACAAAGAGGACTGCAGGTGGCGTTTCGCGCCAGCCTGTGTTTTCAAACCGAGGAAGAAGGGCCCAGCCATCAGGACTCGGCACCCGAGGTTCCAGGCCCTGAGGCACTACCGGATCTGGCGGACCTGGCCGATCTGTACCAGGATCGCCTGAGCGAAGGCAACCAGCGACTGCTCAAGGCAAGGCATCTGCACGAACTACGTCCAGTGGATGGCGAAGCCTTCCTCTTCTGCGGTGACCGCAAGCCGAGCATGCGCTATTGGATTCGCAGCAGCGAACGCCTGAGCGATGACCCAAGGCTGCATGAGGCGGCGCTGGTCTACATGTCCGATGCCTGGATCAACAGCGCAATGCTGCTGCCACATGTGGCAACGCGCATGAGCCGTGATTTTTTTGCCCCTACGCTGACGCACGACCTCTGGTTACACCGCTCGTTTCGTGCCGACGAGTGGCTGCTGTTCGATGTGCACAGCCCTTCACTGCATGGCGAAACCGGCCTGATCAACGCCGCCGTCTATGACCGCAATGGCAGGCTGGTCGCCAATGCAGCCCAGCATGCGCTGTTTCGCCAACTCGGCTGATGCGCTGAGCCCCGGTATTGGCCGGGGCTTCTCGTGTCACCTGCGCTATCAGGTGCGGGTATTGCGGATGACCTTTTTCAATAGATTTTTGAGCAAGGCAAGATCATCCCAATCTAGACCGGCGATGGCTTTTTGCTCCGATGATTTGGCCTGCACGAACAACTTGACCGCGTACTCATGGCCGCGTGAAGTGAGATCGAACTGACGATCCGGTCCATCGCTCTGCACTGTCACCAACTCGGACTCCAGCAGTCTCCCCAGTTCTTCTTCACCAAGTCGGTGGCCGCTGGGCTTGAGCAGCTCTTCAATTTGAGCCTGGGTCTTGTGCTTGCCGGCAGCCAATACGCTGAGCACGTAATACCCGCACTCGGTGAGGCCCAATTGCTGCCAGTCGCTGCGTACAGGCTGGTAAAGCTGCATGGAGGCCACACCGAGCAAAAAACCCAGATAGTCTTTGTTGAAACTGCTATTCACATCCTCGACGTCCACTGGATTCGCCAGTGCGCGCGGGTGAACCTTGGCATATTTGCCGCCGTGGAATGCCAGCGGGGGATGATCAGAATGATCGAACTCGATTACTTCGCCGACAAAGATAATGTGGTCACCGCCTTCATAGCGAAAGCTGGTCTTGCACTTGAAGCGGGCAGCACAGTCGCCTAGCAAGGGAACCTGCCCAGGACCACGCTCCAGGTCCAGTCCGGCAAATTTGTCGATGCCACGCTTGGAAAACCGATCAGACAAGGTTTGCTGCTCGGCTGCCAGGACATGCACCGCGAAGTAGTCGCCGGTCATGAAAGCCGAGAGGCTGCCGGAGGTTTTTGCCAGGCTCCAGAGAATCATCGGTGGCTCTAGCGATACCGAGTTGAAGCTACTGGCAGTGAGGCCTACATCAGCGCCCTCGGCGTCACGTGTAGTGACGATCGTAACGCCGGTCGCGAACGCTCCCAGCGCATTACGGAATTGCTTGCTGTCGATTACCAGATTGGGATTGCTCACGAACTTCTCCTCGCTCCGTTTGAAACACTTGCACCCAGGGTCGAGGGCAAGCCATCTCAATAAATAGTATATATCATTATAATAATAGGCAACCAGTTATGGCGCCGGGCACTGCGAATTTCATGACAACTCGAGAACAAACAATGAAAATAAAAATCTGCGAAATGTTGTCCATCCAACTCCCCATCTTCGCCTTCTCGCATTGCCGGGATGTGGTCGCCGAAGTTTCACGGGCTGGCGGCATGGGCGTGCTTGGCGTCAGCGGTTTCACTGCGCAGCGGCTGGAGCAGGAACTGACCTGGATCGATGAGCACGTCGACGGCCAGCCCTACGCCGTTGATATCCTGATTCCGAACAAATATGCCGCGGCAACCCGGCAGGGAAACGTCGCCCCGAGTTGCTGGCAGAGAATAAGTACTTTCTCAAGCAACTCTGTGATGACGCCGGGCTGGCACCACTGCCTGAAGGCGAAGTCGAGCGCATGGTCAGTGAGTACACGGAGTGCCTGAATATGACGCCCGAGTCGGCGCAAGAGCTGATCGAGGTCGCTCTGCGCCATCCACTGGTCAAGCTGGTGGTCAATACCCTGGGCACACCGCCCAAGGAAAAGGTGCGTGAACGGCAGGCACGCGGCATCAAAGTAGGTAATGGCAGCAGGTGGTCGATGCCGTGGCGCCGATTCCAGTGCTTGCAGCCGGAGGTGCCGGCCGTGGACGAAAAATGGTCGCAGCTCTGGCAATGGGTGCCGACGGCATCTGGTGTGGTTCTATCTGGCTAGGCACTGACAAAAGCGAGCTCACGCCAGAAATGAAAGCCCGGATATTCGCAGCGCGCTCAGAGGAAGCCATCCAGTCACGAGCCATTACCAGCAAACCTTACAGCCTGCTGCGCAGCAAGTTGACCGAAGCCTTCGATAGCCCGAACGCACCAAAGACGTTGCCAATGCCCTTGCAGACACTGTCGGTTTTCGAAGCCCGCGCACGCATTGAGCGTGCCAGAGCGAGCGATTTCCTGACCCATCCGGTTGGCCAGATCGTCGGCGACATGCACGAAGAAACCACCGTCAAGGAGATTTTCTACAACCTGCTCAGCGAGTTCCTGGAAAGCACCGAACGCTTGGGAGCATTGGTCAAGTCGCTGGAATAATCACAGCCCTGAACGAAAAAAGCCGTCGCCTGAATCAACAGAACGACGGCCTTGAACTACATTTGCAGTTACGAATGACTAGCAGGCTGTCCCACTGTCTCACGCAGCTCTTCAACCCGGCGCTTGGGTAGGGCCAGAGCAGCAAACACGCTGAGAATGCATAGCACGGTAATAACCCAAAACGCCATTTGGAACGCCGGACCCGCTGGGTAAATACCAGGGCCCTGGGCCGGGTCATTAATGGTGTGTGTGGCGAAGATAAAAGTGATCATCTGCGCACCAATGGCCATGAAGGTCGTCCGAATCACCTGGCTCAAGCCTGTCACTTCGCTGACCCGCTGCTGGGGCACGGCTTCTACGATGAGATTAGGTACGGCACTGAAGACAATGGCCGTCCCGATACCATTGAGGATTACCGCAAACCCGACAAACCAGATAGTGCTGTGGTGTAGCGACAATGCAGTCCAACCCACGACCATGAAAGACAGCCCATACAGCAATGCACGTCGGCCACCATGACGACCCGCCACGACTCCGCCCCATGGTGCCGCGACGATAGCCACGAGTGACGAAGGCAACTTCAATGCTGCGGCTGCCGTTGCGGCCATGCCGAGCCCGACGCCGGTCCAGGTCGGCTGCTGCAACAATACAAACAGCACTTGGGCAAATTGCATTGCACCCAAGGCAATCAAGGCATAACAGAGGTTAGATATGGCCAACTGGCGGTTGGCGAACAGCCGTACGTCGATAAGCGGGTTACGATGCCGTGCCTCATACCAGGCCCAGAATGCCAGCAGGCCCAGGCTACCGCCACCCAGCCACAACGTGCGCTGATCGTTCCAGCCCCAAGCGCTGCCTTTGGTCAAAGCAAAGAGTATACCTGCCACTGCGGGCGCAAACAGCACGCCTCCGAGGATATCGACCTTCTGGTCGCTGGCCTTGCCTTGCGACGAAGGCAGGAAAGCAATCACCAACAACAAACCAAGCACAGCAACAGCCGTACTGATGTAGAAAATCCAGTGCCAGCTCAGGTAGTCGATACATATCCCACCCAGCACGAAACCTATACCTGCCGCCGTCGAGGCCGTCCCCGCGACGATGCCGATACAGAGAGGTACCCGAGCCGGGCTGATATTTTCCCTGACCAGGCCAAAACACAAAGGGAGGACAGCGGAAGCCACCCCCTGCACGGCCCGCCCGACGACAATCCCTTCCAGCGAAGTGGACAAGGCACTGATCAATGAACCGAGGGCCGCTAGGATCAGCATTCCGATCATCACACGGCTGCGCCCATATAGATCACCGATCCGACCACAGATTGCAGAAGCAGCCGCCGCCACCAATAAATAGGCCGTTATAACCCAGCCTACCAATGCAGGATCTTGAAACAGTCGGTAGAACGTTGGCAGGGACGCAAACGCCATGCTGACCTCGAAAGCCGAAGCCACTTCGGCAGCAACCAAGGCCAACATAATCGTTTTCCAGCGTGAATCTTTATCAATCGGGCCCATCCAGATCTACTCCTGGGTCATCACAGAATGGCGCTGACTTCACGCCCTGCTGGCTACGTATTTCTGATGCACTGCTTCTTGCTCCAGCTCGCTTTCAGCCACTGGATCCTGTACGGGCAGCGATACCGTCGTGGGTGCCGCGTTGACGTCGCGACCGACATCACGCAAGAGGAAGTACGACAAGGCCGGTATCAACGTCAGCGCGCCAAGCATGTTCCAGAGGAACATGAACGTGAGCAGGATGCCCATGTCGGCCTGGAACTTGATCGGCGACCAGACCCATGTCACCACACCCGCCGCCATGGTCACACCAATCAGCGCTACAACCTTGCCGGTGAAATTCAGCGCAAGTCCATAGGATTGCGCGAGAGTAATCCCGCGACGCTGTGCACCCAGCTGAACACACAACAGATAAAGGGCATAGTCGACTCCGACACCAACTCCCAAGGCAATAACCGGTAAGGTCGCGACTTTTACGCCAATACCCAGCATCACCATCAAGGCTTCGCAGAGGAACGACGTAATCACCAGCGGCACCATGGCCACCACCACCGCACGCCAACTGCGAAAGGTGATCAGACACAGGATGGCGACAGCCGCATACAGAAGGCCGAGGATGCGGTAGTTGGCCTGTTTGACCACAATGTTGGTGGCCGCCTCGATTCCGGCAGGGCCCGCCGCCAACAGAAACTGTCGATCCGGGGTGTTGTGCTCGGCGGCAAACTCTTCGGCAACCTTGACCACTTCACTCAACGTGTCAGCTCGATGGTCCCGGAGGTAGGCAATCACCGGAGCAACGCTGGCGTTTGGGTTCATCAGTTCAGGGTTACCCACCAGCAAGGTTTGCGTGACGTTACCCAGCGTTTGAGTGTTGCGCGGCAATGTCATCCACTTGGGGTTGCCCTCGAAGGAACCTGACGCAACCCGACGAATTCCGCTCGCCAGTGAGGATGTGGCCAGCACCGACGGAAGCTGTTGCAGGCGCCAGGCCAGGCGATCCTGCTCCACCAACGCATCATAGTCGCGCATTCCTTCGGTTTTGGTCTTCAGGATGACGGCGAACTGATCGCTCGACGAACCATAATGTTCATTGATGAAAGCGACATCCAGATTGAAACGTGAGTCTGGACGCAACTCTGGCGCACCCGCATCCAGATCTCCCATCTTCAGGCTGGTCAGGCTGATGGCCATGGCGCCACCACCGACCAATATAGCCAACAAAGTGAGCGGCAAGGCCAGGCGACGCTCAGTGCACCGCTGCAGAAAACCGGTGATGCCCTGCCCGGCCCCAGCTTCACGGAGGCTGCGTCGGGCGGCAGATTGACTGACGCCTATATAGGAAAGGGCGACCGGAATGAAGAACAGCTTGGTGAAGATCAACACCAATACACCCAGGCTGGTGGTCATGGCCAGGTCGCGAATTACCGGGATGTCGATGATCATAAGCACGGCAAAACCAACCACGTTGGTAATCAGCGCCGTCAGTCCGGCCATGAATAGCCGGCGAAAGGTATAACGGGCAGCCACATATTTATGGGTCCCCCGTCCGATATCCTGCATGATCCCGTTCATTTTCTGTGCGCCGTGGGACAAACCGATGGCGAAAATCAGAAAGGGAACCAGGATCGAATAAGGATTGAGGTCGTAGCCAAGCAATTCCAGCAACCCCAGCAGCCAGACCACACCGATGGTCGCAGTCACCACCAACAACAGGGTACTGCGCAAATCGCGCGTATAGATATAGATGATTAATGAAGCGATCAGCGCCGAAACGGCGAAGAACATCATCACTTGCATCAACCCGTCGATCAGGTCGCCCACAAGCTTTGCAAAGCCGATGATGTGAACGCGGTAATGCCCACCGTCTACGCCCTGGTACTTGTCACGGATTTCTTTTTCCAGAAAAGTCGAGAGCTCACTGTAATCCAGTGGTTTACCTGTGTCGGGAACTACATCGAGCAGAGGCACGAATATCATGCTCGACTTAAGATCCTTGCCCACCAGGGTTCCTGGCAAACCAGCGCGCAGTGTGTTGGTGCGGAACTGGGCAATCGATCTATCCGAGGCATCGTAATCGAACGGCATGACCGGACCGCCGCGGAAGCCCTCTTCTGTCACTTCCGTCCAGCGCACGATTGGCGTCCAGACCGAGCGCATGAAGGCACGATCCACGCCTGGCGTAAGGAATATCTTATCGTTGATATCACGCACTACAGCCAGATAGTCCTTATCGAAAATATCACCCTGAGTATTTTCCACTACGATTCGGACAGAGTTACCCAGCCCCTTCAATTCGCTTTTGTTGTCCAGGTAATTGCGGATGTAAGGGTGGGAATGAGGAATCATGTCATCGAAGCTGGCCTGCACTTTCAGGCGTGAAGCATGCACCCCCAGAAAAACAGTAATGGCCACAACCAGCAACACTACCCAGGCGCGATGGTTGAAGATCAGCCGCTCCAGCCAGTCACCGGATTTTTTGTCGAAGTCCTTGAGGTCCCGTATCACGGGCAGGCGAAGTGATTCGGTATCTACAGCCATGATTTCTCCAGATTATCCATACCGTCAGCCTCAGCTGCCGGAAGCCGGCAAAGGCTCGAGCTGAGCACCTTGGGTGCCGACGATGACCACACTGTCTGCAGCCGCAGGTTCGATATTGGCAAAGGGTGCGCTGTGCAGCAGCTTTATTGGCTCCAGTGCACCGGCGGCGGCATCACCGAGAAGCAACGAACCGCCTTGACTGACCAACGCCAGCCGACCGTGGTCGAGTATGGTGCCTCCAGTGAGCGTGGCTTCGGTGCCAGTGCTGATCTTTTCCCAGCTCACACCTTTATCCAGGCTACGCCAGGCGTTACCACGCAGACCGTAGGCAACCACCGCACGGGCATCCCCCGTCACACCGAAGAAACTACCTATATAGCCAGAGTTCAATGCAACGAAGCGTTGACTGTCCTTGTCCAGACGGAACACCGTGCCCCGTTCCGAGGCGATATAAAGTTCGTGACCAACGGCATTGATGGCGGATAAATGCAGGCCATCGGGGTTGTCCATCCGATCAAGCAAGGGCGTCCAGTGTTCACCGCCATCACGCGTTTCCATGATCAGGTTGAAAGTGCCTACGACGTACCCGTGCTGATCATTTTCGAACCACACATCCAGCCACGGCTGCTCAGGCCCCGTCTCGTAGTTCAGCCGGACCTGTTCTAACAGACTTGCGGCCTGCGCTTGCTCAGCTTCGGGGGCTTGATCAAGACGTTTCTGGTAGTAGCTGGTCATCAGCTTGCTGGTAGAAAACCCGTCCTGCTGCTTGACCCAGGTTTTGCCACCGTCACGGCTACGCAGAATCACCCCGCCGTGACCGACAGCCCAGCCTGAATCAGCAGTGGGGAAATTGACAGCTGTGAGGTCGGCACCGACCGGCACCTCAGCCTGCTGCCATGTGCGGCCTTGATTGTCGGAGTAAACGATGTGCCCTCGCCAGCCGACCGCAACCAGGCGCTGCCCCGCACGAGCCAGGCCAACAAGCTGGGTAGAAGACGCCAAATTGCTCTGCACCACCGAACTGAACAATGGGTCGACAGCGGGACGTGAGCCCTCACTCGCATTGACACCAAACAGTAGCGACACACTGAACAGGCAGCCACCAATCCATCTGAGATTGGCAGCTGATTCACCTCGCATGGCCAAGGCCGCCCGAAAACGCCTGGCAAATATAGGCAAGCCGTAATGGCTCATTTCAACCTCCAGACTTCTTTTTGAATTTGTTATGTGGAGTAATGCAAACGATCTGGTTAGCGGGTGCTTAAAACAGCAGCCACTAGGCATCTCGCACAATCATATTAATCCTATACATGTTTATCGTCAACCACACAACTCACCGTCAATTGCACACCGCACGTCAAATTACAGACGAAAAAAAACCGCAGCACGTCTAAGCGTGCTGCGGTCGAAGGAAGTGCTTAACGTACGCCGGTACCGGCCATCGATTCTGCACGGTAATTATAGTCAGGCATACGCTTGATCTGCTTGGTCCAACCACTGTCCGGGTTGATATAGGAACTGACCAGGTATTGGCCTTTGCTCAAGTCATAAGTGGTAATGCAGGAGTCCTGGTTTCCTGCAGCACCTAATTCATTGCGATTGTATTGCGCCCAGCCATTGGATTGACCGACCCGGAAAATCTTGCCGGCATCATCTATCGCTTCAGACGACAGAATCGCCCAGGAGTCCTCATCGATGTAGAACCTGCGTTTGGCTGCGATGTGACGCTTACCCTCCTTGCGGGTAGCTTCTACCAGCCATACCCGATGCAACTCCCAACGCGTGGCGTCCGGATTGACGAATTGCTTGCCAAGCAACTGCTCAGGGGTCTGAGTGATTACTTTGTAGCGGTTGTAGGGCACATACATTTCCTGACGCCCAACGAGCTTGAAGTCGAACCGATCCATGCGACCCGCAAAAAGACCAATTTCATCGTAGTTCAGCGCACCGGACAACGAGGCACTCGGGGTATCGTACGTCAGTTCTGGCGCAAGCCGCGTGCGGCGCTGTCCAGTGGTGTAAGACCAGATCCGCTGATCCTTGCTATCGAATTCCGCGGGGTACCACACAACGGTCTTCTGACCGGCGTCACGGGAAGGCCCAAGGGTCTTGCTGAGAAAACGCCAATAGAGCTCACCAACGCCCTCATACGGGGTAACCTTTTGATCCCAAAAAGGATAGTCGTTCTGCAGAATAGCCTCATTGGTCATGGTCCGATTGCCAGCACTATCGACAATCCAACTTTGCATGCGCAACTCGGTCTCAGACTGCTCGTGAGTCAAGCTATTCCACATCACCTGATACCCAGTCTTAGGCAACGGGAAAGGCGTGGCACCCCAGCAACCCCGAATACCCACACCATCATCAGTAGTTTTGCATTCCGGATTGGCAGCGTTCTTGATAGCCGACTGAGCGCGGTCCGCTGCCATCTGCGGATAGCTGCGGCGGGTCGGGTAAACCTCAACCTTGTAGTCCGGCCAGCGCTTGAGCAGGGCCTGCGTTCCCTCGGTCAATTTACCCGCGTACTGCGCCATGTTCGCCGCACTGATGGTCAATACCGGCTTGTCAGCGGCATAGGGATCAACCGGGCGAATGGAGTCGGCGAAGGCGGGGGCTCCGGCCGGAGGTTTGACGCCCCCGGTGTAGGCAGGGATGGTGCCATCCTGATTACCAGCAATCTCCGCGCCCCACGGCGTCCGGGTCGTCCCCAGCTGCTTGAGCTCTTCAGGCGACGCTCCAGGTGCAGCATGAACTGCCGGGTGGAACAGCAAAGTAAATCCCACTGCCAGCATGCCTCCTGCTTTTGACAAAACGCGTACTGCACCCTCGGTTTCGACAATTGGTTTGCCAGTCTTCATCGCAGTCTCCAGCTTTATTGTTTGTTTTATCGGCGGGTAATAGAAGTTCAAAATTCGAGAGGATAGCCCTCTCAAGTCACTGTTGAATCACATTAATCATGTATATCTTTGGTGTCAATAGCGTAAATCATACATTCTGCTTGGCGGTTCAGATGGCAGGCTCGCCGCCCAATCATTCAATTTAATGATATATCTGATTACAAAAGGACTACGCCATACGACCTTGCGGTAATGGTCAACCTATAGATGCCATAGTCGCTCTGACTGGCCTGCAAGGCCGTACTCAATACGCTGCGCTCGCGTCTTGATCGGCGCCGGCGAAGCCGGTTGGTCAACCCTGATAGCTGCAATGACTCAGCGGGGCAAGGAAGCGACCGTTCGCTGTCTCGACAAATGGGGCCGGACAAGACCACTGGATGAGATCGCCCGCGATTCGCAGCTTCGCCGGCAATCCTGTCTTGTCGTTTCGACAGCAAAGAAGCTATCAGAGGATCTGGCGACCTTCGACGGGATAACCAGGGTCGGTGTAGCCCGGCGTGGAGACATGCCCCGGAGGCACCAGGGAGTCGACCAGGCGCTCATCCTCCGGCCCGAGTTGCAACTTCAATGCTTCGACATAACTATCCCAATGCGCTTCGGTACGTGGTCCGGCTATGGTGGATGAGATGAAACGGTTGTTCAGCACCCACGCCAGCGCAAAAGCGATCGACGTAGTGCCCCGTTGCGCCGCATGTGTAGCAATAGCCTGAGCAATGCGCAACGATTCCGGCCGCCACTCGGTCTGCTGCAAGCGCTTGTCGCCACGCCCAGCCCTGCTGTCGGCAGGCGGCGGAGAATCCACACCGTACTTGCCACTGAGGACACCGCGAGCCAGGGGACTGTAGGACACCACGCCCAGACCGCAATGGCCGGCAGCCGGTAATTGTTCCACTTCGGCGGTGCGGTCAACAATGTTGTACAGGGG
This sequence comes from Pseudomonas sp. PDM31, assembly GCF_019218965.1. Lineage (NCBI taxonomy): Bacteria > Pseudomonadati > Pseudomonadota > Gammaproteobacteria > Pseudomonadales > Pseudomonadaceae > Pseudomonas > Pseudomonas sp. PDM31. Next base: position 335,260 of record NZ_JAHUWS010000003.1, on the reverse strand, counting down.
CTCACTGGCCACGGGCCGGTCGATGCCCATCTGATCTGCCAATCGCGCGACCTCCGCGATTCGCCAGCCAGAAAAGTTGGACACCCCGAAGTATCGCACCTTGCCCTGGCGAATCAGATCGCCGACGGCCCGAACACCCTCCTCCAGCGAAACGCCCGGCAGTGCCCGGTGAAAGTAAAGAATGTCGATGAAGTCAGTGTCCAGACGCTTGAGGCTTGCTTCGACGGACTGATAGATCCATTTGCGCGATTGGCCCTGCCCATTCGGCCCCTGGGCGCTCGGGAAACCGAACTTGGTGGCGACTACCCAGCTGTCGCGCTTGTCCGCGATGGCGCGGCCTACGACCTGCTCGGAACGGCCTGCGTGGTAGACATCGGCGGTATCGATGAAATTCACACCTTGATCGAAGGCCTTGTCGATAATGCGCTTTGAGGTCGGTTCATCCGTCTCTCCACCGAACATCATTGCACCGAGGCACAAGGGGGAAACTTTGAGGGAACTGCTGCCCAAATAACGGTAATCCATAAGGTCTCCAGTCGGGTATGCCGTGTCGAAAATCCAACGTACGCCCCTCGGCATGTTAAGGGAGACATACAGATCTAGATGAGGGTGCGCCAAACCGGGCTCTCACAACCGCAGGCTGCACGCGCGACCCTGCCACGCAAGCAGACTGGTCGTGATCGGGGCGATTCATACCGGTATGACGAGCGATTCAAGGCAAAAAAAAGCAGCATGGGTAGTGCCCATGCTGCATTTGGCGTTACTGAAGGTACTGACCTGGGCCAGCCCTCAGAACGTGGTTTTGAGTGTGAGGGTTACCCGACCGCGGTCAGTGGTCTGCCATCCACCGCTACCGTAATAGCCAGCCGCATCATGTCGAATTTCGGCGCTGGAATCAGCATAGATCAAAGACGCGGTCACCTGCTTGCGGAAGTCAGCTTGCAAGCCTGCCGAATAGGTATAGAGATCCTCACTGGTACCACCGAAGTCAGCAGTGTTACCGTAGATCCCGCCACCCAATGTCATTGGCAGCGAAAGATCAACACCCGGGAATACCTGCAGGTACTGGGGTGTGACCGACATGTTGAAGCCCACAGCGTCGCGGGTCGCGCAGCCGCTGTCTTTGCCTCGCGGGCAGCCTGCGGTATCTTCACCGTTGAACAACGCTTCGTTGTCGGTGACTTTTTCAAGATAGTCGTACGACACTTCAGCCACCATCGTGGCGGTATCCCACAATGGTGTGTTGGGCAGGGAGAAAATGGTATTGACCAATGCGTGCCAAGTGTCGCCTCGGGCGCCCTCATTGGCTACGCTCAGGCTTCTGGAGTTCAAACCAGCATTACGCCGCGTCATCACCTCCGCACCGACAGCATACGAGCCTATGGTGGTATCCATGCTAAGGCCGATCAGCTTGGTGTCAGTTGGAAACACCGCACGATACTTCAACGGACTCTCTGGCTCGCGGAAGACCCAGAAACCGTTCTTCTCATCGAACTCACGGTAGTAGGCCCCGAAGGTGGTGGCATTGAGTTGTGGAACGGTAATTTTCGCCGCCACACCCCAGTTACCGCTTTTGTGATCGGGCTCCAGTGCGTCATCATTGCGGAACGGGGTAAATCTGTCCGGGCCGTCTGTCAGAAAGTCGGTGCCACCCAGGAAGGTACCACCTTGAGGGGCACGGATATGATCCCAATCGAGGTAATACTGCGCTGCCACCGAAACTAGATCCGTCACCTGACTTTGCATGGAGATCTGATTGAGCGGCATGAATGTTTCGCGAGTTTCAATACCGGGTGAAGCCGCGCTTTTTTGTCCATCAATCGGGTGCTGACTGTAGGAGATACCGGCTTGGGAGAAAATCGAGGTCCCCCAGTACACCACATGACGGCCCGCCTTGACGTTAACCGGGCGATCGGCAACGGTGAAGTTAGTGTAGGCAAACGCATCGAGGAGCTCGCCTGAGAGGCCGTTGTAGTAGCGCTTGGTATAGTTGGAATACTTGTTGTTATCGTAACTGGTCTGTCCAGGAATGGCAGGGTTCTTCTCGACAGTGTCGTCATCATAGGCCTGGTCGTACCATGCAGCGCCGGACAACCTCATACCAACCTTATCCTGCCAGTCCAACTCAAACTCGGACAGCAGATCCAAGCGATTGGTAACGACATCTCCCTTGTCGAACTTGTAATCGCCCTCATCCGAGGTGGCGGTGTTACCAATGCGCTTATCACGACCATCGATGCGCGTGCCAAGGTTGTAGCGCAGCGTGTTATCGAAGCGGGTAGTCAACCCATCGACGCCGGTATCAATTTCCATGGCCCCGGCCGGCAGGACAACGCCAGCAGCAATACAAAATCCGATCGCATGCATTGAAACGTTGCTGCAACGATTTCTACGCAAAACCCTGCCTTCACTCATTTGAACCTCCAGACCGTTCTTGAATTTGTTATGCGGAGTGATTTTCTTCATGTCGAGGACGGATGCATCGCGGGCCCTCCCCAGACCCTTTGCAACACTCGATGGCGAGTTTCAACATCATTTCGCCACCGACTTAACATAGCAATCATACTAATCCTGCATGTGATTAATCGTCAATACGATTAAGATAGAAACAGGAGGTGTTTTTTTGCATGGGGGCCTGGACGCGAAAACTCTGCATAGCTCTTCAATCTCGAATGTGCCGCCAACCAGAACGCCGGCACCTGATTAAGGATCAAAATAAGCGCGCTCGCCGTTTTAAGATCACGATGGGCGCGCGTAAAAAAAACCGTGTTCAAAATCAATTCAAGGGGATAGGGGAAGGCACTTGCATCAGGATTTCACGACCCGCGGAATTTTGTGTGGCGGACCGTTTTCCAGCAGAGATTCATTGCTGATGAGTTCAACAATCACCGGCACCTGCACCTGCAAGGTTGACAACAGCGTGTCGGCGATACGCGCGCCCAGCGCCTGGACACCGTCGGTTAATGCGCTTTCGTCGTATCCGACGCACAATGTCAGGACATCCATCTCCCTCTGCGAACGCACCAATTGGAATAGGCCGGTATGGGCTTCAGGAAATTGTTCCATCAGCGGGAAAATATCTATCGGTAGAATCGAACTAACCTGAATCAACATCTCGTCACCTTTACGCCCGATTGGTTTCAAACGCCCGTGGGTGCGTCCGTAGGTGCAAGGTTTACGAGTGAACCGTACCAAGTCATCTGTGCGATAGCGTATCAATGGCGCCACATCATCGAGCAATGCGGTTACCACAAGTTCTCCCCGTTCGCCGTCAGCCACCGAACCACCTCCGGACGGATCCAGTTGCTCAATCATCGCCAGGTCTTCCCAGGTATGCATGCCGTCATGGGCCTTGCACTCCATGACGGTGCTGAGATCGCCAAGCGAAGTGAGCTCGAAGTTCTCGAGCCCCCAGGATTAGACAACTTGACGGCAATGTGGGTTTACCTGTTCGCCGCCAAACACGACACCACCGTATGAAGAAAAAACCTCGCGCAGTTCATCGCCCGTGTTCTGCTGATAGTGCTCAAGCGCCACGTGGTAATCCGAACGCGGCAATGGCGTTGGGTCGCCGGTGGTTCCCGAGGTAAAACCAACACCGCGCAGTTTCGGTGGCCCTGCACAGGCCAAACCACCGTAAGGATCGCCATGGCGGTCACGGAAACTACGAATGGCGTCCTTGTCAATAAAGGGCACATTCTCCCGAAAGTCAGCCAGGTAGCGGATGTCTTCGGGCTGACTCCGACTGCATCCCACACCTCACGCACCAGTGCTGACTGGCTATAGGCATAAGGTAACAATTGCAGGATGCGGGCCTCCTGCAGTTGCTCGATTTCTTCACGCGGCATTGTCTCGATCACCGGGTCGAAGAACCTGTTGTCATCCACTCTGCTCATGGAAAGTCCTTATTTTATTTTTGTTGTGCTGCTTTCAACGTCGCACGAATGAACTTATTAAAACTTCGGGCGTAGCAAGCGTAATAGTCAGACTGCGCTGACGCCTAAATGAACGAGATCTCTGGCGGAATGCGGAGCGACAACCGTCCGCCTCTTCATGAAACGAAAAAAAACACTACTAATCAATAACATAGAAATCACAAGCCGCCATTTCCAATCCGGAGATGCGCGCTTTTTTACGTCCTTATACTGGCTGCATCCACACAATGAGTCAGGGCGTATTCATGACAATTACAAATAAAATCCAGTGGCTGTTAACCGACCCTCCCATGCTCGCGGATTACTCACTGGAGGCTTGGGAACACCTGCCCCGCGACGAAGTGGATGCTTTGCAGCTTGCTGGCTTGAAGCAACGTTTCACTCAGTTGCGCGATGCCATTCCGATGCTGAGCAAGCTCGCCAATGCCGAGGGCGTGGATAGCATCGACAGTTTCGATGACGTTATCCCGCTGCTGTTCGACCACACCATGTACAAGTCCTACCCGCCATCACTATTGGAAAATAACCGCTTCCAGCAAATCAACAAATGGCTGGCCAAGCTCACACTCCATCCCGTCGAGGACGTCGATGTCTCGCATTGCCAGAGCATCGACGAATGGCTGCAGGTCATGGATGCCGCCCTGCCGGAACTGCGCATATCCCACTCCACCGGGACTTCAGGCACCGTGTCCTTCCTGCCGCATAGCCAGAGCGAGATCGACAAGAGCGGTGCAATGAAGCAGATGAGCGTCTGGAACCTCGGCGGCCCACTACGGGGTGAGCGCCCCGAATTGCATGTGGCCTATCCGTTCTTCCGCTCGGGTTATTCCGCGCACTTACGGGGCAACGAGGGAGTCGTCAACCACCTCCTGCGCGGCGAGGAGTACTTTCACGCAGCCTATCCAGCAAAGATAAGTTCCGATGTCCTCTACCTCTCCGCACGGATCAAGGGCGCCCAGGCCAAGGGCACCTTGGACCGACTGAAAGTGAGCCCGGCCATACTGGCGCGCAAGGAGGAGCATGACGCGATCCAGGCGAAGATGCCGGCCCATCTCAAACAATTTTTCGAGCACATATCACAAGAGTTGCGAGGCAAGCGCATCTACGTCTGGGCCACGTGGAACCTGCTGCACAATATGGCCAAGGCCGGCCTTGAGGCAGGCCTTCAGGGTGTGTTCGCCGCCGACTCCTACGTCAGCACCGGCGGCGGAGCCAAAGGCCTGGTGCAACCGCCAGGCTGGCGCGAGGATATTTTACGCTTCACCGGCGCACGTCAACTGCACGAACTCTATGCGATGAGCGAAGTGTTGACCACGCACATGCGTTGCGAGCACGGCCACTATCACCTGTCACACCTGGCGATCCCTTTCCAGCTTAATCCGCAAACCAGCCAACCACTGCCCCGTCACGGCCGCGTTACCGGGCGCGCGGCATTCTTCGACCTGGGCGCCGACTCGCGCTGGGGCGGTTTCATTTCAGGTGACGAGATCACTATCGAATGGGATCAGCCCTGCACCTGCGGGCGCACCAGCCGCTATATCGTCGGTGAAGTGCAGCGCTACAGCGAGAAGAATGGCGGCGACGACAAAATCACCTGTGCCGGTACCGAAAGCGCACACCAGGAAGCCATGGATTTCCTGAACAATCTGGGAGAGTAACGATGTCCACACCAATCGCACCAATGATTATCCGTGGCGAGGTCATCACCGATCACTTGATCGAGATTGGTGGTCGAGGTGGCGATCTGAGCTTCCACACGCCTGATGCCCATCATTACCTTGATCGCCTGCCACTGCGCGACCCGGCCCGACTGGCAGATCTGTACCAACTTCGTTTCGACGACATCCTCGACTACACCGATGAGCTGGCCGGACGACTGGATTTCTCGAAAAACCATCATCTGCAGGAAGCATGCGAGCTGTCCTACGCCACTGCGCCGACCACCCCACCCCTGGTCAAGTCGCAGTATATGGGCCTGGCACGCATGCTCGACCGCCGATCCATCCGGGAAGCAGCTGAACAATCCATCGGCATCGACTACCTGGAAGGCTGGGTACGCAAAACGCTCAACGACGGCCGCGATGCAGAGATCCGTTGCTTTGGCGCGCGCACGCTGCACATCGTCGCGGGCAACTCACCGGGACTGTCGCTGCTGACCATCATCCGCAACATGATCCTGCGCAGCGATGCACTGATCAAAGCGCCGTCCAATGACCCATTCACTGCCACCGCCATCGCCCGCACCATGATCGACATGGCGCCGGACCATCCGCTGACCCGGCACCTGAGCGTTGCGTACTGGCGCGGTGGTGACCAGGAATTCGAAGTGAAACTGTACAAGCCGCAGAACTTCGAGAAGATCGTCGCCTGGGGCGGATTCGCGTCGATCAAACATGTCAGCCAATACATCCAACCCGGACTTGAGCTGATTTCTCTCGACCCGAAGCGTAGCGTCAGCATCCTCGGCGCCGAGACCTTCATCAGCCCCGAACGCATGCGCGAGGCAGCACAACGTCTGGCTTGCGATATGGGCGCACATAATCAGCAGGGCTGCGTGAACGCCCGTGTAGTGTATGCCGTTTCCGGCACTGACGAGACAGGGCTCAATCGGCTCAACGAGTTTGGCGAGTACGTGTACGCCGCCTTGCAATCCTTGCCCACCAGCATCAGCACCCCAGCCAAGCGTTATGACCCGGAGTTGGCCGCACATTTGCGCTCACTGCGACTGGAAGACGAATGGTACCGGGTCATAGGTGGCGAGGAAGGGGAAGGCGCAGTGATCGTGTCGCAATTGCCCGATGCGGTGTCCTTTGCGGCATCGCTCAATGATCGAACTGCCAACCTGATTCCCGTGGATACTCTGGACGAAGTGATGAATGCAGTGGATGCGTCCACTCAAACCGTCGGCATCTACCCCGAAAGCCTCAAGGACGAACTCAAGGATCGCCTGCCACTTCACGGCGCCCAACGCATTGTTTCACTGGGCTACGCCATCGCACTGAATTGGGCGTTGCCACAGGACTCCATCGAACCCATGCGGCGAATGGGCAAGTGGATCGTCAATGAGATCTGCTCGCCGGAGCGAATCCCCGGCCCTTGGCAGCGCCCGAACATCGACTAAAACATTACGTAGCGCCTTGCAACGCTGCCGGAAGATCGGGAAACCCGTCGGCGTTGCTTTATCAAACGCTCAAGGCATGGTGTTCGGCTTGCACAGTAGTGCGTGCAGCATGCGCGCAATCATCTGCGCGGTGTCGTCCTGCTCCAGATACAGTGGACGCTCCAGGGCGACAGCCCGGGTCAATGCCGGTAGAGCGTGATAAGCAAGGAACATAGCCTTCTCAGCGTCCTGCTCGGCCAACTCTGTCGAGAAGCGCTGCATCAACGCCGAGGTCAGCTCAGCCTGTGGCAGGCTGTCCGGCTTCACTAGATCCATGCGCTGTAACTCACTGTAGTGGAGGTACTTGGCACTGAAGACTCGATCGATCAACCATTGCTTGCGACGCAGGCGCAGGAACGTACGTAGCATCAACAACAGGCCATCGTAGAGCATGCTGGAATCCGGCAGCCTGCGAATATCCTCAAGCAACTCGGCATGCTGACGCTTGCGGTACTCATCGAAAATCGACGAAATAAGCGAGTCAAGGGTGGGGAAGTATTCGTAGATCGAGCTCACGGAAACGCCCGAATATTCAGACAACCGGCTCAAGGACAACGCATCACGGCCCTCGTCTTCCAGTATCTGCACGGCAGCCTGTTTAAGCGCCTCGACCATAGCGATCGAGCGTGCCTGTCGCGGCTGTTTGCGCTGCGTTTCGGGAATTTCGATCAGCAACTGACCTTCCGGCAAGGCACGCGTATCGATGGCTCTGGACATGTACCTCTCCCCCTACAGTGCATTAACGACAACATCCGCCCTGGTCAGCGGAAGGCGCGGAAAAACTCACGGATGTCCGCTACCAGCGTCGCACCCTGCTCCAGTGCGGGGAAATGCCCACCGCGCTCGTAGACTCGGTAGTGACGCACATCAAAGACCCGTTCAAGGAAACTGCATGGCGGCGGCGGGATCAGGTCATGCGGAAATAGTGCAAATCCCGTTGGTACGGTATTGCACTCATGCGCGGCAATGCGCGTATCGCCTCCACTGCGAGCGGCCTGGTACAACCAGTTCGCCCCATTGATCCCATTGATCCAGTAGAGCATCAGGTTAGCGAGCATCCAATCCCGGTCAAATGGAGGATCACTCTCGTTGGCACCCAGGGTCCAGGCCTGAAACTTGTCGACGATCCAGCCTGCCAGGCCAATCGGTGAATCGGTCAGGCCATAAGCAAGTGACTGCGGTTTGGTCCCCTGCACCTGCTGGTAGGCACCTTCCTCTTGCTGCATTTCGCCAAGGCGAGCCAGCCATGCCCCCTCTTCCTGCGTCAGCGCACTATCAGCGCCGATGACCGGTAGACCGCCGAGCATATTGAAATGCGCCGCGACGAGGTTCCGTGGATGAAGACGAGCAAGCAATCCACCGACCACCGCGCCCCAATCCCCCCCCTGGATGGCATAGCGCTTGAAACCAAAGTGCTCGATCGCCAGTTTGCTCCAAAGACTGGCGATAGCACGCGGTCCCAGCGGTTCACGCGGCACCGAAGAAAAACCGTAGCCCGGCAGGCTCGGCAGCACCACGGTAAAGGCGTCTTCGACGCGCCCACCGAAGCGCTCCGGGTGCGCCAGCGGTTCGATCAGGTCGATAAATTCGAGGAACGACCCAGGCCAACCATGAGTGAGCATCAGCGGCAAGGGATCATCCCCCGAACCTTGCTCGACCAGGACATGAATGATCTGGCCGTCGACATCCACCAAGCGCTGTTCGTAGCGATTGATCCTCGCCTCCCAGGCACGCCAGTCGAAGTCGTTGCGCCAGTGTTCGACCAGACCCTGCATATAGGGCAAGGTGCTGCCCTGTCGCCATCCAGCACTCGACGGGGTCTGCGGCCAGCGCACCTGGGCCAGACGCTGAGCCAGGTCGGTTAATACCCTCTCATCGGTGTTGACGCGAAATGCCTTACCGGGCAGTTGCATTGTTATCTCCCTGGATGCGCCGCGCAGGTCGTCAATGTGGCCCACGCAGCTGAAATTCGAGAATATTTCGCCCCACCGCTACAAACTTATCCACGCGCTGGAAACTCGGGCTTCTTCGGGTCCAACGCGGCGATTGCCTTAATGCGCGCCCCAACCCATTCGACATCACACACCTATCCACTTAGGAGATGACTGCTTGCATTCACACAAATCATATTAATCATATATATCATCGCAAAACAAAGCGAGGCAAAAATAAAGCCCGGCACCCTGCCTGTTGCTGGACGAAAATTTTCTCCTCACCCAACGATGACGCCTTGCATATTCATATCAATTATATGCATCATAAAGCCATTAAGCCGTTCGACTGAGCAGACCAACAACGTCGAGTGTGGCGTCGTGATCGCCTAATCCGGAGCACCAGAATGAGTGACGACCTCCTCCAAGCGACGAAAAAATTGCCGCTGGCCATTGTCGTCGGCGGCTGTGGCGGCATGGGCCTGGCGTGTGTGCGTCGCCTGGCCCTGACTCACACCGTACTGCTTGCGGATATCGATATTGCGAAAGCTCAATCGATCAGCAAGAAGCTGTATGCAGAAGGCCACAGCATCATCGCCCAGCGCTGTGACTTCAGCGACCCGGCGTCCATTGATGCCCTGTTTGCATGTGCAGCCGAAATCGGACGGGTGAAAACGCTGGTCTACGTTCTTGGTCTCTCGCCAAGCATGGCCGATTGGCAACGGATCATGACCGTCAACCTGGTCGGCGCGGCGCATACTGCCGAAGCCGCACTCCCGCTGATGGAGGCAAACGGTGTTGCGCTGTTCGTCTCGTCCCTGGCGGCTCATGCCTGCAAGCCGGATACTGGCATGCAAAAGGTACTCGACAACCCGTTGGCTCCAGACCTTCTCAAGGCGATAGAAGCGAGCCACGGTCAAGAGCCGTCCTGTGCCGAGGCCTACGGCCTGTCCAAGGCTGGCATGAACCGCATGTGCCGACGTCTCGCATCACGTTGGGGCGAGCGCGGGGCGCGTATCGTTTCGCTGTCACCCGGCCTGATCCGCACGCCAATGGGCGACCTCGAATTCCGCAACCAACCGTCCAAGTACCAACTGCTTGAACGTACGCCGCTCAAACGCCAGGGCGGGCTGACAGAAATCGTCGATGCCATGGAGTTTCTTTGCTCCGAGCGTGCATCCTTCATCAACGGTACCGATCTGCTGGTTGATGGCGGTATTGCCGCAGCCGTGGAGTTCGGTGCCTGAGCCGAATCCGACGGCCATTACCTGCGCGGACCTCTGCCTTGGACCAATACATTGGAGTCGAGTTGATACTTGAGTCGCCCCAAATTGGCTGCTCTTGCAACTGGATGTGCGCTGCCAGGCGACAACCCCTGACGCGGAAACGACCAGCCACTGACTATTGAGGAAGTGACGCTGCGGGCGCCGAGAGAGGGTGAGGTGTTGGTACTGATGGCGACGGTTGAAACCGATCCGACACCAGTAGATGGCTTGCCAGCGAGAAACGCTTGAGCTGGCTTCTCGCTGGCAAGTCATGTATTTGGCTGGCTAAATCGCACAGTGCAAAGTCGCATCAACCATTCGCAAGAATTACGCCAAGCCGGGCGATCAACGCCGATTGCCCACCCAGGATCATCTCGAGTTTCTTGGCCATCAGGCAATAACGAAACAACGGGTAGTCGCGATCCACACCCGTACCACCGTGCACTTGTTGCACTGCATGGCTAACGCGGTGCAGCGCTTCGCAGGCATAGATACTCGCTGCCAGTACCGCTTCAGTCGCCGATGCGGTATCACCTGATTGACTCAGACGGCTGACCGCCTGCTCCATCAATCCTCGCAGACATTCGGTATCAATATGGCAATCAGCAAGTGCATGAGCCACTGCCTGGAACGTCGCGATCGGACGTCCGAACTGTTCACGCTCGGACGTGTACTCAGCCCCCATGCGAGTCATCGCACTGCAAACACCCACCGCCATTGCCGTGGCTGCTGCGAACAGATGCAATTGCGCATTATCGACAAATGCCGGCGTCGCCGCAGCGTTCACCAAAAGGTTGGCTGGCACGTCTTGCAGCGTAAGAGTAAAGACATACTCGCCGGTGGTCGTGGTCTGCTGTTGACGCTCGATACCCGCTGATTGCAAGTCGAACAGAAACACGCCAACACCATCGGTATAGCGCGCCAGGGTCCAGCACACGCCTGGCAGGTTCGCCACTGCGACACGGTGCTTGCAGCCCGAAAGGCGCCACTGGCCCTCTACCAATTCCGCCCGGGTGCTGACGTCCAACAGGTCTGTCTGCCGGGCCTCTGCTGTAGCGCTGGTGAGTACAACCTCACCCGCCACCAGCTTCGGCAACAGCGTTTCCAACACAGGTACGTTGTCCAGCGCCAGTACTGGCAAAGCGCCACCAACCAAGACCTCCAACAGAGGCACCGGCGCCACAGCCTGTGCCGCTCGCTCAAGAAAAACACAGAGCGTTTCAAAATCCTCGCCTACTCCCCCTTGGGCTTCGGTGAGTTGTATGCCTAACAAACCCGTCTCGGCCAGTTGAGTCCAGAGCTCGGCGTCATGATATCCAGTGGCATCCACCGCTCGCAGACGAGGCTGAGTCGCCTGATCTGTAAACAATCGCGTCGCCAGTTCCGTCAGTTGTTGCTGGGTGGCGCTCAGGGAAAAATCCATACAAATCTCCTAACGAGGCAGTTTCAGGCCGGCCTGCGCGATAATGTTCCGTTGAATTTCATTGGCGCCACCGCCAAATGTGAGCACGCTGCCCTTGCGATACAATTTTTCCATCAAGCCATGGGCAAGTACGTCCGAGCCTTCACGAAGCATGCCTTGCGAACCGATTATTTCGCCCATCAAGCGGCCCAGCTCGACATATACTTGCGAGCCGTAAACCTTGGTTGAGGAGGCCTCGACCATCCCGCTGCCGCCGTTGTTCATCACCCACAGCGCTTTCAGGCACATCATTTTCAGACCTTCGAGCTTGACCTTGGCAAGCGCCAGATTGCGCTGCACCCAAGGCAGTTGCAGCAAATGCTTGAAGTCTTCATGGGTCTTGAGCAGGCTCAAGGTATGGTCGTAGAGCATGGCCACGTAACCGTAGTTGACCAGCGAAAGGCGCTCGAGATTCAACTGCGCAGTGATCAGCGACCAACCGCCATTGAGTTCACCGACACGATAGCTGTCGGGAACTCGTACGTCCTGGTAGTAGGTCGCCGCTGTATCTACACCCAAGGTATGGATAGTTGTGCAGGAATACCCTGGAGTATTGGTCGGTACCAGAAAGATCGTAATACCTTTGTGGCGCTTGGCTGGATCAGGGTCGGTCCGTGCCGCCAACCAGATGTACTGGCTGAACGGGGCGCAACTGGTCCAGATTTTCTGCCCATTGATGATCCAATCATCGCCATCGCGCACCGCCCGGGTACGCAGATTAGCCAGATCGCTGCCTGCGCCAGGCTCTGAATAGCCGATGGCCAAGTAGGCGGAACCCGACAGGATTCTACCCACGACCTCATCGCGTACTTCGCCTTGAGCGTAGCGGGCAACCATGGGGCCAATGGAGTTCGCCGAGAGTGCCGGCCAGGGAAAACCTGCGCGCTTGGACTCTTCGACCAAAATGTATTGCTCGATCGGATCGGCACCCTCGCCCCCCAGGTCCTTGGCCCAGGACATTTTGATCCAGCCGTCCCGGCCCAGCTGCTCAAGCTTGCGCCAGTAGATCGGGCCACCACCATGACTCCAGAGCGGGTCTCTGAGTTCGGCTTCGAAATCGGCCGTCATCATCTGCTCGGCCATATAGGCCCGCACACGATCGCGGAAACGCAGGTGCTGATCGCTCAGATCGGTAATCATCCTAGGGTTCTCTTGTTTTGGGCATTGATACGTCACTATCTATAATGCGAGGCTTGGCATGAAGGACAAAAAACGACTTTTTGCATCACTGATATTTGAATTCGAATCCAATGGCTGAAAACTTGAATGATTCATGGTCGCTACGTGGTAACTATCGCTACGCCACCGACCAGTTACTGATGGGGGCACGCTGCCACCAGTTAGCGTTGGAGCCAATCTGGGAGGCCGCCGGAATGCCGGAGTACGCCTCCAGCAAAACCCCGATAAAAGCGCATCAGTTTGCCAGGCTGCTAAGGGCTACCACCGAAGTACTCGACGACGAACTGTTTGGCCTCACTCAGCACCGCGCCAAGCGCGGAACCTACGCGATGATGGTCGACCTGGCTCTAGGTTGCAGCACATTGGGAGCGGCTATGGAACAAGTCGCAAACTTCTTTCGGATCGTGACCGATGACATCGAAGTGCGCTGCAATCTCTCGGAGGAACAGATTGAGCTGACCGTCATTTTGAATGACCCAGATCTGGATCCGATGGGTTTTCTCTGCGACTACTGGTTGTTATACCTGCATCGATTTTTCAGCTGGTGCATCGGTGCACTGGTGCCCGTGCGCCAATTGTCCTCGACTCGGCCTGAAGCTCCCGAAGCAAACCGCCTACTGCACTACATACGCAGAGACTGGCTCACTGGGCAGGTGTCCAACACACTAGCAATCAACGCCAGATACTGGACAACGCCAATCAATCGTACCCGCGCCGAATGGCATGCCAATGTTGACCGTCTGATGGGGCAAGGTATTCTCGGCTGGCCCGATGCCAAGGAAAACTGTTCAACCCAGGTTCGCGCCCTGCTGGCCGAAGCACTCAAATTACGGATGCCCCTGCCTCGCCTTCAAGCCATTGCCAGCCAACTGTGCCTGAGTGCACAAACCTTGCACCGGAACCTGCAGCAGGAAGGCACCAGCTTCCAGCGGATCCTCGATGACCTGCGCCGCGATCAGGCCATTGAGTTGCTGGCCAATCAGCATCTAAGCATCGCTGATGCCGCCGAGCAGTTGGGGTTTTCAGAAACCAGGTCCTTCAGCCGGGCGTTCAAGCAATGGACGGGAATCAACCCTTCGGCGCTAAGACGCGAAGGCAACAGCTGACCTTATTCGCGCATAAGGCAGCTGCTGGTTCATCCGGCACATCAGTATGCGTCAAACACGAAAGGCACCGATCAGCTCCTTGAGTTGACCGACCAGCAGAGTAAGCTCGCGGCTCGCCTGCTCGGTTTGGCAGGCACCGCCAGCCGTGCGATCCCCGGCCTGGTTGATTTGTACGATGTTGCGATCCATGTCATGAGTCACTGCCGTTTGTTCCAGCGCGGCGGCGGCGATCTGCTGGTTTTGATCAACGATTGTGCCCACTGCATTAAAGATGTTCGCCAAAGCCTGCTGCACCAGCGTTGATTGATTGGCCGTGCTGCGTGCCATATTGTGACTGGCATTCATCACTGTGACCGCGGCACTCACTCCGTTCTGCAATTTGCCGATCGTTTGCTCTATTTCTTTGGTGGACACTTGTGTGCGCATTGCCAGATTGCGCACTTCATCGGCAACAACGGCAAACCCGCGCCCCTGTTCCCCTGCCCGGGCCGCCTCGATGGCGGCGTTGAGAGCCAGCAAGTTGGTTTGCTCGGCGATGGCTTTGATCACATCAAGAACCTGGCTGATGGTGCTGCTGTCACTGGCCAGTTGGTTGATCACAACAACTGACTGGTCAATTTCGCCGGCCAATTTTTGAATACTGTCAACCTGGGACTCGACCAGAGCACGACCAGAAACGACCTCCGTGCTGACACCCTGCGCGCTGTCTACAGCGCTAGCTGCATTGCGCGCAACTTCCTGTGCAGTGGCGGACAACTCATTCATTGCCGTTGCGATCTGCGCAATCTGCTGCCGCTGGTCGGACACGGCCTGACTACTTTCATTAGAAACAAGCTCGACCCGATCCGCCTGGCCCTCGACTTTGACGACCGTCTGCCCCACTCGCTGAATCAATTGATTAATTTTACCAATGGTGCCGTTGATAACCTTGCCCAGCTCACCCAACTCATCCTGGCTCTGGATCATTACATTGGCCTTCATATTTCCGGCTGCCACATCGTCCATGACAAGGCTGAAGCTTTTCAATGCGCTGCACATCGCCACGTAAAAGCCGCCGTAAAGGTAGCCAATCAGAAGAAATATCAGCAGCAACGCGCTGATTAAAAGGATCATCCGCTGTTGATCATCGGCCAATCGCTGCTGGAGCTCTCCACTCATGTAAGACAGCACGGCATAGTTGAACTGGCGGGTTTTTTCTATTTCGGCGCTCAACGAATCGTAAAATTTTGGCCACTGAGCGTTGTCGACGGTGTCCTTCAACAATTCGCCGTCCAACAAGGCACCACCCTCTGCCAGTGAATCACGACTTGCATTGGCCATCGCCTGCAACGCCGTTTGGGCGTTGGTATTGCCAACCAATGCACCCTCGATGTGTTGCGCATATTCAGCCTGCAGCATTTCCAGTTGCTGCAGCGCCCCTTCCACCTTGGTAATGGTGCCAGAGTTCCTGGAACCGCTAGCCAACAAATACGCACCTAACGAACGGACCTCCCCTAATCCAAGAGTCACGTCGTCGGAGTTGTCCACAACAAGGCTGATCAGTCTGCGTTCGCTAGCGTTGCGATCCAGGGACAGCCCCGTACCCGATGCCACCGCCATCACCAGTATCTGGACATTCGCCAGCTGTTGCTTGATTTCGTGTTGCTGCTTGGCTTGTGTGCTATCGGCATGCGCAGCGCGCAGCCACTCCACCAGAGCATCACGCTTGACATTGATGTCTTCGACTTGGGTGTTGGTCAGCGCTATGGCCGTGAGCTTTTGCAGATCCTCGATCAGGCTCGATGTCTGACTGCCAATGCGATTGTTCAACTCTTCACTTTGATTAGCCGAGCCAATTTGAGTCTGGAGCCGGATGAGGTTTTCCAGACTTTGCATATCGTAACGAATCCCTATCGCTTCCCTGAGAACCTCCAATCCAGTCAGTTCGGTCCTGGTTCCAACGAATTGGGAGTACGCATCTCGAATCAAATAGGCGTTAGTCGCCAGCATGGGTAAAAAAAACAGGATGCTAATCAAGCTGAATTTCATAACGAAACTCAGGCGATTCATAAGCGAAATAGCGGGATATAGGAGAGTTTTCACGGAACGCCTCTAATTATTATGGTGCTTGCCGTAGGCCGTGGCTGGTTCCAGGTGGTTGGGTTGGCACACCGCAGCGGCGCTGTAATCCGAGCAAACCATAGGTATCATACATATGATTTACACTACCGCATAATAGCTTTTTGCTAGCACCTCAAGTCGCCAAACAGGCACACCAAGTGAAAATCGGCATCTGAAAAAATAGGTAGCATGCACCTGATAAGTAAACATATCATGAGCATGCTTATGTATTTTCGGTGATTTCGATGACGACCCAACAAACGATCGGTTTTGTCTTGCACGATGTGGCGCGGCTGATGCGCAAGCGATTCGAACAGCGTACCCGACAGTCAGAACTCACACGTTCCCAGTGGCAAGTACTGTCCAAGCTGGCGCACAACGAGGGCATACATCAGAAAGGCTTGGCCGACCTGCTGGAAATAGAGTCCATCACCTTGGTACGACTGCTCGACAAAATGCAGGAACGCGGCCTGATCGAGCGTCGACCTCACCCAACCGATCGACGCATGAGCTTGCTGTTTCTGACTGAGGCGGCACACCCACTGCTGGAACTGATGCGCAACCTTGGCGAAAAGACGCGCCATGAAACCATGTCCGGCTTTTCCGAACAGGAGCACCAACTGCTGCAGCAGTTTCTCGTCCGCATGAGGGAGAACCTGGTTGATGCCTGCGCCAGACCGGTTGAAGATGAGGAGCCCGGAAATGACCACTAATGCCACTCGGCTGCATCCTGCTCACGCTGAAAAGTCACCCACTTCCCCTCCCGCCCCGCAAACGGAGGTCCTTGCTGATACCGCCCAGTACAGCGCTGTACCGCCCGCCCGTCAGAAAGTACGCATCGGCCTATTTCTGTTGCTGCCCGTAGTCCTCGCTGGCTGCGCTTGGCTGTATGTGACCGGAGGACAAGTCATCAGCACCGACAATGCTTATATCCAGGCGGATCGCGTGGGTGTTTCCACCGACGTCGCCGGTATCGTCGAGTCAATAGAAGTGACTGACAACCAGAGCGTAACCAAAGGTCAAGTGTTATACCGCTTGCGTCAGGAGCCTTTCGAAATTGCGCTGCAAAGCGCCAGAGCACAATTGGCCGATGTTCGTAACCAGCTAATGAATCTCAAGGCCAGCTATGCCCAAGCCCAGGCCGAGACTGCTCAGGCCCAGGCGGAAATCCCTTATTACCAGAAAAACCTGGCACGCCTGGAACAACTTGTCAGTGTCTCGGCGGTCTCGAAGACCCTCTTCGACGATGCTCGCCACAACCTGGAAATCACACAGCAAAAGGTCGCCGTGGCCAAGGCTCAGGCCCATACCATCCTGGCCCAGCTCGGCGGACGCATCGATTCGCCGATAGAGCAGCAACCAACCTATCTGCGGGCCCAGGCACGGATCAATGAGGCCGAGCGCAACCTCAAGAACTCGACAGTGACCGCTCCGTTCGACGGCATCGTCACCAATGTCGATTCGCTTTCACCTGGAGCCTATCTGCAACCACCGCAATCGGGTTTCAGTCTGGTCGCGAGCGATCACCTCTGGGTCGCGGCATCGCCCAAAGAGACTGAACTGACACACATGCGCGAAGGCCAACCGGTGACGATCACGGTGGACAGCTACCCAGGTGTCATCTGGCATGGTCGAGTCGAGAGTATCAGCCCTGCTTCCGGATCGAGCTTCGCTCTTTTACCAGCTCAGAACACCACGGGTAACTGGGTGAAAGTGGTGCAGCGTATACCCGTGCGTATACGTATCGACGACACGTCCGGTAAACCACCTTTGCGCCATGGCATGAGCGTCGAAGCTGATATCGATACCGGTCGTGCCCGTGGCCTACCGGAGTTCATGGCAAGTGCATTGGCCAGCAAGAGCCTGCCCCATGAGTGACAGCGGATCTGCCATGGCACCTTCCACACAACGGACGATGATCACCGCCTGCGTGGTCCTGGCAGTCATTATGCAAGCGTTGGACACCACCATCGCCAATGTCGCGTTGCCCTATATGCAAGGCAGCGTCTCGGCCAGTGCCGATCAGATCAATTGGGTGCTGACCTCCTATATCGTCGCCGCTGCGATCATGACACCACCCTCGGCTTTCCTCGCTCGACGTTTTGGGCGCAAGACCGTGCTGCTATGGGCCATCCTCGGTTTCGTCCTGGCGTCGATACTCTGCGGCATTGCCCAATCGCTAGGGGAAATCATTGCCTTTCGATTGTTGCAAGGGCTCGCCGGTGCCGCATTGGTGCCTCTGTCCCAAGGTATCTTACTGGATATCTATTCGCTCAAAGAACGTGGTTCGGCGATGGCACTGTTCGGCGTTTCGGTCATGGTCGGACCGGTATTGGGGCCGATGCTGGGTGGCTGGCTAACCGAAAATCTCAACTGGCGCTGGGTATTTTTCATCAACCTGCCCATCGGGCTTCTGGCTCTGGCAGGGATTCTTCGTTATGTCGTCGACACACCAGCGGACAAGGGAGCGCGCTTGGACTGGCTGGGCTTCGGCTCGCTCAGCGTCGCGGTCATGGCCACGCAGCTGTTCCTTGATCGAGGCGAGCAACTGGGCTGGTTCTCTTCCATGGAGATCGTGCTCGAAGCAGTGATAGCGCTGTCGGCGCTTTATATTTTTCTGGTCCACACCTTCACTGCGAAAGACCCCTTTATAAAGCTCGCCTTGTTCAAGGATCGTAACTTCAGCCTGGCCGTGGTGTTCATTTTCATCATCGGCATCACCTACCTCGCTTCGTTGGCGCTGATGACCCCGTATTTGCAAAACCTGATGGGTTATCCAGTGCTCAAGGCAGGCATGGCAATGGGCCCGCGTGGCTTGGGTACCATGGCAACGATGTACCTCACGGGCCGACTGATCGGTAAGGTCGACACCCGCTGGCTGCTGTTTTGCGGACTGGCATTGTCCGCCGGCTCCATGTGGCTGATGACAGGCTGGACACCGCAGGTGTCAATGCAAACCATCGTTTATGTCGGTTTCATCCAAGGTGCCAGCCTGGGACTTTTATTCGTCCCCTTGTCGACCATTGCCTTCGCCACCCTACCCGCCTCGCTTCGAGCTGACGGCACGGGGCTCTATAGTCTGTCGCGCAACATTGGTTCGAGCGTAGGGATCTCCATTGTCACTGTACTGTTGGTACAAAACACCCAGATCAACCATGAGCAAATTGGCGCGCATATCACAGGGTTCAATCGATTACTCCATGCCTGGCCACTTAACAGTGTTCTCGACCCCATGACGGTTGGCGGTCGCGCCATGATCGACGGCATGCTCAATACACAAGCCCTCTGGATTGCCTATCTCGACGATTTCAAACTACTTATGCTGCTTTCGCTGGCGGTGATGCCGCTTCTGTTGGTGATCAAGCCACCGGCCTCGCTCGCCCTTGATGATCAAGGGCCTGTGATGGAATAGGGACAAGAGACGTCTAGAATCATTAATCATACATATGAAACACATGTATTCGATGTGAAAATGCTTAAAGAATCGAGCCCGCCAGCCTCACACAATACTGGATCTTCCATGCGCCGAGCATCTACACAAGCGTCAGCACCGCTTGATCTCACTACAAATCCGCATGTGCCGACCATGGAAGATCGCACAAGCGAGTCTTCTTCTGGAACGCGGGCTCGCCATCAGCAGATTCGTGATACTGCCTTGCATCTATTCGTCACAGAGGGCTATGGCAATGTCAGTTTACGCCAATTGGCAGCGCCGCTCGGCATTAGCGCAGGTTCGCTCTACAACCATCTGGAGAGTAAACAGCAACTTTTGTTTGAGTTGATCAACGACCACCTGCAAAACCTCCTAAACAGTGTCGAAAGTGAGGTTAGAAAGGCCGCTGACGTGTTGGAACAACTTAGAACCTTTATACGCATCCATATCAAGACCCACATTCAGCACCAATCGTTATCGCTATTGAGCAACCTGGAGCTACGTAGTCTCGACGCTGCTTCAAGGGCAGATATCAAAGTACTTCTGAAACGCTATCGCAGCTGTTTAAGCAATATCATCAGCAAGGGCATGCACAGCGGAGCCTTTCGATCACAGCACTTGCCGACCGCAATTCAAACAATACTTGCCATGCTTTCCAGCGTGGCATTCTGGTTCGATGAGTCCCTTCAGTTGGACACTTCGCAGCTGACCGCCCAGCTCACTGCAATGGTAATGGGTGCGCTCTGTTCCTAGATCATCGCAGCGTCGCGACTTTGTCCGCTTCCAGCAGCTCTGGATTGGCCTGCACAGCAAGGGAATTTTGAAGCTCACGGGTTCAAGCGAAACGTTAAAATGCAATGAACAACACCGCCCATCGTGAGATGAACGGTGTTTTTTGCCTGGCGCTTTGGGTTTTTTCTAACACTACGTTTCAACTCAGACTACCGCAAAAAATATCATGGCTACCATCGGCGGGGCTTCCTCGCACAACCAATACATAACCACCAGAACGCAGCGTGTCATAGGACATTGGCACACTCTTGCGAAGGTGGATGGCGCGGTTGCCGCTGATGCCTGGCTCCGTCGAATAAAAATTAGTGGCCACACTCTGATTCAACTCATAGACAGGCTTCGGACCCAGACTGGCACAACTTCCTGAATAGACGTAGGTGTACAGGTGTGCAGGATACCCGGTGCTTACGGGTACGCCACCCACAAACAACAGGAGCGCAGTGTCATTACCCGCTGGGGCCATGGTGGCCTCGGCGATATGCCCGGGGTTATACAACGTAGCGTTCAGAGGAACAGTGGTGACTCGACTGTCAGATGTGGTTGTACATCCGGAGACCCACCCGACTGCTACCACCAACGCCAGCGAATATACGATTTTCATCGTAAACCTCTCGATTTTAAGGATGCGTTGAAGGGATCCCCCTTGTAATTCTAGACCTGCGAGGAAAGCCGGCATTTCTTCAGATAGTCGGTCGTCGCAGAAGATCGGGAAACAATCCGGAGGGATGGATTGATGTTTTTTTAATTTCTTGCTTATCAGCAAGTTAGCTCGCAATGAGTTCCGGAGATCTCTAATTTTAATTAATAGTCTTTGCGGACAAAAACAACAATTCGTATTGAGACTCTCGCCATGCATCAAGATTACGACCTGATACTCAAGGGTTGGTCGAGTGATCGTAGCCGGACGCCTTTCAATGGCGGCTGCCGACGCACCGGGCGAGTGAAATTGGCAAACCTGCCGCTGCATCTTTGGCAACCCGTTTATTTACTCAAGTCAGGATGCCAATTACATAGGACCCCATGCAAATGAGTAAAAATTTACGAACAATCAGGTCATTGTCAGTCCGTCCCGTAAAAGAACCGAGGCCGAGGCAACCAAGCAGGAATCAAATTTCGCACGCTACGCGCGTCTGGCAAAAAACAGCGCTCGTGTCGTCTCGGCCGGTGCTCACCTGACGACCCAACTGACTTCGATTGGCCTTGGCATTTCACGGTTTGAGCCTGAGAAATCCGATAAGCGTTTCAACCACCCGGCCTGACGCGGGCATCCTGGTTATCGCCGTCTAGGTCAGGCTTATCTGGCTTGGTCACGCAGTGTCAATGGACTGGCTGACCGACTCGAAACACCCGATTGACGTACCAGGGAAAACTGTGTTTTGTCGTTGATCTATGCACCAGTATCGCCGCGCCGACCAATTGCTTGCTGGGCAATCCGGCAGCCCTGCAAAAAGCCTTCGATTCGGGCGGAGCCAGCCTGCTACGAGGAACCAAAAACTGGGTGCGCGACATGCTAAATAATCGCGGCATGCCGACTCAGGTGAATTCCAGCAGCTTTAAAGTGGGCGAGAATCTGGCGCTCACCCCGCGCTCGGCGTTGTATCGCTGTGAGGTGTTTGAGCTTATCGAGTATCGCCCAGTCACCGAGACGGTGTGCGAGCGCTGCGGCTAACGGCTAACGGCTAGAATGATGGCAAGCTGCTTTATGGGCCGTTTCTGCTCTTTCAGTGTTTGAAAGTTTTCAATGTATAACTATGTTAGTGAGTTTATGTCGCCAACATAATGTTATTTACTTTAGGCCGTTTATGAATCCCATTTGCAATCCCTATATGCCTGGGGCGGGCCTGCCACCCCCCTGTGCTGGCTGGTCGTAACGCGTTGCGGGAACGGGGGCGGATTGCTATTGCTCAGCTACGATTGGGCCGGTCGGCCAAGAGCGTGCTGATGGTCGGCCTGCGCGGCGTCGGTAAACCGTACTGCTCGAGCAAATGCGTCTCGATGCGGAAGGCAAGGGCATGCACACCCTCTGTATTGTCGACCCTGATCATCGTTCGCTTCCCGCGGTTTTGGCACCTCAGTTACGGCTGGTGTTGCTGCGCCTCAGCCGAATTGATGCGGCGAAGGACACTGCCCAGCGCGCGTTAAGTGCACTGGCGGGGTTTACCACGGCGCTAGAGGTCCGGTTCAACGACAGGGAGGTCGACCTGGATTTTGACGCGGAGGCTGCGGGCCTGGCGGACCACTGTCAGGTGGAGGGCGCAGTTGGCCGACTCCGCGCTGGTGCTGTTTATCGATGAGTTCCACTGCATCGAAGAATCCCAGCTCTCTGCGCTGATAATGGTCTTACACCGCTGCGTGCAAGCGCGCTTGCCGGTCACCGTGGTGGGCGCCGGCCTGCCCCAGCTTCGGGGGCGAGTGGGCAACGCTAAGCCGTACGCCGAGCGGCTGTTTGACTTTGCGGAAATAGGCGCACTTTCTGAGGGGGAGGCTGCTCATGCCATTGTGCAGCCGGCAGAGGCGGAGGGCGCTGCCTACGAGGCCGAGGCCGTTCGTCTCATCGTTGCGAAGACTGGAGGGTATCCGTACTTTCTGCAGGCGTGGGCGAGCCACGCGTGGGATGTGGTCGCTGCAGGCCCCATCACGGTGGCTGATGTGAACAAGGTGTTGGCGCACCCCCAGTTGCTGAGATGTCACTGACCCAGCCTGATTCCCCGAAAAACATTGCCTAGGCAGGGTTTGTGCCGGTTTAGAGGTGGGTCAGTCTTGAGTCGGCAAGTGGGTCAATTCGGCATTGGCCTCAACAAACTGTGAAATTCGAGAGTCTACGAAGACAGCATCGTCCCTTTTCACCTCTCGTCGACTCATCCATCACAGTTAGGTGCGAATACAAATGAGAACCAGTTTCAGCCGCGCGCAAGAACGGTTTTTGCGGGATTGAAGTCCGATGGGTTTCCCCTGCGCGGTAGCCTATCCTCGGGTACCTGCTCCTTGAGCCGCAACCGATGTGTTCATGTCTTCGATACTTACGGCATTCTGCGGCTTTCGTATCATCCCCTTCAGTCGTTTAACAGACTGCGTGACTGCCACGATGGCGAACTGACGATTCTCTATCTCGACGAAATCAACCCTAGCGCCTGGCCGCAGACCGAGAGAAGCCCGTACCTGAGCAGGGATTGTGATTTGTCCTTTAGAGCTCACAGTGGCAGTAGTCATGATGGATACCTAGGGGATTGACCAACTGCATGATAATTAGGCTACCCGCCGAGAAATGAACTGACGTCGAACCGTACCCGAAGGGCCTGAAAGGAGCGGCTGCCAAATGTTGCGCACGATGTCATCCTAGCATTCACTCATCCCGTCTAGAGATTGGATTGAGGTGCCTGTCGGGAGATATTTCTGCCTTTGGCCAACTGCGCTTTGGGGTGTATGCCTCCTTATAGGACCGTCTTTTGTCAGCAGTTTTCGGGTTCAGGCAATTCCAGTCGCACCAAGCATGTGTATCAAACTTAGCGACTTTATGCTCGGAACATAATTTCGCTACTTACACCTTGCGTCGCGACTGTAGAAAGCTCCTCGTTTGGCGGGCAACGCGATCCCCCAAGCAACCAGGTCAGGCTAGGGTCCGAATCTCCCTAAAGGAAAGCCGAAAGTCAGCACTGGCCCAATCATTTAGCGAAGGTTTCGATGAAACTTTCGCTTTTTTTTCAATACTTGACTGCCACTGGTTGGTCGACATCAACGATATTGACTTGGTACCACTCCAACTGCATGCAATGATTCGAGTGAATGTCAGCGCAGAAGCGTCGGTACGAAACAGGTAGATGTCCTTCTGCATACACCGACACCATCAGATTCCGAGGGGTTCGTAGCCGCGATTGAAAATCCAGCGAGTTGTCGAACCAGCGCACTACCAAGTCGCCCTCCTTGCCCACCTTAGCCATTTCCACCTCGCTCTTATTCATGACGCTCAAGTGGAGGTTACCGCGCACGTTCCCAATGAGGTACAAGCAGGGGGTCAAGTCGGCGTCAACGCCAACACCTATATTCTTTCGAGCAGCATCGGCAGTACCTCGGCGGCAGCTCCCATCAGCATGAACTCCCTCTCTTCACCCATTGCGACGTCTGCCTTATTCACATGAATGACCGAAGCCCCAGACGCCAACGCCAGGTCGGGAAGGCCTGCGGCAGGCATGACGATCCCAGAGGTGCCCACTGAGATCAGAAGATCGCAATCCTTCACCAGAAGCACTGCGGCCTTCCATGCCTGGGGCGGCAGATCTTCTTCGTACCAGACCACCGCAGGGCGCATTTTGCCGTTACAGCGCGGACACCTAGGAGGCTCAATCAGAGCGCCGTTATCCGGCACAGCTGAATGATCTGGTGAAACTACTGCAGGCCGATGGCAGGCGAAACATTTGGGCATTGCCAAACTGCCATGCAAATGCACCACATTTAAAGAGCCGGCTCGCTCATGAAGGTCGTCAATATTCTGGGTGATAACAGAAACCTGGCGCTGTGAGTTAGCCAGGCGAGCTACTGCAAGATGCGCCGGATTTGGCTCTGCTTGAGCGACCCGGAGCCGCCGCCACAGATACCATCCCCATACCAATCCCGGGTTTTTCCGGAAGGCTTTGGCCGTCTCTAAATCCCTCGGATCGAACCCTGCCCAGACTCCAGAAAGTTTTTCGCGGTACGTGGGGATACCGCTATCGGCGGAGATACCGGCGCCAGTAAAAAAAACCACCTTCTTGGCCTTCTGTAATACGTCTACAGCTTGCTCTGTGACAGTCATGGTACCAATCTGCTCCTGCCTTACTGTTTTGCGCTCACAGAGTCGCTCGACTTCGGCGTCAGAATGATCGCACCGTCGATCACTTCAATGGTCAGTACATCGCCGATGCCCAGACCTAAGCTGGCGAGTAGGTCAGGCGGCAGGTCAATGATGACGTCGCCACTGCCATCTGTAGGATCTTGGCATTTCACTGTCCAGCGTTGGGCTTCGGTCATGAGGTTACTCACGCTTTGGTCTTGGAGGGGACGATGCATTATGCTCGCGAATGTCTCCAGCAGTTGAGGCGTGATGCTGACTGCTGATGACTTTTTCTGGCCGACTTCCGTCTGTCGCGACCGTCAGTTGGATCGTATGCCCTCCTAAAGGACTGCCATTTTTTTTCAGCAATTTTCGGGGCCAGGCACTTCCAGTCGCACCGAGCATGCGTAAAAAATAAGCGACTTTATGCTCAGAACATAATTTCGCTAACATCCATACACTTACCGTCGCGACTGTAGAAATCTCCTCGTTTCGCGGACAACGCGACCCCCAAAGTAATCAGGTCAGGCTAAGGTCCGATTCCCCCTAAAGGAAAGCAGAAAATCAGCAATGGCCCAATCATTTAGCGAAGGTATCGATGGAACTTTCGCTTTTCTCTCAATACTTGATTGGCACTGGTTTGTCGACCGTGTCAAAACCGACACGTGGATTTCCCAGGATGAGTACCCGAGAGACCTGTCGCCCATTTCGTCCAAGCTGGACGCCAATGCCTCCCATCAGGCTGCACCACCCCACTCAAGAGCCCGAAGAATTCGGCGAACTTGTTTAGCGCCTACCTCTGTTTCGCAGAGCATGATCGGCGCTGTCCCACCCAGCGCTTTATTCGAAGCCGACATCCACTGTGTGGCAATCACTTGTGTCTCAAATATCCCCTCCGCTAAGTGACTGACCGTAGCAATTCTGTCCAAACGCTCGGAGGCCACAGGATCAAGGTTCTTTTGCTCTCGCCGCCGTCTTTCAAGCGTCGACATTGATGCGTGGAGCAGCGTTTCCAGTTGGCGGTCTTGAAGGTCGAAAGCCAAGCGAAACGCCTGAATGAGGTCAGCAGGAAACCCTGCTTTTATTTGGTGCAGCCTCTCCGCATCCGTCAGCGACCGTTGATAGGTGCTGAATTGCCAAAAGGCCGCGATCGCCACGTCTCGGGACGCGTCTTGCTTTTTTGTCGGACGTCGAGTCGCAGTTGAAGTGTTCATCAACACTTCCTCCAAATGATTGCCCATCAAATGGACTATGAGCTATCTCCTAGATAACCGGAACGGCCATTGAGCGCTCGTGCAACGCTGTAACGCAGAAGGTCGATAAGGCGATGGAGCCAGTAACCCTGAACGTACCCCTGGCTCAGGATCAGCGGCTGTTGGCCAATGACGAGTTGCCAATACGGTTAATCGATACGTGAGCTCAGGAAGGGCTCGGTCAGGCGGTGAACTCTGCGTTCTTCGAGCTGCCCGGCCCGCCGTATTGCGTTTGCATGGGGATAATGCCGTAACAGTTGGCGGGCCTGACGCCGAATGGACGCTGAAAGCCTGGGGTCTTGCTCCAGCTCGAGCAGAAAGTCTCGCGTCTGAATGAACGCTTGCGTGCGCTCGCTCGGCATTGTCATGTTCTGCTCCTCGCACCTGCGGTGCGTGGCTCACGCCGCCCTAAGCTCGCTGACTTGCAACGAAGAATTAGCACAGTAAACCCGATAAAGCCTACACCTTAGGCCACCTAAAACACGACTGCAGCTTGGCCCAATCACCGGTGGGCAGCCCGTGCATCTCGTGAAAAAACTCCCCTCCTCTCCTCGGCGTACCGCCCATCAAGCCTCTGAGCGCCCAAAAGCGCCATGAGGTTTGAGAAGCTTGGTTTCTCAAATCCATTAATTCGCTCCGGCACACCGATCAATGGCCTTGGTGTACAGGACTAATTACATGACCTGTAGCGCGGTATGAAATCGTCCGTCGCGGTCAGTTCGACGCGCCGCTATTCACCAAAGGCCGCGTCGGTGTGCACAGCGCACCAGGCAACATGAGCGCCCCACGGAACTCCGCTCAACACCTTCAAACCCAAGTGCACCCAGATCGAGTTTATCGATGAAACGTCGACTACCCGCTCTGGACTTTCTTCGGCAACGTAAGCGTCCCGGAACTCCGGCACCAAGGTGGCTGCGTCCGAGCCTCACCTTAATTGAATCGCTTCATGATCGTCCCACCATGATCTAGACGATCAGAAGATAGGGTAATCGCAGACGCTTTCACACAGCCTGCGTCGGAAGATGCCTGCCGTGTTGGGCTCCTACCAGTCTTCAGTTGAGGAGCTAAAAACGGGGCCAAATGTACCTATCCCTATTTTTTTCGCTTGCTCTTCAATTCGGCCAGCCTGCAGAACATCGTGTTTAGTAGGATAGTGGCGTAAAAGGAATTGAGCGTTTTGTCTAACGCGTTCGGGCACTTCTGTATCACGAGCAAGTTCCGTCAGGAAATCGTGAGTTTGTGCTACGGACCTGGTCCGTTCAAATGGCATCGTCATGTAATCCACCACGAGTGAGATCGTCAGTCAAATTCAAGGCAACCAGGTTCGGTCGCCATATTTCGCAGGTCTAGTCCGGGCTATCGGCCAATATGAACGCCTAACCAAGGATAGCTTCCGATTCAGAGCCGACCTCGTTCATCTGGAGAGAGTTTTGTGAAAAACCCACGCCACCGAAGATTCAGACTGCATCGAATTTGACCTACACGCTTAGTAACCATGATCCGCTGAGAGCTGCGCATTGCTGCGGTTGGCGACAGGCAGAAATCGGCCAGTAACGGATGGCCGATCAACATCATTCGCGCGAAAGGGAGTCGTTAAAGAAATCATCCTTAGCGATCAAACCAAAATCATCGCCGACAATATCCCTATCAGCACGACCGTCATCGCTGAAGAGTGTCTGGGTACGCCGTTCCTGTTTGAGATTAGCAACTGCCTGAAAGAAGCAGTTTTCACAGAGGTGCAGCTCATAGCTGCTCGCCATCATGTTTCGTGCCGTACCCCCAATGCGCGTGTAGCGTGGCGAATTGAAGCCCGCCACTTGTCACCCGGGTGGAGAGCTGGCAGACGTCAGCACATGACATCCATGACGGATTCGATTTCGACCTTACCGGTAATTTCCATCACTACCTCCCATCCAACCGTTCCAAATAGACACTCAGCATATAGCTGCTGTCGGCTTCGGCAGTTTTACGCTGCACTGGAGTTCTTTTGGAGCCACAATCTCCCCTGCCAGCACAACTGGAGTCCCGCTAGATCGGTCGAACTTTTCGTCCTAGCGGGTTGCCTCCTATCAGACCGCGCCTCCCCACTCAAGGGCCTGCAGGATACGGCGAACTTGTTTAGCGCCTATCTCGGTTTCGCAGAGCATGATCGGTGCAGTTCCACCGAGCGCTTTATTCGGCGTCGACATCCAGTGGGCGGCACTCATTTGGCTTTCAAAAACTTGCTCGGCCGAGTGACTGATCGTAGCAATTCGATCCAAACGTTCGGAGGCAACAGGATCAAGATTCTTTTGCTCTCGCCGTCGTCTTTCAAGCGTCGAGATCGATGCATTGAGCAGCGTTTCCAGGCGGAGATCTTGAAGGTCGAAAGCCAGGCGGAGAGTGTGGAAAAAGTGGGCGGGAAATCCAACTTTAATTTGATGCAGCCTCTCCGAGTCGGTGAGTGACGCTCGATTGGAACTGAATCGGCAAAACTCAGCGATCGCCCCTTCTCGAGAGATATTTTTCTTTTTTGCCGGACGTCGAGCCGCCGTTGAAGTGCCCATCGCCACGCCCTCCCGATTATTTTTGCGTCTAATGGAATATGGGCTAACTCCCCTATTAGCGGTACTCCCCTTAAATAATGAGCAAGTCCGCAATGCTGATGGGGATAGCGAGACGGTTTATTCACTCAACCACGTAACGGCCAGTGGCCAGCAGCCTGAAATCATTGCGATTTATCGACACTGGAACTCAGGAAAGGCTCGGTGAGTCGGTCGGTTCTTTGCTCGTCCAGCCGACCGGCCAAGAGTATCTCGTTTGAATGTGGATAATGCCGTAAAAGCTGGCGGGCCTGACGTCGAATTGACTCTGCAAGCGCAGAATCCTGGGCGAGTTCGAGCAGAAATTCTCGAGTCTGGATGAGCGTTCGCGTGCGTTCGTTCGGCATCGTCATGTCTTCCTCCTTCACGAGCGGAGTCCGGATTCCGCCGCCCTGAGTTTTGTTAGCCAATGCGCTGTGGTGCGATGTCGCGAGTCGATAGCCCAGGACTCCGACGTCGAGACGGCACCTCAAATCGACAATCCGATTCAGTCCGTAACGGTCCTGAACTCACTCTCCCGTAGGCGCGGATGTGGCCTGACAGGCGGCTTTCGGTTGATATCACCCCTTCAAGGCACGGATAACCGCTCCGCTATCTGGCCCCCCTTGGGAAGCAACTTAACTGACTCCATTCCCATCATCACCCGGCGCGATCCGCTTCAGGAACTCGTCAAAAAACGGAACAGTGAACGCCGCATCCCCACGACCGGGGCTCCAGATCATCCCTTTGGCGATCAAACTATGTCGAACCGGCGCGACAGCCTGGACTCGACGGCCTTGACGCTCAGCAATCTCGTCCGACCGGTGCGGCCCAGGACCCAGGTCGGCCATCGCGCGCAGGTACTTCTTTTCCATTGGAGTGAGGCGGTGCAGACGAACACGAAAAAAGCGCTCATCCAGCGCCGCGCTGACTTCACTCGCTGCCTTGTTCACATCAACCACCGTGATGGGGCTTGCAGCGGCCTCATCCCACGCGTGGCTCGCCCACGCCTGCAGAAAGTACGGATACCCTCCAGTCTTCGCAACGATGAGACGAACGGCCTCAGCCTCGTAGGCAACGCCCTCCGCCTCTGCCGGCTGCACAATGGCATGAGTAGCCTCCCCCTCAGAAAGTGCGCCTATTTCCGCAAAGTCAAACAGCCGCTCGGCGTACGGCTTAGCGTTGCCCACTCGCCCCCGCAGCTGGGGCAGGCCGGCGCCCACCACGGTGACCGGCAAGCGCGCTTGCACGCAGCGGTGTAAGACCATTATCAGCGCAGAGAGCTGGGATTTTTCGATGCAGTGGAACTCATCGATAAACAGCACCAGCGCGGAGTCGGCCAACTGCGCCGCCAACCCGGTTTGCTCCAGCAGTGTGGTGAGGTCGCCCTCCCCCTGACAGTGGTCCGCCAGGCCCGCCGCCTCCGCGTCAAAATCCAGGTCGACCTCCCTGTCGTTGAACCGGCCCTCCAGCGCCGTGGCAAACCCCGCCAGTGCACTTAACGCGCGCTGGGCAGTGTCCTTCGCCGCATCAATTCGGCTGAGGCGCAGCAACACCAGGCGTAACTGAGGTGCCAACACCGCGGGAAGCGAACGATGTTCAGGGTCGTCAATACAGAGGGTGTGCACGCCCTCGCCTTCCGCATCGAGGCGCATTTGCTCAAGCAGTACGGTTTTACCGACGCCGCGCAGGCCGACCATCAGCACGCTTTTGGCCGAGCGGCCCAATCGTAGTCGAGCAATAGCAATCCGCACCCGTTCACGCAACGCGTCACGCCCCGCCAGCACCGGGGGTGGCATGCCCGCGCCTGGCCTATAGGGATTGCAAATGGGATTCATAAACAGCCTAGAGTTAATAACATTATGTTGCCGACATAAACTCACTAACATCGTTATACATTGACAATTTTCCAACACTGAAAGAGCAGAAACGCCCCATAAAGCCTGGTCAAAGCTGGTCTCATATTAGTCGAAAATCGACATACCCAATTCACTCACCAACACTCCAGCGCTCGCCTGTCTCGAATACAACGCTGAACAAATAAAGGATACCGCCGAAACGTCAGCAGCAAAGACAACTACGCTAAACCAGAAGTGACGCGTCTTAATCAGCTCAACAGAGCAGTTAACACGCCAGTCGTACCGAATTAAACGGCAAAAAGATGAAATAAGGTCGCTGACATGGGGTAACTCCGGCTTACCCCGTGTGAGAAATCAACGTTGAAACGATAACCAGGGAGGGTTTGATAGCCTGTAATTACATGACCCATGTCACAGTACGAAATCGTCGGGAGGACAGCCATGGCCCGCGGTGGCATTCACAGTGAACTGGAGCAGGACCAGAGGCAAATCAGGGCCAAAACGGACGACCTCAAGCAGACGCTAACACCGCTCGCAACGATGCAGACGCAGTGAGCAAGTGAGCAAAAACAATCGGCAGCGCTGCAGGCCAAAGTGTAGGAATTGCTCACGCTGCGGGGAAAAAAGCAAACTCAGCACCAGCACCAGCACCAGCACCAGTACCCATGCCCGTGAATCTTTGCTGCAATTGCGATCAAGATAATCGTTTACGGTTGTCAGTATCCGTCGTCTGCTTAAGGATCCATTGCTCGCATCTCAAACATGGGGAAAGCGGGAGCTTTTCAGGAGACGTAATAAAAGGACTTTTGCAAAAGCCCATGCGCGTCACAATAAAACCGCCTGAGGTAATTTTTTTCATTTTTTTAACTCGCCGAATCAATGCCCTTTGGAGTCTAGCATCCCGTCGTCAATCTGCTTGGCCAGGTTAAAAATCGAATACCGTGCAGATAACCGGAATTAATTCAGGGGAGCTCTGAGCCATTAATGGCCGCGTAGAGGTATAAACGATCCGTTGTCGCATCGTTATATTGCCAAATCTAGTTTGCGGGCCCCGATTACCTTGGCTGCCGGCCAGCTTCACCCGGCCAGAATTTGTGCCTAATTGCATAAAGTTATGTGGCGGGGATGGACTCTGCGGAGGACGTGAATAGCTAGCACGTGAGCAGTTTTCAGCGTGTGTTACTGGTGATATACCGAAGGCATTTGGTAACCCTAAGTTGGCATGCCAGGACAAAGCTCCAGCCAGGTCTCTGCGTACTTATCTTAATATGTAAACGATGAAACCCCGAATTAGCTCATCGTTTACACATTTGGACTCAACAGGTACAAAACTCAGTCATCAGAATTGTGCAACCTGCCTGCCAAGCCCCACATTATCAATACTTTAAATCAGTCAAGGACGTTCCAGAGACTCGATTACAAGGTTGACAAGTAGGCAGAAGGTTACAACGGATCTGGTGGCCATCAGTGCTCAGCTCTCAATCGGTCAATCGTGCAAAAACGCGGATCTTAACATGCTCGCGGCTGTGTTTCAGGTACACCGTGTCGCGCCCTTCGCGAGCAAGCCCGCTCACACATTGAGACCGGGACCGCACACGATTTTGTGCTCAGCAGGGATTAAATGTGGGGGCGGGCTTGCTCGCGAAGGACACTACGCGGTTTGCAGCCGGGCTAGGCCTGCTTGTACCCGCGCACTTCGTCCACGCCACGGTTGGCCAGTTGGTCAGCCCGCTCGTTGCCGTGATGGCCAATGTGCCCGCGCACCCATTTCCACGTGACCTTGTGGCGGTTGACCTGCTCGTCGAGCAGTTTCCACAGGTCGGCGTTTTTCACCGGCTCTTTCGCCGCGGTTTTCCAGCCACGCTTTTTCCAGTTGTCCATCCACTCGTTGATGCCCTTCATCACATACTGGGAGTCGGTCACCAGCAGTACCTCGCAGGGGCGCTTGAGCTCTTCCAGGCCGCGGATCGCGCCCATCAGCTCCATGCGATTGTTGGTGGTATTGGCTTCGCCGCCCCAGAGTTCCTTTTCCACGCCCTTGCACACCAGCAATGCGCCCCAGCCGCCAGGGCCCGGGTTGCCTTTGCAGGCACCGTCGGTGAAGAGTTCTACGCTATCGCTCATGCCAATCAATCCAGAATATGCAGTGGCTCACCGATCGCTGATCGACGACGCCTGAAGCCGGGACTTGCCCGGCCGGAAATAAAAAGAGGTGTTACGGCTCGATGTTGCGCCGGTTGACCTTGGCCATCGGCAACGGAATCAGCTTGCCCATCGGCTCGCGACGTTCCTGACGGACCGGCCGCAGGCCTACCACGATCTTGCGTGCCACCAATAAATAGAAGCCGCCACCGGACAGCTGCCAGTCACCGGCCTTGCGCTCCCAACCGGCCAGACGGGTCTGCCAGGTGGGGGAAGCAAGCGGCGGACGATAGCACCCGAAGCGGCGTTTCTCCAGCGCGAAGCCCAGCAGGTTCAACCAGTCGGCAACCCGCGACGGCGAAATGCAGCGGGCCTTGCGCAGGGCATCATGGGCGAACACATGGCGCAGGCCCCAACTGCTCCAGGGATTGATCCCGATGATCAGCAGATGCCCGCCGGGTCGCACGCTGCTTGCCGCTTCACGCAACAAGCCGTGGGGTGACAGGCAGAAATCCAGGCCATGCTGCAGCACCACCACATCGGCGGCATGCTCGCTCAACGGCCAGGCCTGCTCCTCACAGACGATCTCGACCCCCGGCAACGGCGCGCCAAGGCGCACGTTACGCTGCACCTGAGGCGCCGACGGCGGCGTCTGGGCCGATGGACCGTAATGCACAAGGTAACCACCGAAAAACCGCCCGAGCTCGTCTTCGAGCATGCGCCGCTCTTCGTCCAGCAGGAATTGCCCGAGGGGACCGGCCAGCCAGTCACGGGCCGCGCTGATCAATGCCAGCCAGTCAGGATCGGCCTGTGCGAACGCTTTATCAGTCATTGCATTCTCCAACGCGCCAGGAAGTTCTAAGATGCACCAATGTTTTCCGCTTGGCGAATCACTCGATGATACAGATCACTGCCCTGCCCGCCTTCACTGACAACTACATCTGGTTGTTACAAGACCACAGCACCCAGCGCTGCGCCGTCGTCGATCCGGGCGACGCCGCCCCCGTACAGGCCTGGCTGGCCGCGCACCCCGGCTGGGTGTTGAGCGATATCCTGATCACTCACCACCACCATGATCACGTCGGCGGCGTCGAGCAGCTGAAAAAAGCGACGGACGCAAAGGTCAGCGGGCCGGCCAGTGAAAACATCCCGGCACGGGAGGTTGCGCTCAAGGACAACGACCGCATCAGTGTGCTTGGCTGGGAGTTCGATGTCTTCGCCGTCCCCGGCCATACCCTGGGGCATATTGCCTACTACCATCATGGCCTGCTGTTCTGCGGCGATACCCTGTTCGCCGCCGGCTGCGGACGCCTGTTCGAAGGTACGCCGCAGCAGATGCACGACTCGCTGACCCGCCTCGCCGCGTTGCCTGAGGACACCCTCGTCTACTGCACCCACGAATATACCCTGAGCAATCTGAAATTTGCCGCGGCGGTCGAACCGAACAATCCGGACATTGCCGAGCGCCTGGCCAAAGTCACTCGCCAACGAGAAGCGGGGATCATGACCCTGCCGTCGACACTGGCGCTGGAAAAGCTCACAAATCCGTTCCTGCGCACCGGCGAAACATCCGTTAAAGAAAAAGTGGACGAACGGACCGGCACCGATAACCTGGCGCCAAGCACGATCTTTGCTACGCTTCGAGCTTGGAAAGACAAGTTCTAAACAAGCGGCTGCAAGGTGTTGAAATTCTGAACGGTTGACCTCGCAAGGTGCGCTTTCTAGAATCGTCCGATATTTTTGCCCGGAACTAACTTCCAGCCAATGTCGTCACCTATTCGCAAAGCCATCAGTTCAGACGCATTGACCCGCTTGGCTCAAGCCATCGCGGTGGCTGTGTCCGCCACACTGGCGGGCTGCTCCAGCCATGCGCCGCAGACCGATGCGGCGCACACGCCGAACATCGCCGCGCGCGCCAAGCAGAAGCCGGTCTGGCTCAGCGAAAAACCAAGCCCGCAAATCCCCCAGGACGTCTGGGAGCGCATGCGCCAGGGCTTCCAGTTGCAGGACGAAGCAGGCGTCAACCCACGCATCGAGCAACAGCGCCTGTGGTTCGCCAGTAACCCGTCTTTCCTGGAAAACGCCGGCGAACGTGGCAGCCTTTATATCCACTACATCGTCGAGCGTCTTGAAACACGCAACATGCCACTGGAACTGGCCCTGCTGCCAGTGATTGAAAGCGCCTACAACCCGATGGCCTATTCCCGTGCCCACGCGGTGGGACTCTGGCAATTCATCCCCTCCACCGGGCGTTACTTCAACCTGCGCCAGACCCACTTCTATGATGGCCGTCGCGACATCACTGCCTCGACCACCGCCGCGCTGGATTACCTGACCCGCCTGCACGACATGTTCAACGGCGACTGGCTACTGGCCCTGGCCGCCTACAATGCCGGCGAAGGCACCGTCAGCCGGGCTATCGAACGCAACGAAAGACTTGGCCTGCCGACCGATTACTGGAACCTGCCGCTGCCAGCCGAAACCCAGGCTTACGTACCCAAGCTGCTGGCCCTGTCGCAAGTGGTGATGGCGCCCGAAGCCTATGGCGTGAACCTCAACCCGATCGCCAACGAACCGTATTTCCAGGTCGTCGAAATCAATCAGCGCATGGACCTGTCCAAGGTCGCTGAAGTGGCCAACATCGACGAAGACGAACTGTTCCAGCTCAACCCCGCCTTCAAGCAGCGCACCACCATCGACGGCCCGCAACACCTGCTGGTGCCGACGTCCAAGGCGCAGTTGCTGACCTCCAGCCTGCAAACCATGCGTCCGGAAGAGCTGATCAGCAAGAAGTCGCTCAAGCCGGTCTTCGAAAGTGCCGACGGTCCGGCGGTGGCAAGCGCCAAACGCAGCTACCGGGTCAAGCGCGGCGACAGCCTGGGCTCCATCGCCAAGGCCAACAACGTCGACGTCAAAGACCTGCAGCGCTGGAACAAGCTCAGCGGCAAGAACCTCAAGCCAGGCCAGAAACTGGTCATGCAGGACACTGGCAAGCGCGGCTCCGGCCGGGTCAACACGGTGGTCGCGGCCAACTCCAAGACCCGTAGCGGGAGCAAGAAGGCGCAGACCCAATACAAGGTCCAGCAAGGCGACTCGCTGTACATCGTGGCCAAGCGTTTCAATGTTGAAATGCAGCACCTCAAGCGCTGGAATCCTCGCGTGGGCAAGGCGCTCAAGCCCGGGCAAATGTTGACGGTTGCCAAGCCCCACTAAAAAGGCCCCTGAAACCAGGTAACGCTGTTCACTGAAGTGTGCACTCGATTAAGTGAACAGTATTCCCTGATATCAGGGGTTTTTTTATGGTTCGCAGACTTGAACAACCGCATCGCCCAGGATGTTTCATGCGTGCATGGCAATCCGCCAATCGACGCCCCCGTGGGCCAGCCTGGGCTGGAGCACGGGGAATCAACGAAGATCAGAGGAAGAAATCACCGGCCGCCAAGGTGGTGATGCCAGTCAGCTGGATGGCGAACTCCGCCGTGCCATCCACGTCGGTATTGCCATACAGGACCCCGGAAACCAGCTTGAGCTGGCCGGCGGCCGTGAAGTTGGCGGTCGATGCGAGCAGGGTGCCGCTGAAGGCATCGTTGGCCGCCGTGGCTCCATTGGCATCCAGTGTGGACAGATCAATCTTGTCCTGGCCCCGGACGAAACCTGAGACAACATCCCAGGCAGCACTCGTCACGCCCATCTCGGACAGGGCGTTGAAAGCAAAGATGTCGTTACCGTTGCCACCCACCAGGGTGTCCTTGCCGGCTCCACCGATCAGACGGTCGTTGCCCTCTCCCCCCGACAGACTGTCGTTACCCGCTCCGCCATCCAGTACGTTGGCAGCGCTGTTGCCCACCAGGGTGTTATTGAGGCCGTTACCGGTCCCGTTGATCGCCGAAGTCGCGGATAAGGTAAGTTTTTCCTGGTAGTTGCCCAGCGTGCGGGTAACCGAAGAGATGACCGTGTCGACACCACCATTGACCGAGTCGGAGGATTCGTTGATCACGTCCAGCGCGTTGTCCACGTAATAGGTGTCATTGCCCAGTCCGCCGGACAGCGTATCAGCCCCGAGTCCGCCATTGAGGACGTTGGCGGCGCTGTTGCCCACCAAGGTGTTGTTGAGGCCGTTACCCGTGCCGTTGATTGCCGCAGTACCGGATAAGGTCAGCGCTTCCTGGTAGTTGCCCAGCGTGCGGGAAACCGAGGCGACGACCGTGTCGACACCGCCCGCGTCGGAGGACTCATAGGTGACATCCGACACGTTGTCCACGTAATAGGTGTCGTTGCCCAGCCCGCCGGACAGCGTGTCAGCCCCGAGTCCGCCATCCAGGACGTTGGCGGCGGCGTTGCCCACCAGGGTGTTATTGAGGCCGTTCCCCGTCCCGCTGATTGCCCCGGTACCGGATAAGGTGAGCTTTTCCTGGTAGTTGCCAAGGGTGCGGGAAACCGAAGAGATGATAGTGTCGACACCGCCATTGACCGCGTCGGCGGATTCACTGATCACGTCTGACACGTTGTCCACGTAATAGGTGTCATTGCCCAGTCCGCCGGTCAGCGTGTCCGCCCCAAGTCCGCCATCCAGGACGTTGGCGGCGCTGTTGCCCACCAGCGTGTTATTGAGGCCATTGCCCGTCCCGTTGATTGCCGCAGTACCGGATAGGGTCAGCCTTTCCTGGTAGTTGCCAAGGGTGCGGGTCACCGAAGAGATGACCGTGTCGACACCGCCATTGACCGAGTCCGACGACTCATTGATCACATCCAGCACGTTGTCCACGTAATAGGTGTCGTTGCCCAGTCCGCCGGTCAGCGTATCCGCCCCGAGTCCGCCATCCAGAACGTTCGCGGCGCTGTTGCCCACCAGCGTGTTATTGAGGCCGTTACCCGTTCCGCTGATTGCCCCGGTACCGGATAAGGTGAGCTTTTCCTGATAGTTGCCAAGCGTGCGGGTCACCGAAGAGATGACCGTGTCGACACCGCCATTGACCGCGTCGGCGGACTCACTGATCACATCCAGCACGTTGTCCACGTAATAGGTGTCGTTGCCCAGTCCGCCGCTCAGCGTGTCCGCCCCGAGTCCGCCATCCAGGACGTTGGCGGCGCTGTTGCCCACCAGGGTGTTATTGAGCCCATTACCCGTCCCGTTGATTGCCACGGTACCGGTTAAGTTAAGCCTTTCCTGGTAGTTGCCAAGCGTGCGGGAAACCAAGGAATTGACCGTGTCGACACCGCCATTGACCGAGTCGGAGGACTCATTGATCACATCTGACACGTTGTCCACGTAATAGGTGTCGTTGCCCAGTCCGCCGGCCAGCGTGTCAGACCCGAGTCCGCCATCCAGCATGTTGGCTGCGCCGTTGCCGGCGAGGTTGTCCGCATAGTTTGAGCCGACAAGATTCTCGAATCCGCTCAAGGCGTCGCTACCAGAACTGCCCGTCCCCTGAACACCCGTGAGGTCCAGATTGACCGTCACGCCGCTGGTGCCCGAAATCCCGAGCCGATAGGAAACGGTGTCCGTTCCCGCGCCGCCTGCCAGGACATTGTTGCCAGTGCCGGCATACAGGACGTTATTGAGAGCATTCCCGGTCAGGTTAGCGGCCACTGCACTCATGATTTGAGCGTTTTCGACATTCTCCTCCAGCGTGTAGTTGGCCAGATAGCTATTGACGGTGTCGATGCCGTAGCTGGAGTACTCCATTACGCGGTCGCCGTCGTTGTCGACGACGTAAATGTCGTCGCCGGCGTCGCCAGACATCGAATCGGCCCCGGTGCCGCCATTCAGCAGATCGTTGCCCAGGCCACCATAGAGCGTGTCGTTGTTGCCCTCGCCGTAGAGCTGGTCATTACCGTCATCGCCATTCAAGTAGTCATTGTCCCCGCCGCCGTACAGCAGGTCCTTGCCCTTGTCGCCATACAACCAGTCATTGCCAATGTCGCCGCGCAGGGTATTGACCGCATCTGCCGCATCGGCAATGTCGTCCCCGACCCAGTTTTCGCTGTAGCCTGCACGCAGGCTGTCGTTACCATTGCCGCCGTCCAGCGTATCCGAACCGCTGCCACCCCAGAGCTCGTCATCGCCCTCGCCACCGGTTAGACGGTCGTTGCCGTTGCCCCCCAGGACGGTATCGTTGCCGGCCTGCCCGTTCAGGGTGTCGTTGCCTTGATTGCCGCTCAGATAATCGTTGCCGTCGCCGCTATTGAGTTGGTCGTCACCCCGGGCGCCGAGCAGCATGTCCGCCAATGGCGAGGATGCCAGGGTCGCGTCAGTATTGGCGGCGCCCGTGCCGAGCCTGGCCAGGATCGTCCCGGCGCTGAAGCTGGCAGGGTTGAGGGCGACGTTACCGGTGAAGAGAATCTTCAGGTCGTTCGCATCGACTAACGCATCGCGGTTGCGGTCCATGAACAACACCGTCTGGTTCGTCCCGGCATTGTAGGCAGTCCAGAACTCCAGGAATCGCGTGTCCGTCGGGTCCGCTCCGGCCAGGGCCGTGCTCTGCCCCACCGCCGCCGTGAAGCCCGCCGCGGCCGCTCCCCGCCACACCACCGGCACGTTAGATGAATACCCTCCCGCCAAGCCGTTGGTAATGCCGGTGTCGATGACGTCCCCTTGGGCGGCATTGAAATCGGTGATCAGGTCCGGGGTCGCCACCGGACTGTATAACCGGTAGCTGCTGACCAGGTTGTAGTCCTGGTTGAACATAAAATGATCGGCCCCAAGCCCGCCGGTCATGACCGCCTTGTCGCGGCTCCCGTAGCCCGCAGCAATCAGAGAGTCATCACCCTCTCCGCCCAGCAGGGTGTCGGTAAAGGCTCCCACGACACCGCCCGAAATGCCGGCAAACAGGATGTCATTGCCCGCCCCGCCCGTCAGCGAGTCGCTGCCCGCGCCACCGTCGAGCCTGTCGGCACCATCCCCGCCGTCCAGCGTGTCGTTGCCATCGTTCCCATAAAGTTGATCGTTGTCCGCATCCCCGTTGAGCCGGTCGTTGCCTGCCCCACCTGAAAGGTAGTCGTCGCCCGCCCCGCCATTGAGGATGTTCAGTGTACCCGCCGCGTCGGAGGCATAAATTTGGGTCGAGTCCATTGGGCCGTCGGCGAGAAGATAATCTGCATCGTCGCCTCCGTTCAGGGTGTCGGCCCCGCTACCGCCATATAACGAATCCTGCCCCGCGCCGCCATACAGGGCGTCGGCGCCGCTACCGCCGTACAGCCTGTCCATGCCCAGCCCGCCGAGCAGACTGTCATTGCCCGCGTCGCCGTTGACTGTATCGTCACCGTCGAGCCCATCGAGGGTGTCGTTACCGCCGAGCCCAAAGGCCAGGTCGTTCCCGGAGGACAGCGCCGGCATCGTATTGGTGTCCGCACCGGCGGTACCCACTTTCACTGTGAAGGTCCCGGCGCTGAAGCTGGCGGGGTTGAGGGCGACGTTACCGGTGAAGAGGATCTTCAGATCGTCCGCATTGACCACCGCATCCCGGTTGCGGTCCATGTACAACACCGTCTGGTTCGTCCCGGCATCGT
The DNA here is from genome assembly GCF_019218965.1 of Pseudomonas sp. PDM31. Lineage (NCBI taxonomy): Bacteria > Pseudomonadati > Pseudomonadota > Gammaproteobacteria > Pseudomonadales > Pseudomonadaceae > Pseudomonas > Pseudomonas sp. PDM31. Next base: position 294,766 of record NZ_JAHUWS010000003.1, on the reverse strand, counting down.
AGGCCGTCCAGAACTCCAGGAATCGCGTGTCCGTCGGGTCCGCTCCGGCCAGGGCCGTGCTCTGCCCCACCGCCGCCGTGAAGCCCGCTGCGGCCGCTCCCCGCCACACCACCGGCACGTTCCCTGACAGGCCGTTGGTAATGCCGGTGTCGATGATGTCCCCTTGGGCGGCATTGAAATCGGTGATCAGGTCCGGGGTCGCCACCGGACTTATGCTCATCAGGCCATAGTCCTGGTTGAACATAAAATGGTCAGCCCCCAGCCCGCCGGTCATGACCGCCCTGTCGCGACTCACGTAGCCCGTCGCCATCAGCGAGTCATCACCCTCTCCGCCCAGCAGGGTATCGGTAAAGGCGCCGGCGCCCCCCAACGTATAGCCGGCACGCAGGATGTCATTGCCCGCCCCGCCCGTCAGCGAGTCGCTGCCCGCTCCACCGTCCAGCGTGTCGGCACCCTCCCCGCCGTCCAGGGTGTCGTTGCCATCGTTCCCATTAAGTTGATCGTTGTCCGCATCCCCGTTGAGCCGGTCGTTGCCTGCCCCACCGGAAAGGTAGTCGTTGCCCGCCCCACCATTGAGGACGTTCAGCGTACCCGCCGCGTCCGATGCATAGATTTGAGTCGAGTCCATTGCGCCATCGGCGAGGAGATAATCTGCATCGTCGCCTCCGTTCAGGGTGTCGGCGCCGCTACCACCATATAACCAATCGTTCCCCGCGCCGCCATACAGGACGTCGGCGCCGCTACCGCCATACAGATTATCCGCGCCCAACCCACCGACCAGGTTGTCATTGCCTGCGTCGCCGCTGACGGTATCGTCACCTTCAAGCCCATCGAGGGTGTCGTTACCGCCGAGCCCGAAGGCCAGGTCGTTACCAGAGGACAGCGCCGGCATCGTATTGGTGTCCGCGCCGGCGGTACCCACTTTCACTGTGAAGGTCCCGGCGCTGAAGCTGGCGGGATTCAGGGCGACGTTGCCGGTGAAGAGGATCTTCAGATCGTCCGCATTGACCACCGCATCCCGGTTGCGGTCCATGAACAATACCGTCTGGTTCGTCCCGGCATCGTAGGCCGTCCAGAACTCCAGGAATCGCGTGTCCGTCGGGTCCGCTCCGGCCAGGGCCGTGCTCTGCCCCACCGCCGCCGTGAAGCCCGCTTCGGACGCTCCCCGCCACACCACCGGCACGTTCCCTGACAGGCCGTTGGTAATGCCGGTGTCGATGATGTCCCCTTGGGCGGCATTGAAATCGGTGATCAGGTCCGGGGTCGCCACCGGACTTATGCTCATCAGGCCATAGTCCTGGTTGAACATAAAATGGTCAGCCCCCAGCCCGCCGGTCATGACCGCCCTGTCGCGACTCACGTAGCCCGTCGCCATCAGCGAGTCATCACCCTCTCCGCCCAGCAGGATATCGGTAAAGGCTCCCGCGCCCCCCAACGTATAGCCGGCACGCAGGATGTCATTGCCCGCCCCGCCCGTCAGCGAGTCGCTGCCCGCTCCACCGTCCAGCGTGTCGGCACCCTCCCCGCCGTCCAGGGTGTCGTTGCCATCGTTCCCATTAAGTTGATCGTTGTCCGCATCCCCGTTGAGCCGGTCGTTGCCTGCCCCACCGGAAAGGTAATCGTTGCCCGCCCCACCGTTGAGGACGTTCAGCGTACCCGCCGCGTCCGATGCATAGATTTGAGTCGAGTCCATTGCGCCATCGGCGAGGAGATAATCTGCATCGTCGCCTCCGTTCAGGGTGTCGGCGCCGCTACCACCATATAACCAATCGTTCCCCGCGCCGCCATACAGGACGTCTGCGCCGCTACCGCCATACAGATTATCCGCGCCCAACCCGCCGGACAGGCTGTCATTGCCCGCATCCCCGCTGACGGTATCGTCACCTTCAAGCCCATCGAGGGTGTCGTTACCGCCGAGCCCGAAGGCCAGGTCGTTACCAGAGGACAGCGCCGGCATCGTGTTGGTGTCCGCCCCTGCGGTACCCACCTTCACAGTGAAGGTTCCGGCGCTGAAGCTGGCGGGATTTAGGGCGACGTTGCCGGTGAAGAGGATCTTCAGGTCGTCCGAATTAACTACCGCATCCCGGTTGCGGTCCATGTACAACACCGTCTGGTTCGTCCCGGCATCGTAGGCCGTCCAGAACTCCAGGAATCGCGTGTCCGTCGGGTCCGCTCCGGCCAGGGTCGTGCTCTGCCCCACCGCCGCCGTGAAGCCCGCCGCGGCCGTTCCCCGCCACACCACCGGCACGCTCCCTGACAGACCGTTGGTAATGCCGGTGTCGATGACGTCTCCTTGGGCGGCATTGAAGTCGGTGATCAGGTCCGGGGTCGCCACCGGACTGTATGGCCGGGAAACCAGGCCGCCGTCATTGAACATGAAATGGTCGGCCCCGAGCCCGCCGGTCATGACCGCCTTGTCGCGATTCCCATAGCTCGCCACCAGAGAGTCATCACCGTCTCCGCCCAGCAAGGTATCGGTAAAGGCTCCCGCGCCCCCCAACGTATAGCCGGCACGCAGGATGTCATTGCCCGCCCCGCCCGTCAGCGAGTCGCTGCCCGCTCCACCGTCCAGCGTATCGGCACCCTCCCCGCCGTCCAGGGTGTCGTTGCCATCGTTCCCATTAAGTTGATCGTTGTCCGCATCCCCGTTGAGCCGGTCGTTGCCCGCCCCACCGGAAAGGGAGTCATTGCCCGCTCCACCATTGAGGACGTTCAGCGTACCCGCCGCGTCCACGGCATAGCTGGTAGGGGTATCCTGACCTTCGGCATTGAGATAGTCGGCGCCATCGCCGCCATTCAAGGTATCGGAACCGGAACCCCCGTTCAGCGTGTCATTCCCCGCATCCCCGTTAAGCAGGTCGTTTCCGGTGCCACCGTACAGCTGGTCGTTACCCAAACCTCCACTCAAGGTGTCATTGCCGGCCAAGGCATAGGCCTGGTTGTCGGCGCCGTTGCCGGTGTAGGAATCTGCTGCGGCCGTGCCGCGCCAAGCCACAAAATTGTCGGCAAAGTCGTTAAAGACGAGAGAGGTTTTCCCGGTTGCGGCATTGGAGAGATGAATCAGCAGGTCGGTCTCGCTGAACTGCCCGTCATCGTTGCCATCCACCCAGACTTCCAGGCGGCCGGCGGCGGCATTGTTTCGCCAATAGACGTCGACAAATCCGTCGCCGGCGTTGATTGAGTCCTGCGTACCGGAGTTTCCTCCCGTGTAATAGAAACTGAGTGAACTGCTGTTGAACACCAGGGCCTTGCCGTTGATGTTGCTGATACCCGGCAGATCGATGAGATCGCCTGTCGCGAAGTCGGCAATCGTATCCACCGTGGTGGGAGATGAATCGGTTCGAGGCGAACCCAGGCCGAAAACGAACCGGTCATTGCCGGCACCGCCCACCAGGGTGTCGCCATCCAGCCCTCCCGCCAGCGTATCCGCCCCCCCACCGCCCACCAGATTATCGCTGCCGGCGCCCCCGAATAAGCTGTCCCCGGCGGCCCCGCCCGTCAGACTGTCCGCGCCCGCGCCACCCTGGGCGTTCAGGCTGTAGGTAATCGTGCTTGCGTCCAGATACAGCGCATCCGTCTGTCCCTGAGCTGTAGCATCGAATGTCACCGGGTTGTTTGCCGTGGAAAAAACAGCATTATTGAGTTGCAGGCGAACGGTCCCGCCCTGGCCAAAAACGAATTTTTCAACGCCGGTGACCGTGGTGGCTCCCAGGCTGACAATCGATGCGTAGTTGCCCCAAAGATGCAGTTCATCGGCCACGCCTGTGCCACCATCGATTGAATCGGCGGCAGTCAGGCTGCTTCCAGCGAGGATGAGGTCGTCCCCGGCTCCAGCGGAGACCGAGTCATTCCCGCCAGCGCGCAAATCCAGTTGATCCGACTGCGACGTGCCGATCAGGGAATCCGCTCCAGAGGTGCCTTGTCTGAAAACCGAGTTATCCGAGAAAACGAAGTGCGTGCCATTGAATGCGCCTGCCGCCAGACCTGTCAGGCGAACGGTCTGCCCACCAAAGGTGACTAGCGTATCCGCCCCGGATGCCGCCAACACCAAGCCCCGCGCCCCTCCTGTAAAGGAGAGAGAGTCGTTGTTGAGGTTAAACGACGAGAGCGTGGTATTCGCAACATTCGAAAAAATGTAAACGGTCATGAGCAGGCGGCTCCGAAGCAGCTGTTATAAGGCGCCTGATCTTTATGAAAGAACGCCGGATTAGATTTTTTATTGACTAGATAGTAGCAAATAGCCACAGAATATGCAGGCCTGTACTTGCCCTCGCACGGCGCATTTACCCCCCATCTTTTTCCTGCCCATACAAGCTGTTACTGTACGATCCACAGCCCAAGCCGCCCGGATCGGATTCCATATTTGAAGCGCCCCCTGCTCCTGTTCCTGATCAGCCTGGCCTTGAGCTCCACCGCAAGCGCGACGATCAGCGAAAGCCATGGTTATGCGCAGTTCGGCACGCTCAAGTATCCGGCCCGATTTACCCACTTCGACTGGGTGAACCCGCAAGCACCCAAGGGCGGTACGTTGCGGGTCATGGCGTTTGGCACCTTCGATACGCTCAACCCGTACACTTTCAAGGGGACCAGCCCGGTCACCACCCCCGGCTTCCTGCAATACGGCATCAACGAACTCAACGAACCGCTGATGGTCGGCACTGGCCAGTACGCGCCATCCGGCGATGAGCCGGCGTCCAGTTATGGCCTGATCGCTCGCTCGGTGGAGTACAGCGAAGACCGCAGTTGGGTGGTGTTCAATCTTCGCCCTGAAGCACGTTTTCATGACGGCACCCCAATCACCGCCTACGACGTCGCGTTCTCCTACCGTCTACTGCTCAAGGAAGGCCACCCGCTGTACCGCACCAGCCTGCAGGAAGTGCTGCGGGTCGATATCCTCAACCCGCAGCGCATTCGCTTTGTGTTCAAGCGCGCCGGCAATCCGTTGTTGATCCTGCGTTTGGGCGAGCTGCCAGTGCTACCGCAGCATTACTGGAAAAATCGCGATTTCAAGGCCACCACCTTCGAACCGCCTCTGGGCAGCGGGCCCTACCGCATTACCTCAGTCACGCCGGGGCGGCAGATCGTCTTCGAACGGGTCAAGGACTACTGGGGCAAGGACCTGCCGGTCAATCGCGGCAAGTACAACTTCAATCGCATGGAGGTCGACTTCTACCGCGATAGCGGCGTGGCTTTCGAAGCGTTCAAGGCTGGCGAGTTCGACATCTATATCGAACATCAGGCGAAGAACTGGGACACCGGCTACAACTTCCCGGCAATTCGCCGTGGCGAAGTGATCAAGGCGCAGATCCCCCATCAGATCCCGACCCAGACCCAGGGCCTGTTCATCAACAGCCGCCGCCCGGCATTCGCCCAGGACAAGGTCCGTGAAGCGCTGGGACTGATGTTCGACTTCGAGTGGACCAATCGCACCCTGTTCAGCGGCGCCTACAAGCGCGCCATGAGCTACTACCCCAACAGCGAGTTCTCCGCCACCGGTTTGCCGGTCGGGCATGAATGGCTGCTGCTCAAGCCCTGGCGCGAACAGTTGCCGGCCAGGCTGTTCACCGAGCCATTCACCTTGCCGCAAACCGATGGTCGCGGCATTCCCCGGGAAACCCTGCGCAAGGCCCTGGGCCTGCTCGCCGAAGCCGGCTGGAAGCTCAATGGCCAGCGCCTGCAGAACGCTGCCGGGCAGCCGCTGCGAGTGGAGTTGTTGCTGGTCAACCCGAACCTGGAACGCATTCTCCAGCCCTACGTCGAGAACCTCGCCAGCATCGGCGTCGATGCACGGCTGCGCACCGTCGATCGCGCCCAATACAAGCAGCGCCTCGACCAGTTCGACTTCGACATGATCCTGATGACCCTCAACCAGACCCTCAGCCCGGGCCTGGAGCAATGGCAGTACTTCCATTCCAGTCAGACTACCGTCAAGGGCAGCAAGAACTACGCGGGCATCGCCAACCCTGTGGTCGATCACCTGCTCGAACAATTGCTCGCGGCAAAGACCCGCGATGAGCAAGTCGCCGCCGGCAAAGCCCTCGACCGGGTGCTGCTGTGGCAGCACTTCATCATTCCCAACTGGTACCTCAATAATCACCGCCTGGCCTACCGCAGCCGGCTGGCCTTCGTCACCACGCCGCCCTACACCCTGGGCTTGAACACGTGGTGGCTGAAGTCTTCGGAGAAAGATCAATGAAACCTGTACGCGCCCTGCTCCTGCAGGCCAGCGGCCTGTTGTTCGCCGGGCTGGCCTGCGCCGCCCCGCAACACGCCCTGACCCTGTACAACGAGCCGCCGAAATACCCGGCAGGCTTCAAGCACTTCGACTACGTCAACCCCGACGCCCCCAAGGGCGGGATCTTCCGTCAGGCCGGCTTCGGCGGCTTCGACAGCCTCAACCCTTTCATCAGCAAGGGTGTGCCGGCCGACGATATCGGCATGATCTACGACACCCTGGCCAAACAGGGCCTGGACGAGCCGTTCACCGAGTACGGCCTGATCGCCGGGCAGATCGAAAAAGCCCCGGACAACAGCTGGGTGCGCTTCTACCTGCGCCCCGAAGCACGCTTCCACGACGGCCATCCGGTCCGCGCCGAAGACGTGGTGTTCAGCTTCCAGATGCTGACCAAGGACGGCGCTCCGATGTATCGCGGCTACTACAACGACGTGGCAGAAGTGATCGCCGAAGATCCCCTGCGCGTGCTGTTCAAGTTCAAGCACAGCAACAACCGCGAACTGCCGCTGATCCTTGGCCAGTTGCCGGTGCTGCCCAAGCACTGGTGGGCAGAACGCGACTTCAACAAGGGCAACCTGGAAATCCCCCTGGGCAGCGGCCCGTACAAGGTCAGCGAAGTCAAAGCCGGGCGCTCGATACGTTATGAGCGGGTCAAGGACTACTGGGGCAAGGACCTGCCGGTCAACCGAGGCTTCTATAACTTCGACGTCATGACCACCGACTATTACCGGGATAACACCGTCGCCCTGGAAGCGCTCAAGGCCGGGCAGTTCGATTTCTGGCAGGAAATGTCGGCAAAAAACTGGGCCAACGCCTACAACATCCCGGCGGTCAGTGAAGGCCGCATGGTCAAGGAACAGATCGCCAACGGCAACCCGACCGGCATGCAAGGTTTCGTCTTCAACCTGCGTCGCCCACTGTTCCAGGACGTGCGCGTGCGTCAGGCGCTGACGCTGATGCTGGACTTCGAATGGACCAACAAGCAGCTGTTCAACGGCGCCTACGCCCGCACCCGCAGCTATTTCGAGAACTCGGAAATGGCCGCCACCGGCCTGCCCGATGCCGATCAGCTGGCGATCCTCGATCCGTTTCGCAGTCAGTTGCCCACGCAGGTATTCGACGCGGCCTTTGAAAACCCGAAAACCGATGGCAGCGGCATGATCCGCACCCAGCAGCGGCAAGCCTACCAACTGCTGCAGGATGCCGGCTGGCGCATCGTCGACGACAAGATGGTCGATACCACCGGCAAACCGGTGGTCATCGAATTTCTTTTGGCCCAGACCGAATTCGAACGGGTGCTGCTGCCGTTCAAACGCAACCTGAGCGACCTGGGCATCGACCTGGTGATCCGCCGGGTCGACGTCTCGCAATACATCAACCGCGTACGCTCGCGGGACTTCGACATGATCGTCGGCAGCTTCCCGCAGTCCAGCTCGCCGGGCAACGAGCAGCGCGAATTCTGGATGACGGCCGCCGCCGACAAACCCGGCAGCCGCAATTCCATGGGCCTCAAGGACCCGGTGGTCGACCAACTGGTCGAACAACTGATCAACGCCGACTCGCGCAAGAGCCTGGTGGCCCACGCCCGAGCGCTGGACCGTGTGCTGCAATGGGGCTATTACGTCATACCCAACTGGCACATCAAGACCTGGCGCGTGGCGTACTGGAACCACATCGGCCATCCAAAAGTCTCGCCAACATATGACATCGGCACGGCCACCTGGTGGGTCAAGCCCGACATCACGCCGGCGATAGAAGTCGAAACCAAACTGCAGACTGATCCTGCGGGCACGGAGTAATCAGATGCTGGCGTATATTTTTCGGCGACTGCTGCTGATCATTCCGACCTTGTTCGGCATTCTGCTGATCAACTTCGTGATCATCCAGGCGGCCCCAGGCGGGCCTGTGGAGCAGATGATCGCCAAGCTCGAAGGTTTCGAAGGCGCCACCAGCCGCATTGCCGGTGGCGGCGCCGAAGTCTCGGTGGCGGGCTCGGCCTATCGCGGCGCCCAGGGCCTGGACCCGGCGCTGATCAAGGAAATCGAGCACATGTACGGCTTCGACAAATCGGCACCGGAACGCTTGTGGATCATGGTCAAGAACTATGCGTCCCTGGATTTCGGCGACAGCTTCTTCCGCGACGCCCGGGTCATCGACCTGATCAAGGAAAAGATGCCGGTGTCGATCTCCCTCGGGTTGTGGAGCACCCTGATCATGTACCTGGTGTCGATCCCCCTGGGGATCGCCAAGGCCACGCGCCATGGCAGCCACTTCGACGTGTGGACCAGCTCGGCGATCATCGTCGGCTACGCGATCCCCGCCTTCCTGTTTGCCATCCTGCTGATCGTGGTATTCGCCGGCGGCAGTTATCTGGACTGGTTCCCCTTGCGCGGGCTGACATCGAACAACTTCGATGAGCTGAGCATGGGCGGCAAGATCCTCGATTACTTCTGGCACCTGGCCCTGCCGGTGACCGCGCTGGTGATCGGCAACTTCGCGACCATGACCCTGCTGACCAAAAACAGCTTCCTCGACGAGATCAACAAACAGTACGTGGTCACCGCCAAGGCCAAGGGCCTGACCAACCACCGCGTGCTGTATGGCCATGTGTTCCGCAACGCGATGCTGCTGGTGATCGCCGGATTCCCGTCGGCCTTCATCGGCATCTTCTTCACCGGTTCGCTGCTGGTCGAGGTGATCTTCTCCCTCGACGGCCTCGGCCTGATGAGTTTCGAAGCGGCGATCAACCGCGACTACCCGGTGGTGTTCAGCACGTTGTTCATCTTCACCTTGCTGGGACTGGTGGTGAAATTGATCGGCGACCTGACCTACACCTTTGTCGATCCACGCATCGATTTCGAAAGCCGGGAGCATTGAGATGAACCTGTCCCCCCTCAATCGCCGCCGCTTCGAACTGTTCAAGGCCAACCGCCGTGGCTGGTGGTCACTGTGGCTGTTCCTGATCCTGTTTGGCGCCAGCCTCGGCGCCGAGCTGATCGCCAACGACAAACCGCTGGCCGTGCACTACGACAACGGCTGGTATTTCCCGGCCCTCAAGCGCTACCCGGAAACCACCTTCGGCGGTGAATTTCCGCTGGAAGCCAACTACAAGAGCCCGTACATCCGTGAACTACTCAAGGCCAAGGACGCCTGGGTGCTGTGGGCGCCGATCCCCTACAGCTACCAGAGCATCAACTACGACCTGAAGGTTCCGGCGCCGGCGCCCCCTTCGATGGACAACCTGCTGGGCACCGACGACCAGGGCCGCGATGTGCTGGCCCGGGTGATCTATGGTTTTCGCATCTCGGTACTGTTTGCCCTGACCCTGACCGTGCTCAGCTCGATCATCGGTGTGATCGCCGGTGCCCTGCAGGGTTTCTATGGTGGCTGGGTCGACCTGGCCGGCCAGCGCTTCCTGGAAATCTGGTCCGGGCTGCCGGTGTTGTATCTGCTGATCATCCTCGCCAGTTTCGTCCAGCCGAACTTCTGGTGGCTGCTGGGGATCATGCTGCTGTTCTCGTGGATGAGTCTGGTGGACGTGGTGCGCGCCGAGTTCCTGCGCGGGCGTAACCTGGAATACGTGCGCGCCGCCCGCGCCCTGGGCATGCAGAACGGTGCGATCATGTTCCGCCACATCCTGCCCAACGCTATGGTCTCGACCATGACCTTCATGCCGTTCATTCTCACCGGCGCCATCGGCACCCTGACCGCCCTGGATTTCCTCGGCTTCGGCCTGCCGGCGGGCAGCCCGTCCCTGGGTGAGCTGGTGGCCCAGGGCAAGTCCAACCTGCAAGCGCCATGGCTGGGAATCAGCGCGTTTACCGTGCTGGCATTGATGTTGAGTCTGCTGGTGTTCATCGGCGAGTCCGCTCGCGATGCCTTCGACCCGAGGAAGTGAAATGAATCAGGACAATCTGATCGAAGTGCGCGACCTGTCAGTCGAATTCGTCGTCGGCAATCGCTGCCAGCGAGCGGTCGAAGGCATCAGTTTCGATATCAAACGCGGTGAAACCCTGGCCTTGGTGGGCGAAAGCGGCTCCGGCAAATCGGTGACCGCGCACTCGATCCTGCGCCTGCTGCCCTACCCGCTGGCCCGGCATCCGTCCGGCACCATCGAATATTCAGGGCGTAACCTGTTGAGCCTGGATGAAAAAACCATCCGCCACATCCGCGGCAACCGGATCGCCATGATCTTCCAGGAGCCGATGACCTCGCTCAATCCGCTGCATTCGATCGAGAAGCAGATCAACGAGATATTGGGTATCCACAAGGGCCTGGTCGGCAAGGCCGCGACCAGGCGCACCCTTGAGCTACTGGAATTGGTCGGCATCCCCGAGCCGCACAAACGCCTCAAGGCCCTGCCCCACGAATTGTCCGGCGGCCAGCGCCAACGGGTGATGATCGCCATGGCCCTGGCCAATGAGCCGGAACTGCTGATCGCCGACGAGCCAACCACTGCGCTGGACGTGACCGTTCAGCTGAAAATCCTCGAATTGCTCAAGGAACTGCAGGCGCGCCTGGGCATGGCCTTGCTGCTGATCAGCCACGATTTGAACCTTGTGCGAAGAATTGCGCATCGCGTATGTGTCATGCAGCGAGGTTGCATCGTCGAACAGGCATCGTGTGAACAATTGTTCCGCGCGCCGCAGCATCCGTACACTCGGGAACTGCTGGCAGCGGAGCCCAGCGGGACGCCTGCGACCAACGTGATCGGCCCGCCCTTGCTGCAAGTCGAGGACCTGAAAGTCTGGTTCCCGATCAAGAAAGGCCTGCTCAAGCGGACGGTGGACTACGTCAAGGCAGTGGACGGCATCAATTTCAGCCTGCCCCAGGGCCAGACTCTGGGGATTGTGGGGGAAAGCGGTTCCGGCAAATCCACGTTGGGCCTGGCGATTTTGCGGCTGATCGGCAGCAAAGGCGCGATCCGTTTTGAAGGCAAGCAGCTAGACTGCCTGACGCAGAACGAGGTTCGCCCGTTGCGTCGGGAGATGCAGGTGGTATTTCAGGACCCGTTTGGCAGCCTGAGCCCGCGGATGTGCGTGAGCGACATCGTTGGCGAAGGCCTGCGGATTCACAAGATGGGCAGCGCCGCCGAGCAGGAAACGGCGATAATTGCGGCATTGAAGGAGGTAGGTCTGGATCCGGAAACCCGGCACCGCTACCCCCACGAATTTTCCGGTGGGCAACGGCAGCGAATCGCCATTGCCCGGGCTTTGGTGCTGAAACCGGCGCTGATCCTGCTGGACGAGCCGACTTCGGCGCTCGACCGGACGGTGCAGCGGCAAGTGGTGGAGCTGTTGCGTTCACTGCAAGCCAAGTACAACCTGACGTATTTGTTCATCAGCCATGATCTGGCTGTTGTTAAAGCGCTGAGCCACCAGTTGATGGTGGTCAAGCATGGCCAAGTGGTCGAACAGGGAGACGCGCAAGCTATCTTTGCCGCCCCCCAACATCCGTATACACAGCAGTTGCTGGAAGCCGCTTTTTTGGCACCAGCCACTGCGCAATAACCTGAAAGAGGAGCAACACATGGGTTTTCTCGCCGGTAAGCGCGTACTGATCGTCGGTGTCGCCAGCAAGCTGTCCATCGCATCCGGCATCGCTGCCGCCATGCATCGCGAGGGCGCTGAGCTTGCCTTCACTTATCAGAACGACAAACTGAAAGGTCGTGTCGAAGAATTCGCACAAGGCTGGGGTTCGAGCCCTGAGCTGTGCTTCCCGTGCGACGTGGCCAGCGATGAAGAAATCGCCAAGGTCTTCGAAGAATTGAGCAAGAAGTGGGACGGCCTGGACTGCATCGTGCACTCCGTGGGCTTCGCCCCGGGCGACCAACTGGACGGCGACTTCACCGAAGCCACCACCCGTGAAGGTTTCCGCATCGCTCACGACATCAGCGCCTACAGCTTCGTGGCCCTGGCCAAGGCTGGCCGCGAAATGATGAAAGGCCGCAACGGCAGCCTGCTGACCCTGTCGTACCTGGGTGCCGAGCGCACCATGCCTAACTACAACGTAATGGGCATGGCCAAGGCTTCGCTGGAAGCTGGCGTACGTTACCTGGCCGGCTCCCTGGGCCCGGACGGCACCCGCGTGAACTGCGTATCGGCTGGCCCGATCCGCACCCTCGCCGCTTCCGGCATCAAGAACTTCCGCAAGATGCTGGCCGCCAACGAAGCGCAAACCCCGCTGCGTCGCAACGTCACCATCGACGAAGTCGGCAACGCCGGCGCCTTCCTGTGCTCGGACCTGGCGTCGGGCATCAGCGGCGAAATCATGTACGTGGACGGTGGTTTCAACACCACGGCCATGGGCAGCATCGAAGAGTAATCTTCGACCGGCCTGAAAAAACCCGCCTTTTGGCGGGTTTTTTGTGCCTGCGATTTCGCCGCACGCGCAGAATCTGTGGGAGCTGGCCTGCTGGCGATTAGGCCGGCACATCCAGCATCAAGGGCGACTGACACGCAGCCATCGCCGGCAAGCCAGCTCCCACAGGGATTGTTCGCCAGCCGTGATTTTTTGTGTTCACTGAAGATCAAACTGTGGGAGATAGCCTGCTGGCGATGTGGCCGGCACATCCAGCATCAAGGGCGACTGACACGCCGCCATCGCCGGCAGGCCAGCTCCCACAGGGATTGTTTTCCGGCCAGATTTTTTGTGATCACTGAAGATCAAATTGTGGGAGCGGGCTTGCTCGCGAAGGCAGTGTGTCAGCCAACAATGATTATGAATGTGCCCGCGCTCATCGTCGGAACGCCGCCCCGAGCAAGCCTGTTCCCACAGGAGGATGTGTGTTTAATCAACGATCTGTGTGTCCAGGCACTTGGCAAACAATTGCTGTATCGGCTGCGTCCGCTGGCTGTATCGTTGCAGCAGCACTATCTCCCGATAGAACGTCAACGCCCCCAACCGAATGATCCGCACCTTTGCTCCATGCTCGAGCCACAACCCCGCCTCGGGCAGCAGCGATACACCCAATCCGCATTCGACCATTTTCACAATGGCCTCCAGCTCATCCAGTTCCAGCGCGACATGCACATCGAGTTGCTGTTCACGCAGGAACCGCGTCACCAGACGCCCGCCGAAGGAGTTGCGGTCGTAGCGTACATGCGCATGCTCGGCCAGCAGTTGCAGCGGATCGTCCCCTTCAAGCTGCGCCGGCACAATCAGTACGAACGGCTCTTTGCGGATGACTTGTATCGACAGTTCCTTGGGCAATTCGAATGGCGGTTTGATCACAATGGCCAAATCCACTTCGCCGGTATCGACCTGGCTCAACAGGTTCAACGAAACACCGGGCACCAGTTTCGCTTCCAGCAACGGTGCCTGTTGACGCAAACGCAGCAGGGCCTGTGGCAGTAATCCAGTCTGCACCGTGGCCACTGCACCGATTTTCAGTTCGCCGCGAAAATCGCTGACATCCTCGCTGACAGCCATGCGTGCGAAAATGTCCAGCATCTCCCGGGCCATCGGCAACGCACGCTGGCCGGCGGCATTGAGCAATGCCTGGCGTCCTGTGCGATCGAACAGACGAATACCCAGCGCTTGTTCCAGGTTGCGGATCTGCGCACTCACCGCCGACTGGGTCAAGCCTGTGTGCATGCCTGCCGCAGCAAAGGTGCCGTAGCGCGTCACGGCAATGAAGGTTTTCAGTTCGCGCAACATAGGCTTCTCGACTGATCGAAATAATTTGAGCTCGCTGCAAAAACTATCGTCTTTCAATCGAAATGCACAGGGGTAAACTCAGACTCAACTGCAGACAGTCGAGAAGAGCCCATGCAACTATCCCCGTTTCACCTGGCCATCCCGGTTTACGACCTGAATGCCGCACGCACCTTCTACGGGCAAGTGTTCGGTCTGGAAGAAGGTCGCTCCAGCGACCATTGGGTGGATTTCAATTTCTTCGGCCATCAACTGGTCATTCACCTGGCGCCGAAAAACGCCTCCCAGGAAGCTGCGCACACCAATGCCGTAGACGGTCACAACGTGCCGGTACCGCACTTTGGCGTGGTATTGGGCATGCCCGAATGGGAAGCACTGGCACAGCGCCTGCAAGCACTGGGCACTGACTTCGTGATCGAACCGGGCATCCGTTTTCAGGGGTTGGTGGGCGAGCAAGCGACGATGTTTCTGTTCGATCCGTGCGGGAATGCCCTGGAGTTCAAGGCATTCAAGGACATCGATCAGTTATTCGCCAAATGAATTCTGCCTGCCCTGACACCTGAGCTGAGCTGAGCTGAGCGAAGCCATGACTGATCTTAAAATTCGATCGTGCCTTGATGACAAATATCATCGAGAGCCGCCATTAAGCGCTCCACCGAACGATGGATGTCGGGGTCGAATTCGAGCTGAGCGATACTGAAGCGGATGTCATAACCGCGATGCAGCGTCCCGTTGCGCTCGTCGAGAATCTCTTCGAGCCGCGCCCTGATCGCGCTGATTTCCACGGCGCCGGACCCGGTCAGCAACGCAGCGAACTCATCGCTACCCAGCCGGCCGATCACGTCGCTCTCACGAAAAGCGATACGCAGCACATCGGCAAAGGTTTTCAGCGCATCGTCGCCTTCGGTGCGGCCATACAGTTCGTTGATACGTTTAAACTGATCGAGATCGAAAAACAGCAGGGTCGCCGGTTTGTCCAGTTCCTGACACGCATCCAGCCCAAGCTGCGCCAAGGCCTGAAAGCCATGCCGATTCGAGAGCAACGTCAACTCATCCATGCTTGCCATTTGCACAGCCATCAACTCCCGTTCGGCTTCGCGTGCCAGATCCCGTAGCCGTTCGCGCTGCTGCAGCGCACTGTCGAAAACCTTGGTCGCGGCACCCAAGCCTGTTGTAACCGGATTGCCTGGAGTAATCATCATCCACTCCGTTGAAGGGTATACACATTAGAGATGGCAATGACCGGTTTGACTCCCGCCAGGACTACCGCTGGTCAGCTGCCCTCCAGTGGACATGGCCCTCCGGCGCCAGCCCAGAGCTTGAATTGAGTGACGAAGATGTCGTGCGGCACCGGCACGGGCGCACGGTTGCCGCCCGGATTCCAGCCCCACAGCACCAGTTTGTCATCACTGACGTGCTTGATCAGCGCCGCGAAATCCCGATCGCCATTGCCGGAACGGTCCTTGATCATCGCGCACAAGCGGTCGGCCGGCAGGCCGATCCAGGCCATGCGCTGCGCGGCCGGCGGCAGGCTCCAGTGCGGTGCGCCCGGAGGCGCGTGGGGGCCGTAACTGGCAGGCGGATTGCTTTCGCCATGGCACGAGGCACAGGGTAAACCGGCCGCCCCCTTGCCATCCAACCCGCGCACCACGTTCATCCCATGGGGAATCCCGGCATCGAATTGCAGTGGTGAGTCACCCGGAATGTGGCAGTTCTGGCAGCGCGGGCTCTGGAAAACCTTCTGCACGGTACCGAACGCCTGCAAGGCTTCCCGGTCGTCAGCCAACAGCTCGGTTGCATAGATAAACAGGCCAATCAGCAGCACCGCCCCGCGTAGCCAATGATGTCGTTTCATCTCACACCCCCGACAACTGCAGCGGCAACTCGCGCAAACGCTGGCCAGTCAGGGCATACACCGCATTGGAGACTGCCGGCGCCGTCGGCGGCACACCCGCCTCGCCTATGCCGCCCGGCTTGTCGCTGCTGGGCACGATGTGCACTTCCACCACCGGCATCTCGTTGAGCCGCAGCACCTGATAGTCGTGATAGTTGGACTGCACCACCTGCCCGTCCTTGATCGTCAGTTTGCTGTGCAAGGCAAACCCGAGGCCGAAGGTGATACACGACTCCATCTGCGCGGCAATGCTCTGCGGGTTGACCGCAATGCCGCAGTCCACCGCACACACCACCCGGTGCACACGAATTACCAGGTTGTCCTGGGACACCTCGGCGACCTGCGCCACGTAGCTGCCGAAGGATTCATGCACCGCCACGCCCAAGGCATGACCATCCGGCAAAGGCGCTTTCCAGTCGGCCCTCTCCACAGCCAGGTTCAACACGCCAAGATGGCGCGGATGGTCCTTGAGCAAGGTGCGTCGATACTCGACCGGATCCTTGCCGGCAGCGGCGGCCATTTCGTCGATCAATGACTCCATGACGAATGCGGTGTGGCTGTGACCCACAGAGCGCAACCACAGCACGCTGATCCCGGTTTGCGGTGAATGCAGTTCGACCTGATGATTGGCCAGGCCCTTGATATACGGGCTGTCGGCGACGCCTTCGACGGAGGTCTTGTCGATGCCGTCCTTGACCATCGTCGCTTCGAGGGAGGTGCCGGCCATGATCGACTGGCCGACCAGCACGTGTTTCCAGGCCAACGGCAAGCCATTGGCTCCCAGGCCAATCCTGGCATGGTGCAGGAACGCCGAGCGGTAATAGCCGCCTCGGATGTCATCCTCCCGCGCCCACACGGTTTTCACCGGCCCGCCCGCCGCCTTGGCGACATACACCGCTTCGCTGACGAAATCCGAAGTCGGATTGGCCCGGCGCCCGAATCCGCCACCAAGAAACTCAGTGTGAATCTCGACCTGCTCGGGTCTGAGCCCGGTGATTTTCCCCGCGATCATCTGGTCCAGGGTCTGGAACTGCGTACCGGTCCAGATCTCGCACTTGTCCTGGCTGATGCGCACCGTGCAGTTGAGCGGCTCCATCGGTGCGTGGGCCAGAAAAGGCACGTTGTATTCGACGTCGATGGTCTTCGCCGCCTTCGCCAGCGCCGCCTGAGTATCGCCCGCCTTGCCCGCGTCCAGCCCCTGTGTGGCAGCAAGTTTGCGGAAACTTTCCAGCATGGCGCCGCTGTCGAGCCCGGCATTGGGCCCCGCCTCCCACTCGATTTTCAGCGCATCGCGGCCCAGCTTCGCCGCCCAGTAGTGATCGGCGATGACCGCCACCCCCGTCGGCACCTCCACCACTTTATGCACGCCGGGAATCGCCAAGGCCCCGGCACCTTCGAAGGACTTCAGGCTACCGCCGAACACCGGCGGCCGGGCAACCATGGCCGTCATCAAGCCGTCGAACTGCACGTCCATGCCGAACTTCGCCCGGCCGCTGATTTTTTCCGGGGTGTCCAGGCGTTGTGTGGGTTTGCCGATCAGCCGCCAGTCCTTCGCCTCCTTGAGTTTGATCGAGGTTGGGTCAGGCATGGGGAGCTTGCCGGCGTCATCGGCCAGCTCGCCATAAGTCGCGCGGTGTTCACCGGCAATCACGATGCCCGACTCGGTGTGGATTGCCGACGGTGCAACGTTGAAACGCTTGGCGGCAGCCTCGATCAACATCAGGCGAGCGGCTGCACCCGCCTGGCGGTAACGGTCGAACTCCATCCAGGTCGAGGTCGAGCCGCCGGTGATCTGCATCCCGCCAAACCCGGCCATGCCGTAATCGGCGGCCGATGCCGGGGAGTGCTCGACGCGGATTTTCGACCAGTCGGCGTCCAGTTCTTCGGCAATCAGCATGGTCAGGCCGGTCCAGATGCCCTGGCCCATTTCCGAATGACCAAGCAGTACGGTGACGCTGTTGTCATTGCCGATGCGCAGGAAGGCATTGGGGGCGAACACGTTGCCCTGATTCTCTGCGCCCATGGCAAAACGGTGTGCCCCGGGAATGACAAACGCCACCACCAGACCGCCACCGAGCAAAGCACTGCCCTTGAGAAAGCCACGACGCGATAACGGATTGCCCGGGTTCATGGTCGTCTCATCCCAATTCGGCAGCGCGTTTGACCGCCGCGCGAATCCTTGGATAGGTGCCGCAACGACAGATGTTGCCCGATAATGCCTGGTCGATATCGCTGTCGGTCGGTTGCGCAATTTTCGCCAGCAAGGCCGCCGCTGACATGATCTGCCCGGACTGGCAGTAACCACACTGGACCACATCGAGTTCCGCCCAGGCCTGTTGCACCGGGTGCGTGCCGTCAGTGGAAAGGCCCTCGATGGTGAGGATTTTCTGGCCATGGGCCACGGCCATGGCGGGGGTGATACAGGAACGCCGCGGTGCGCCGTCGACGTGCACCGTGCAGGCACCGCACTGGGCCATGCCGCAACCGAACTTGGTACCGGTCAGGTGCGCGACGTCGCGCAGGACCCACAACAGGGGCATATCGGCGGCTACATCAAGCTCTTGGTCCTGGCCATTGATGTTCAGGGTCAGCATTGCGCATTTCCTCAGACTCACGGTGATCTGAAGGGGCGCAGCTACAGCAGTACCGTGCCTGCGCGCGCCTCGGGTTATCCCTTCAGCTAAGCGCAGTTTTAATGGAACGCCGAGGCGCATCGACCACCGGTCAAAAAATGTCCGAATGTGCCTTCAATACATCCATGCCCCCTCCCCCGTAGGAGCGAGCATGCTCGCGATGGTCTGTCATTCACCGCTGGCTTGCAGGTGTACATATCCATTCCTGCGCCAACGGTTACTCAACACTCACGCCACCCACCCTGTAGGAGCGAACATGCTCGCGATGCACGCGAGGACGCTGTGGGGCATCAGGCACCCAGCGTCTTCGTTGACGACCTTCGCGAGCAAGCTCGCTCCTACAGGGAATCGGCACAAGCCAATAGCAGCCCGGTTCATCAGGCGACCACTGCGGCCACCTGCGAGTGAATCCGGTACTGGGACAGCAGCCGCATCACATAACCAACTTTCAACAAGGTCGGGCCGAGAATGGTCAAGGCATGCATCGATACCAACACAAGGATCGACAGCGTGCCGGCATAGAGATAGGCGCCATAAATTCCGCCGAGCAACATCACCAGACCGACTGCCAGCACCTGGCTGGACAGGCGCAGAACGTTATGAGGGTTGCTGAAAAAATGGAACATTTTTCGATACTCCTGAAGTCGTTCAGTTAGTACCTTGCTGTTTCATGTTCCGTGCCAAAATTCTACCCCTGCAATATCAATGACCTGGACCAAACGCAGTCATTTAGACCAAATTGGAAAGCAGTCATTTACACCCGAAATAGAGTCATTTTGACAAACCAACCTCCCCTTTCCAATGAACACACCCTAAAAGCAAACCAATATCATTTGCGTCACCGATGGCATTTTGGTTTAATCGCGATCAATTCTTATTTGTACAAGGGCGCGTATCGCCCATGGACCTGCATTGCCCATGACGGCTGTCGACTCCTCCTGCGTCCAGACGCTCTACACCAGCCATCACCGCTGGCTGCAGGAGCTGCTGCGGCGTCGCCTGAACAACGCGTTCGATGCCGCCGACCTGGCCCATGACACTTTCATCCGGGTCCTCAAGCGCCCTCAGGTTTTCCAGGGCGAAACCCACGAACGCTCCTACCTGGCGACTATCGCCCGGGGCCTGTGCATCGATCACTGGCGGCGTCGACAGCTGGAACAGGCATGGCTGGAGACTCTGGCTGCGCAGCCACAAGCCGTGCAGCCGTCGCCGGAGCAACGGGCGATCATCGTCGAAACCCTCTACGAGGTGGACGCCATGTTGCAACGTCTGCCCCAGCGGGTATGCGATGCGTTCATCCTCGCCCAGGTGCATGGCCTGCCCTACCGCGCCATCGCCGATGAAATCGGTGTGTGCGAACGCATGGTGAAAAGATACCTGGCCCAGGCACTGATGCATTGCGCGATGCTCGAAGCAGAACTTGATGGCCTGCTGATCCAATGACCCAGGCCTGCGCAAACGCAATCAGTCATGCCAGCCTCGAACAGGCGGCGCAGTGGTACGTGCAACTCAACGATCTGCAGGTCGACGAGCAGCAGCGTCGGCACTGGCAAGCCTGGCTGGCGCAAAGCGGTGAACATCAGGCTGCCTGGCACTATGTCGAGCGGGTTGGCCAACGCTTCGCCGCCTTGCAGCAAGAGCATCCCCATGCAGCCAGCCATGTGCTGCGCAACACCGAACGCACGGCCATCAGCCGCCGCCAGGCCGTCAAGAGCCTGCTGGTGCTGGTTTCAGGTGGTTTGCTTGGATGGAGCGCCTGCAAGCAAAGCGCGCTGCCGCTTGCCTTGGCGCGCTGGACCGCCGACCTCGCCACCGGCACGGGCGAAACCCGCGAAGCCCGGCTCAGCGATGGCAGCCGGATCTGGCTCAACGCACTGAGTGCGGTGAATGTACGCTTCGACGCCAGCCAGCGCCTGCTGCTGTTGCAGGCCGGCGAAGTACTGGTCGATACCGCCAAAGACCCCGATCGTCCATTGCGGGTACAAACCGCCCAGGGCTGGATGCGCGCGCTGGGCACCCGTTTCAGCGTGCGCCAGGACAACCTGCAAACGTTGCTGAACGTTTACGAAGGCGCCGTCGAAGTCCGCACGCGCGAGGGTCAGGTCCGGGTGGTCGAAGCCGCAAGCCAATTGCTCTTCAGTGACAACCACAGCCCTGTCCCGACTACCGCCACGGCAACCCGCGAAGCCTGGCGCCGGGGCCTGTTGCTGGCGGACAACATGCCCCTTGGCCAACTGATCGAAGAGCTGAGCCGCTACCGTCCGGGGCACTTGGGGTGCGATCCGGCGGTCGCCAGCTTGCCGGTCATGGGCTCGTTCCCGCTCAGGGACACCGACCAGGCGTTGCGCCTGCTGGAGGCAGCCTTGCCGGTGCGGGTGATAAAGACCCTGGATTGGTGGGTCAGCGTCGGCCCGAAAGCCTGAAGATTTTTTGTTACGCCGGTTCCCTTTCGGGTTTTTCGCTCGGTTAACCCTCAAGGCCCCTCGTTTGTCGATCGATCCACTTCCCGGGAACTCCATGCCGCGCTTCACCCTTGCCCGCTACCGCTTTGCCTTGCGCCCGCTGGTGCTGGCCCTCGCGGCTGTCCTGGCGGGCCTGGCAGCGCCACTGAGCCATGCGGACAACCCGACCGGCAGTGAACAGTCCTCCAGCGAGAAGCGTCATTACGATATCGCCGCCGGCTCCCTGATCAGCGCCCTCAACCGCTTTGCCGAACAGGCCGGTATCTTTCTCGCCGGTCACAACGACATCGCGGCCGGCAAACTCAGCTCCGGCCTGAACGGTGACTACAGCGCACAACAAGCGCTGCAACGACTCCTGCACGGCAGCGGCCTGCAGGCGCTGCCCCAGGGTCATGGCGGCTACGTGCTGCACACCGCGGCGGCCGCGCCAGGAGCCCTGGAGCTGGGCGCCACGAACATCTCCGCGCAGCCGCCAGGGGGGATCAGCGAAGACAGCGGCTCATACACCATAGGCTCGACCTCTTCGGCCACCGGGCTGCCATTGTCCCTGCGCGAAACGCCACAATCGGTCTCGGTCATCACCCGTCAGCTCATGGACGACCAGGGCTCCAGCAACATTGCCGACGCCCTGCGCCGGGTGCCCGGGATCAGCGTGCAAAACTACGACAGCGAACGCTGGGAGTTTTCCAGTCGCGGCCTGCCGATCAGCAACTTTCAATACGACGGAGTCAACACCGACTACGACGGCGTGTACGACTACGGCACCAGCAGCACCGATCTGGCGCCTTACGATCGCGTCGAGATCATCAAGGGCGCGACCGGCCTGATGACCGGTGCGGGCGATCCGTCGGCGACGGTCAATCTGATCCGCAAGCGACCCACCAAAGTCTTCAAGGCCTCGCTCAGCGGCGCGGCCGGTTCCTGGGACAGCTATCGCGGCGAGGGCGATATTTCCGGCCCGTTGACGGCGGACGGCGCAGTGCGCGGCCGGTTTGTCGGCGCCTGGCAGGACCGCAGTGCCTACATCGACCATTACCAGAACACCCGGGACATCGCCTACGGCATAGTCGAAGCCGCTCTCACGCCTGACACACTGTTGACCTTGGGCATCGACCAGCAGGACAGCCGCTCCCGCGGCGCCAGCTGGACCGGTTTCCCGATGTACAACAGCGACGGTTCGCGTACCCGTTTCTCCCGTTCCTTCAACCCGGCCACCGACTGGAGCCGCCGCGATTTCAGTAACCAGACGCTCTTCGCATCGGTAGCGCAGCAACTGGCCAGCGACTGGTCCCTCAAGATCAGTTACGACCGCAAGCACCGCCGTCACGATACCTTCCTCGCCTCCGCCAGTGGCGGTAATCCGGACCCGGTCAGTGGTGACGGCATGTTCATGTACATGGGCAAGTTCGAGGGCGATCAGGTGCAGAACAACATTGATGTCAACCTCAGCGGTCCGTTCACCTGGCTCGGCCGCGGGCACGAATTGATCGCCGGTTTCATGTCGATGGACGCCCGCCAGGACAACCCGGTGTACGGCTCGGTCTATCCGCCCGTGGACGGCAGCATCAACGACTGGCAAGGCGAGTACCCGAAACCGCAGATTCCCCAGGTGGGCGACGACGAAATCGTCCAGCGCCAGAGCGGCGCCTACCTGGCCACCCGGCTCAAGCCGGGCGACGATCTGGCGCTGATCTTCGGTGCACGCGTCAGTGACTTCAAGGGGCACGACGACCTGGACTACCACGACCCGAACAGCGCCGACGTGCGTGACAGCTATCACCAGACCGGGGTGGTCACGCCCTACGCCGGGCTGGTCTACGACCTCGACGACACCTGGTCGGTGTACAGCAGCTACACCAGCATCTACCAGCCGCAGATGAGCAAGGACGCCGATCGCCAGTTGCTCGATCCGGTGCAAGGCAAGAGTTATGAGGCGGGAATCCTCGCCGGATACTTCGGCGGACGCCTGAACGCGCGGTTCGCCCTGTACCGGATCGAGCAGGACAACATCGCCCAGTACGTCAGCGGCGTCGATAGCGACTCGGTGTACCGCGCGACCCAGGGCGCCACCACCAAGGGTTTTGAGCTCGAACTGGCCGGTGAAATCCGCGACGGCTGGAGTCTGTCCGCCGGCTACACCTACAACCACACCCGCGATGCCAAGGGGGATCATGTCTACGCCTCGATCCTGCAAACCACGGCACCGGAACAGGTCATACGCCTGTTCAGCGCTTACCGGCTGCCCGGGACGTGGAACAAGCTCACGGTCGGTACGGGAGTGAACTGGCAGAGTGAATTCCTTGGCCAGGTGTTCCAGCCCAATCCTGACGACAGCGTCGATTTCGGCCAGTCCTCGACCATCACCCAGCCGGACTACGCCCTGATCGATGTGATGGCGCGCTATCGATTCAACGAGCACCTGAGCACCACGCTGAACGTGAAGAACCTCTTCGACAAAACCTACTACACCGGGCTCGGCAACTTCGGCACCGGTTTCTATGGCGAGCCCCGCTCGTTGCAACTGAGCACCCGCTGGGATTTCTGAGCGCGGGTCGATCTACGGTACTGCCGAACGCGCTGTGGCTGGCTACGCTTTAAATCCTGCCTGCATAACCTGCCGAGGAGTGCCTGCCATGCAACGCGTCCAAAAACTCACGCCCTGCCTGTGGTTCGATAATGAGGCCGAAGAAGCCGCGAAATTCTACTGCTCGATCTTCGATCACTCGAAAATCACCGCAACCACCCACTACAGCGAGGCCGGTTTCGAGTTCCACGGCAGGCCTGCGGGCTCGGTGATGACCGTCAGTTTCGAACTCGACGGACAGAGTTTCACCGGTCTCAACGGCGGGCCGCAGTTCAAGTTCAGCGAAGCGACCTCGTTTCAGGTCAACTGCCAGACCCAGGACGAAGTCGACCATTTCTGGGGCAACCTGTCCACCGGCGGCCCTGTCGAAGCCCAGCAATGCGGCTGGCTCAAGGACAAGTTCGGGTTGTCCTGGCAGATCGTTCCGATCGTATTGATGGACATGATGAAAGACCCCGACACGAAGAAATCGCAACGGGCCATGGAAGCCATGCTGCAAATGAAAAAACTCGATATCGCGGCGTTGCAGCGAGCCTTTGACGGCGAGAGCTAATACACTCGGGTGATGAACTGCCGAGGACCGACCATGAAGCATGCCGCTGCCAAAGACGCCAACAAGGCCCCGCGTTTCTGGCGCGATGACGCCCTGCCCTTCATCGAAGCCCGCTCCATCGCCGACGGGCGCGAGGTCTGCTACACCCGGCATGCCCACGAGCATTTTTCCATCGGTGCCATTACCGCCGGGCGCAGCACCTACCTCCATGAGCAGTCGGCATTCGAAGTCAGCGTCGGCACCGTGGTGCTGATGAACCCTGGCGATGTCCACGCCTGCAACCCCATCGACGACCAGCCCTGGTCGTACCTGATGCTGTATGTCGACACGCCCTGGCTTACCGATTTGCAGCATCAACTGGGCTTCAGCAACGATTCGGCATTTCGCCGCTTCTCGGCCACCCACACAGAGGACGCCAGCCTGTTTGCCGGTCTCCAGGATCTGTACGAGGTGCTGGTCGATCCGCTGCAGGAGGTGCTGCGCAAACACAGCGTGACAGTGGAGTTTTTCACCGAGGTGCAACTACGCCTCAACCCCGCCGATCACCCCCAGCGCGAGCCCAACTTCAAACTCGAACGCGCCGCCGACTACATCCGCGAGCACTGCACGCAAATGCTCAAGCTCGAAGACATCTGCGCAGCGGCGCAACTGTCGCCGTCCTACCTGATCCGCGCCTTCAAGCAGCACTACGGCATGACGCCCCATGCCTTCCTGGTCAATCGGCGCATCCAGTTCGCCCGGGAGCAGTTGCGCAATGGCAAGCTGATTGCCGATGTGGCCCTGGAAGCGGGGTTTGCGGATCAGGCGCATTTTCAGCGGGCGTTTAAACAGCATTTGGCGGCTACGCCGGGGCAGTATCGGGGGTGAAGGAGTGTTAAAGCCTCAAGCCATCTACCACTCCATTGATTTCCTTGAGAGAGTTCTAATCGCGCATGCACTCAGCAGCCCCCTGAAAGCTAAGCATCGCTTGCGATAGCCACCCGTCTGTTATGTGTCCCCCATGATAACGAACTTTAAACCACTCTCCATTATTAGCCGAGTCAAGTATTGAGACCCTATCACCCTTGACAATATATGCTTTCGTAACATCTGCTGCTGACGGGGAGTTTGATAGGTAAGCTCGACTAGCATCCACACAAGCATTAGCAGATATATTAGTACCAAGGAATTTTATCGAAAACTCTTCTTTTCCTTGTCGCTTGAAGTTCGTGACCTTTTCCAGATCGGAGTTTATCGGCTCTCTGGTCTGATTTCGATGGAGCTCACCCTGCTCAATCATGTAGGTTTCAATTACTGAAAATGGCCCATCGCGTTTGACACTTGTCAACTCCCCACGATCATTAATATAGGGAGATCCAAACAGCTCTTCATACTCAGAAAAAACAACTGCACCATTTTTCTTTGACGCGATGAATAGTGCGTAAATATTGTTAGCGCCGCTCTCAAACAACTTTACAAACACGTCATTTATATGATTTTTGTTAACATCCATTAAAATAACTTCTTTACCGCCACCGCCCTCTATCACACCAGCTTTTAGAACACGCCATTCTACCTCCCCAAATCGATACAAATATTTATCGCCAACCAATTTTATGTAAATTCTATTGTTTTCAAACAGTTCAGCTTCAAACGTTTTAGAATATTCTTCCGCCTGCGATGCGTATGGAACTACTGCCTGCAAAAGCAGCACCAGCGAGAACAAACAAACTTTACCTCTTAAATATTTCATCGCTCTCACCAAAATAACGCTTCCATATACCAGACCCTACCGTGCTATCCCTTAGTGAGCTTTCGGAAAGCTTGTATTTTCTATAATGTCCTCCTCCGTGTACCGGGCAACTTGAAACTTTTAGCTTATCAATCAGTGCCAAAGCATATTCCTCCCGTTCATATGCATGATTAAACCCGCCATTCACACCAATAATTACTTTAATTAAGTCGTTATTTTTCGAGTACTTGCTCAGATCTCCCCAAGCGGATCCTTTCCTCCAAAACCAGCCGGCAGAGCCAGTAATAAATCGCACATTACTAGCAACAGCCTCCACAGAAGTAGCAATGGAAACTTGCTCACTGCTAAAATAGGCGTGATAATTATCTATATGCGTCAGTTGTATCAAGCCCCTCCCATGGTAGTCGCTACCACCCCTATAACTGTTCCAGTGAACGGGTATTGAGTTGTCTCGGTTTTTATATTCCGTAGTTGTATTAAATGCATCACTCTCAACTGCAAGATTTGACAAAAATAACGCTTTATCCAGACAGGTATCAATCCTATATCTATCCATCGCCTGATTTAGTGCAATTAAAAAGGATTCCGCCTCAATATTTTTAACCTCCGGAAAACTGGATTTCTGAAAAAGACCATTGATTATTTGCTGCTCAGAAATCACAACTCGCATTTCATCCAGCGTAATATCTCTTTTGCAAGCACAAGAACGCTGTGTAAAAGCACCAATGAGCCCTATCGGATGAAAGTGATACGGCCTCCCCCACGAAGGCAACCCGACTTTCTCCGCCACCTCACTCCACCAACTGATCTGCTCGATCCGCTGCTTCTCCGCCTGCCAATTCCAGTGCGGCGTCGAGCCGCTGTGGCCGAGCAACTCATCCAGCGCATCCCACTTCTGCGTCTGGTGAAACCACTCGCTTTCCTTGCGCAAGACCATCTGGGAAATGGATTGCGCCAACGCCGGGAGTTGCAGAGCCGCCTGTACCTCCTCGGCAGTGATCTTGTCGTCGCCGTTGCGGTCGAGAATCGCGTTCAGGCGGCTTTTCATCGGCCCTTGATTACTTTTCTCGGCCAAGGGGCGAAAGCGCTCGCGTTGTCCTTCGTTAAAACGGCCGACAGCACTGAAAAACGACGCCATTTCATGTCGCGGCGTGCTGTAGTCGAAAATCACCTCATAGCCTTCCCACGACCACGGGCTGACCCATGGGGTGGCGTCGACCTCTTCGCACACCCAGCCGTCGAGCAAGTTGTGGTCCGCATCGTGCAGCAGCCCGTCCAGGCGATACCAGTTGCGAGCCTTGCGGTAATCGGTCGCTGGCACGTGGATTTTTCCCTCCGCAGGCAGGCCGTCCAGAAGGCTCTTGGGGACTAACAGGTCGGCGGCGCTGCGTGGGCTGGCATCACTCGCCGCCTGCAGGCGCGCGGCCGTGACCCATTCTTCATGAGGCACCACCGGTGTGCCCTTGACCAGCTTCAGCCAGGTGCGCTCTTTCGCGGGCAAGCGCTTTGCCCAGTCCCGACTGGCGTCGAGAAACAAGTCGACGTCATCGCCGGTGAACACTTCCAGGTGGAGTTTTTCCTCCGGTCGATCCGCGCCCATGCTCTGATACTCGCCGATGTGGCCGATCGAGGCGCCGGCCTGGATCGGCACCGGCTGGTCGAGCACCACGACGCGGTCGGTGGCCAGCGGAGCGAGCTCGCTTTGCAGTGAGGCAAAATGCACATACTGGTTGACGCGTTCCAGCTTGCGAAAATCGCCCTCACCACTGACCGTGACGACCGAGCCGGTCGGCAACTCAAAAAGAACCTTACTCGTCAGGCTCGGCCCGGCGCGAACATTCACCGCCGGTTCCGACGAGGTGATGCGGTACTCGTTGTCCCTGACGGGTCGCAGCAGCTTGACGGCGATGTAACCAGCCAGCGCCCCGTCGGCGGTGATCAGGACGGCCGGACCGAGGCGATTTTCCAGTTTGCGATAGGCCCCCGAGCCACTAACGGTCACCAGCGCACCGCGCGGCAGAAGGTCAATGATCTTGCCCTGGGTAGGCTGGTGACGCACGTTCAGGCCGCGCTGTTCCAGCGGACCGGGGCGAACATCTTTGGCGGTTTGTGGTACCCGCAGGGTCGGACTCGCGGGCCAGAATCCCGGGCGCTCAATGGCATCATTTTGTTCGTACTTCGCCCAATCCTGCAGGTGCATGTACAGGCTGTAGAAGGTCAGGCTGGGCGGTATGTCCGCGCTGCCAATGATCCTGGGCGGCTGCAGGCGATGGCGCACCAGGCCGACGTTGCGCGAGAACGGCTTGTCGATGGTCAGCTCGCCGATGAAGTAGCGCGTGGTCGGCGCGTGCGTGTCGATGCGGTACGCCACCACTTCGCCGTCGGCCAGGCATCGGACGCTGGATTGATCAAGGGTGCCGGCGGTGCCTGCGTCGAAATGGATGCCGCCGTGGAACAGGCCACTGCGACCGATCGGGTAGTAGCCGCCGGCGGCCTTGGCCAAGTGGGTCAGCTGCATCAGTGGGTTCAAGTTGCTCTTGAACGGATGGCACCAGTTTTTCAGTGGGGCCGGGCTCGCGGGCTGCGCGATGAGCCGGGTATGGGACGTCGGCAGAATCGGTGCGCGGGGGGCCGCAGGCGTTACAGGCGGGGGCGGTTCGTGTAAGCCAAACAGTCGGGCAAGCAAACTGGCCATGTTGTATGTCGCTCCTTGTCGTGCAAACTTGGCGGGATTGCGCAGGAACGAACTTCGGTCGACCTTTCCAGCGATGTTGGGCATCAGATACTGCTCCCACAGCACCCGGTTCTCCGCCGGTCAAGGGGGATGCCCTAAAGCTGAAAGCCACCCTCGTTCAAGCGCTTGCAAGTTTTAACGAGGGTGACAAACACGGATATAGGCTATTTCCGATAAGTGCGTAGGGCGTTTCTGGGTGCTAGCTGAGCCCCCCGCTTCAGTGCATCTATGGCAATACCAAATAAACCGCACTCACCGCCAACAACCCCGCCATCACCCGATTGAACAGGCGCATCCCGGCGGGATTGTTCAGGTACCCGCGCAAAAACGTCCCGACATAGGCCCAGCAGCCGATGGACAGGTAACAGATCACCAGATACACCGCCGCAAACTGCCACACCAGCCGCGCCTCGCCATCGGCGACGAACGCGCCCATGCCGGCCACGCAGGCCAGCCAGGCTTTGGGGTTGAGCCATTGCATGATGGCGCCGTACAGCATCGACGGCGCCTGCGTCGACTCCTTCGTCTGCAACTGCCCGTTGTCGGCCGCCAGCTTGAAGGCCATGTACAACAGAAAGGCCACGCCCGCCCATTGCACCCACAGGGTCAGCGCCGGCCATAACTGCAAAAGCTCATGCAAGCCCAGGCCCATCAGTACCAGCAGCAAGACAAACCCCAAGGTCGCACCGGCCACATGCCGCTGACTGGCCCTGAAGCCAAACCGTGCGCCGGAACTCAACGCGACAATGTTCACAGGCCCCGGGGTAATTGACGCGGCCAGCGCAAACGCGGCCATGGAGATCATCAGACTCATTGCACACCTTCTTTCTTCGAGTTGAACCAGGCTCTCAAGGTAAACAGCCGCTTGGCGCAGGTATTGAAGAAAAATGCCCTGTCAGGCGTACAGGCTGACCACCCTCCTGACTTTCAGCAGCGCATCGCGCAAGTCATCCATGCCCACGGACCCCAGCGCCAACCGTAGCGCGTGGGGAACGTGGTCCGAGATCGCGAAGGGCTCGGCGGTTGATACGCATACCTGCTCGCGCATCAGGGCCACGGCGATCTGATCCGCCCGCGCCTCTTCCGGCAGCGGCAACCAGGTGAAATAGGAACACGGATGGCTGATGGTGTTCAGGCCCGTCAACACTTCCCGGGCCAAGGCCTGGCGGGCTTGCGCGTCGGCGCGTTTTTGCGCCTCCAGGCGGATCACGGTGCCGTCATCGATCCATCCGCAGGCGATGGCCGTCAGCACGCCGGGGGTGTTCCAGGTGGTCGCGCGAATCGTGCGTTCCAGGGCCGCGACCCAATGTTCAGGTGCTGCAATGAAGCCGACCCGCAAACCGGTGGCGACATTTTTTGACAGGCCGGACACGTAGACCGTGCGCTCGGGCGCCAGCTCGGCCAGGGGTGGTGGTGGATTTTCCGCGAGAAAAGCATACGCGCCGTCTTCAATGAAAATCAGATCGTGCCGGCGCGCAATCGACACCAGCCGCTCACGCTGCCCGGCGGGCATCACCCAGCCCAATGGGTTGTGCAGCGTCGGCATGCTGTAGACAGCGCGTACCGCACGACTGCGGCACAACATCTCGAGCGCCTCCAGGTCAGGCCCATCCGCAGTGACCGGAATCGACACCATTTCCAGGTGCAGCGCATCGGCCAGCACCTTGAATCCCGAGTAGGTCAAGGCATCGGCAGCGATCACATCGCCGGGCCGTAGCAGCGCCATCATCGTCACGGTCAACCCATGCTGGGCGCCGCTGACGATCAACATCTGCGACGCCTGCACGGTCAAGCCGCGGCTGCCAAGGTGACGCGCGAAGGCGGCCCGCTCATGCTGGCGCCCCGCATGGGGCTGGTAGCGCAACAAGGCTTCAAGGTCGCCGGACAGCGCGAGCTGTCGCAAGGCGCCGCGCAACAGATCGGCCTGGCCCGGCAGCGACGGATAGTTGAAGTTGAGGTCGATCATTCCGGCCACGACCTCGGGTTGATCTATCCCGTGCTGGGGCGGCAAGGAGGTCTCCCTGACGAAAGTCCCGCGCCCGGTTTCGCCACTGACCAGCCCCATGGCCTCCAGCTCGGCATAGACCCGGCTTGCCGTGACCAGCGCCAGTCCCTCGGCGGCCGCCAGTTCGCGGTGAGTCGGCAAGCGTGTGCCGGGCAGCAGGCGCCCTGAGCGGATGTCGCCAGCCAAGGCATCAACCAGAGATTTGTATCGAGCGCGCGGCATGGGATGTATCCATGACAATTTTTTGATTGTACCGATAATCAGCCATAGGATGGGTTTAGTGCAATCAAACAATGAGCGTGAGCCACATGGAACAGACTTCAAACCTGCAAAACCACACGCGGCAGAACACTAGCAGCGGCTGGATCAATGGCCTGATCGGCGTGGTGATCTTCAGCGGCTCGCTGCCGGCGACTCGTGTGGCGGTGCTGGAGTTCGACCCGGTGTTCCTCACCGTCGCGCGCGCGACCATCGCTGCCGTTCTCGCGCTCTGCCTGTTATTGCTGTTCAAGGAAAAACGCCCCGGCCGGCATCAGCTACTTCCCCTGGCGATTGTCGCCCTGGGCGTGGTGATCGGCTTTCCCCTGCTGACTGCGCTGGCGCTGCAGTACGTCACCTCCGCCCACTCCATCGTGTTCGTTGGCCTGCTGCCTTTGGCGACCGCAGTATTCGCCGTGTTGCGCGGCGGCGAGCGACCGCGCCCGGCGTTCTGGATCTTCTCGGTGCTGGGCAGTTCGCTGGTGGCTGGGTTTGCCCTGTCCCAGGGGCTGACCGCCTCGCCCCAGGGCGACATCCTGATGCTGCTGGCGATCCTGGCCTGCGGCCTGGGTTATGCCGAAGGGGCGAAGCTGTCCAGGACGCTCGGCGGCTGGCAGGTCATCTGCTGGGCGCTGGTGCTGGCGTTGCCGCTCATGGTCGCACTCACCTGGTGGCGGATGCCCGCGACCTTCGCCAACATCAGCACCCCGGCCTGGTTCAGCCTGGCTTATGTGTCACTGTTCAGCATGCTGATCGGATTCGTGTTCTGGTACCGCGGGCTGGCGCAAGGCGGCATCGCCGCCGTCGGGCAGCTGCAACTGCTGCAGCCGTTTTTCGGCCTGACCCTGGCCGCGACGATGCTGCACGAACAGGTCAGCATTGGCATGCTCGGGGTCACCGTGGCCGTGATCCTGTGCGTGATCGGGGCGAAAAAGTTCGCTCGCTAGTACTGGTACGCTACCTGAGTCCATCACTGTACGGGTCAGGTCAACCGGCAGCTGTGTAAAAATATGGCTCCAGCTGCCGGAGCCGATCATGGACCTCACCACCCTCACCCTCTTTCTCCCGGCCTGCTTCGCCCTGAACATGGCGCCAGGCCCGAACAACCTGCTGTCGGTCAGCAACTCGACCCGCTATGGCTACCGCACCGCTTGCCTTGCCGGTATGGGTCGCTTGCTGGCGTTCGCCTTGATGATTGCACTTGCCTCGGCGGGGCTGGCGGTGGTGCTGCAAACCTCGGAATTGCTGTTCTACGGGATCAAGATTCTCGGTGCGGCGTACCTGTTCTACCTCGCCTGGCAATTGTGGCGCGCTGACCCCGGCGCAGAAAAACTGGTGACCACTGCGCCGGTGGGAATGCTGGCGCTGACCCGACAAGAGTTTCTGGTGGCGGCCGGCAACCCGAAAGCCATCCTGATTTTTACCGCATTCCTGCCACAATTCGTCGACTCGACCCGGGCCATCGCACCACAATTTGCGCTGCTGGGCGCACTGTTCCTGATCCTAGAATGGATCGCCATTGGTCTGTACGCTTACATGGGCTTGCACATGCGCCGCTGGTTTGCCAAACCGTCGGGCAAGCGGATGTTCAATCGCTGCTGCGCCGGGTTGTTGTCGGCGGCGGCTTCGGTGTTGCTGCTCGCCCGTCGGGCCTGAAATTTATCCCACCTATGAAGCCAGGTTGAACGATCGCGCAGTTGCCAGCAATTCCCTGTCGATTTTCCGGTGGAGGCTGGCCATGACGCGTTCTATGCTGCCTCCATGAACCTACAAAACACGTTACTGCCGCCCCGCGCCGAGATGGTTCGGGCCATGCTCGAACGAGACACCGCCTACGAGGGGGTGTTCTTTACTGCGGTCAAGACCACCGGGATCTTCTGCCGCCCGGGCTGCACGGCACGCTCGCCGAAGCCGGACAACGTCGAGTTCTTCGCCCATGCCGACGAGTGCCTTTCGGCGGGCTACCGCGCCTGCCTGCGCTGCAAACCGCTGGACGCTGCGGCCATTGCCCCGCACTGGGTGCAGAAACTGCTCAAGGCGGTAGACGCCGACCCCGAGCAGCGCTGGACCGATGCCCAGTTGCAAGCCGAAGGCATCGAACCACTGAAACTGCGGCGCTGGTTCAAGCAGCATTTCGGCATGACCTTTCACGCCTGGCTGCGCACCCGACGCCTGGGCATAGCGCTGGGCGGGATCAAACAGGGCGACTCGATCGACAGCGCGGCATTTGATTCGGGTTACGAATCCCTGAGCGGTTTTCGCGATGCGTTTCAAAAATCCTTTCACATCACCCCGGGCCGCGCTGCCCACAGCGAAGCCTTGCTGTTCACCCGCCTGACTACCCCTTTGGGCCCGATGATCGCAATGGCCGAGCGCCGCGGCCTGGTATTGCTGGAGTTTCTCGATCGGCCAGCACTGACGCGGGAAGTCGAAGAGCTGCAGAACCGCTATAGCTATGCCGTGGCGCCAGGACACAACCAGCACTTGCAGCAGATCGAAGAACAGCTTGCCGGGTATTTCGCTGGCCAACTCAAGCAATTCAGCGTTGCCTTGCACCTGCCCGGCAGCGAATTCTCTCGCCAGGTCTGGGCCGAGCTGGGGAAAATCCCCTATGGCCACACCACTACCTATGGCGCCATAGCCGCCACGCTGGGCAAACCCGGCGCCAGTCGTGCGGTGGGTCTGGCCAATGGGCACAACCGGCTTTCGATAGTCGTACCTTGCCATCGGGTAATCGGTGCCGACGGCTCGCTGACCGGTTACGGTGGTGGCCAGCCGCGCAAGGCGTTTTTGCTCAGGCTGGAAAACGCGACGGTGCAGATGACCCGGCAGTTGGCGTTTTGACGCTTGGGCTCAAGAAGGAATCGATGAGCAGGCCAGCCCCTTATTTGCCCGCCAGTGACTTTCTGGCCTCCCTCGACGATGACTGGCGCCGCCACATCGACGCTATCGGCCCGTGCCTGCATCAACCCCACCCGGCTCGCGATCCCTATGAATCGCTGGTACGGGCGATTGCCTATCAGCAACTGCATGCCAAGGCTGGCGATGCGATAGTCGGCCGGCTGCTGGCGCTGTTCCCCCAGCACGGGTTTCCACGACCAGAGGAGATTGTCGCCACGGACTTCGATCGCCTGCGCAGCTGCGGGTTTTCCGCGAGCAAGATCGCGACCATTCAGGGCATTGCCCAGGCGACGCTGGACGGCGTGGTACCGGATTACGCCACGGCGCAGGTCATGGACGATGAAGCGCTGATCGAGCGCTTGATCACCTTGCGCGGTGTCGGCCGCTGGACAGTGGAGATGCTTCTGATCTACAGCCTGGAGCGTCCGGACATTTTACCGGCCGATGACTTTGGCGTACGTGAGGGGTATCGACGGCTCAAGGGCCTGGAGTTGCAGCCGACACGCAAGCAAATGACCGAGATCGGCGCGGCTTGGAGCCCGTATCGGACGGTGGCCGCCTGGTATCTGTGGCGGGTGCCAGGCCGGTAGACCGCGTTATCGTTCTTCGCAGGCAAGCCAGCTCCCACAGTGGATAGGTGCCGGCCATGAGTTTTGTGCTCACTGAAGATCAAATTGTGGGAGCTAGCCTGCTGGCGATGAGGCCGGCACATACAACATCACGGGTGACTGACACTCCGCCATCGCTGGCAGGCCAGCTCCCACAGGTTTAGCGGTATACATATATTCTGTATACCACTCGAACACGGTGGGAGCTGACTTGCCAGCGATGAGGCCCGCCCATTCACCCTGCATGCAACTGCCCATCACACTCAAACAGTTCAACACGAACACCTCGGCTTGAGCCGCTGAGAATACTTATCAAGTATTTTCGCAGCGCAGTTCCCCTTTGCATTTTTCGTTCGGTTAACCAGCAGAAGCACTTCAACTACCGATCGATTCGATGCAAAGGGATCTCCATGTCGCACCACCTCGCCGTCCGTTTTCGTTTTGCCTTGTGCCCGCTGGCACTCGCCCTGCCCGCCGCGCTGCTGAGCCTGGCAACTGCCGCTCACGCTGCTGACAGCGGCGCCGATAAAAAGATCGCCAAGGACGACGGTGTGCTGCAACTGGGTGCTACCACCATCTCCGCCCAAGGCCTGGGCGCGACCACCGAAGGCACCCATTCCTACACCACCGGCTCGACATCGTCGGCCACCGGCCTGCCGTTGTCACTGCGCGAAACACCGCAATCGGTCACCGTCATTACCCGTCAGCAAATGGATGACCAAGGCGTACAGAGCATCAGCGACGCGCTGCGCAATGCCCCCGGTGTCTCGATGCAGAAATACGACAGCGACCGCACCGAGTTTTCCGCCCGTGGGTTTGCCATCACCAACTTCCAGTACGACGGCATCAACATCCCCTATGACGGCGTCTACGGGGAGAACCCCAACAATGGCGACGACGCCGCCAGCCTCGATCGCATCGAAATCATCAAAGGCGCGACGGGCTTGTTGACCGGATCGGGCGATCCGTCGGCCACCGTCAACCTGATCCGCAAGAAACCGACCAAGGAATTCAAGGCGTCGATCAGCGGCACCGTCGGGTCCTGGGACGCCTACCGCAGCGTCGGCGACATTTCCGGATCGCTGAACGAGTCCGGCAGCGTGCGTGGGCGCTTCGTCGGTGCCTACTCGGACAAGAACTCCTACATGGATCATTACAGCCAGAAAAAAGACCTGTACTACGGCATCCTCGAAGCCGACCTGACACCCGACACCCTGCTGACGTTCGGCATCGACAAGTCGAGTACGACCCCACGAGGCTCGTCCTGGACGGGCAACGCGGTGTATTTCACTGACGGCGGCCGCACCGACTTCCCCCGTCACTTCAACCCGGGCGCCGACTGGAGCCGTCGCGACTACGATGACATCACCTATTTCGCGTCCCTGGAACAGGCGCTGGCCAACGACTGGAAGTTCAAGGTCAGCCTCGACCAGAAAACCACCGATCACGATACCCGCCTGGCTTCAGCCAGCGGGGGCAGCCCGGACCGTGCCACGGGCGAAGGCATGTTTCTTTACTGGGGCCGCTGGGAAGGTCATCGCGTGCAGAACACCGCAGACGTCAACGTCTGCGGCCCGTTCACCCTGGGCGGTCGCGAACATGAATTGCTCGCAGGTTTCATGGCGTCCCACTCGCGCCAGACCGGCGACACCTACGACACCAGTGCAACCGGCGAGGTCCCCGGGAGCATTTATGACTGGAACGGCAATCTGCCGGAACAGGAATTCCCGAAAAACGGCAAATACGAACGCACCCAGAGCCAGAACGGCATTTACCTGGCCACCCGCCTGCACCCGACCGACGATCTGTCGTTCATCCTCGGCGGCCGCCTGAGTACGTTCAAGTACAACGAGGATTACACCTACCGTCCGGACGCCGGCCTGAGCGACACCAATGCGAGCTACAAGGAACACGGAGTCGTGACGCCTTATGCCGGTGTGGTCTATGACCTGGACGACACCTACTCGGTCTACGCCAGCTACACCAATATCTACCAGCCCCAAATCTACAAGGACGCCAGCGGCAAAACCCTGAACCCGGTGGAAGGCGACAGCTACGAGGCCGGCCTGAAAGCGGCGTACCTGGAAGGCAAAGTGATCGCCAGCCTGGCCTTCTTCCGCATCGAACAGGACAACGTCGCCCAATACCTCACCACCGATGGCACCGGCCAAGACGTCTACAAAGCGATTTCCGGCGCAACCACCCAGGGTGTGGAACTGGAACTGGCCGGCGAAGTGGCCGATGGCTGGAACCTGTCCGCCGGCTATACCTACGCCCGCACCCGTGACCAGGACGAGCAGCGCATCTATGGTTTCCCGCTGGCGACCACCAAGCCGGAACACGTCGTGCGCACCTTCACCACCTACCGCCTGCCTGGCGCGCTGGAGAAGGTCACCGTCGGTGGCGGTGTCAGCTGGCAGAGTGCTTTCTACGGTCAGAGTTACAGCCCGGTCGAAGGCGCCACCTCACTCAAGCAAGGCGGCTACACCCTCGTCGACCTGATGACGCGCTACGAGTTTGACGACCACCTGAGCTTCACCGTCAATGCCAACAACGTCTTTGACAAGAAGTACCTCAATGGCCTGGGCAACTTCGGCACCACCTACTACGGCGAGCCGCGCAACGTGTCGCTGACCACCAAGTGGGATTTCTAAGCTGAACCCAGCCCTTAAGCCCAACATCGCAACGCCTGCCCCCCCCCCTGTAGGAGCGAGCACGCTCGCGATGAACGTCAACGATAACGCGGGGTGCCAGACAACCCGAGGTGTTCTTGCGTTCTTCGCGAGCATGCTCGCTCCTACAAATGAAATGCGTTTTCAATGTGGGAGCGAGCCTGCTCGCGAATGCGAATTATGCGGCGGCAGGAATACCGCTATGAAACCGGAATTCCACATCCGGCGTCTCGATCAGCTCCTGCTCGGCGGCGCGCACCCTGTCAATCACCTGGGCGATATCCTTGGCGTCACCATACTGGTAGGCCAGCTTCAGGTAACCCTGGAAATGCCGGGCCTCACTCTTGAGCAAACCGAAGTAGAACTTGCCCAGTTCTTCGTCCAGATGCGGTACCAGCGCCTCGAAACGCTCGCAGCTGCGGGCTTCGATAAACGCACCGACCACCAAAGTATCCACCAGTTTCACCGGCTCATGGCTGCGCACCACCTTGCGCAGCCCCGAGGCATAGCGCCCGGCGGACAGCTGGCGCAGCTCGATCTTGCGCCGCTTCATCAGGCGCATGACCTGCTCGTGATGCACCAGTTCTTCCCGGGCCAGGCGCGACATCATATTGATCAGGTCAACGTGGGAGTGATACTTGGCAATCAGGCTCAATGCAGTGCTGGCGGCCTTGAATTCGCAATTCTTGTGGTCGATCAGCAGTGTTTCCTGGTCAGCCAGCGCGGCCTGAATCCAGCCGTCAGGGGTGCGACAGCCAAGGAATTCGTGAATTTCGGGAAGGATCATGGGGCCCACGGATAAGAGGTTGAAACGAAAGGCGTCGATTATACCGGCCAACCGACAGACCACCAGTCGCCAACCGTTGATATGCATCAAGTCGCTCAATGGCGGGCAGCAACTATAGTTGTGCAACGCCGTGCTTTTTCATCTTCAGGAGATAGTGATCATGCAAGCCATTCGCAGCATTCTGGTGGTCATCGAACCCGAGCACCCGGAGAGTCTGGCGCTCAAACGGGCCAAAGTGATCGCCGGTGTCACCCAGGCGCACCTGCACCTGCTGGTATGCGACCGCAGGCATGACCACGCCACCATGCTGGGCGCGCTCAAGGCCACGCTGCTGGAGGACGGTTACAGCGCCACCACGGAACAGGCCTGGAACGAAAGCCAGCACGAAACCATTGTGCAAGTGCAGCAAGCCGAAGGCTGCGGCCTGGTGGTCAAGCAACACTTCCCGGACAGTCCGTTGAAAAAAGCCCTGCTGACGCCAGAGGACTGGAAACTGCTGCGCTCCTGTCCAACCCCGGTACTGCTGGTGAAAACCGCCGATTCCTGGAAGGACCGGGTGATTCTGGCGGCGGTCGACGTCGGCAATACCGATCTTGAGCACCGGCATCTGCACAACACCATCATCGATCACGGCTACGACATTGCCAGCCTGGCCAGAGCCCATTTGCACGTGATCAGCGCCCATCCGTCGCCGATGCTGTCCTCGGCCGACCCGACCTTCCAGCTCAGCGAAACCATTCAGGCGCGCTACCGCGAGCAGTGCAAAGCGTTTCAGGCGGAATTCGACATCGACGAAGATCGCCTGCATATCGAGGAAGGCCCGGCGGATGTGCTGATTCCATTCATGGCGCACAAGCTGAAAGCGGCGGTGACGGTGATCGGCACCGTGGCACGCACCGGGCTGTCAGGGGCGTTGATCGGCAATACCG
Organism: Pseudomonas sp. PDM31; assembly: GCF_019218965.1. Lineage (NCBI taxonomy): Bacteria > Pseudomonadati > Pseudomonadota > Gammaproteobacteria > Pseudomonadales > Pseudomonadaceae > Pseudomonas > Pseudomonas sp. PDM31. The sequence goes on along the minus strand of NZ_JAHUWS010000003.1, from coordinate 256,123 downwards.
CGGAAGTGGTGCTTGATAAGCTGGAAAGCGATGTGCTGGTGCTCAAGCCGGCGGAAGTGGCGGATCACCTTGAGGAGTTGGCCGACAAGCATTGAATGTCTGGCATCAGGTCGATCGTTATCGCCGGCAAGCCGGCTCCTGCAGAAGTTAGCGGTTTTGTGTAGGAGCCGGCTTGCCGGCGATGCTTTTCAATCTCCCAAGGCGTCCTTGAGAAACCCCGGCGCGATGTACCGCTGGTAGTGTGCTTCGGACAGCAGGAAAAATTCCCGATCAATGGCATCGCGCAGTTCCGGCAGGTTCCAGTCGCGAAATTCCGGCAGCAATACCATGCCGTAGGCTTCCAGATTATTGATCACCCGCGCGCCCCGGGCGATCAACTGGTACGCCCAGCAATATTCCGACTGATGGGGCACGAAGCGAATCTTGCGCTGTTCCAGCTGCATCCTGAGCTGCGCCGGATCGAAAATCTCCACCTTGGCGGCCATCACCTGGGACAGCAACTGCTCCAGACGCAGCCAGACCGCGCGTTTTTCATCCTCGTTGTAGCCGTTCCAGTGAATCACTTCATGGTGGAAACGCTTGCAGCCACGACACACCAGATCTCCGTAAACAGTGGAGCAGAGGCCGACGCAGGGGGTCTTGATGGTCTGGTTGGGCATAGGTAGGCAAAAAACGCGCAAAAGCAAAACAGGTCGGCATATTAGCCCTTTGTCTAAGATGAATCACCCCTGAAAATTAAGGCTCGCAACTTACCTTTAATATTTTTTTGCCGTAGAATCAGCCAGCCTTTTTAGGCGCCAATGTCCGTTAGAAGCTGTTTTCAAAGCGTCACGAGCACAGTCGTTCCTTCAGAGCGGTGTTGGCGAAGGGTTTTTCCAGCGGGGAAAAGCTCGGCGCCAACCCTCATCAGCTCCCGTTCTGCAGGCGTAAAACTTTGAAAGCAGCTTCTGTAAGGAATTGTCGGTAATTCTGGCTAATGGGCCCACAACGCCCTGCAGCGCATGAGTACGGCAATTTCGGGATGAGCGTCCCGGACACCCATTTGGGACCACTGATGAGGGTAATAACTGTGCTTGAAGCCTACCGCAAACATATCGAAGAGCGCGCAGCACTGGGTATCGTTCCCCAGCCGCTAAACGCCGAACAAACTGCAGGCCTGGTTGAGCTGCTGAAAAACCCCCCGGCTGGCGAAGAAGCTTTCCTCGTTGACCTGATCACCAATCGCGTTCCACCTGGAGTGGACGAAGCAGCCTATGTCAAGGCCGGCTTCCTCTCCGCCATCGCCAAGGGCGAAGCTCAATCCCCCCTGATCGACAAGAAGCGCGCTGTTGAACTGCTCGGCACCATGCAGGGCGGCTACAACATCGTGACTCTGGTGGACCTGCTGGACGACGCCGAACTGGCGCCAGTGGCCGCCAAGGAACTCAAGCACACGCTGCTGATGTTCGACACCTTCCACGACGTCTCTGAAAAAGCCAAGAAAGGCAATGTTCACGCTCAAGGCGTGCTGCAATCCTGGGCTGACGGCGAGTGGTTCGTGAAGCGTCCGGTGCTGGCCGACAAGATCAGCCTGCGCGTGTTCAAGGTGACTGGCGAGACCAACACCGACGACCTGTCCCCTGCCCCTGATGCCTGGTCCCGTCCAGACATCCCGCTGCACGCCCTGGCCATGCTGAAAATGGCTCGCGACGGCATCGTGCCGGACGTACAAGGCGTCACCGGTCCGATGAAGCAGATCGAAGAAATGCGCGGCCAAGGCTTCCCGATCGCCTACGTCGGTGACGTGGTCGGTACCGGTTCCTCGCGTAAATCGGCGACCAACTCGGTACTGTGGTTCTTCGGCGACGACGTTCCTTACGTGCCGAACAAGCGTGCCGGCGGTTTCTGCTTCGGCAACAAGATCGCACCGATTTTCTACAACACCATGGAAGACGCCGGCGCCCTGCCGATCGAATTCGATGTGTCCGGCATGAACATGGGCGACCTGATCGACCTGTACCCGCATGCTGGCAAAGTCTGCAAGCACGGCACCGACGAAGTCCTGACCACCTTCGAAATGAAGACCCCGGTCCTGTTGGACGAAGTTCGCGCTGGCGGCCGTATTCCGCTGATCATCGGCCGTGGCCTGACCGAGAAGGCTCGCGCCGAGCTGGGTCTGCCGCCTTCGGAGCTGTTCAAGAAGCCTGAAGCACCGGCTGAAAGCACCAAGGGCTACACCCTGGCGCAGAAAATGGTCGGCAAGGCGTGCGGCGTAGAGGGTATCCGTCCGGGCACCTACTGCGAACCGAAGATGACCACCGTCGGCTCCCAGGACACCACCGGTCCAATGACCCGTGACGAACTGAAAGACCTGGCGTGCATCGGCTTCTCCGCCGACCTGGTGATGCAGTCCTTCTGCCACACCGCGGCCTATCCAAAGCCGATCGACGTGACCACCCACCACACCCTGCCTGACTTCATGATGACCCGCGGTGGCGTTTCCCTGCGTCCGGGCGACGGCATCATCCACAGCTGGCTGAACCGCATGCTGCTGCCGGACACCGTCGGTACCGGTGGTGACTCCCACACCCGTTTCCCGATCGGTATCTCGTTCCCGGCCGGTTCCGGTCTGGTCGCGTTCGCCGCTGCCACTGGCGTGATGCCACTGGACATGCCTGAGTCGATCCTGGTTCGCTTCAAAGGCGAACTGCAACCAGGCGTCACCCTGCGTGACCTGGTTCACGCCATTCCTTACTACGCGATCCAGTCTGGCTTGCTGACCGTAGAGAAGAAAGGCAAGAAGAACGCCTTCTCCGGCCGCATCCTGGAGATCGAAGGTCTGTCCAAGCTGACCGTCGAGCAAGCTTTCGAACTGTCCGACGCCTCGGCCGAACGTTCGGCTGCCGGTTGCACCATCAAGCTGTCCAAAGAATCGATCGCCGAATACCTGCAGTCGAACATCACCCTGCTGCGCTGGATGATCGGCGAAGGCTACGGCGATGCTCGTACCCTGGAACGTCGTGCGCAAGCGATGGAAGCCTGGCTGGCCAACCCTGAGCTGCTGGAAGCTGACAAAGACGCTGAATACGCCGAAATCATCGAGATCGACCTGGCCGACATCAAGGAGCCTGTGCTCTGCGCGCCGAACGACCCGGACGACGCTCGCCTGCTCTCCAGCGTTGCTGGCGAGAAAATCGACGAAGTGTTCATCGGTTCGTGCATGACCAACATCGGTCACTTCCGCGCTGCCGGCAAGTTGCTGGAGCAGGTCAAGGGTCAGCTGCCAACTCGTCTGTGGCTGTCGCCGCCGACCAAGATGGACGCTCACCAGCTGACCGAAGAAGGCTACTACGGCATCTACGGCAAGGCTGGCGCGCGCATGGAAATGCCGGGCTGCTCGCTGTGCATGGGTAACCAGGCACGTGTAGAGCCGAACTCGACTGTTGTGTCGACTTCGACCCGTAACTTCCCGAACCGTCTGGGTGACGGCGCGAACGTCTACCTGGCTTCGGCTGAGCTGGCGTCCGTGGCTTCCATCCTGGGTCGCCTGCCGACCGTCGAGGAGTACATGGAATACGCTGGCAAGATCGACAGCATGGCGGCCGATGTCTACCGCTACCTGTCCTTCGACCAGATCGCCGAGTTCCGTGAAGCTGCTGCGAACGCCAACATTCCGGTCGTTCAAGCCTAACGTTACAGAGCCATAAAAAACGCCGCCCATCGTGAGATGGGCGGCGTTTTTTTATGCCTGGAATAACTACCGCCGATAAACCTGTGGGAGCGGGCTTGCTCGCGAATGCGGTGAATCAGTCAACCGATGTGTTAAATGACACACCGCATTCGCGAGCAAGCCCGCTCCCACAAGGGGAGTTCGTGGCGGGTCAGGCAGTCAGGGAGTAGATCAACGCTGAAATAGCCACCAGCCCCACCGCTGTCACAAAGACATTGGAAGCCTGCCCGCGATAACGCGCCATCGCCGGTACCTTGCGAATGGCGTACATCGGCATCAGGAACAGGATCGCCGCGATCACCGGGCCACCCAGGGTTTCGATCATGCCCAGAATGCTCGGGTTCAACGTCGCCACAATCCAGCACACCACCAGCATGAACGCCGCTACGATGCGGTCCAGGGTCTTGGCTGCCGGGCGCTTGCCGCTCTTGACGATCAGGCCCTTGAGGCCTTCACTGGCACCGATGTAATGCCCCAGGAACGACTTGGAAATGGCCACAAAGGCAATCAACGGCGCGGCGAAGGCGATGGTCGGGTTGCTGAAGTGGTTGGCCAGGTAAGACAGGATCGACAGGTTCTGTGCCTTGGCTTCGGCCAGTTGTGCCGGCGACAGGGTCAATACACAGCTGAAGACGAAGAACAGCACCATCGCCACCATCAGCAGGTGGGCACGGGACAGGATCTGCGAGCTGCGCTCTTCGGCATGCTCACCATACTGACGCTTCTGGTCGACCGCGAACGCCGAAATGATCGGCGAATGGTTGAACGAGAACACCATCACCGGAATCGCCAGCCACAGGGTACGCAGCAGCGCAGATGGCTCCGGCAGCGTGGTGGCCGTGGTCAGGATGCCGCCGTTCCAGTGTGGAATCAAAAACACCGCCAGGAACAGCAAGGCGACGATGAAGGGGTAGACCATCAGGCTCATGGCCTTGACGATGATCTGCTCGCCGCAACGCACCACGGCCAGCAGGCCGAGGATCAGCACCAGCGACAGCACGGCGCGCGGCGGCGGCATGATGTGCAGTTGATGCTCAAGGAAACTGCCCACGGTATTGGTCAACGCCACGCTGTAGATCAGCAGGATCGGGAAGATCGCGAAGAAGTACAGCAAGGTGATCAACGCGCCGGCCTTGATTCCGAAGTGCTCTTCGACCACCTCGGTAATGTCCGCACCATCGCGTCCGGACAGGACGAAGCGAGTCAGGCCACGGTGTGCATAGAAGGTCATCGGGAACGCGAGCAACGCCAGGATCAGCAGCGGCCAGAAACCGCCCAGCCCCGCGTTGATCGGCAAAAACAGGGTTCCCGCACCAATTGCCGTGCCAAACAGGCCCAGCATCCAGGTGGTGTCTTGGCGATTCCAGCTCGAAAGTGTCGCGGGTGTTGCTGCTACATAGCGTTTGTTGACGCTATTGGCCTGATCATTCATCCGGTGGGATCTCCACATTCCGGTCACTTGCCACCCGGCCAGGACGCGTCGGAATACCCGACAGGCAGCGCCATGGCCGAAACAGGGGCGCGATTCTGGAGGATTAGTGAACAGAAGCAAAGACTTAGGTGAGGAACGGCAGTACCAATAGACCTTTCTTGAGCGTTGGAACGCCTGGATCGTCCAGCGCGAACAAGAAAAGTACCCGCCGCGCCCTGATCGAGCCTTTTCTGTCAGATTGCGCCAGACCTTCAACGGAGCCTTGGCAGTTTGCTGCAAACGCTCGACTTCTTGATGGACACCAGCGACACCACTCGGGAACGGTAGCGCTCGGTGGGGTGAAATTAAACATTGACTGCCCCCAACCTGGAAACAGCGAATATGCCTACAAAAAACACAGACAAAAACTACAACTAACAAACTACTTAAATTAAAACGACACTGAACTGTTACAAGCAAATACCCAACCATTGTACCGCGTCTACTCCCGGCCTATATTTTTACTCACCGAACCAAGCAAATTGATAGCGCCCCCATTCCCAGGAGTTGCCCGCATGCAAAAACACACTATTGCATCTACATGCTTCCTTCTTGCTGCACTGCTTTGTGCGCCAGGCAGCTTTGCACAACCAAACCCTGGCGCCGTGGATATACTGGCGCTGGAATCGTCTCCTCGATGGCTGACAACCAAAGTCTATATAGAAGGCGAGCCTCAAACTGACGTAAAAGCGGATTATTCCGAAGTGGTGGGCATATCGACCTGGGATCTCGAAACCAATCGCTATGAGTTCTTCGACGCTGTCACGGGAGTTTCAAAGTACAACAAAGGAGGTGGCGGTTACTTCTTTGTTACCGGAGATCAAAAACACCACATACTGGTACCCGAATTCGGCCCCATCAAAACAGTGGTCAGGCGCCTGGAAGCATTGAATAAAACCGAGTTCACCTACTCTCGAGAAGTACCACGCGACATGGTGGAAAACAACCCGCCGGTGCGCATCCATGTCGTTCACACTCCTTATAAAGGGGAGTAGCAAGCGCGTCCGCCTTGAGCCATAAATGAGCTTGCGACTACCTCGAACCTGTATTTGCTTCTTCCGGCAAGCAGTCCAGACTACAGAACACCGCCAAGGCGGTGGACACCATTGCCAAACACTTCTGAAATCAGCACCCTGAAACGACCTTTTGCACCTGACAAGCCGACGATCACAGGAGCCGAGCAATGCCCGCAACTGTTCTGGTACTGGTTGAAACCATCAATGACTACCTACCGATTCTCGAACATCAAGGCTTTCACCTGATCCTGGCACCCACGCCCGCCGAGCGCGCCGAAGCCATCTCGCGCCACGCCGGCCAGATAGATGCCGTGCTGACTCGCGGCCCCCTGGGGCTGTATGCCGATGAAATCGCCGCCCTGCCCAACCTCAAGATCATTTGCGTGATCGGCGCCGGTTACGAACACGTCGACCTGCAGGCGGCCGCCGACCGCGGCATCACTGTCACCAACGGCGCCGGGGTCAATGCCTCCTCCGTCGCCGACCATGCCATGGCACTGCTATTGGCACTGGTGCGCGATGTGCCGCGCTGCGATGCCGCCGTACGACGCGGCGAATGGCCAAAAATCATGCGCCCGTCCCTCGCCGGCAAGCGCCTGGGCATCCTTGGCCTGGGCGCGGTCGGCATGGCGATCGCCAAACGCGCCGACGCCGGCTTCGACATGAGCGTGAGCTACCACAATCGCCAGCTTCGCAGCGACGTGCCCTACGCCTTCTGCTCGACCCCCACCGAACTGGCGCGGGCCTCGGATTTTCTCATTGTTGCCACGCCGGGTGGCGTGGGCACCAGACACCTGATCAACCGCCAGGTGCTGGACGCCCTTGGCCCCGACGGATTCATCGTCAATATCGCCCGGGCCAGCGTTATCGCCACCGCTGACCTGATCACCGCACTTGAGCAACGGCGGATCGCCGGGGCCGCACTGGATGTGTTCGATAACGAACCGCACGTACCCCAGGCATTCAAGGCACTGGCCAACGTTATCCTCACCCCGCATGTCGCCGGGCTGTCCCCGGAGGCAACCCAGGGTACCGTCGAACTGGTGGGCAAGAACCTGGTGGCGTTCTTCTCCAGCCAACCGGTACTGACGCCGATCCTGTTGCCGCCGGCGCAAAGCCGTGCTGTACATTGACGACAAATTCAAACAGCTGTATCAAAAACAATGATTGGCCGGCAACACGCTTACCTATAAGAGCCATTCACGGTTGTGGGTGCAGGGTGTGCGCATTAGATTAGCCAATAGTTTGAGGCCTCCAGAATAAGCAGAAGGGATAAGCATGGCGCTTACTGACCAGTCCACCCGTATCCGCTCCGGCGAAGAACTCGATGCCAGCCTGATCGATCCGTACCTCAAGGCGCACATTCCCGGCCTCAGTGGTCTGCCACAGATCAGCCAGTTCCCGGGGGGGGCGTCGAACCTCACCTACCTGCTCGAATACCCCGAACAGGAGTTCGTCCTGCGGCGCCCACCCTTCGGCCACAAGGCCAAGTCCGCCCACGACATGGGTCGTGAGTTCCGCATCCTCAATCAGTTGCGCGACGGTTTTCCGTACTGCCCCAAGGCCTATGTGCACTGCACCGACGAATCGGTGATCGGTGCCGAGTTCTACGTGATGGAACGGGTCAACGGCATCATCCTGCGCTCGGACCTGCCGGCAGAACTGGGCCTGGACGCCGCAAAAACCGAAGCCCTGTGCAAGAGCTTCATCGACAAGTTCGTGGAATTGCATCAGGTCGACTACAACGCCTATGGCCTGGGCGACCTGGGCAAGCCCGAAGGTTACGTGGCGCGGCAGATCAAGGGCTGGAGCGATCGCTACGAGAAAGCCCTGACCCCGGACGCGCCACAGTGGGACGCGGTGAAGGCCTGGCTCAACGACAAGATGCCGGCCGATCACCCGACCTCCAGCATCGTCCACAACGATTACCGCTTCGACAACGTGATCCTTGACCCGAATAACCCGATGCAAATCATCGGCGTGCTCGATTGGGAGCTGACCACCCTCGGCGATCCGCTGATGGACCTGGGCAACACCCTCGCCTACTGGATCGAAGCCGATGACCCGGCCCCCGTGCAACTGATGCGCCGCCAGCCGAGCCACGCACCGGGCATGCTGACTCGCCGCGAGTTCGTCGATTACTACGCCGAACGTTCAGGCATCCGCATCGACAATTTCGATTTCTACTACACCTATGGCCTGTTCCGCCTGGCCGGCATCGTGCAACAGATCTACTACCGCTTTTACCATGGTCAGACCCAGGACAAGCGCTTCGCACAGTTCATTCACATGAACAAACTGCTGGAGCAGATGAGCCTTCAGGTCATCCAGAAATCCAGCCTTTGATCACGCTTGTGGCCCGATAACAAAACTTTTTATAAGGGAATACCATGTCCAAGACTCAGTTGTTCGACCTCGATGGCAAGATCGCTTTTGTCTCCGGTGCCAGCCGCGGCATCGGTGAGGCCATCGCCAAACTGCTGGCCCAGCAAGGCGCCCATGTCATCGTTTCGAGCCGCAAGCTCGACGGCTGCCAACACGTCGCCGACGCGATTATTGCCGCCGGCGGCAAAGCCACCGCCATCGCCTGCCACATCGGTGAAATGGAGCAGATCAGTCAGGTATTCGCCGGCATCAAGGAACAGTTCGGGCGCCTGGATATCCTGGTCAACAACGCAGCGACCAATCCGCAGTTCTGCAACGTGCTGGACACCGACCTCAGCGCCTTCCAGAAAACCGTCGATGTGAACATTCGCGGCTACTTCTTCATGTCAGTGGAAGCCGGCAAACTGATGCGCGAGAACGGCGGCGGCAGCATCATCAACGTCGCCTCGATCAACGGCGTCTCGCCGGGCATTTTCCAGGGCATCTACTCGGTGACCAAGGCTGCAGTCATCAACATGACCAAGGTCTTCGCCAAGGAATGCGCGCAGTTCAACATACGCTGCAATGCCCTGCTGCCGGGCCTGACCGACACCAAGTTCGCCTCGGCGCTGGTTAAGAACGAGGCCATCCTCAACACCGCCCTGCAGCAGATTCCGCTCAAGCGCGTGGCGGACCCGAGTGAAATGGCGGGCGCAGTGCTCTATCTGGCCAGCGACGCCTCCAGCTACACCACCGGGGTGTCGCTGAACGTGGATGGCGGCTACCTGTCCTGATTGGCGTCTGCGAGCAAACAGGTAGGAGCCGGCTTGCTGGCGATAACGATTCGTCAGGCGACACCGCCGTCGGCTGACCCAAAGCAATCGCCAGCAAGCCGGCTCCTACAGGGTTTCGCGTACTGGATGGTCTACTGCGTGACGCAACGAGTAGTCGTGGTGACTCGGGTCACCTCGCCGTTTTCGCCACGCACATCGCCCAGCACATCGGTTTTATCCATGGTCTCGCAGGTTTTTTCCTGCGGCGGTAATGGAGGCGGAGGGGGTGGTGGACTGGCGCAGCCACCGAGGATCGCTGCGCAGAGTGCGAGCGGTGCAAAAACGCATTTCCCGGACTTTTTCATAGGTTGACCCACGATAAGTGATCGACACTTTTTTGTGACAACAAAACCTCCGTACAAAGTCCACGATCCTGTCACAAAAAACCATTGCCTTAATCCTTATAGCCCAGTCGTTGGCCGCCGCCAGCAGAATCTGGCAGTTCTTACATCACCGGGTCCGGGCGATGCAGACTGTTACTCGTGAGCTCGTAACGTAGTTCCTCGATCAGGACAGCCACCGACTCTGCTGTGTGCAGCGCTGCCATGTTCAAGCCGCTGACCACCAGGTCCACCTGACCAGACAGCGGATGGTAAAGCTTCACGGTCAATGAATGATCACCCGAGACACTGCACTCGCAGGCCAGCGGAGAAAAACTGCGCTCGATCGACATCCGTAACTGGCTGAGGGAAATCATTGCACAGGCCTCGTCAGGCGCAATGCGACACAGGGTTGTTTCATGTAGCGGTTCCTTGAGCTGTTTCAATGGCGACACGCAGGCGCTGCGCACAGACCTGTCGTACTCCGCCAGCGTAAGAGCCGCTACCACCAGTCAAAACATCAATTTGCACCCTGCTCTCTGGTGCATTTGCACCTCAGCGCTGGCCCTTGGGCCGCCACTCGCTGGAGAACAACCCACGCTCACGCGACCAGACAATCGCTTCGCTGCGACTGTGCACGTCGAGTTTGGAGTAGACCGTCGCCACATGATTGCGAACCGTGTTCGGCGCCAGTTGCAGGCGCGCGGCGATTTCCTTGTCGGCCAGACCTTCGCAGATCAGGCCCAATACGTCGCGCTCGCGCGGGGTCAGGTCGGTGAAGGACACGCTGGGCAACCTCGGCGTGTTGACGCTTCTCACATTGGCCAGCTTTTCGATCAGCGTGCGGCTGAACCACGAGGTGTCTTTCATCACCTCCTCAATGGCCGATATCAGTTCAAGTTCGGTTCGTTTGCGCTCGCTGACGTCGATCAACACCAACAGATAGCAGGGTCTGTCCTGAATATTCACGGTATCGGCAGACACCTGGCAATCGATCAGCCCGGCGTCTTTTTTACGCACGCGCACATCGACGCGATCCAGGCTTGCGCTCTTCTCCAGCGCTGCGAACAGGCGCGTGCAGGCGCCCTTGTCCTCAACGAAATCAACCTGCGCGATGCTCTCGCCGAGTACTTCCTCGCTGGGGTAACCGAGGGTATCGAGAAACGCATCATTGACGTCCAGGACCACCTGATCACTGGCAGCGCATAGCAGTATTGGCACCGGTGACAGGCGAAACGCCTTGGCAAAACGCTCCTCGCTCTGGCGCAGGGCGACTTCGGCCTTGTGGCGCGGTTCCATGTCCACGAAGGAAAACAGCATGCAGGCTTCTTCATTGAGTTCCAGAGGCTGACCGGCGACGATCACCTGCTTGCTGCCACCGTCGGGCAACTGAAGTTCGGCCTGCATCTGTGGAATGGTGGTCCCTTCGCGCAAGCGCTGTTTGGCCAGGTCCTTGTTTTCGGCCTGCTCCAGTACATCGAGCTCATAGGTGGAACTGCCGATCACCTGGTCGCGGGCATAACCGGTCATTTCGAGGAATCCGGAGTTGACCTTGATGTAGCGCAAATCACTGAGCCGGCAGATCACCGCAGGTGCCGGGTTGGCGGAGAAAGTCTTCTCGAACCGCTGCTCGGCGCTGGCCCAATCGGTGACATCGTCCATGATCAACACCAGCGATTCCGGCTCGCCACGGCTATCGGCCAACACCATGCTGCGTACGCGATGGACCCAGCAACGCTCCTCGTCCTCAGCCGACGTCACCATCACCAACACATCGCTGAACGTCTCGCCACGCGCCACGCGGTTGATCGGGTAGCTATCGGCCGGGACCACATGATTGTTGCGATAACGCAGGGCGAAGCGCTTGGCGTAGGCCTTGGCGTCGGCACCCAGATCGCCGACCTGATCGACGCCATGCATCGTCAACGCCGCTTCATTGGCCCAGAGAATGTTCTGTTCGGGGTCGAGCACGATCACCCCGTCGGACAGGCCGGCAATGATCTGCTGCAACTGTCGACGATTGGTTTCGGTGCTCAGGACGTCCTGGCTCATTGCGTTCCACCCTTGCGATGGAGCTGTCACGCCCCAGTGAAGAGTACGACCGCAGGCATTTCTGAACGTGCGAAGAACCTGTGAGGACGAAGTGAGCAAAAGCAAAAAGTCGCAGCCTGCGCCAGCTTCTACACCCGAAACCCTGTAGCTGGCGCAGCCTGCGATCTTTTTTTCCGCTCAAGTAGCCAGTTCCCCCTTCGCAATGGCTTGCGACGCCGCCAGCATCGCCCGCAACAACACCGCACAGCCCGCCGCGAGATCATCCGGCGCGGCGTTTTCGATTTCGTTGTGGCTGATGCCGCCTTCGCACGGTACGAAGATCATCCCGGCCGGGCCGAGTTCGGCGAGGAAGATTGCGTCGTGCCCTGCTCCGCTGACGATATCCATGTGCGACAGGCTCAGGCCCCGGGCGGCGCCACGAACCGCATCGACGCAGCCCTGGTCGAAGTACAGCGGCGGGAAGTCGGCGGTCGGGGTCAGCTCGAAGGTCAGGCCGTGTTCCTCGCAAGTGGTTTCGATCACCTGGCGCACTTCGGCGATCATCGAGTCCAGCCGGGCCGGTTCCAGATGCCGGAAGTCCAGGGTCATGCGCACTTCACCGGGGATGACATTGCGAGACCCGGGATAGGCTTGCAGGCAACCGACCGTGCCACAGGCGTGGGGTTGATGGCCAAGGGCAGCGCGGTTGACCGCACCGACGATCACCGCGGCGCCGACCAGTGCGTCCTTGCGCAGGTGCATCGGCGTCGGGCCGGCGTGGGCTTCGACGCCACGCAGTTTCAGGTCGAACCACTTCTGCCCGAGGGCGCCCATGACGACGCCGATGGTCTTGTGTTCGTCTTCCAGAATCGGGCCCTGCTCGATATGGGCTTCGAAGTAGGCGCCGACCGCATGGCCACTGACTTTACGTGAGCCGGCATAGCCGATGGCGTTCAGGGCTTCGCCGACGGTTACACCCTCGGCATCGACCTTGGCCAGGGTTTCTTCCAGGGTGAATTTCTCGGCGAAGACGCCAGAGCCCATCATGCAGGGGGCGAAACGCGAGCCCTCTTCGTTGGTCCAGACCACCACTTCCAGCGGTGCCTCGGTTTCGACGCCCAGGTCATTGAGGGTACGCAGCACCTCGACGCCGGCCAGTACGCCGAAGCAGCCGTCGAACTTGCCGCCGGTGGGCTGGGTGTCGATGTGGCTGCCGGTCATCACCGGCGGCAGATCCGGGTTACGCCCGGGACGCCGGGCGAAGATGTTGCCGACGCCGTCGATACTGACGGTGCAGCCCGCCTCCTCGCACCATTTGACGAAGGTGTCGCGGGCCTGGCGGTCGAGGTCGGTCAGGGCCAGACGACAGACGCCGCCCTTGACCGTAGCGCCGAGCCTTGCCAGTTCCATGAGCGACTGCCACAGGCGGTCGCGGTTGATGTGCTGATGGCTGGTCTGCAGAACGTCTAGGGCAGCGTTCATGATGATCTCCTCTGGCTGTTCTTATGGATTTGTTCCGACGATACGGTGGTGTTTGTACTGCCGTCTTCGCGAGCAAGCCCGCTCCCACATTTGAAATGCGTTCCCCCTGTGGGAGCGGGCTTGCTCGCGAAGGGGCCATCACTCATACCGCAGATTTCGCAACAGACGGACTGGGCCGCATCACACTCAACCCGTAATAAATCACCCCGCCAAGGGCCGAGCCGGTAAACCAGCCGTAGCTGTAGAACCAGCTGAACACATCGCTGCCCAACGACAGCAGCGTCAACACCACCGGCACCCCGAACGCGATGAAGCCACTCCAGTTCCATGCCGGGTACACGTCATCGCGATAGAGCCCGGCAAGGTCAAGCTGCTGTTTCTTGATCAGGAAATAATCCACCACCATGATCCCCGCGATCGGGCCCAGCAGGCTGGAATAACCGAGCAGCCAGTTGGAATAGACGGTTTCCAGGCTGAGATCCGAAACGATCAGCCCGAGCTTTTTCAGCAGCTCATGAGCCATCAATGCCAACCCCACCAGCCCGGTGAGGATCACCGCCTTGGTGCGGTTGATCGCCTTGGGCGCGATGTTCTGGAAATCGTTGGTCGGCGAGACGATGTTGGCCGCGGTATTGGTCGACAGCGTGGCGATGATGATCAGCGCCATCGCCAAAGCGACCCAGACCGGGCTCTGGATATGGCCGATCAAGGTCACCGGATCGGAGACGGTCACGCCCACCAGTTTCACCGACGCGGCGGTCATCACCACACCGAGGGAGGCAAACAGGAACATGGTCAGCGGCAAGCCGATGATCTGCCCGACAATCTGGTCCTTCTGGCTTTTCGCGTAGCGGCTGAAGTCCGGGATGTTCAGGGACAAGGTGGCCCAGAAACCGACCATCGCTGTCAGCCCGGCGGCGAAGTAGCTGGCGACACCGGCGCCTTCGGGACGCTTGGCCGGGATGGCCAGCAGTTCGGTCATCGACACATTCGGCATCGCCCATACCAGCAGGCCCACGCCCACCGCGACCAACAGCGGTGCGGACAGGGTTTCCAGCCACTTGATCGACTCGGCGCCGCGAATCACCACCCATAGGTTCAGCACCCAGAACACCATGAAACCGATGACCTCACCGGTCCCCCCCAGAGATTTCCAGCCTTCGAACACCGAGCCCAGGAACAGATGAATCGCCAGGCCACCGAACATCGTCTGAATACCAAACCATCCGCACGCCACCAGGGCTCGGATCAGGCACGGTATGTTGGAGCCGAGGATGCCAAAGGAAGAACGCAGCAATACCGGAAAGGGAATGCCGTACTTGGTACCGGGGAATGCGTTGAGGGTCAGGGGAATTAACACGATGATGTTGGCAAACAGGATCGCCAACAGCGCTTCACCCACGCTCAGGCCGAAGTACGCAGTCAGCACGCCGCCCAAGGTGTAGGTCGGCACGCAGATCGCCATGCCCACCCACAATGCAGTGATATGCCATTTATTCCAGGTACGTTCGCGCACCTTGGTCGGTGCGATGTCGTGGTTGTAACGGGGACTGTCGAGTACATCGCTGCCGGCTTCCAGCTCAAACAAGCCGTCGCGCTCGGTCACTTGCGATCTGATCTGTTGCATGGCCGCTCCACTGTTCTTTTGATTGTTGTTACACATCAGGGGCTGGCGGCATCAATAAACGTGCCGGATGCCCCGCTTGCGCATCGGGCAGTACCATAAACATTTTGTAAGCAACTGATGTTTATCAGTTTTATTTATTCAGCCATCAACTCCTCGGTTGCTCGTCATGCCACTCAAACCGAATGCCAGCAAGTTGTCCGAACAGTCAGGACTCAATCTGGTGCGTTGAAGTTTTTTTCAAAGTTGCGCAGCAACCATAGACCACCTTCAAACAGCTGATTTCACATAGGAAATCTTGACCATATTTGGTTCCTGTCAAGTGCGTCAAAATGGTGAGGACATGCACCATTTTGCGGATTTGTGATTTTAGTTGTTTATTTTCAACAGGTTAAACCAGATATAAGCTTATAAAAAATAATCTTGCCGATTCCAATAACACCAGCTAGCTTCTATTCCTGACAACGTTGACAGGATTAAACCTGCTAACGATGGCAACCTATAAAACATCTAGAACCGGCACAAGCCGGTCATGCCTGCGAGGAACTCGGAATGTCTCTGTTGATCCGTGGCGCCACCGTTATTACCCACGATGAAAGTTACCGCGCCGATGTTTATTGCGCAGACGGCGTGATCAAAGCCATCGGCGAAAACCTTGACCTTCCCACGGGTGCCGAGTTACTCGACGGCAGTGGCCAGTTCCTGATGCCCGGCGGCATCGACCCGCACACCCACATGCAACTGCCCTTCATGGGCACCGTCGCCAGCGAGGACTTCTACAGCGGCACGGCGGCGGGCCTGGCTGGTGGCACCACATCGATCATCGATTTCGTGATTCCCAACCCGCAACAATCCCTGCTCGAAGCCTTCCACCAATGGCGCGGCTGGGCCGAGAAATCGGCGGCGGACTACGGCTTTCACGTCGCCATCACATGGTGGAGCGAGCAGGTTCGCGAAGAGATGGCCGAGCTGGTCAGCCAGCATGGCGTCAACAGTTTCAAGCATTTCATGGCCTACAAGAACGCGATCATGGCCGCCGACGACACCCTGGTCGCCAGTTTCGAACGCTGCCTGGAGCTGGGCGCGGTGCCCACCGTGCATGCGGAAAACGGCGAACTGGTCTATCACCTGCAGCGCAAGTTGATGGCCCAGGGCATGACCGGCCCGGAAGCCCATCCACTGTCGCGGCCCTCGCAAGTGGAAGGCGAAGCTGCAAGCCGGGCCATCCGCATTGCCGAAACCCTCGGTACGCCGCTGTACCTGGTACACGTCTCGACCAAAGAAGCCCTCGACGAAATCACCTACGCCCGGGCCAAGGGCCAGCCGGTCTACGGTGAAGTGCTGGCCGGGCATCTGCTGCTCGATGACAGTGTCTACCGCCACCCCGACTGGCAGACCGCCGCCGGTTACGTGATGAGCCCGCCGTTCCGTCCGCGCGGTCACCAAGAGGCGCTTTGGCACGGGCTGCAGTCGGGCAACCTGCACACCACCGCAACCGACCATTGCTGCTTCTGCGCCGAGCAGAAAGCCGCCGGTCGCGACGACTTCAGCAAGATCCCCAACGGCACCGCCGGCATCGAAGACCGCATGGCGGTGTTGTGGGATGAAGGGGTGAACAGCGGTCGCCTGTCGATGCAGCATTTCGTGGCGCTGACTTCCACCAACACAGCGAAGATCTTCAACCTTTATCCACGCAAGGGTGCGATCCGCGTCGGTGCCGATGCCGACCTGGTGCTGTGGGACCCGCAAGGTACACGCACCATTTCCGCCAAGACCCATCACCAGCAGGTCGACTTCAACATATTCGAAGGCAAGACCGTACGCGGCGTGCCCAGCCATACCATCAGCCAGGGGCGTGTGGTCTGGGCCGATGGCGACCTGCGGGCCGAGCGCGGTGCCGGGCGTTATATCGAGCGGCCGGCTTATCCGGCGGTGTTTGATTTGCTGAGCAAGCGGGCTGAGTTGAATCAGCCGGTTGCTGTTAAACGCTGAGAGCGGCCTGCGGCCTATCGCGGGCAAGCCACGCTCCCACAGGGATCCCGGTTGATCGAAATAACTGTGGCAGGCCAGCTCTCACGGGATTTGTGAACACCCGAGCCCCCCTGTAATTGGAGCTGGCTTGCCAGCGATAGCGTTATCACAGACGCCACAACAACCAATGCCCGACAGAGGCAGAACCTCCATCACCGTGAGGCTATAACCGTGATCAAGACCCTGACCCACCTCCCCCATCCCGTTGAAAACGCCGCCGCCCTCGCCGGCCATTTCAGCGACCTGGCGCCGCCGCTCAACGAGCGCCAGGCTCACCTCGAAGCCTCGCGCTGCCTGTATTGCTATGACGCGCCGTGCATCAATGCCTGTCCAAGCGAGATCGACATTCCCTCGTTCATCCGCAACATCCAGCACGACAACGTGCAGGGCGCGGCGCAGAAAATCCTCTCGGCCAACATCCTCGGCGGCAGCTGTGCCCGGGTCTGTCCGACGGAAATCCTCTGCCAGCAGGCTTGCGTGCGCAATAACGCCCATGAATGCGCTCCGGTGCTGATCGGTCTGCTGCAACGCTACGCCGTGGACAACGCGCACTTCACTGCACACCCGTTCCAGCGCGCCACCGCCACCGGTAAACGCATCGCGGTGGTCGGTGCCGGCCCGGCCGGGTTGTCCTGCGCCCATCGCAGCGCCATGCACGGGCACGACGTGGTGATTTTCGAGGCCCGGGAAAAGGCCGGAGGCCTCAACGAGTACGGGATCGCCAAATACAAACTGGTGGACGACTACGCGCAGAAGGAGCTCGACTTCCTGCTGCAGATCGGCGGCATCGAAATCCGCCACGGGCAGAAACTCGGAGACAACCTGACCCTCAGCGAACTGCACCAGCAGTTTGACGCGGTGTTCCTCGGCCTCGGTCTGGCTGCCAGCAAGCAACTGGGTCTGCCTCACGAAGACGCGCCGGGTCTGCTCGCCGCCACCGACTACATCCGCGAACTGCGTCAGGCCGATGACCTGACGCAGCTGCCGCTGGCCGACCGTTGCATCGTCCTCGGCGCAGGCAACACCGCCATCGACATGGCCGTGCAAATGGCCCGCCTCGGTGCCCGCGACGTAAACCTGGTGTACCGCCGGGGCGCCGAGGACATGGGCGCCACTGATCACGAACAGGACATTGCCAAGGCCAATCAGGTGCGCCTGCTGACCTGGGCCCAACCCCAGGAAGTCCTGCTCGACGCCAGCGGCCGGGTGCGCGGCATGCGTTTCGCCCGCACGCATCTGGTCGAGGGGCGCCTGCAGAGCACTGGCGAAACTTTCGAACTGGCCGCCGACGCCATCTTCAAGGCCATCGGCCAGGCCTTCGACAACAGCGCCCTCGCCGACCCGCTGGCCCGAGAGCTCAAGCGTCAGGGCGAGCGCATCGAAGTCGACGAACAGCTACGCACCAGTATCCCCGGTGTATATGCCGGCGGTGACTGCACCAGCCTCGACCAGGACCTCACCGTGCAAGCGGTGCAACACGGCAAACGTGCCGCCGAAGCAATCAACGCACAACTGATGCTTAACGTGGAGGCTGCATAAATGGCCGATCTGTCGATTGTCTTCGCCGGCATCAAAGCACCCAATCCGTTCTGGCTGGCCTCGGCGCCGCCGACCGACAAAGCCTACAACGTGGTCCGCGCCTTTGAGGCGGGCTGGGGTGGCGTGGTCTGGAAAACCCTGGGGGAAGACCCGGCGGCGGTGAACGTGTCGTCGCGCTATTCAGCGCACTTCGGCGCCAACCGTGAAGTGCTGGGTTTCAACAACATCGAGCTGATCACCGATCGCTCCCTGGAGATCAACCTTCGGGAAATCACCCAGGTCAAAAAGGACTGGCCGGACCGTGCGCTCATCGTTTCGCTGATGGTGCCCTGCGTCGAAGAGTCCTGGAAACACATTCTGCCGCTGGTGGAAGCCACCGGCGCAGACGGAATCGAACTGAACTTCGGTTGCCCCCACGGGATGCCGGAACGGGGCATGGGTGCGGCAGTCGGCCAGGTGCCGGAATACGTCGAGCAGGTCACTCGCTGGTGCAAGACCTATTGCTCGCTGCCGGTGATCGTCAAGCTCACGCCGAACATCACCGACATCCGCGTCGCCGCACGCGCCGCTCACCGTGGCGGCGCCGATGCGGTGTCGCTGATCAACACCATCAACTCGATCACCAGCGTGAACCTGGAACGCATGGTCGCCAACCCCATGGTCGGCAGCCAGAGCACTCATGGCGGCTATTGCGGTTCGGCGGTCAAGCCGATTGCCTTGAACATGGTCGCCGAAATCGCCCGCGACCCACAGACCCGGGGCTTGCCGATCAGCGGGATCGGCGGCATCGGCAACTGGCGCGATGCCGCGGAATTCATCGCCCTGGGCAGCGGCGCGGTGCAGGTGTGCACGGCGGCGATGTTGCACGGTTTCAGGATCGTCGATGAGATGAAGGACGGCTTGTCGCGCTGGATGGACAGTCAGGGTTACGTCAGCATTTCAGAATTTTCCGGCCGCGCGGTGGGCAACACCACGGACTGGAAGTACCTGGACATCAACTATCAGGTGATTGCCAGGATTGACCAGCAGGCGTGCATTGGTTGTGGCCGCTGCCACATCGCTTGCGAGGACACTTCGCACCAGGCGATTGCCAGCCTGAAGAAACCCGACGGTACCCATGTCTATGAAGTGATCGATGACGAGTGCGTGGGCTGCAATCTTTGCCAGATCACCTGCCCGGTGCAGGATTGCATCGAGATGGTGCCGGTGGCGACGGGCAAGCCGTTTCTGGATTGGAATCATGATCCGAGGAATCCGTATCACGTCGCGTCGTGAAATCAGCGGCGCCTTGACTGACGCAATCGTCGCAACGCCGCCCGGACTTGGTCCGGGCGGCGTTGCGACGATGAGGCCAGCAACTACAGCGCCGACCTCAAGGCCTCACACCTATCAGTTCTGCTAGTAGACGCCTCTCCAAAAATGCCCGAGGCTTAAACCAACGAGCTGCCAAAGGGAACTGCGCCCATGACTTCGATGAAATTGCTGCGTGCATATCACTACGACCCACTGGACCGTCTGACGGGCGAGACTTCGGCTGGTCGGGCGAGCACGCAACGTTTCTATCAGGAAGACGACCTGGTGACCGAAGTGGGGGATCAGGTGCAGTTGACGATCCTGCGCCACGGGGAGGAGCCACTGGCCCAACATCGGACCGCTTCCGGTGTTGATGACACGACGCTGCTGGCAACCGATCGAGCGCATTCAGTATTGCAAACTCTAGCAGGAACTAATCGCCATCAGATGGTTTATACCGCTTATGGGCATCGAACTGGCGAAAGTGGTTTGAGCAGCTTGCTGGGGTTCAATGGTGAGGCCCCGGATGCGATAACCGGTCATTATCTGTTGGGACAGGGAACGCGTGCTTTCAATCCGGTTTTGATGCGATTTAACAGCCCGGATGAGTTGAGCCCATTTGATTCAGGTGGAGTAAATCCGTATGCGTATTGCGGGGGAGACCCGATCAACCGCTACGATCCCACCGGAAAATATTGGCAATGGATCCGGTTTTTGGGTTTTCACCACTACGATGCAGGAATGAATCTAATCAACAATAAGATTTCGGTTATTGTCAAAAATCCGATAAACCATTCTCGATACCAAAAAACCACTAAAACAAACCTCGCAACAGCGAAGCCGTTTGAATACGACTTGCCACCGGTAAAAAAACACCCAAGCAGAGTCGACAAACCTAAGTCTGTGCGTGGAAAACAAAATAGAACTCTTATAAACGACGCTATACGATACGATGAAATAAAAAACTCCAATGACATCACGACCGTGGCCACGGAAGAAATGAAATCTAAATACCGGAACGCAACTGAGGAGCTAAGCAGACTTCCCAAAACCAAAGACACCAGTTCAAGGCGCCATAAATTAAAACAAATAATAAGCTGGCAGTCAGCTCGAATCAAACAACTTAGTGTCTTTAATTACCACAAGGAAATTAAAACCTCCCAACATATCAGAGGCAAATAATGGCAGTTGCGCCACAGTTACATTAGTTCTTCATGCACCGGCAGAGCTCCGATTCTTTCATATTGGTCCACTTGTACAGATTGACGCGCCTACCTATCAGTTCTGCTAGTAGACGACACCCCAAAAATGCCCGAGGCTTAAACCAACGAGCTGCCAAAGGGAACTGCGCCCATGACTTCGATGAAATTGCTGCGTCAATATCACTACGACCCACTGGACCGTCTGACGGGCGAGACTTCGGCTGGTCGGGCGAGCACGCAACGTTTCTATCAGGAAGACGACCTGGTGACCGAAGTGGGGGATCAGGTGCATTTGACGATCCTGCGCCACGGGGAGGAGCCACTGGCCCAACATCGGACCGCTTCCGGTGTTGATGACACGACGCTGCTGGCAACCGATCGAGCGCATTCAGTATTGCAAACTCTTGCGCGAACGAACCGCCAGCAGATGGTTTATACCGCTTATGGGCATCGAACTGGCGAAAGTGGTTTGAGCAGCTTGCTGGGATTTAATGGTGAGGCACCGGATGCGATAACCGGTCATTATCTATTGGGACAGGGAACACGTGCTTTCAATCCGGTTTTGATGCGTTTCAACAGTCCGGATGAGTTGAGCCCTTTTGATTCAGGTGGAATAAATCCGTATGCGTATTGTGGGGGAGATCCGATCAACCGTTACGATCCGACCGGAGAGTCGTGGACGTGGTTACGATTTTGGAATCGCGGGATTTCATCCAGTAGCGCAATAGATCTAAGCAATAAGGTTTCGGATATTGTTGGCCCCAAAAGCAGCCCCGTTTTCAGCAACCCATCCTCAATAATTGAACCAACAACTGCAAGCATTGCAAGAACACCCTCACCGACAACATCCACCCCACTTGGTAGCGGCTCTCCCTCGGCATTCGAAAAATCACAAAATTCACCCTTCTTCCTGCCCGACGAGCGAACATATAAAACAATTGAATTCATACGCAACCACCCCCACACACAAGGGTCGAGTACAAACAAACAACGACCAACATATCCAATAAAATATGACATGATTAAAAGAAAGGTAGATATCAGTAAATTCCCTCCACCTTCTAATATGTGGAATAAATACCAATCCGCTTTACGCGCAGACATGGTTCAAAAACAATTAACACACGATAAAGTCCAGAGCAGAAGAAAATCTGCCAACGTCACATATTACCGACAGCGGATTAAGCGCGAAGTCGTGCTAAATTACAAAAAAGCTCAGGCAATTCGGACTAAAAATGACAACGGCTAATTTTAACTAAAACCGTAGTGTGTTATAGACTCACACACTACGGCTCCAACCCAATCCCCCGCAAAATCACCCCGGTCACCGTCTGCACCGCCCGCTCGAACTGCATGTCCGACAGCGGCTGGTGATCGTTGAGAATATTCACCTGATGATCAAAGTCAGCGTAATGCTGGGTCGAGGCCCAGATCATGTACAGCAGGCTGGAAGGCTCCACCGGCAGGATGCGTTTGTCGTCCACCCACTGGCGGATCTTCGCTTCTTTCATCTTGGCCCAGTCGTACAGGCTTTCGTCCAGGGCGCTGCCCAGGGTCGGTGCGCCATGGATGATTTCGTTGGCCCAGATTTTTGAGCCATGAGGCCGGCTGCGCGAATGGTTCATCTTGGCGCGGATGTAGCTGCTGAGCACCACCCGGGGATCGTCGAACAGCTCGAAGCACAGGGCGTCCTGCTTCCACACTTCCAGCAGGTCGAACAGTACGGCGCTGTACAGTTCGGTCTTGGTGCTGAAGTAGTAATGCAGGTTGGAGCGCGGCAGTTGCACTTCGGCGGCGATGTCCGCCATGGCGGTACCGCCGAAGCCCTTTTCAGCGAAGACTTTTTCGGCGCCCAGCAGAATCTTTTCGACGTTACTGCGACGAATCTCGATCTTGTGATTGCCCATGAGGGCTCCCCGGCAACAGCGTTGATCTAGACTAACACCCGCTCTGGATCGCGGCGACAGGGGAACAGGAAACTTCGTACTGCCGCCGTCTGTGGCTAAACTGGGCGCATTTGCAATTGACCTGTGAGTACTCTCGATGCTGCTCAAGAACACCCTGACCGCCGCTGCCCTGCTCGGTTCCTTGCTCAGTGTGACTTCGGTGTGGGCCCATGCTCATCTGAAGAGTCAGACCCCGGCGGCCGACAGCACCGTCACCGCACCGACGCAATTGCGCCTGGAGTTTTCCGAAGGCGTCGAAGCCGCTTTCACCAAGGTCATCATCAGCAAGGACAGTAGCAACGTCCCGGTGAAAAATCTCGACACTGAAGGCAACGACAAGAAGACACTGATCGTCACACCTGCTGCGCCATTGACGGCGGGTGCCTATAAAGTCGAATGGCACGCCGTGTCGGTCGATACACACAAGAGCGAAGGCGCCTACAGCTTCACGGTTGGCCAATAATCGATGACAACCGCGCTGGTGCTGTGTCGCTTCCTGCATTTCATTGTGCTGTTGTTGCTGTTCGGTTCCTGGTTTTTTCGGCCGTTGCTGCTGGGCCGTGAATCCACCGTGGATCAGCCGCTTGCGCGTATCGCCCGCTGGCTGGCCGTGCTGGCGCTGGTCAGTGGCGTCGGTTGGCTGCTGCTGATCAGCGCCAGCATGGCCGGGGCCTGGGAGGCGGCGCTCGATCCATCGACACTGCACCTGGTACTGGACAAGACCTTTTTCGGGCAAGTCTGGCGCTGGCATCTGTTTTTCAATGTGCTGTTGCTCGTGTTGTTGTGGACGCCATTGCGGGCCAGCCCTGCCCCGCGCCTCATCCTCGGTGGCCTGCTACTGGTTACGCTCGCCCCGGTCGGCCACGGCGCCATGCTCGAAGGCAATGAAGGCCGGTTACTGATGCTCAACCAGCTCATACACCTGCTCTGTGTCAGTGCCTGGCTCGGAGGGTTGATGCTGCTGGTGCTGATCCTGCGGCAACCTGCCGGGTATTCGATCCGCTCGGTCTTGCAGCGTTTCAGCGGAGTCGGTTACGCCCTCGTTGCCGGTTTGCTGATCACCGGAATGATCAATGTGCGTGTCCTCACTGGCACATTCTGGCCAACGCCGCTGTTCACTGGGTTCGCTTTGATTCTGCTGATCAAGGCCGCGTTGGTGGTCGCAATGTTGGGCCTGGCGTTGTTCAACCGTCTGCGGATCAATGACTGTGAAACGCGCCATGACGCCTTGCGTAGCAGCGTGATCCTGGAGTGGCTATTGGGGTTGGGCGCGGTGGCGGCGGTTTCTTTGCTCGGTACCCTGCCACCGATGGTTTCGGGGTGACGGCTCTCCTTCTGCAGAAGAGGGATTGCTCGCTGGGCAAGGAACACCATTGCAATCTGACTTCCACAAGTCATCGTATAACTTCTGATTGACATCCCGCCGAATTCCCGCAAATATCGCCACCAATGTTGTACGACGACGTATAACAAAAAATAAAAACAACAAGCTACAAGGGAGCGTCACAGTGAGCAAACCCGTCCGCCATTACTCCGCCCGTAGTCCACGTCCTGCCTTCGTCCGTCGCCATACCCTGAGCCTGATTGGCTGCAGCGGCCTGGCCCTGGCCCTGCCCATGAGCAGCCAGGCCGAAGGCTTTACCGATGACGCCAAGGTCAACCTGAACCTGCGCAACGCCTACATCAACCGCAACTACGTCAACCCGGCCTACCCCCAAGGCAAGGCCGAAGAGTGGACGCAGAACTTCATTTTCGACGCCAAATCCGGGTACACCCAAGGCCCGGTAGGCTTTGGTGCGGACGTGCTGGGATTGGTATCGGTCAAGCTCGATGGCGGCAAGGGCACCGGCGGCACGCAGTTGTTGCCGATCCATGGCGATGGCCGCCCGGCTGACAGTTTCGGCCGCCTGGGCGTGGCGCTGAAAGGGAAAATTTCGAAAACCGAACTGAAGGTCGGCGAGTGGATGCCGGTGCTGCCGGTCCTGCGTTCCGACGATGGTCGTTCGCTGCCACAGACCTTCCAGGGCGGTCAGTTGACCTCCACCGAAATCAGCGGCCTGACGCTGTATGGCGGCCAGTTCCGCCAGAACAGTCCGCGCAACGATGCGAGCATGCAAGACATGTTCATGAACGGTAAATCGGCGGCCTTCACATCGGACCGTTTCAACTTCGGCGGCGGCGAGTACGCCTTCAACGAAAAACGCACACAGATCGGCGTGTGGTATGCCGAACTCAGCGACATCTATCAACAGCAATACTTCAACCTGAGCCACAGCCAGCCAATCGGCGACTGGACCTTGGGGGCCAACCTCGGTTATTTCATCGGCAAGGAAGATGGCAGTGCCCTGGCTGGCGACCTCGACAACAAAACCGCCTTTGCCCTGCTCTCGGCCAAGTACGGCGGCAACACCTTTTATGTCGGCCTGCAAAAACTCAGCGGCGACGATGTCTGGATGCGTGTCAACGGCACCAGCGGCGGCACCTTGGCCAACGATAGCTACAACTCCAGCTACGACAATGCCAAGGAGAAATCCTGGCAGGTGCGCCACGACTACAACTTTGCCGCCCTCGGCGTGCCGGGCCTGACCCTGATGAACCGCTACATCAGCGGTGACAACGTGCACACCGGGGTCATCACTGACGGCAAGGAATGGGGCCGCGAATCGGAACTGGCCTACACCGTGCAGAGTGGCGCGCTGAAGAACCTCAACGTGAAATGGCGCAACGCGAGCATCCGCAAGGACTTCAGCACCAACGAATTCGATGAGAACCGCATTTTCGTCAGCTATCCGATTTCGTTGTTGTAAACCCCGGGGATCCCCCCTGTAGGAGCCGGCTTGCTGGCGATGGCGTTGCGATGGACGAGGCAATACTCACGGCCGCCATCGCTGGCAGGCCAGCTCCCACAGGATTGCAGGTGCATGCTGATTGTTTGTCGCCACATAAATCTGTAGGGACCGAGATTTTGCGCAGCAGGGACAGTGATGACCCTCCGTCAATTACCACCAAGGTCGCGTTGACAAGTAACGGAAACCCTAACGATACTTCACGCCAGTCATACGACAACCTACAACAAATCGATAACAACAACTGTTTGTCCAGGATTCCCATGACGACCACTGCAACCACTCGCACTCCATTCAACCGCCTGCTGCTGACCGGCGCCGCCGGTGGCCTCGGTAAAGTCTTGCGCGAAAGCCTGCGCCCTTACGCCAACGTCATCCGCCTGTCGGACATCGCTGAAATCGCCCCGGCGATTGATGATCGCGAAGAAGTCGTGAACTGCGACCTGGCCGACAAGCAGGCCGTGCATGACCTGGTCGAAGGCGTCGACGCGATCCTGCACTTCGGCGGCGTGTCCACGGAGCACTCGTTTGAAGATATTCTGGGCGCCAACATCTGCGGCGTATTCCACATCTACGAAGCCGCGCGTCGCCACGGCGTGAAACGGGTGATTTTCGCCAGCTCCAACCACGTCATCGGCTTCTACAAGCAGGGTGAAGTGATTGACGCCCACTCCCCTCGCCGCCCGGACAGCTACTACGGCTTGTCCAAGTCGTACGGCGAAGACATGGCCACCTTCTACTTCGATCGCTACGGCATCGAAACCGTCAGCGTGCGCATCGGCTCCTCCTTCCCGGAACCACAGAACCGCCGGATGATGAGCACCTGGCTGAGCTTCGGCGACCTGACTCAATTGCTCGAGCGCGCGTTGTACACGCCGAATGTCGGCCACACCGTTGTCTACGGCGCCTCCGATAACAAGGACGTCTGGTGGGACAACCGCTACGCCACGGCCCTCGGGTACACCCCTAACGATACTTCCGAGGTATTCCGCAGCAAGGTCGAGACGCAGCCACTGCCGGCAGCCGATGATCCGGCGCGGCTCTATCAGGGCGGTGCCTTTTGCGCAGCCGGCCCGTTCGGCGACTGAGCCTTTGCCCACCACTTGATCCCCACAACAAAAACCCAAGGGAATGAGTCGCCATGCAAGCCGAATTGATTGTCGATGCCCGCAATGCGGTCGGTGAAAGTCCGGTCTGGGTACCTGAGGAAAACGCCCTGTACTGGGTGGATATTCCCGCTGGCACGCTGCAACGCTGGAATGCCGAGGATGGTCGTGTCCAGGCCTGGACAACCCCGCAAATGCTCGCCTGTATCACTCGCCACCAAAACGGTGGCTGGGTGGCCGGAATGGAGAGCGGTTTCTTCCACCTGCATCCGCACCACGACGGCAGCATTGACAGTCAGTTACTGGCCCTCGTCGACCATGCCCGCCCCGACATGCGCCTCAACGACGGGCGCTGCGATCGCCAGGGCCGTTTCTGGGCCGGCAGCATGGTGCTGAACATGGCAGCCAATGCCGTCGACGGCACCTTGTATCGCTACAGCGCCGGGCAACGCGGGCCGCTCGACGCACAATTGAGCGGGTTCATCGTGCCCAATGGCCTGGGCTTCAGCCCTGACGGTCGCACCCTGTATCTGTCCGACTCTCATCCTTCAATCCAGCAGATCTGGGCCTTCGACTACGACATCGACACCGGCACCCCCTCCAATCGCCGGGTCTTCGTCGACATGAATCAATACTGTGGTCGCCCCGACGGCGCCGCAGTCGATGCCCAGGGCTGCTACTGGATCTGCGCCAACGATGCCGGATTGATCCACCGTTTCACCCCCGAAGGAAAGCTCGACCGCTCCCTCACCGTCCCGGTGAAAAAACCCACCATGTGCGCCTTCGGCGGCAGTCGACTGGACACACTGTTCGTGACCTCGATCCGCCCCGGTGACGACCATGACCCGCAGTCCCTGGCCGGTGGCGTGTTTGCGCTGAACCCCGGTGTACAGGGCCTGCCTGAGCCCATTTTCAACAACTGAACCGCAGCTGCTTGTGCTGCAACGCTGTGCCTTGAACAAAAAAACAATAAAACAATAAAACTGGAGACACCCCCATGGACTTCAAACGCACCTTGCTCGCCGCCGCACTCCCCCTCGCCTTCTCCCTCAGCAGCGCCGCTCACGCGCTGGAAATCAAATTCGCCGACATCCACCCGGCCGGTTACCCGACCGTGGTGGCCGAAGAGCAACTGGGCAAGACCCTGGTGGCCGACAGCGACGGAAAACTGACCTTCAAGATGTTCGCCGGCGGTGTGCTCGGTTCGGAAAAAGAAGTGATCGAGCAGGCCCAGGTTGGAGCCATCCAGATGGCCCGGGTCAGCTTGGGCATCGTCGGGCCAGTAGTGCCGGACGTAAACGTGTTCAACATGCCGTTCGTGTTCCGCGACCAGGCGCACATGCGCAAAGTCATCGACGGTGAAGTCGGTGACGAGATCCTCGACAAAATCACCAACTCCGAATTCAACCTGGTCGCCCTGGCCTGGATGGATGGCGGTACGCGCAACATCTACACCAAGAAACCGGTACGCAGCCTGGCCGACCTCAAGGGCATGAAGATTCGCGTACAAGGCAACCCGATGTTCATCGAAACCATCAACGCCATGGGCGGCAACGGTATCGCAATGGATACCGGCGAAATCTTCAGCGCCCTGCAGACCGGTGTGATTGACGGCGCGGAAAACAACCCGCCGACCCTGCTTGAACATAACCACTTCCAGAACGCCAAGTACTACAGCCTGACCGGTCACCTGATCCTGCCCGAGCCGATCGTGATGTCGAAAATCACCTGGGAAAAACTCACCCCTGAGCAGCAAGCCCTGGTGAAGAAAACCGCCAAGGCTGCCCAGGCCCAGGAGCGCATCCTCTGGGATGCAAAATCGGCCAGCAGTGAAGAAAAACTCAAGGCCGCCGGCGTCGAGTTCATCACCGTCGACAAGAAACCTTTCTACGAAGCCACCGCCTCGGTCCGCGAAAAATACGGCGCGCCGTACGCAGATCTGATCAAGCGCATCGAAGCCGTCCAGTAACCCTCCCTGCATTGAAGAAAGGCCCGGCGCCCATTGACGTTGATTGACGTCAGTGCGCGCCCGGTTACGGTGAAACCCGATGAAGAATCTATTGCTGCGCATCAACGACAGGATTTACATGACCTGCATCTGGGTCGCAGGCCTGTCGGTCCTGGCCATTTCCCTGATGATCCCCTGGGGCGTCTTCGCCCGTTACGTCCTCGGCACCGGCTCCAGCTGGCCGGAGCCAACGGCCATTCTGCTGATGATGGTCTTCACCTTCATCGGCGCGGCCGCCAGTTATCGCGCCGGCGCGCACATGGCGGTGGCGATGCTCACCGACCGCATGCAGCCGCAAATGCGCAAGGCCGTGAGCGTGTTCTCCCAGCTGCTGATGGCGACCATTTGCCTGTTCATGGCCATCTGGGGCACCAAGCTCTGCCTGTCCACCTGGAACCAGTTCATGAGCTCCATGCCAACCCTGCGTGTGGGCATCACCTACATGCCGATTCCGATTGGCGGCGTGCTGACCTTGATCTTTGTCCTGGAAAAACTCTTGCTCGGTGATCAGAGCAATCGTCGGGTCGTGCGTTTCGACCTCGTTGAAGAAAACGAAGGTGCCGCCTAAATGGACGCTCTGATACTGCTCGGCAGTTTTATCGCTTTGATCCTGATCGGCATGCCGGTCGCCTACGCCCTGGGGCTATCGGCGCTGATCGGCGCATGGTGGATCGATATCCCGTTCCAGGCCCTGATGATTCAGGTCGCCGGGGGCGTGAACAAGTTCTCTTTGCTGGCGATTCCGTTCTTCGTCCTGGCCGGCGCGATCATGGCCGAGGGCGGCATGTCCCGGCGTCTGGTGGCGTTTGCCGGGGTCTTGGTGGGCTTCGTGCGCGGCGGCCTGTCCCTGGTCAACATCATGGCCTCGACCTTCTTCGGCGCGATCTCCGGCTCCTCGGTAGCGGACACCGCTTCGGTCGGTTCGGTATTGATTCCGGAGATGGAGCGTCGCGGCTATCCGCGGGAGTTCGCCACCGCGGTCACTGTCAGCGGCTCGGTGCAAGCCCTGCTGACGCCGCCGAGCCACAACTCGGTGCTCTACTCCCTGGCCGCCGGCGGCACAGTGTCGATCGCCTCGCTGTTCATGGCCGGTGTAGTGCCGGGCCTGCTGATGAGCGCGTGCCTGATGGTGCTGTGCCTGATCTTCGCCAAAAAGCGTGACTACCCAAAAGGTGAAGTCATTCCGATGCGCGAAGCGCTGAAGATCTGCGGCGAAGCGCTCTGGGGCCTGATGGCCATGGTCATCATCCTGGGCGGCATTCTGTCGGGCATTTTCACCGCCACCGAGTCGGCGGCGATTGCCGTGCTCTGGTCGTTCTTCGTGACCATGTTCATCTACCGCGACTACAAGTGGCGCGAACTGCCGAAACTGATGCACCGCACGGTGCGCACGATTTCGATTGTGATGATCCTGATCGGCTTTGCTGCCAGCTTCGGCTACATCATGACCCTGATGCAGATCCCGGCGAAGATCACCACGATGTTCCTGACCCTGTCGGACAACCGTTACGTGATCCTGATGTGCATCAACGTCATGCTGCTATTGCTCGGCACGGTGATGGACATGGCGCCGCTGATCCTGATCCTGACGCCGATCCTGATGCCGGTCATTCTGGGCATCGGTGTAGACCCGGTGCAGTTCGGCATGATCATGCTGGTGAACCTGGGGATCGGATTGATCACACCGCCAGTGGGTGCGGTATTGTTCGTGGGGTCGGCAGTGGGCAAGGTGAGTATCGAAAAAACCGTGAAAGCATTGCTGCCGTTCTACGGCGTGCTGTTCCTGGTGCTGATGGCCGTGACCTACATTCCTGCACTGTCGCTGTGGTTGCCGCATCTGGTGTTGTGATGTTCAAGGCAAGGGAGGCGCATCCTCCCTTGCCACAACCAATATGAAAGCAGGTCTCCATGTCGCTGACACTGATCGAACTCGAAGACGAACTCACCCACCTCACCCTCGCCCCTGAACTCGGCGCCAGCATCGTCAACTGGACCGTGCGCCGCACCGGACAGCCCTTGCTCCGACACTCCGATGAGCGCGCGCTGAACACCGGCCTGCCCGGCAAACTCGGCTGCTATCCCTTGATACCCTGGTCCAACCGCATCGCCGATGGCGGCTTCCAATGCCCGGATGGCTGGCTGGCGTTGGCGCCCAACAGCCTCACCGATCCCCTGCCGATTCACGGCAGCGCTTGGCAGCAAGCGTGGCAGGTGGTCTCGCACTTGGCAGATGAGGCGGTCCTGCAACTGGACAGCACCAGCCCCTTCGCCTATCGCGCCGAACAGCGTTTCCATCTGGCTGGCGGCAAACTGAGCATCGAGTTGCACGTCACCCACCTGGCCGAACGCGCCGCGTGGCACGGCCTGGGGTTGCATCCCTATCTTCCGCGCAGCGCCAACACCCGTTTGCAGGCTGCGGCCGCTGAGGTATGGCTGTGCGATGCGAGAAAACTGCCGACGCAGCTCAGCGCGTTACCCGCCGAATGGGATTTCCAACAGCTCAAGGCACTGCCCGAGACGCTGGTCGACAATGGATTCTGCGATTGGGATGGTCAGTGCCTGATCCAGCAACCCGACCTTGGTTATGAGCTGAATTGCCAGGCCACCGGCAGTGATTACTTCCTGCTGTATTGCCCGGTGGGCCTGGATTTTTTCTGTATCGAACCGGTCAGCCACCCGGTCAATGCCCATCATTTGCCGGGTCGGCCGGGGTTGCGCTTGCTGGAACAGGGACAGTCCAGCGAACTGGGTTTCAGCCTCCAGTATCGGCCGCTGTAAGGCTCAGGCGCGCAGCAACATATAGGCGGCAACCACCAGGCAAACACTGGCAAACCCGACCTGCAACGCCCGCGCCGGCACCCGCGCGCAGAGCTGTCGGCCGATGACCATGCCGACGATACTGGAGACGATAAAGGCTACCCCCAGACTGTCGATGCGCACCCCCGCATGGAACGCACCCATCACCCCAATAGCCGAAATCAGGCTGATCACCATCAGGGAGGTGGCGACGATCCCGCGCATCTGCACATCGGTCAATTGCTTGAAAGCCGGCACGATGAGAAAGCCACCACCAACACCGAGCAGCCCCGACACTACCCCGGTCACGGCGCCGAGGGCCGCGAGCGTCGCGGTGCATTTGGCGGTCCAGGAGAAGCGCCCGGTTTGTTGATCGAGCATGCAGTTCTTCTGACCCCAGTTGGCGTGGCCATGATCGCTGGGACCCTCGTCCTTGCGTTCACGGCGCAACATGCGCCAGGCCACCATGACCATCAGCAGGCTGAACAGGATCATCAGGACTTTTTCCGGCAACTGATGGGCAAAATAGATGCCCACCGGGGAAAACACCGCACCCAGTGCCGCGATCAGCAACGCCGCGCGATAGCGCACCAGGCCATGGCGTAAACCGTCAATGGCGCCGACCGCCGCCGCACTGCCCACGGCAAACAATGCCACCGGGGCGGCCTGGGTCATGCTCCAGCCCAAGCCCAGTACCAGCGCCGGCACCGCGAGAATCCCGCCACCGGCACCGGTCAATCCCAGCACCAACCCCATCACCACGCCAAACAGACTTGCCAGCAACATAGGGAGTTCTCAGTCGACCTTGGACATGCGCGTCAGCCACTCGCGGCCCTTGAGCATACCGTTCCAGTAGAACCACGGCAGCAGTGTCGCCTTTAGCCACCACGCCGAGCGGCGCGCGGTCGTCGGGTCGAGGGGAAAGGTGGGCAACAACTTGCCCGCGTAACCGAACTCGGCAAGGATCACCTTGCCCTTCTCCACCGTCAGCGGACAAGAACCATAGCCGTCGTATTTCAGCGGCAGCGCTTGTTGCTTGCGCAAGGCCAGCAGGTTTTCGGCAACGACCACTATCTGCTTGCGCACCGCCGCGGCGGTTTTGGCATTGCTGGTGCCGCAGATATCGCCCAGTGCGAACACGCCTGGATAACGTGGATGCTGCAGGCTGTGAGGATCGACCTCGCACCAGCCGGCGGCGTCGGCCAGCAGACTCTGGGCGATGAAGTCCGGGGATACTTGAGGTGGCACGACGTGCAGCAGATCAAAGGTTTTTGCCTGGCGGGTGACCGTGCCATCGGCGTCCTTGACTTCGAACCACGCGGTTTTCGCCGGGCCGTCGACTTTTACCAAGTTCGAGTTGAACGCCAACCGGGCCTTGTATTTATCGATGTACTTCATCAGCGGCGCAACAAATGTCGCCACACCGAACAGCGCCGCGCCGGCAAGATTGAATTCGACGTCAATGTTGTTCAGCACACCGGTCCTGTTCCAGTGATCGCAGGACAGGTACAGCGCCTTTTGTGGCGCGCCCGCACATTTGATCGGCATGGCGGGCTGGGTGAACAGCACCTTGCCGCCGCGCAATTTCTGCACCTGCTCCCAAGTGTAGGTCGCGTGCTGATAGCTGTAGTTGGAGGTCACACCGTGTTGGCCGAGGGTATCCTCCAGGCCTTCGATTTTCTCCCAGGCCAGGCGCAGGCCGGGGCAGACGACCAGGTTTTGATAGCTGACCGTGCGCGCGTCACTGAGGGTAAGTTGGCGCTGGTCCGGATCAATGCCCGTCACGGCAGCCTGCAACCAATTGGCCCCGCGCGGCATCACTGACGCCATGGGCCGAACGGTATCTTTGACGTTGTACGCACCACCACCGACCAGGGTCCAGGCCGGCTGATAGAAGTGTTGGGCGCTGGGTTCGATCACGGTGATGCTCAGGTGCGGGCTGCGCTTGAGCAGGCTGGCGACAAGGCCGATACCCGCCGTGCCACCGCCGATGACCACGATATCTGCACTGATGGATGGGCCCCAGTGTTGATCGTTCATTGCTTGTTCCTTTTGTTGCACGAAAGGATTTTTGCCGGCCTCAACAAAAAAATACTGTGGGAGCGGGCTTGCTCGCGAAGGCGGTGTGTCAGCCAACGTATATGTCTAATGACACGCCGCCTTCGCGAGCAAGCCCGCTCCCACATTATTGAGTTGCGCTGGCCGGCATCAAGGTTGCACCCAGCTTTGAAGCACAGCCCCGCAATAAAGCCCGGAGAGGGTCTTCATCACCTGGATCACTTCGTGACTGGCGAGACCGTAGAAAATGTACTTGCCTTCACGACGGGTCGCGACCAACCCCTCATCGCGCAGGATGCCCAATTGCTGGGACAGGGTCGGTTGACGCACGCCGGTCATTTTTTCCAGCTCGCCGACGTTGCGCTCACCCTGGGTCAGCTGGCACAGGATCAACAGGCGATCCTCGTTGGCCAGGGCCTTGAGCAGCGCACATGCCTTGGAGGCCGAGGCGCGCAGTTGAGCGACTTCACATTCGGTCAGACTGGATTGCATTTGCAGGATGCCTTCAATGTCACTTAAGCTGTACACATTATGTTTTTACATAAAGTGTTGCAAGCCATGACTCACTTTTCTTCCCCTGCACAGGTTCGTGTCCATGCCCGCGCTGATTGAAGCTTTCCTCGACCCCGCCTCCTCGACCTACAGCTACGTGGTCTACGAGACTGATGGCGGTCTGTGTGCGATCGTCGATCCGGTGCTCGACTACGACGCCGCCTCCGGGCGTACCGCGACCACCCAGGCAGACACAATCATCGCGTTCATTCGCGCCCATGCACTGCAGGTGCAATGGCTGCTGGAAACCCACGCACATGCTGATCACCTGTCCGCCGCGCCGTACCTGCGCAGGGAGCTTGGCGGCAAAATCGCCATTGGCGAGTCGATCAGCAAGGTCCAGGACGTGTTCAAGGCGCTGTTCAATCTGGAGCCGTCATTTCGCGTCGACGGCTCGCAGTTCGATCACCTGTTCGCACCCGATGAATCGTTCATGATCGGCAACCTCAAGGCCACCGCCCTGCATGTACCCGGCCATACCCCGGCGGACATGGCCTACCTGGTCGACGGTAACGTGATTCTGGCGGGCGACACGCTGTTCCTGCCAGACGTGGGCACTGCCCGTTGCGACTTTCCCGGCGGCAATGCCCAGCAGATGTTCTCTTCAATCCACAAACTGTTGGCCTTCCCCGCCAGCGTGCGCCTCTACGTGTGCCACGACTACCCGCCCGAGGGCCGTGAGTCCCACTGCATGAGCACCGTCGGCGAGCAGCGCAAAAGCAACATCCACGTGCGTGACGGCATCGACGAAGGCGCCTTCGTCGCCATGCGCACCCAGCGCGATGCCGGGCTGGGCATGCCCACACTGTTGCTGCCGGCGATTCAGGTGAATGTGCGGGCGGGCAATTTGCCGCCAGCGGAAGACAATGGCGTTACCTACCTGAAAATTCCGATCAATCAGCTTTAAGACCGATCGTTCCCATTGCGTGGGAACGATCAGGCATGCTGGCTTCAAGCCCCCAACGTCAAACCATTAGACGGCAACGGCAGCGCCGTCTTGTACCGCACCTGCTTGAGTGCAAAGCTCGAGCGGATGTTCGCCACCCCCGGCACCTTGGTCAGAAAGTCCATCATGAAGCGCTCCAGGGACTGGATGGTCGGCACCAGCACCCGGATCAGGTAGTCCGGGTCGCCGGCCATCAGGTAGCACTCCATGACTTCCGGGCGATCGGCGATTGCCTCTTCGAAATGCTGCAGCGCCTCCTCTACCTGCTTCTCCAGGCTGACGTGGATGAACACGTTGACGTGCAGCCCCAGCAGGTCCGCGTCCAGCAGCGTCACCTGCTCGCGAATGAGGCCCAATTCTTCCATCGCCTTGACCCGGTTGAAACACGGCGTCGGCGACAGGTTCACCGAACGTGCGAGGTCGGCGTTGGTGATGCGCGCATTCTCCTGAAGGCTGTTGAGAATGCCGATGTCGGTACGGTCCAGTTTGCGCATGAGATAAAACCACCTGTTTTTTATGCTTATGCAGATTTTTTATCTGCAAATGATCTTTAGCGCAATGAAACAGAGAGAAATATTCTTCTTGGCCGGGCCTATGATTGTTGTAGGACAAGATTTCTTTTATCGAAGAATGACGGTCAGCTCACTACAAGAAATTCACAAGATCGAGCGAAAAAGCCATGAATCAAGCGTATGAACCGCTGCGCCTGCACGTTCCCGAACCCTCGGGCCGCCCAGGGTGCAAAACCGACTTTTCCTACCTGCGTCTGACCGATGCCGGTACGGTGCGCAAACCTTCCATCGACGTTGAACCTGCCGACACCGCTGATCTGGCCAAGGGCCTGATACGCGTGCTCGACGACCAGGGCAACGCCCTCGGTCCGTGGGCTGAAGGCGTACCGAGCGAGATCCTGCGCAAAGGCATGCGCGCCATGCTCAAGACGCGCATCTATGACAACCGCATGGTGGTCGCCCAGCGTCAGAAAAAAATGTCGTTCTACATGCAGAGCCTTGGCGAAGAAGCCATCGGCAGCGGCCAGGCCCTGGCGTTGAACATCGACGACATGTGCTTCCCGACCTACCGCCAGCAAAGCATCCTGATGGCCCGCGAAGTGCCGCTGGTAGACCTGATCTGCCAACTGCTGTCCAACGAGCGCGATCCGCTCAAGGGACGTCAGCTGCCGATCATGTATTCGGTCAAGGATTCCGGTTTCTTCACCATTTCCGGCAACCTTGCCACCCAGTTCGTGCAAGGCGTGGGCTGGGGCATGGCCTCGGCGATCAAGGGCGACACCAAAATCGCCTCCGCGTGGATCGGCGACGGTGCCACCGCTGAATCCGACTTCCACACTGCCCTCACCTTCGCCCACGTCTACCGTGCGCCAGTGATCCTCAACGTGGTCAACAACCAGTGGGCGATCTCCACCTTCCAGGCCATTGCCGGCGGTGAAGCGACCACCTTTGCCGGTCGTGGCGTCGGCTGCGGGATTGCCTCCCTGCGCGTCGATGGCAACGATTTCGTCGCGGTCTATGCCGCCTCGGCCTGGGCTGCTGAACGTGCGCGCCGCAATCTGGGGCCGACCATGATCGAATGGGTCACCTACCGCGCCGGCCCGCACTCGACCTCCGATGATCCATCGAAATACCGTCCTGCCGACGACTGGAGCCACTTCCCCTTGGGCGATCCGATTGCGCGTCTCAAGCAGCACCTGGTGAAAATCGGCCAGTGGTCCGAAGAGGAACACGCCGCCGTCAGCGCCGAGCTGGAAGCCGAAGTGATTGCCGCGCAGAAAGAAGCCGAACAGTACGGCACCCTCGCCGGCGGCCAGATTCCAAGCGCCGCGACCATGTTCGAAGACGTCTACAAAGAGATGCCGGAGCACTTGAAGCGCCAGCGTCAAGAGTTGGGGATCTGACATGAACGATCACAACAACAATATCCAGCTGGAAACCGCCATGACCACTACCACCATGACCATGATCCAGGCCCTGCGCTCGGCCATGGATGTGATGCTTGAGCGCGATGACAATGTCGTGGTGTTCGGCCAGGACGTGGGCTACTTCGGCGGCGTGTTCCGTTGCACCGAAGGCTTGCAGAACAAATACGGCACCTCCCGGGTGTTCGACGCACCGATTTCCGAAAGCGGCATCGTCGGCGTGGCCGTGGGCATGGGCGCCTATGGTCTGCGCCCGGTGGCCGAGATCCAGTTCGCCGACTACGTGTACCCGGCGTCGGACCAGATCATTTCCGAAGCGGCGCGCCTGCGTTATCGCTCAGCCGGTGAATTCACCGCGCCAATGACCCTGCGCATGCCTTGTGGCGGCGGCATCTATGGCGGCCAGACCCACAGCCAGAGCATCGAAGCGATGTTCACCCAGGTCTGCGGCTTGCGCACGGTAATGCCGTCCAACCCTTACGACGCCAAGGGCCTGCTGATCGCCTCCATCGAAAACGATGACCCGGTAATCTTCCTTGAGCCCAAGCGCCTGTACAACGGTCCGTTCGACGGCCACCACGATCGCCCGGTAACCCCGTGGTCGAAACACCCTGCCGCACAAGTGCCGGACGGTTACTACACGGTGCCGCTGGACGTCGCCGCCATCACCCGCCCGGGCAAGGCCGTGACCATCCTGACCTACGGCACCACCGTGTATGTCTCGCAAGTCGCCGCTGAAGAGACTGGTATCGATGCCGAAGTGATCGACCTGCGCAGCCTGTGGCCGCTGGATCTGGAAACCATCACCAAGTCGGTGAAGAAAACCGGGCGCTGCGTGATCGTCCACGAAGCCACCCGCACCTGCGGTTTCGGTGCGGAACTGGCTGCATTGGTACAAGAGCACTGCTTCCACCACCTGGAAGCGCCGATCGAACGCGTCACCGGTTGGGATACCCCCTACCCGCACGCGCAAGAGTGGGCGTATTTCCCTGGTCCGTCCCGAGTGGGCGCGGCTTTGAAACGGGTCATGGAGGTCTGAATGGGTACTCACGTTATCAAGATGCCGGACATTGGCGAAGGCATCGCAGAAGTTGAATTGTCGGTGTGGCACGTCAAGGTCGGCGACATGGTCGTCGAGGATCAGGTGCTCGCCGATGTGATGACCGACAAGGCGATGGTCGATATTCCGTCGCCGGTTCATGGCAAGGTGATTGCCCTGGGCGGCCAGCCTGGCGAAGTGATGGCGGTCGGCAGTGTGCTGATCAGTATCGAAGTCGAAGGCGCGGGCAACGTCAAGGAGTCGGCTCAGCCTGCGGCCCCCGTCGTTAAAGAAGCGCCGGTTGCGGCGCCGAAAGTTGAAGCCGTAGTGCAAAGCAAACCGGTCGCTGCTGCAGCACCACGAGCCGCCGTCTGCCAAGGCCCGATGGTAGCCCGCGAAGCCGATGAGCGCCCATTGGCCTCCCCGGCCGTGCGCAAACATGCACTGGACCTCGGCATTCAACTGCGTCTGGTTCGCGGCACCGGCCCGGCCGGTCGCGTGCTGCACGACGACCTCGATGCCTACCTGGCCCAGGGTCAGTCGAATGCATCGGCACCTGCCTCTGCCGCTTACGCCCAGCGTAACGACGAAGAACAGATCCCGGTGATCGGCATGCGCCGCAAGATTGCCCAGCGCATGCAGGACGCCACCCAGCGCGCCGCGCATTTCAGCTATGTCGAAGAAATCGACGTCACTGCCGTGGAAGAGTTGCGCGCACACCTCAACGAAAAACATGGCGCCACTCGCGGCAAGCTGACCTTGCTGCCGTTCCTGGTGCGCGCCCTGGTCGTTGCCCTGCGTGATTTCCCGCAGATCAACGCCCGTTACGACGACGAAGCCCAGGTCATCACCCGCCTCGGCGCGGTGCATGTGGGTATCGCCACCCAGGCCGACATCGGTTTGATGGTGCCGGTAGTGCGCCATGCCGAGGCCCGCAGCCTGTGGGACAACGCGGCGGAAATCTCCCGCCTGGCCACCGCTGCCCGCAATGGCAAGGCCAGCCGCGACGAACTGTCCGGCTCGAGCATCACCCTGACCAGCCTCGGCGCCCTTGGCGGCATCGTCAGCACCCCGGTGCTGAACCTGCCGGAAGTGGCCATCGTCGGCGTCAACAAGATCGTCGAACGGCCGATGGTGATCAAAGGCCAGATCGTGGTCCGCAAGATGATGAACCTCTCCAGCTCTTTCGATCACCGCGTGGTCGATGGCATGGACGCGGCGCTCTTCATCCAGGCCGTACGCGGCCTGCTCGAACAACCCGCTACCCTGTTCATGGAGTAAGGCATGCAGTCTCTGAGCACCAAGCTATTGATCATTGGCGGCGGCCCTGGCGGTTATGTGACGGCGATCCGTGCCGGCCAGCTGGGTATCCCGACCATTGTGGTGGAAGGCCAATCCCTGGGCGGTACTTGCCTGAACATCGGCTGCATTCCGTCCAAGGCACTGATTCACGTGGCCGAGCAGTTCCACCAGACACAACACCACAGCCAGCACTCGGCCCTGGGCATCAGTGTTTCGGCGCCAAGCCTGGATATCACCAAGAGCGTGGAATGGAAGGACGGCATCGTCGACCGCCTGACCACCGGCGTTGCGGCGCTGCTGAAGAAGAACAAGGTCCAGGTCATACAGGGCTGGGCCAAGGTCATCGACGGCAAGACCGTCGAGGTCGGCGACACGCGCATACAGTGCGAGCATCTGGTGCTGGCCACCGGTTCGAAGAGCGTGAACCTGCCGATGCTGCCGATTGGCGGGCCGATCATCTCTTCCACCGAAGCCCTGGCGCCGACCTCGGTGCCCAAACGCTTGATCGTGGTGGGTGGCGGCTACATCGGCCTGGAACTGGGTATTGCCTATCGCAAGCTAGGCGCCGAGGTCAGCGTAGTCGAGGCGCAGGAGCGCATCCTGCCGGCCTATGACGCCGAATTGACCCAACCGGTCCATGACGAACTGAAAAAACTTGGCGTGAAGCTTTACTTGAAACATAGCGTGCAAGGCTTTGATTCTTCTAACAATACACTGCAGGTGTTGGAGCCGAATGGCGACACCCTGAACCTGGAAACCGATCAGGTGCTGGTGGCTGTCGGGCGCAAGCCCAACACCCGGGGCTGGAACCTTGAAGCGCTGAATCTGCAGATGAACGGTTCGTCGATCAAGATCGACAATCGCTGCCAGACCAGCATGCGCAACGTCTATGCCATCGGCGACCTCAGCGGTGAGCCGATGCTCGCGCACCGGGCCATGGCCCAGGGCGAGATGGTCGCCGAGCTGATCAGCGGCAAGACCCGCGAGTTCAACCCGACCGCCATTGCTGCCGTGTGCTTTACCGACCCGGAACTGGTGGTGGTCGGCCAGACCCCGGACGACGCCAAGGCTGCGGGGCTGGACTGTATCGTCTCGAGCTTCCCGTTCGCCGCCAATGGCCGGGCGATGACGCTGGAGTCCAAAAGCGGCTTCGTGCGAGTGGTCGCCCGTCGGGACAATCACCTGATTGTCGGCTGGCAGGCGGTGGGCGTCGGGGTGTCGGAATTGTCCACGGCGTTTGCCCAGAGTCTGGAAATGGGCGCGCGGCTGGAAGACATCGGCGGCACCATCCATGCCCATCCGACGCTGGGCGAGGTGGTGCAGGAAGCGGCGTTGCGGGCCCTTGGCCACGCGCTGCACCTGTGATCCAGGACAATGGATGGCGTGGCTGATGGCCTCTTCGCGGGCAAGCCCGCTCCCACAGGGGATTTGCAGTGAACACAAATTTTGCAAACACCAGAAACTACTGTGGGAGCGGGCTTGCTCGCGAATTCTCCAGAGCGACACTATTTCTGCCGATTAGCCGATAGTCCGGGCTGCGAAACCGGCCCGGAATGAAGTATTGTTGTCCCCATCCAAAAAAATGTCAGAAGCCTTGAACCGTTTCGACGGTTGTTCAGTGATAGAGGGTGTCATGGGTAACGAAAGCATCAATTGGGACAAGCTGGGTTTTGACTACATCAAGACAGACAAACGCTACCTGTCGCACTGGCGCAACGGTGAGTGGGATAAAGGCTCCCTGACCGAAGACAACGTGCTGCACATCAGTGAAGGCTCCACTGCCCTTCACTATGGCCAGCAGTGCTTTGAAGGCCTGAAGGCCTACCGCTGCAAAGACGGCTCGATCAACCTGTTCCGCCCGGATCAGAACGCCGCGCGCATGCAACGCAGCTGCGCCCGCCTGCTGATGCCGCAGGTGTCCACCGAGCAGTTCGTCGAAGCGTGCAAGGAAGTGGTCCGCGCCAACGAGCGCTTCATCCCGCCTTATGGCACCGGCGGCGCGCTGTACCTGCGCCCGTTCGTGATCGGCGTGGGTGACAACATCGGCGTGCGCACCGCCCCCGAGTTCATCTTCTCGATCTTCTGCATCCCGGTCGGCGCC
Organism: Pseudomonas sp. PDM31; assembly: GCF_019218965.1. Lineage (NCBI taxonomy): Bacteria > Pseudomonadati > Pseudomonadota > Gammaproteobacteria > Pseudomonadales > Pseudomonadaceae > Pseudomonas > Pseudomonas sp. PDM31. Next base: position 214,572 of record NZ_JAHUWS010000003.1, on the reverse strand, counting down.
TACTTCAAGGGCGGCCTGACCCCGCACAACTTCCTGATCTCCAGCTACGACCGCGCCGCGCCACAAGGCACCGGTGCCGCCAAGGTCGGTGGCAACTACGCCGCCAGCCTGATGCCAGGCTCCCAGGCCAAGAAAGCCCACTTTGCCGACTGCATCTACCTGGACCCAATGACCCACTCGAAAATCGAGGAAGTCGGTTCGGCCAACTTCTTCGGGATTACCCACGACAACAAGTTCGTAACCCCGAACTCGCCGTCGGTACTGCCAGGCATCACCCGCCTGTCGTTGATCGAACTGGCCAAGTCCCGTCTGGGCCTGGAAGTGGTCGAAGGCGACGTGTTCATCGACAAGCTGGCGGACTTCAAGGAAGCCGGCGCCTGCGGTACCGCTGCGGTGATCACGCCGATCGGTGGCATCAGCTACAACGACCACCTGCACGTGTTCCACAGCGAAACCGAAGTCGGTCCGGTCACCCAGAAGCTCTACAAAGAGCTGACCGGGGTGCAAACCGGCGACGTCGAAGCACCAGCGGGCTGGATCGTCAAGGTCTGACCTGACACCCACCGGTCGTAAAAAGCGCCGCCTTCGATGTCGAAGGCGGCTTTTTTGTGGCTGATGCAGCCCCCCGTAGGAGCCGGCTTGCTGGCGATGCAGGCGACTCGGTTCAACATTTGACTGAGTTGATGCGTCAATCAGTCATCCCGGGTCAGCACTTCCAGCAATTCAATTTCGAATATCAGGTTCGAATTCGGCGTGATTTTGCCCATGGTGCGTTCGCCATAAGCCAGATGCGCCGGCACCAGCAGCTTGCGCTTGCCGCCGATCTGCATGCCCATGATTCCCTGGTCCCAGCCCTTGATCACCCGACCGGTGCCGATTACGCACTGGAAAGGTTTGCCTCGACTGTAGGAAGAGTCGAATTCAGTGCCGTCCTCCAGCCAGCCGCGGTATTGGGTGGTGATCAGCGCGCCTTTGACGGCGGCTTTGCCAGCGCCGGGTTCGAGATCGATGATTTGTAGTTCGTTGGTCATGTTCGTACTCGTTCACGTTCGCCCGATTCTTGCAGGCGTGGACGGCGGTTTTCGCAGAAACCGGCGCGGATGGCAATGGGTGGAACCGATACCTCGTCTGTCGCTCACATAAGTATCAACCACCATTGTGCAAGGGATGCTCTGATGACTGACACTCTGGCTCTACGCAGTTTCATCCCGCCCTACATTCTGCGCCGTATCCTCGCGAACGGCTCTGAACACCAGCGGGCCAGCGCGATGAACACCCTGACCCATATTCGCACCTTGCGGCATCAGCCGGGCCCACCCGTGCGTCCTCCTTCGGCGGCAATTCTCCTGCAAACCAATCAACCAGGGCTGGCACAACGCAGCGTTTATGATGCCCTGGGGAAAACGCTGTTGCCCGGCATGCCGGTGCGTCTCGAGGGCCAATCGGCAAGTGGTGATCCGGCGGTCGACGAAGCCTACGATGCGCTGGGGGCCAGCTACGATTTTTTCTGGAAGGTGCTTGGTCGCAACTCTCTCGACAACAAAGGGTTTGCCTTGATCGGCAGCGTGCATTACGGCCAGAACTACGAAAATGCGTTCTGGAACGGTTCGCAAATGGTCTTTGGTGACGGCGACGGCGAAATCTTCCAGCGCTTCACCCGCTCGCTGGATGTGGTCGGCCATGAATTGACCCATGGCGTGATCGAAAGCGAAGCCGGCCTGGTGTATGCCGACCAGTCAGGCGCGCTGAATGAATCGCTGTCGGATGTGTTTGGCGTCATGATCAAGCAACATGTCCTGGGGCAGACCGCCGATCAGGCGGACTGGCTGATCGGTGCAGACTTGCTGACACCGCGCATCAATGGCGTTGGCCTGCGGTCCATGGCCCATCCGGGCACCGCCTACGACGACCCGCTGCTGGGCAAGGACCCGCAACCGGACCACATGGGCAAGTTCGTCATCACTCAGGAGGACAACGGTGGCGTACACATCAACTCGGGCATCCCCAATCGGGCGTTTTACCTGGTGGCACAAGCGCTGGGCGGCTTTGCCTGGGAGAAAGCCGGTCGCATCTGGTACGACGCATTGTGCGATCGGAGCTTGAACCGCGAAGCGTCATTCAGCGCCTTCGCGCATTTGACCCTTGAGCATGCCCGCAAGCGCTTCAGTGCCCATGAGGCACGTGCCGTGCAACAGGGCTGGGCCGATGTGGGTGTCAATCTGACTCGGGAGGCGCCATGAAAACCCTGCCAATACTGGACGAGCAAGCCGTCGTTCGCCTCTCTCGCCAAGGCGGTTTTGCGACGATTCAGGCCTTGACCCGACCACGGCAAATCGAGTTCGCACAATGCAATTTCGAACAACGGACGCGCATCTGTACCTTGCTGGAAGGTTGTCTGCCGCTGACCAGTTCATCATCCGGCCGTGGCGATCAGCGCTTTTACCAGATCGAACTGCGCTTCCGCACCGGCGAGCAGGACGATGAAATGGTATTGAAAGTGCCGGAAGACCAGGCGCCCGGTGAACTGGTACTGCTCTGGGATAAAGGTGAGCTGCTGCAAAATGGGCGTTGAGCGCCAGCTAATGGCGTCGTGCCCGCCTTACGCCTGTTTGTGACAGATGAGACCGCCATCGCTGGCAGGCCAGCTCCCACAGGGTTTGTGGTCCTACGCAGATTTTGTGTCCACTGCAGACTCACTGTAGGAGCGAGCATGCTCGCGATGAGGCCGGGCCATCCAACATCACTGGCGGCTGACAGACCGCCATCGCTGGCAAGCCAGCTCCCACAGGGGATTGGTGCCGTGAGCGGAATTTGTGTTCGCTTAGACTCACTGTAGGAGCGAGCCTGCTCGCGATGAGGCCGGCACATTCAACATCACCGGCGACTGACACGCCGCCATCGCGAGCGGGCTCCCACATGGGCATTGTGATCGCAACTTTCGCGATGAGCCCTTTTGCGCTGTAGATCCCTCCTGATCCAGCCTTTATCCTTGTAACCCAGCCGTACCGAGTCCCAGGAGTTTTTCTCATGCCACATGAAGGCAACCTGCTGCAAGCCGCTGTCGTATTTCTGCTTGCGGCCGTACTCATCGTTCCCCTGGCCAAGCGCCTGCAACTGGGGGCCGTACTGGGTTATCTGTTTGCCGGGGTGATCATCGGGCCATCGGTGCTGGGCCTGGTCGGTAATTCGCAAAGCGTTAGCCATATCTCTGAACTGGGCGTGGTGTTGCTGCTGTTCATCATTGGCCTGGAGTTATCGCCGCGGCGCTTGTGGGTGATGCGCAAGTCGGTGTTCGGCGTCGGCCTGGCGCAGGTGCTCCTGACCGCAACAGTGATTGGCGTAGTAGCCATGTTTGTTTTCGGCCAGCGCTTGAACAGCGCGATCGTGCTGGGCCTCGGCCTGGCACTGTCGTCCACCGCGTTTGGCCTGCAGAGTCTGGCTGAACGCAAGGAATTGACCAGCCCCCACGGGCGCCTGGCGTTCGCGATCCTGCTGTTCCAGGACATCGCAGCGATCCCGCTGATCGCCATGGTGCCGTTGCTCGCCGGCGGCGATCACAGCACCAGCGCCGGCGAAGACTTGAATAGTGGCCTGCGTGTCCTTGGCAGCATCGCAGTAGTGGTGATCGGCGGACGGTATCTGCTGCGGCCGGTATTTCGTGTGGTGGCCAAGTCCGGCTTGCCCGAAGTGTCGACTGCCACGGCACTGCTGGTAGTGATTGGCACCGCGTGGTTGATGGACATGGCCGGAATCTCCATGGCCCTGGGTGCATTCCTTGCCGGACTGCTGCTGGCAGACTCCGAATACCGCCATGAGATGGAAGCTCAGGTCGAACCGTTCAAGGGCCTGCTGCTGGGCCTGTTTTTCATCAGCGTCGGCATGGGCGCCAATCTCAGCCTGCTGCTCAGTACACCCATTGCGGTGTTGAGCCTGACCCTGCTGCTGATCGCGATCAAACTGCCACTGCTGTTTCTGGTCGGCCGCCTGGCGGGTGGCCTGGGCAACGTCAGCGCGATCCGCCTGGGCATCGTGCTGGCCGCCGGTGGTGAGTTTGCCTTTGTGGTGTTCCAGATCGGTCGCGACCAGGGGCTGTTCGCCCCCGGGCTGCATGACTTGCTGGTGCTGACCATTACCCTGTCCATGGCGGTGACGCCGCTGTTACTGCTGGTTTGCGCGCGTCTCGTCAGCCCCAGGGTGCAACCGGTGGAAGTGCCTGAGCAATTTCGTGAAATCGATGCCGACACCCCACGGGTGGTGATTGCCGGCATGGGCCGCATGGGCCAGATCATTTCGCGTATTTTGCGCGCGCAGAACATCAAGTTCGTCGCCCTCGACACCTCCGTGGAAACCATCGAGCTGTCCCGCAGCTTTGGCGGGGTGCCGGTGTTCTACGGCGACCCGATGCGCCCGGAGATCCTCAGCGCGGCCAAGGTTGGCCAGGCCGAATATTTCATCATCGCCACCGATGATCCGGAAACCAATATCAAGACCGCTGAACTGGTGCGCAAGCTTTATCCGCAGATCAAAATCATCGCCCGCGCCCGTAACCGTCAGCACGTACATCGCCTGATCGACCTGGACGCCGTTGCTGTGCGCGAAACCTTCTATTCGAGCCTTGAAATGAGCCGTCAGGCGCTGATCGGCCTGGGTTTGACCCCGGCTCAGGCGGATGCACGAATCAAGCGTTTCAAGCATCACGACGAGCAGGTGCTCGAAGCCCAGCACGCGGTGTATGACGACGCGGTGAAAGTCCGGCAGACCGCGCAGGAAGCCCGGGCGGAACTGGCGAAACTGTTTGAGTCGGATCAGCTGGAAGAGCAAACGAGCAAGAATTGAGGTGTGCTTGATGGCCCCATCGCGAGCAGGCTCGCTCCCACATGCATCGGATGAACAACCCAAGGAGCCGACAATGACTGACCAATCCTCCCCCGCCCTCAAGGAAATCTTCAACGCCGAACGCTTCCAGCACATTGCCACAGAGATGAGCGCGGTCTATCCCGAATTCGATGCGGGGAAGTTCCTCGAACTGGCCCAGACCGGCCTGGCGGAGTTGAGCGTGATGCAGCGCATGGCCCGGGTCAGTGAGTGCCTGCACGCGGTGCTGCCGCTGGACTATGAAGCGTCATTGCAAGTCCTGCGTGCCCTCGCCCCGCGCCTCAACAGCGGCTTCGTCAGCATGTGCCTGCCGCACTATGTCGCCAGCTATGGCGCCCATGCGTTCGAGCGCTCAATGGACGCGCTCAAGTATTTCACCGCGTTCGGCTCATCGGAATTCGCCATCCGCCATTTCCTGCGCAGCGACCTGCATCGCTCGCTGCAACTGATGCACCTCTGGTCTCTGGATGCCAACGAACACGTGCGGCGCCTTGCCAGCGAAGGTTGCCGACCCCGTCTGCCCTGGTCGTTTCGCCTGGAGCCGGTGCAGGCCGACCCGTGCCTGGCTGCCGGCATTCTCGACAATCTCAAGGCCGACCCCAGCCTGTATGTACGCAAATCCGTGGCCAATCACCTCAACGACATCACCAAGGATCATCCCGAATGGGTGCTGGACCTGATCGAAGGCTGGGCGCTGGACGACAAACACACCGCATGGATCGCCAGACATGCCCTGCGCAGCCTGATCAAACAGGGTAACCCGCGGGCGCTGGCAATCATCGGCGCGAGTGGCAAGCCTGAAGTCGAGATCATGAATGTGAAAGTCGAGCCGCCAGTGATCAGCCTGGGACAGAAAATCACCCTGTCTTTTGCCGTCAAATCCACCGTCGAAACCAGTCAGCACCTGGTGATCGATTATGCGGTCGATTACGTCAAGGCCAACGGCAGCACCTCGGCCAAAGTGTTCAAGCTCAAGGCCCTCACCCTGCCCGGCAAGGCCTCCGAGGTGATAAGCCGAGGTCAGCAGATCAAGGAACTCACCACGCGCAAGCACTACGCGGGCGTGCACGCCGTACATATCATGGTCAACGGCGAACGCCTGGCCAGTACCTCGTTCGAGATTGTTGCTTAGACCTCAAGATGGATATTGGATGTACACCGCCTTCGCGGGCAAGCCCGCTCCCGCAGGGGAGAATACATTCCAATGTGGGAGCGGGCTGCCCGTGAAGGCGTCCGTTCAGACACCGGGAGAAGCTGGCCCCAGCAGCAACCCCTGCTCACGCTCACACAACTGCACCACGTAATCCCACAATACCCGCAGCCGCACGGACTTGTGCAGTTCGCGGCGGGTGCTGATCCAGTAGCTGCGCTGGATGCTTTCGTCCGGCAGTAGCGGCACCAGCTCAGGGTCGGCGCTGGCCATGTAACAGGGCAGCACGGCGATCCCCAGGCCGGAGCGCGCCGCCTGTTGCTGGGCAATCACACTGGTGCTGTGAAAGACCACCTGCGGGTTGCGGCAAAAGCTGTTGAGGAACATCAACTCCTGGCTGAACAACAGGTCGTCGACATAGCCGATCCAGGCATGTCTGCCCAGGTCTTCGCGGCTGCGCAGCGGTGGCGAGCGGTCGAGATAGTCCTGGCTGGCATACAGTGCCAGTCGATAATCGGTAAGTTTTCGGGTCACCAGCATATCGGCGGCCGGGCGTTCCAGGTGGATGCTGATTTCCGCTTCGCGGTTGAGGATGCTGACAAAGCGCGGCACCGCCACCAGCTCCACTTCCAGTCCGGGATAGCGTTCGAACAGGCCGTTCATGCGACTGGCGAGGAACATGATCCCCAGCCCTTCCGTCACCCCGACGCGGATCTTGCCCAGTGGCGCCGTGGACTGGGTGATCTCCTCCTGGGCCAGCAGCGCGACGTTTTCCATCGCCTCGGCGTGTTTGAGTAGCGCTTCGCCGGCCGGTGTCAACTCATAGCCTTGGGCATGCTGCACGAACAGCGCCGTGCCCAGACTCTTCTCGATGGCTTCGATGTGCCGCGCCACAGTGGCGTGGGTGGTGTTCAAACGGCGGGCAGCGGTCAGCAGACGCCCGCTGCGCTGCAATTCGAGAAAAAACCGCAGGTCATTCCAGTCGAACATGAATCATCCTTGAGCCGGGCTATGGGGTTGGCTGTTCAAAAACGCACAGCGGCTGCGCAAAAACTAACATTCTTTTGCCGAAAGCTAACAACTAGGATGACCCACAACAAGAACAACAAACGAGGTCATGGATGCCGACTTCCCTTGATGAATACGACTACATCGTGGTCGGCGCCGGGCCGGCCGGGTGTCTGCTGGCCAATCGGCTGTCGAGCAACCCGCAGCAGCGGGTGCTGCTGCTCGAAGCCGGTGGTCGCGATAACTATGCGTGGATTCATATCCCCGTGGGTTACCTGTTCTGCATCGGCAACCCGCGCACCGACTGGTGCTTCAAGACCGAAGCGCAACCGGGCCTGCAAGGCCGCACTCTCAGCTACCCGCGCGGCAAGGTGCTGGGCGGCTGCTCGTCGATCAATGGCATGATCTACATGCGCGGCCAGGCCGGCGATTACGACGGCTGGGCGGCCGACGGTAATCCTGGCTGGCGTTGGCAGGACGTGTTGCCGCTGTTCAAGCAAAGCGAAAACCACTTTGCCGGCGCCGCCGAATTTCACGGTGCCGCCGGGGAATGGCGAGTCGAACGCCAGCGCCTGTCGTGGCCGATTCTCGATGCCTTTCGCAGTGCCGCCGAACAAAGCGGCATCGCCAGCATCGACGACTTCAACCAGGGCGATAACGAAGGCTGCGGTTATTTCCAGGTCAATCAGAAGGCCGGCGTGCGCTGGAACGCGGCCAAGGCGTTTCTCAAACCGGTTCGCCAGCGCAGCAATCTCACGGTACTGACCGGCGTCGAAGTCGACCGCGTGCTGCTGGACAATGGCCGCGCAGCAGCGGTCAGCGCGCGATGGCAAGGTCAGGTGAAAACCTTCAGGGCGCGCAAGGAAATCGTCCTCTGTGCCGGCTCCATCGGTTCGCCGAGCATCCTGCAACGTTCGGGCATCGGCCCTCGCCCGCTGCTGGAGCGCCTGGGCATAGGCGTCGTCCATGAACTGCCCGGTGTCGGCGGCAACCTGCAGGATCACCTGCAACTGCGGCTGATCTACAAGCTGGAAAACGCGCGTACCCTGAACCAGATCGCCGGCAGCCTGTGGGGCAAGATGGGCATGGGTCTGCGTTACCTGTATGACCGCAGCGGCCCGCTGTCCATGGCGCCGAGCCAGTTGGGCGCCTTCGCCCGTTCAGGGCCGGAGCAGACTTCAGCCAATCTCGAGTACCACGTGCAACCGCTGTCCCTGGAGCGCTTTGGCGAACCGCTGCACGCCTTCCCGGCGTTCACCGCGTCCGTCTGTGATTTGCGCCCGCAGAGCCGAGGTCGCGTGGAAATCCGCTCTGCCGATCCGCAGCAGGCGCCACTGATTGAGCCCAACTATTTAAGCCACCCGGAAGACTTGCGGGTCGCCGCCGACGCCATTCGCCTGACCCGCCGCATCGTCGCTGCGCCGGCCCTGAAAGCCTTCAACCCGGTCGAGTACCTGCCCGGCGACAGCCTGCAAAGCGATGAGCAACTGCACGAAGCCGCCGCGCGGATCGGCACGACGATCTTCCATCCGGTCGGCACCTGCCGCATGGGCAATGACGCCGATGCCGTGGTCGATGCGCAACTCAAGGTCCATGGCATCCCCGGCCTGCGCATTGCCGATGCCTCGATCATGCCGCGTATCACCTCGGGCAACACCTGCTCGCCTACGCTGATGATCGCCGAGAAAGCGGCGCAACTGATCCTTACCCCTGCTGTAAACACAATCCCTGTGGGAGCGGGCTTGCTCGCGAAAGCGGTGGATCATTCAACTTGATGTTGAATGACACGACGCCTTCGCGAGCAAGCCCGCTCCCACAAGGGTCACATCAGGGTCACGGACACCGAGCATTACCTCTGAAATGGAACAGGCAACACCAGTGGAACAACAAAAACAATCACTGTGAGGGATACGCAATGTCAGAACACGTTCAGCCCCTGGAAGCCGCGCGCAGCACGAGCACCAGCCAGGAGACCCAGAAAGTCATCTTTGCCTCGTCCCTCGGGACGGTCTTCGAGTGGTACGACTTTTTCCTCTATGGCGCCCTCGCGGCGGTGATCAGCAAGCAGTTTTTCGCCGGGGTCAACGACACCACGGCATTCATCTTTGCCTTGATGGCCTTCGCTGCCGGCTTCATCGTCCGCCCATTCGGCGCCCTGGTGTTCGGGCGATTGGGAGACATGATCGGGCGCAAGTACACCTTCCTCGCCACCATCATCCTCATGGGCCTGGCGACCTTCTGCGTCGGACTGCTACCGACCTACGCCAGCATCGGCATCGCAGCGCCGATCATCCTGGTGGTGCTGCGCATGCTCCAGGGCCTGGCCCTGGGCGGTGAGTACGGCGGCGCCGCCACCTATGTCGCGGAACACGCGCCGATGGGCAAGCGCGGTTTCCACACCAGCTGGATTCAGTCCACCGCGACCCTGGGCCTGCTGCTGTCGCTGCTGGTAGTGCTGGGTTGCCGCTATTTCACTGGCGATCAGTTCGAAGTCTGGGGCTGGCGTATTCCGTTCCTGTTTTCCATCGTGCTGCTGGGCATCTCCACCTGGATTCGCCTGAGCCTGCACGAGTCCCCCGCCTTCGTGAAAATGAAAGAAGAAGGCAAGCTGTGCAAACAGCCGATCCGTGACTCGTTCGGCAAATGGGAAAACCTCAAGGTGGTGCTGATCGCCCTGTTCAGCATCAATGCCGGGCAAGCGGTGACCTTCTATGCCGCGCAATTCTATGTGCTGTTCTTCCTCACCCAGTTCCTGAGAATGGACCCGGCCGTGGCCAACGGCCTGCTGATCGTCAGCGTGACCATTGGCGCACCCTTCTTCATTTTCTTCGGCTGGCTGTCGGACAAGGTCGGGCGCAAGCCGATACTGATGCTCGGCCTGTTGCTCGCCACCGCACTGTATTTCCCGATCTTCAAGACCCTGGCCCACTACGCCAACCCGGCCATCGACCAGGCCAGCCGCCAGGCACCGATCACCGTACTGGCCGACCCGGCCACCTGCACCTTCCAGTTCGACCCGGTGGGCAAGGCGAAATTCGACAGCCCTTGTGACAAGGTCAAGACCTTCCTGGTCAAGCAGGGCCTGCCTTACCACAGCGAAGCCGCACCGGCCGGAAGTGGCGTGCAGATCAGCGTCGGTGACGTGCAGATCGACGGTTTCGACGAATCAGCCCTGCGTGGCGCGGTGACTCTCGCCGGTTATCCGCAACAGGCGGACATGCAGCAGATCAACAAACCAATGATTGTTGCCCTGATCGTCGCGCTGATCATCATCTCCGCCATGTGCTACGGACCGCTGGCTGCGCTGATGGTCGAACTGTTCCCGACCCGCATCCGCTACACCTCGATGTCCCTGCCCTACCACATCGGCAATGGCTGGTTCGGTGGATTCCTGCCGACTGTGTCGTTCGCCCTGGTGGTGTACACCGGGGATATTTTCTATGGGCTGTGGTATCCGGTGGTGATCACCGGAGTCAGCCTGGTGGTGGGTTTGCTGTGTCTGCGCGAGACGCGCAACGTCGATCTGGACAAGAACTGACGAGATCGGTCCTGGCGTTTACCCGTGGCGAGGGACTTCCCCTCGCCACGGTGAAGGTCCATAAGCGCACTTAAACCTCGGCGTCGAGCAGCTCGAACTTCACCTGATCCGGATAGAACGCCATGTATCCGCGAATCTGCTCTACCGACACCTTGGGGTCTTCGTAGCTCCACACCGCGTTGGCGCCTTCATGCCCCGGCACCTGCAGGCTGAAATAGCTGGCATCGCCCTTGTAGGGGCAATAACTGGTGTGATCGGTACGGGCAAAATACTTTTCGTCGATGTCCTCTCGCGGCACGTAGTACACCGACGGGTAATTGGCCTCCAGCAACACCAACGCACGAGCCGAAGCGGCCACCTGGATACCGTGGAACATCACCAGCAGGCAGCCGGGCTGCTCGGCAATGGTGATGACAGGACTGGGACTTGAGCTTTTCATGGAATACGCTCCTCATGACAAATGGCAACGCCCCGGACCAATGTGGGAGCGTGGCTTGCCCGCGATGGGCTGCGCAGCAGCCCCACAACCTGAGACCTCGAACAGTCAGGTATAACCCAAGTTTCGCAATCGCGAGTGCTTCAACGCCGAACGGGTGATAAACCCATCGCAACAAACAAGCTGTACATCCATACAGATAAAGATTGCCCCAACGCGCAGCAACCGCCATCCTGTGCACCTCACGCACATTGATCGACGATGGTGGTTATGCGGCTGTACCTCTGTGAAAAACCCTCCCAGGCCAAAGACATTGCGGCCGTGCTCGGTGCCAGGCGCCGGGGCGACGGCTGCTGGCTGGGAACGGACGTCACGGTCACCTGGTGCATCGGCCACCTGCTGGAAACCGCACCACCGGATGCCTATGACGCACGCTACAAGCGCTGGGTGCTGGCGGACCTGCCGATCATTCCGGACAAATGGAAGATGACCGTCAAGCCGCGTACCGCCAGCCAGTACAAAGCGGTCAAGCGCCTGCTCGGTGAAGCATCGGAATTGATCATCGCCACCGACGCCGACCGTGAAGGCGAGATGATTGCCCGGGAACTGGTCGAGCACTGTCGCTATCGCGGGCCGATCCGCCGGCTCTGGTTGTCGGCGCTGGACGACGCCTCGATCCGCAAGGCCCTGGCGGCACTCAAACCGGGGGCCGAGACCTTCAGCCTTTACCATTCGGCGCTGGGGCGCTCCCGGGCGGACTGGCTGATCGGCATGAACATGAGCCGGCTGTTCACCCTGCTGGGGCGCCAGTCCGGTTATCAGGGGGTGCTGCCGGTCGGCCGCGTGCAAACTCCGACCCTGCGCCTGGTGGTGGATCGCGACCGCAGCATTGCCGATTTCGTCCCCGTCGCCTACTGGGCCACCGACGTCAACCTGCTGCACGATGGCACGGCTTTCACCGCGCAATGGCGGGCGGCCTCCGAAGTCTGCGACGACCAGGACCGCTGCCTGAATCAGGCTCTGGCCCAACAAGCTGCGGCCGCCATGGCCGGCGCGGCCAGTGCCCGGGTGATCAAGCTGCGCACCGAGCGCATGCGCGAAGTGGCGCCGCTGCCATTCGACCTGGGCACCCTGCAGGAAGTCTGCTCGAAAAAACTCGGCCTCGGCGCCCAGGAAACCCTCGACATTGCCCAGGCCCTCTACGAAACCCACAAAGTCATCACCTACCCTCGCAGCGATTGTGGCTACCTGCCCCTCAGTCAGCACAGCGAAGCGCCGGCCATTCTGGCCGCGTTGCGCCAGGCCGACCCGGCACTGAACGCCCTGCACGACCACCTTGAGCCGCAGCGGCGCTCACGGGCCTGGAACGATGCCAAGGTCAGTGCCCACCATGGCATCATCCCCACCGCCGCCGCGAAGAACCTGGAACGTCTGACCGGCAAGCACCGTGCGGTCTACTCCCTGATTCGCGCGCGCTATCTGGCGCAGTTCCTGCCCAATCACGAATTCGATCGCACCCAGGCCGACTTCGACTGCGCCGGTGAAGCCTTGCGCGCCGTCGGCAAGCAGATCGTCGAGCCGGGCTGGAAACGCGCCCTGCCTGAAGCCCTGGCACCGGCCAAGGGCCGCGAGACGCCCGCACCGCAAACCCTGCCGAACCTGCGCGAAGGCATTGATTGCGCGGTTGCCGGCGTGCAGCTCAAGGACCTGTGGACGCAACCGCCCAAACCCTTCACCGAAGGCGATCTGATCAAGGCAATGAAGAACGTCGCCAAGCTGGTGGACGATCCGTTGCTCAAGCAAAAACTCAAGGACACCACCGGCATCGGCACCGAAGCGACACGCGCCTCGATCATCCAGGGCCTGCTCGACCGTGGTTATCTGGTCAAGAACGGCAAGGCTCTGGCCGCAACCCCGGCCGCCTTCAGCCTGATTGATGCCGTGCCCCGTGCAATCGCCGACCCGGGGACCACGGCCATCTGGGAACAGGCCCTGGACATGGTGCAGAGCGGCGAAATGAGCCTGGAGGAGTTCGTCACCAAACAAGCGGCGTGGATGAGCAAGCAGGTCAGTCGCTGCGCCGGCCTGAGCCTGACCATCAGCGGCCCACCTCCCAGCGGACGCGCCGCTACCCCCTGGAAGAGCAAACGCAAGAAAACCCAGCGCAAACCATCGAGCGCAGGCAAACGCGCGGCGAAACCGGCCAAGCCATAATTGCCCTGTGTCGCACTGCAAGCCAGGAGCCCGCCAGCATGCCCGAGATAGAACTGCACGCCGCGCAACGTGACGAACTGCAAATCATCGAGAACCTGATGCAGTTCTACACCTACGACTTCAGCGAGTGGTTGCCGCTAAAGCTGGGTCAACAGGGCTTTTTCAACATCCTGCCCATGCCGCATTACTGGAGAGACCCGGCGACACAGCCATTTCTGATCAGGGTCGACGGCGAGCTGGCCGGTTTCGTGACTGTGGATGACCGGACCCATTTGCCAGGCGCCCGGTACAACATCGGCTACCTGTTCGTCAGCCGCGGCTATCGTGGCCAGGGTGTCGGCAGATTTGTCATATCCACCCTCTTGAGCCAACTACCCGGTCAATGGCAGATTTTCCATATCGACGCGAACAAGCCGGCGCACCTGTTCTGGAGCGCCGTAATGCCCACCCTCGGCACGGGCCCGATCGCCCGGCATCAGCTGGTCATCGAGCACAATCGCTGCACCGTTTACCGCTTCGAGTCAGCCCCGCTCGCCCCCTGACGGGCATCATCCCTGCCCTCCCTGCTAATTCCGATCAGCTTTGTCCGACAATATGTAGTGCGTAAAAATATTCACTACAAAACCGTTGACTCGACCGATTTGGCCTTGCATGATGCAGACGTCTCCCCGATCGGGAGTACAGGCAACACGTTTGAGCAAGCTCGTCTGACCGCCGAGCTGTTTTTCCCGGATACACGCTGCCCACAAGGCAGATTGAAGAAGCTGACCTGGCCTGAACGTCCAGTACAAGGGCGAGAAGACTTGGCGAGCAATCCTCATGATGCTTGTGGCCGACCCTGAAAACGTCGGCAGTGGCCTGAAGGTTTTCGCCGCTTCTCTTCGTTGTGACGCTATTGCGTAGCAGTTATTCAACACGACTACATGCAACAGACGCAGGACCCCGCCAATTTGGCGGTCGAACGCTGACGTCCTGGTTTCGGTGCCAGGGATCAACTAACCGATGGGCTACCTGTATAGCGACTCAACTTTAGAAAGATCACCAATTGGTCAAGGGGCTTTATGATGAATCTGAACAATCAACCAACTATCGATGAACTGGCTCGTATGTTCGCTGCAAAGAAAGACAGCCACGACAACCATATTCTCTGGATCAGCAAGTGTGGCCAGGTTCACATCGACTGCCTGTCGCCGCACGCCCACGAAGCGGAGTTCGACCAGAACAACCAGAACCTGCTTGCCCGACTGAAGATGTACCGTCGCGGCCAGGGCTATGTCGGCAAGAAAGCGGCAGCTGACAAGGACTTCATCGCCAGTGTTCTGCAAACCCTGAAACAGGCGTGGAACTCGATGCAGAACAATAACGAAGTTCGGGTGATTGACCGGCTCTACTAATATCTAAATATCTAAAGGGCCTGCTCCTAATCAAGAGCAGGCCCTTTTTTATTGCCTGTCCTGCCGCCATCGCCAGCAGGCTGGCTCCCACAATGACTTATGGGGTTCACAAGATTTGCGTACGACCTCAAATCCTGTGGGAGCCAGCCTGCTGGCGCTGGAAGTACGTTTATGGGACCGCTTTTTCGACCTGCACGTGCAGGTGCCGATGCAGCAAATCGTCAGCGATCGCATACATGCAACCAACGGCGACCTGACCCGCCAACGCATCATGCTGACGACAGCGTACGACATGCTCGAGCGGCAACTGGCCAATACAACCTGGGTGGCCAGCCCCGACTTCAGCGTGGCCGACTGTGCAGCCGCGCCGGCGCTGTTCTATGCCAGCACGCTGGTGCCGTTCGGTGACACGCATCGGCAACTTGGCGCCTACTTTGAGCGGTTGATCAAGCGCCCGTCGGTACAGCGGGTCATCAATGAAGCCAGGCCTTACTTTGCCCTTTACCCGTTTGCCGAAGCAATCCCGGATCGGTTTCGCTAGCGGTCAACGAAAACGCCCCAGGCAATGCCTCGGGCGGCACGGCAAAAGCTGTCGTATGGAGTGACGACTACAGCGCGACATTTAATGGATTTGGTAGCCAAGCGCATCGAAATTGACAGCGACTGCAAACACGAAAGACTGGCATAAGGAGCCGTCGACCGGGTTCTGTGTGCTTGCAGGAAGAGAAAATGGCAGGGGCGGCTGGATTCGAACCAACGCATGGCAGGATCAAAACCTGCTGCCTTACCGCTTGGCGACGCCCCTGTATCTGTTGCGACGAGAGCCGGGCTCTCTTTTTGAACTGCCCGCTTTACAACTCCGTAAGAGCTGCTGCGAGAGTGGGCGCAAATTTACCAACTTCCTTGGCGCCTGTGAAGCTTTTTTTCACAAATTGTTTTTTAAAACAGGTGCTTACTGTACTTCAAAGGCTCTGCAGCACGCGCCCTGTCACCAAGGCCCTTTATTTTCACCTGACAAATCAAGGCAATTATCCACGCCTTGCAACGGGGTAGTCATAAAGCCGTCGGGGCCACGCATGCACGCCTCGAAGGTGTGCTACGTTGTAAGTAGGAGTGTGTGGAAGCCTTGTCATGAACACTTGGCACCTACCCCCGCTGCCACTCGCCTGCAAGCACCGGGCCGCACTTTCCCCCTTGACCGCTTTGCGGTCCAGCCAGGCTGCCAGGCTTTTCTTTCCTCTCGGGGGGATAGGCAATGATTGCGCAATACTCTTTCACGGCCACTTGAGGACACGCAATTGAAAGGCAAACTGATCGCTGCCATCGTCACCGTCCTGGTCGCCGGCACCGCGATTTATGGGGTGAACACCTGGAAAGTGGTGGATAACCAGCGGCAAGAGGCGGTATGCAGGGCCGCGCAGCAACATATCAAAATCCTCGAAACCCAGGCACGGGCCATGGCCGCAGGGCTGTCGGTAGAAGCCTATGCCGAAGCCGAAAAGGCTGAAGCAGGCAAACTGGTTCGCGCGCTCGATACCGCGAAGAACGAAGCGGAGGTCGATGCCGTCATCGAACAGCATGCCACCGTTATCCAGGCGCAAATCGTCGCTGAAGACGCAGAAGTCGAATCCCGGGGCGAACAGCCGTTCCTTGGCCAGGAACTGAAAAAACAACGCATCCCGACTGACGTCAAACAGGAATTCAAGCGCGCCGAAAAAGCTGTCAACGATGCCTGTAGCTAGAAATCCGTTTCAGTCGCTACATGATTTTCGAATGCGTCTAGACTTCGTCAACGGCAGGTTGCAGCCGTAATCCGTACTGACGGCAGACGGAAACGAGGACGCCCATACTTTGAAAAATCCAGCCATCTGCACCATAGGCGGCCTGCTGCTTTCGATGGAGGCGTTCGCCACCGGAATCATGCCTGTGTTCGATATGGACTTCACAAGGTCAGCGACTGAAACACTGAAAAAAATAGGCATCCACGACGCCTGTATCATCAAGGCAGCAAACCCCACCGCGTTCACTTATTGCCGGGAAGGTTCTACTACCCTGTGGCAGTATCAGGCGCTGGACCTGGAACAACTGGACAAGGTCCACGGTGATGCTCCGCAGTCTTCGAAAGCGTATCTGCCCATCAGCGTAAAGGAAGTTGATAGCGTCGCCTGCCTGGACGAACACGAGACATCGTCAGCTGTACAGGTAATGTCTCACTGGTTTGCCCTCGTGGTGTTTATCCTTTCCCTGCTGGTCGGCGTGCACCAGACCTTGCGGGTCATCCAGCATCGGCGCAATAACCCCACCGGGTTTTCACCTCCCCACCTGCACGGCACGAGCCCATCCCTGCCAGGGTTCGACACCTTGGCGACCACCAAAGCCCTGGCAGCGTTTACCCTTGCCGTGACCGTGGCAATTGTCTACTTCAGCTACACAGGGTTTTAACAGGAGCCGAGCGCGCCGTTGCGGCGCGCCCGAAGGTCTTAGTGGGGCGCGCGAGGAATGGTCTTGAGCAGGTCTTCGGGACTGATGTGCCCCACCACGCTGCCCGGTTGCGGCAGGTTGAGGATGTGACCCTTCATCTTGCCGATGATGTGCATCTCGCAAGGCTTGCAGTCGAACTTCAGGGTCAAAACTTCATCCCCGTGGATCAATTGCATCGGCGCGACCTTGGTGCGCACACCGGTGACGCCCTTGGCCTGTTTCGGGCACAGGTTGAAGGAGAAACGCAGGCAGTGCTTGGTGATCATCACCGGCACTTCGCCAGTTTCCTCGTGAGCCTCGTAGGCCGCGTCGATCAGCTTGACGCCATGGCGATGATAGAAGTCCCGGGCCTTCTGGTTGTAGACGTTGGCCAGGAACGACAGGTGCGACTCCGGATACACCGGTGGTGGCGTGGTTTCGGCCTTGCGGCTGCCGCGCGGGTGAGCGGCGATCCGCGCTTGGGTCAAGGCGTCGATCACTTCACGGCGCAAGGCCTTGAGCTGCGAGTTGGGGATGAAGTACGCCTGCGGCGCGTCAAGCTTGATGTCAGTGGCGTGGTATTGCGTGGTACCCAGCTGGCCAAGCAGATCCTGCAATTGCTCCAGTGCCTGTTCCGGTTTGTTGGCGGCGCCGAACGGGCCAGCCAGGGTGACGCTGGCGCTGATGCCCTCTTCGCTGGTAGCAGTCAATTCCAGCTGTTCTTCACGCAGGCGAGCAACCCAGCTCAAAGCGATGCGACGCTCGGCGGAGGTCTTTTGCAACGCCTGCTGCCAGTTGTGATCAAGGTTGCGATTGAGCGGATGGTTGGGGCGCAGCTTGTACATCCCCTCCGGCATTTCGTTGGGCTCGACGCGATAGCGATAACGCTTCTCGCCGTCCTCCTCGAATTCGCCTTTGGGTTCGGCGATGTTGGCGCGAAAACCCACCACTTCACGCTTGACCAGCACGTTGAGGCCGTCGCCGTTGGACAGCGGCTCGTGGGTCACGACCTGCATGTCACGCTTGGCGACTTTCTCGACCACTCCCACTGGCAAACCAGTGAAGGTCGGCGAGTCAAAGGCGCCGATATCGATCTTGCGGTCAGTGACGAAATAATCGGTGCTGCCACGGTGGAAGGTTTTTTCCGGGTCAGGCAGGAAAAAGTGCGCGGTGCGGCCACTGGAGGCTCGGGCCAGGTCCGGGCGATCTTCGAGCACGGCGTCAAGGCGCTGACGATAGTAGGCAGTGATGTTTTTCACATAGCCCATGTCCTTGTAGCGGCCTTCGATCTTGAACGAGCGCACGCCGGCCTCGACCAGGGCGCGGATGTTGGCGCTCTGGTTGTTGTCCTTCATCGACAGCAGGTGCTTTTCGTAGGCGATCACGCCGCCTTTTTCGTCTTTGAGGGTGTACGGCAGGCGGCAGGCCTGGGAGCAGTCGCCACGGTTGGCGCTGCGCCCGGTCTGCGCATGGGAGATGTTGCACTGACCGGAGAACGCCACGCACAAGGCGCCATGGATGAAGAACTCGATGGCCGCGTCAGTCTCGTCGGCAATGGAGCGGATCTCCTGAAGGTTCAGCTCGCGAGCCAGAACCAATTGGGAGAAGCCAGCCTGATCAAGGAACTTGGCCCGCTCCAGGGTGCGGATATCGGTCTGGGTACTGGCGTGCAGCTCGATAGGCGGGATGTCCAGCTCCATCACTCCCAGGTCCTGGACGATCAGCGCATCGACACCGGCATCGTACAACTGATGGATCAGCTTGCGCGCCGGCTCCAGTTCGTTGTCGTGCAGGATGGTGTTGATGGTGGTGAACACCCGCGCATGATAACGACGGGCGAATTCCACCAATTCGGCGATATCACTCACTTCGTTGCAGGCGTTGTGGCGCGCGCCGAAGCTCGGGCCACCGATGTAGATGGCATCGGCGCCATGCAGGATCGCCTCGCGGGCAATGGCCACATCGCGGGCGGGGCTGAGCAATTCCAGGTGATGCTTGGGCAGGGACATATTTTTTTAGTCAGGCTTGTCACGGTCGAGGCGTGCATTGTAGCGGTGAAACGCCCAACCGGCACCTTGTGCTGCCAGGTGGTGTTTCTAACCTGACCTGCGCCATTCCCTGTAGGAGCGAGCACGCTCGCGATGGACGTCAACGATGACGCGGGCATCCTGTATGCCCAGGTCGCCCTTATGCTCTTCGCGAGCATGCTCGCTCCTACAGGATTTGCGTGTATCGCAGCTATCAGGCCTTGGCCGCCATCGCGGTCACTTCCACGCGCATGCCTTCCACCGCCAACGAGGCAACCCCGACAGCAGCGCGAACCGGCCATGGCTTGGCGAAGTAGCGCTTGTAGACTTCGTTGAACGCGGCGCGGTCAGCCATGTCGGTGAGGTAGATGGTCAGGTGCATCACGCGGTCCATCGAGCTGCCGGCACGCTCCAGCGCGACCTTCAGCGCTTGCAGGGTGCATTCGCTCTGCAGGGTAATGTCACCCAGTTCCAGGCTGCCGTCGGCACGGGTCGGGATCTGGGTGGAGACCAGCACGCCAGCGAAACCGACGACGTCGGAAGAAATCGAGTCCGCATCGGGATCGGGAGTGAAGGTGATGTCTTGATTGGCCATGGAGATTCTCTTGCTTGATGTAGTTAAGCCATATGCAGCGAGGTGACTGACAATGCGTGGCAGGATACCGCGCATCACCACGCAGGAAAAATCCATGACGCTTGTTTGATGAGTTTTGCTACCCAGGCGTGTAGCACTCGGTAACACGCAAGCCCTGATGTGGTGCATCTTTTTCAACGATGCGCCGCCCACCACCTCACGCCGCCTGCTCCCACCCGCCATGGCGTACTTTGTGCATCTAAATGCGACCCCAACTGCCTGAAGTCGCCATGCGCCCCAAGGAACTGAAACACTGGACCACCGGTGTAGCCCACCTGCTCGACCTGCCTCCCGGGCAGGCGCGCCTGTCGGGTTTGAGCCACTGGCTCCGGCAAATCTGCCCGGTCGATCATTTCGTGTTGTTTGTCTATGAAGGCAATCACCGGCCGCTGGCATTGTTCGATACGTTTTCGGCGGACAGGCGTGCGGTGTACGTTGACGACTACCAGTGCGGGCCTTACCTGCTCGACCCCTTCTACCTGGCCTGCACCCGCGGGCAGGCACCGGGGCTGTGGCGCTTGCGCCAGTTCGCCCCCGACCACTTCTACCTCGGCGAGTACTTCCTGACCTATTACCAGCAAACCGGCCTCGCCGAGGAAGTGGCGTTTTTCGTCGACCTGGGCGATGGCGCCATGGCGGTACTGTCGTTGATGCGCTCCAGTGCCAGCTGTGCGTTCAGCCGGGACGAAATGCAACTGATCGAGTGCGCGCAAGCGGTGGTCGAGCAGGTCATCAATGAAGCCTGGCGCCTGCGCAAGGCCCAGCAACCGCGTCCGGCGCAAGACCTGGATTTCAAGATCCGCGAAGCCTTCGACCATTTTGGCGCCCACATCCTCACCGGCCGCGAGCAGGAAATCGTCCAACTGCTGCTGCGCGGCCACTCCAGCGCCTCGGTGGCCGAACAACTGAACATCAGCCCCGGCACGGTGAAGATTCATCGCAAGAATATCTACGCCAAACTGGGGATTGGCAGCCAGTCGGAGTTGTTGGGGTTGTTTATCCGGGAGTTGACGGAAGATCCGTTGCAGACGCCCGGGCTCAAGCTGCAAGCCTGAGATCTGTCAGTCAACAGAAAACTCCTGTGGGAGCGGGCTTGCTCGCGAAAGCGATATTTCAGCCGACACATAAGTTGCCTGACACACCGCTTTCGCGAGCCAGCCCGCTCCCACAGGTCAATCGGTGATCTGGAGATTGTGGTCAGGGCGGTTCAATCTGATCCAAGGCCCGGTTCGCTGCCAACTCACCCAACATGATCACTTGCGCGATGCCCAGCAGTGCATTGCGGCTTGTCCCCTCCAGATGATCCACCAGATCGTTGGCCTTGAGCCCATCGTCGGAACGCCGCCCGGAGCAAGCTCGCTCCTACAACAATCCCCCTCCTATCCCCCAAGGGATATATACACCGCAAATCCCCGATTGCTAGTTTGGCCCCCGACGCACTGATTCATCACTGCAAGGGAGCCCGGCTCGTGAACAACAGCGTGAACGACACCCCACCAAGCGATATCGAATTCTGCAATGTGGTCAAACGCTATGGCGATGTGCAGGCCGTCAACGGCCTGGATTTCGCGGTGCAGCGTGGCTCGTTTCACTCCTTTCTCGGTGGCTCCGGCTGTGGCAAGACCACCACCTTGCGCATGATCGCAGGGTTCGAACAACCCACCAGCGGCGAAGTGCGCCTGGCCGGTAAAAGCGTTGCCGGAGTACCGGCCTTTAAAAGACCGGTGAACATGGTGTTCCAGCATTACGCGCTGTTTCCGCACCTGACTGTGGCGCAGAACATTGCCTACGGCCTGCGCTATCGCACCCCGCGCCCGGACAAGAAACAACAACTGCGCATGGCCGATGAAGCGTTGGAGATGGTGCGCCTGAGCGGCTTCGGTCAGCGCAAGCCGAGTGAACTGTCCGGCGGCCAACAACAACGTGTCGCCCTCGCCCGCGCCCTGGTCAACAAGCCGACGGTGTTGCTGCTTGACGAGCCGCTGGCGGCGCTGGACCGCAAGCTGCGCAAGGAGATGCAATCGGAACTGCTGCGTTTGCAGCGCGAGGTCGGCATCACCTTCGTACTGGTCACCCACGACCAGGAAGAAGCCCTGTCGATGAGCGACAGCATCAGCGTGATGCACAACGGTTCGATCATCCAGACCGCCACCCCGGAACAACTTTACGAAGCCCCGGCCAGCCGTTACGTCGCTGACTTCATCGGCGAATCCAACCTGTTCGACGGCACCGTGCGCCAGCTCAACGGCAACTGCGTGGTGCTGCGCACCGAGCAAGGGCTGGAACTGACCAGCCCCCTCACCCCCACCGGCAAAGCCCTGAGCGCCAACACTGCCGGTTGCATCGCCGTGCGCCCAGAGCTAATCAGCATCGCCGGCGCCAATGTCGAGATGACCCGGGAAGTGAAGCTGCAGGGTTCTGTCGAGGACCGCATCTACCTGGGCAACTCCACCGAATACCGCGTGCGAACCCAGGCCTTCGGCGTGGTCTGCGTGCGTGTACCGCGCCAGCAGGATCACGGCGCCAACGCATTCGAACACGGCGCGCCAGTGCGCGTCGGCTGGGATCACGCCAATGGCCTGGCCATGGCGTTGTAAATCATCGATTCGTTTCATCAACCGGATGTGGAGCGTGCTATGGACCAGAAGACTTTTATAAAAACCCTGCGCAGCTGGCAGAACGGCTCGATCAGCCGCCGCGAGTTCCTTGGTCGCACCGGCCTTGGCATCGCTGCCGCCGTGGTCGCCACCAACATGCCCGGCCTGCTGACCTCCACCGCGCAAGCCGCCGAACAAGGCAAGCTGGGTGATCGCCTGTCACTGGCGACCTGGCCGAACTACCACAGCCAGGAAAACCTCGACGCCTTCGGCAAGACCACGGGTGCCCGGGTGTCGATGAGCGTGTTCGGCTCCAACGAAGAAATGCTCGCCAAACTGCAGGCCGGCGGCAGCGGTTGGGATGTGCTGGTGCCCACCAACTACACCATCAGTACTTACGTCGGCCTGGGCCTGATCGAGCCGCTGGACCTGTCGCGCATTCCCAATTTCGACGCCTCGGCGTTCCAGCAGAAATTCATGGCCCAGGGCACGGTGGACGGCAAAGTCTACGCGGTGCCGAAAAACTGGGGCACCACCGGCATGCTCTACGACACCGGCAAACTGAAAAACGGCCCGACCAGCTGGAAGGAGTTCTGGGCCGCCGCCCAAGGCCCCGCCAGCGGCCGCACGATCGTCCACGACTACCAGTTGACCGCCATCGGTAACGCCCTGAAAAGCTTCGGCTACAGCTTCAATTCCCTGGACCCGAAGGAACTGGCCGACGCGGAAAAACTGCTGATCGAGGCCAAGCCGCATCTGTTTGCGATCAACTCCGACATCCAGCCGTCGATGCGCAGCGGCGATGCCTGGCTGGCGATGTCCTGGACCGGCGACGCTTCGCAACTGCACCGCGACAACCCGCAGATGCAGTTCGAACTGGGCAAGGAAGGTGGCGAACTGTGGAGCGACTTCTTCGCCATCCCCAAAAGCTCGGAGCACAAGGATGCTGCGTATGCCTTCATCAACTACCTGCTTGATCCACAGCACAACAAGCTCGAAGTGTTGAGCCACGGCTACCCGAGCGGCGACAAGCGCGTCGACGCCCTGCTGCCGAGCGCCATGCTTAACGATCCGATCATGTACCCGGCCGCCGAAGCCCTCAGCCCGCTGGAGTTCGGAGCAGCTGCCACGCTGACCAGTCCGGCACGCGCCGAGTTGATGGCGCGTTTCAAGTCCGCCTGATCGCTTGACCATGGCCAATGAGGAGCCGTCAATGAACGCCGCCGCCCACCCGCAAACGGTGCAGCCGGGCCTTGCCCTGTCGGTCGAGGTGCGCCAACGGCGCAGCCTGGGCCGACGCATCACCCTGCTGATGCTCTTGCCTTCGACCCTGTGGTTCCTGCTGCTGTTGCTGATGCCGCTGGTCATCATCCTGGTCTTCAGCTTCGGTGAGCGCAGCGCCGTGGGCGGATACGCCGGTGGCTTCACCCTGGCCAACTACCTGAACCTCGGCTCCCGCGGCGCGGCCTTCAGCAATACGCTGATGCTGGCGCCGCTGGGCACCCTGGTATGCCTGGTGGCGGCGTATCCATTGGCGTACTTCCTGGCGGTCAAGGTCACCAGGAACCGCTCGCTGCTGCTGACGCTGGTGATCGTGCCGTTCTGGACCAGTTTTTTGATCCGCACCTACGCCTGGATTTTCATCCTCAGCGGCAAGGGCATCCCGGCGCTGCTGGCCAGCCTGGGCCTTGAGGATGTGCGGCTGATCAACACGCCTTGGGCGGTGCTGATCGGCATCGTCTACGGCTACCTGCCGCTGATGGTGTTCCCGATCTACGTCAGCCTGGAAAAACTCGACAAGCGCCTGCTCGAAGCCTCCGCGGACCTGGGCGCCAGTGCCTTCGAAAGCTTCCGTCGGATCACCCTGCCGCTGTCCGCGCCGGGGATCATCACCGGGGTGATGCTGGTGTTCATCCTGTTGATGGGCGAGTTCCTGATCCCGGCCATTCTCGGCGGCGGCAAGGTGTTCTTTGTCGGCAACGCCCTGGTCGACCTGTTCCTGCAATCGCGCAACTGGCCGTTCGGCAGTGCGCTGGCCATGACGTTGGTGGCGATGATGCTGCTGATCATCGGCGTGTATCTGAAACTGGTGGCGCGCTACGGCGGCCGCCCTGCCGACGGAGGCCTGTGACATGTGGCTGCGCAGCTATTCAACTTCGCTGTACCTGTTTCTCTACGCGCCGATTGCCTTGATCGTGCTGTTCAGCTTCAACGCCGGGCGCAGTGGCCTGGCGTTCCAGTGCTGTTCGGTGCAATGGTTCGGCACCGCGTTCGGCAACCCGTTCATCATGGAAGCCCTGGGCAACAGCGCGCTGATTGCGCTGAGTTCCGCGGTAATTGCCACGTTGTTCGGCACCCTGGCGGTGTTCGGCTTGCAGCGCTGCGGCGCCAAAGTGCGGATGCTGTTTGATGCCCTGACCTATTGCGCAATCATTGTCCCGGGCATCGTCATCGGCATTTCGACACTGATTGCCTTCATCAGCCTGTTCGACCTGATCAACCCGCTGCTGGCGAGCTGGTTGCCGACAGTGCCGAAATTGAACATGGGCTTCTTCACGGTGATCGCCGCGCATTCGCTGTTCACCATGGCCCTGGTGATGGTCATCGTGCGCAGCCGTGTCGATTCGCTGGACAAGGCCTTGCTCGAAGCCTCGGCGGACCTGTACGCGCCTCCAATGGACACCTTCTGGCGCGTCACCCTGCCGCAGATCAGCCCGGCGATCATGGCCGGGTTCCTGCTGGCGTTCACCTTCAGCTTCGACGATTTCATCATCGCCTTCTTCGTCGCCGGTTCAGAGACGACGCTGCCGATCTACATATTTTCCTCCATCCGCCGCGGCGTGACGCCGGAGATCAACGCGATTTCCACGGTGATCATCTGCGTGTCGCTGGCCCTGCTGTTCACTTCCCGCCATCTGCAAAACCGCCGCACCGGCGTCCAGGAGTCGCACCATGCGTGATCAGCTCTACATCAACGGCGAATGGGTCAGCCCGGACCTGGGCGGCTATCTGGATGTGATCGATCCGGCCACCGAACAGGCCTTCCACCGCGTGGCGGCCGGCACTGAAGAAGACGTCGACCATGCCGTGCGCGCGGCCCGGCGTGCCTTCGACAATGGCTGGAGCCAGACCAGCGGCGCCGAGCGCGGGCAGTGGCTGGAGGCGCTGGCCGATGAGCTGGAAAACGGCCAGCAAGCGCTGGCGGAACTGGAAGTGCGCGACAACGGCAAGCCCTTGCCTGAAGCGCAGTGGGACATTGCTGACGCCATCGGCTGCTTCCGGTACTACGCCGGTTTGGCCCGGGAACTGGATCAACAGCAGGACCAATCGCTGGCCCTGCCGGACGAGCGTTTTCGCTGCCGCATCCGCCACGAGCCGATTGGCGTGGCCGGGCAGATCATTCCCTGGAACTACCCGCTGCTGATGGCCGCGTGGAAGGTCGCGCCAGCCTTGGCCGCCGGGGCCACGGTGGTGTTGAAACCGTCCGAACTGACGCCGCTGACCGCCTTGGAACTGGCGGCCGCCGCCGATCGCATCGGCTTGCCGGCCGGGGTGTTGAACCTGGTCACCGGCCTCGGTGCCGACGCCGGCAGCCCACTCACCGAACACCCTGGGGTGGATAAACTGGCCTTCACCGGCAGCGTGCCCACCGGGGCGAAAATCATGTCGGCGGCGGCACGGGACATCAAGAACATCAGCCTCGAACTGGGCGGTAAATCTGCGTTCATCGTGTTCGATGACGCCGATGTCGAGGCCGCCGTGGAGTGGATACTGTTCGGCATCTTCTGGAACCAGGGCCAGGTGTGCAGCGCCACGTCGCGCCTGCTGGTGCAGGAAACCATCGCCCCGCGCCTGATCGAACGGCTGGTAGAGGAAACGCGCAAGATCAGCATTGGCCCGGGCATGCAGCCCGGCGTGCTGCTCGGGCCGCTGGTCAGCCAGGGCCAGTACGACAAGGTGCTCGGCTTCATCGACCAGGGCCTGGCCAGCGGCGCCCGTCTGCTCACCGGCGGACGGCGCCCGGCGCATCTGGCCAAAGGCTATTTCATGGAACCGGCGATCTTCGACGAGCCGGAGCACAGCAGCATTCTGTGGCGCGAAGAAGTCTTCGGCCCGGTGCTGTGCATCAAACGCTTCAAGACCGAAGAGCAAGCGCTGCAAATGG
Organism: Pseudomonas sp. PDM31; assembly: GCF_019218965.1. NCBI lineage: Bacteria > Pseudomonadati > Pseudomonadota > Gammaproteobacteria > Pseudomonadales > Pseudomonadaceae > Pseudomonas > Pseudomonas sp. PDM31. Next base: position 188,074 of record NZ_JAHUWS010000003.1, on the reverse strand, counting down.
CCAATGCCAGCCGCTTCGGCCTCGCCGCCGCCGTGATGAGCGCCGACCTGCAACGCACCACGCGCGTGGCCAATCAGTTGCGTGCCGGGATCGTCTGGGTCAACTGCTCACAGCCCACCTTCGTCGAGGCACCGTGGGGCGGCATGAAACACAGCGGGATCGGCCGCGAGTTGGGGCAATGGGGGCTGCACAATTATCTGGAGGTCAAGCAGGTCACCGAGTATATCAGCGACCAGCCTTGGGCCTGGTACATGAAATAGCCCTGCTCACAGATAGCCTTGAATAACCCGACCAATAAGCAACCCCGCTTTCCCATCAAGGATTCGCCGCCTGCGTCGGCAGCACCGCCGTCGCAGGCGTGTAGGGTTCTTTCCAGGCGAACCGATAGGCTTTGGCGGCCATCTCAGGAAGGCACTTGCCGTTGTCGGCGGCGGCACTGACGATGGACCAGTGGGCCCGGGAATCTTCCCCCAGGGCATGGGCCGCTTCGGCATTGAAGCACTGACCCAGCACATCATCGGGCACCAGGGCGTAGGCCTGTGGATGTTCGCGCAACCATTGGGCGGCCTTCTCGACCGAGGAATTGTCCATGCCGAAATGCACCAGCGGCTGGCGCGCGAACAGCCAGTGCCCTTCTTCCCAGTTGACCAATACCAGATCGGCGCCGTGGGTCACGGTCGCTGCCTGCTCCATGATGGCCTGATCAGGATTGGCGCCATCCTTGAGCGGCACGAAGAATCCCCGGGCGAACCACAGCACGAACCAGATCGCGAACAGCGCCGTAAATGCCCGGCGCAAACGCGCACGCCGCCTGTACCAGCGCTTGAGCATCCATGGAATCAGTGGCGCGGCCACCAGCGCCAGGCCTGGCAACGCCGGGTAGATGTACAACTCGCGCTTGCCGCTGCTGAAGCTGAAGCTGAAGAACAGCACGACCAATAGCACCCAGCCGAGCAGCACCAACACCCGGCCATCGCGCTTTTTCAACTGACGGCGCCACGCGGGCACCAGCCATGGCAGCATCAACACCAACGGCAGCCAGTATAGGGCGATGACATGGGTAAAGAAGTACCAGGACGGTTCGCGGTGATGCCACGCCTCGGCATAGCGTCCCGCGGTCTGGCGCAGGAGAATTTCCCGGGCGTAGGCCATTTCATCGGCGCTGCCATGCAGGGCAATCGACAAGCCCAGGGGCAACAACCACACCGCTATGGCGCCGAGCATCACGGCAAGGCCCAGCAACCATTTGCGTGCCCCACCCGGCATGGCCACCACACCCGGCCATTTCCTGAGGACTGCATAGGCATACGGAATCAGCATCAACACCGGCAGAAAACCCACGCCCTTGGTGATCACGCCGACGCCCATGGCCGCGCAACCCACATAGAACCAGCGCCAGGCCGGGCCTGACAGCAGGTGCCGGGCCAGACCGTACAGGCCCAGGGAAGTGAACAGAATCAAAAAGCTGTCGATCTGGCCGCTTTGCAGAATGCTGTAGGTCTGATAGGTCGCCAGGTACAACAGTACCGCGATGCGCCCGGTACGCTGGTTCCACAGCCGGCGCCCCAGGTCATAGACCATGGCCGTGACCATCACCGCCGAAAACAGTCCAGGAATGTACAGCGCGATGCTGGCCTTGCCGGTCAACCAGACACAGAAAGCCACCGCCCACATGAAAATCGGCGGCTTGTCACCGTAGATCTCTGCGGCACGATGGGGGATCAGCCACGAGCCGTGTTGCAGCATTTCCAGGGCGACCCCCAGATAGCGTTCTTCCTCCACGTTCTGCGCCTGACGCCAGCCCAGTCCTGCGCCAATCAATACCAGGGCCAGAAGCATCAAGCCCAGGCATTCAAGCCACGAGGGTAGAGATCTGCGCATGCTTTATTCCTTACCTGGCTGACCCGCCACGGGGTTTGTAGAAGCGGAACAGGCCGATATCCGCTGTCTTGGTGTACTGCCTGGCCCAGTCCGGCCTGACCGTACGATCATGGAAATACAAGGCACCACCGGTGCGATCCGGCAACTGTTTGTTCAGTGCCTTGCGCGCTATTTCCTTGGCCAGCGCATACGGCACTTCTTCCTGGACCGAATCAGGGCGCCCGTCACACCACCAGGAAAACTGGCAACTTTTGCTCTCCGAGCCCTGCTTGACCACGCCGCAGACGGTGTCCGGAAACCCCCCGTGGCCCAAGCGATTCATCACCACATTGGCCACCGCTTCCATATCGACCGAATCCTTGCCTTTGGCTTCCCAATAAATCGACCGCGCCAGACAGGTGATCGCATCGTCCAGTGGCGCGACGCCGGCAGGGTCCACGGCCTGGACTTCGGACTGGGTAATCGCTTCGGCCCCAGGGGCCGGTGCGGGACTGCTGCTCTGCGCGGCCTTTTGCTCAAGCACCTGGGCCTTGTTCTCGGCCGCCTGCTTTTGCTGTTCCTGATCTGCGGCGATTGCGCAGGTGGCAAACAAGATGACGACGAGGCAGGAGGCTATCCAGTCAAGGCGCATGGTCGGGCAAACTCCGAGGCAGTATCGAACCAGTGTAGTAGTGAAATGATTGCACTCCACCCACTACACTTCTGGATAAAATCCGTTGCCTTTGACGGGGCAAATTCGCGCATCATGGGCGCAGTCAGCTCAAGGGGGATTTCCATGCGCTTCATCTCAAACGCTGTGCGTCTGGCCGGGTTATCACTGGGCCTGGTGTTCGCCGCCACCGCTGTGGCGAGCGACGAGTCGCAATTGATCGAGTCGATCAATGTCTACCGCAGTCAACTGCAACGCTGTGCCGGCCAGGTCTCGTCGGAGCTGCCGCCGCTGTCCGCCGATCCTCGCCTGGTGCTGTCCGCCACCAGCGTCGTCAATCTGCAGCAGGCCATGGCCAGCGCGGGTTATCCCATGAAGAACGTGCAGGCGATCAGCCTTACCGGACCACGTGATGCGGCGTCGGCGATGAAGGCGATCCGGGAGAGTTTTTGCCAGATCGTGCTAGACCCGCAATTTGTCGATGTCGGCGTCAGCCGCCAGGACCGTGACTGGCGCATCGTGGTCGCACGCCCGTTATTGAGCGCGCGCCTGGGGGACTGGCAAGCGGAAGGCCAGAAACTGCTGGCCGAACTCAACACCGCCCGCGCGCAGCCGCGCCAGTGCGGCGCACAATCCTTTGCCGCCGCCACGCCACTGACCTGGAACGCCACGCTGGCCAGTGCCGCCGAGACCCACTCGCGGTCCATGGCCAACAATAATTACTTCGATCACAAAGACCGCGACGGGCGCACCCCCGGTGACCGCGCCGAGCTCGCCGGCTACGACTTCCAGCAAATCGCCGAGAACATCGCCGCCGGGCAGGACAGCGCGCGCAAAGTGGTCGAAGGCTGGCTGACCAGCCCCGGGCATTGCGCCAACCTGATGAACCCGCAGATGCGCGACCTGGGCGCGGCGTATGCGACCGATCCGAAAAGCGATGCGGGGATCTACTGGACGGCGATGTTTGGGGCGCAGTGAGGGCAAGGTAAAACCGCGATGCAGTTGTAGGAGCTGCCGCAGGCTGCTCCTACATTGAACAGCAAGGGTTAGTGCGAGCTCATCCCCGCCGCACGCATCAACATGCGCAAAGCCCCCGCCACCACACCCAATGCAACCAGACTGCCCAGCCAGATCAACACCAGCCACCCAAGGCGTTTGTACCAACGCGCAGGTGCCGGTTGCTGCGAATTAATGGTAGCCATCACCGATCCTCACTTTGCCGCGGAAAACGTAGTAGCTCCAGACGGTGTACATCAGGATGATCGGCAGAATGAACAACGCGCCGATCAGGATGAACAACTGGCTGGTAGCCGGTGAAGCCGCTTCCCACAAGCTGATGGACGGCGGCAAGATGTTCGGCCAGATACTGAAGGCCAGGCCGATGTAACCGAGGAACACCAGCATCAGGGTGAAGGCGAACGGCCAATGGGTGTGGCGTTGGCGCAGTGTCTTGAGCAGGCCGAACATCGCCAGCAAGGCCAGCAGCGCCAGGGCACCGAACACCACCAGGTGCGCATGGCCGAACCAGCGCGTGGCGATTTCCGGGTGCAGGATCGGCGTCCACACGCAAATCACTCCGATGACCGCCAGCAGCAGCCAGGCCAGGGGCCGGGTGAACAGGCGCATGCGCGATTCCAGCATGCCCTCGGTCTTGACCAGCAACCAGGTGCTGCCCAGCAGCGCGTAGGCGACGATCAAGCCAACGCCGCAGAACAAGGGAAACGGCGCCAGCCAGTCCCAACTGCCACCGGCGAACTGCCGCTCGACCACTGGGATACCGACAATGTAAGTCCCGATCACCACACCCTGGGAAAACGTCGCCAGCAGCGAACCGCCGATGAACGCCATGTCCCAGATATGACGTTTTTCAGGGCTGGCCTTGAAGCGAAACTCGAAGGCGACGCCACGGAAAATCAGCCCGCACAACATCAGGATCAGTGGCAGGTACAACGCTTCCAGAATCACCGAATAGGCCAGCGGGAACGCGCCATACAGCGCCGCGCCACCCAGCACCAGCCAGGTCTCGTTGCCGTCCCATACAGGGGCGACGGTGTTCATCATCACATCACGCTCTTTCGCATCCGGGATCAGCGGGAACAGAATGCCCAGCCCCAGATCAAAGCCGTCCATGATCACGTACATCATCACGCCGAAGGCGATGATCACGCCCCAGATCAGCGATAGGTCTATACCTTGAATACCCATGTCTCACCTCCTCTTTTTCAGATGACGCTGGTTCAAATGACGCGGGCGTCGGTTTCGAGGGTGTCGGCCGAAAGCGGACGGCGCGGTGTAATCACCTGTTCGTTGTGGCCCTCGGGCCCATGCTCGTGATGGGATTTTGGCCCTTTGGCCACCAGTTTCATCATGTAGCCGATACCCACCGTGAACACCGAGAAATAGATCACCACAAATAGCGCCAACGAGATGCTCAACTGCGTCACGCTGTGATTGGACGCCGCATTCGCGGTTCTTTGCAGGCCATACACCACCCATGGTTGGCGCCCCACTTCCGTGGTGATCCAGCCGGCGAGCATTGCGATCAGGCCGCTTGGGCCCATCCACAACATCAGGCGCAGAAACCAGCGGTTGCGGTAAATCGCGCCACTGCGACGCAAGGCCAGGCCCAGCACGCCGGCCAGCACCATCAACATGCCAAGGCCGGCCATGACGCGGAAGCTCCAGAAGATGATCGTCGCGTTGGGCCGATCTTCTTTCGGGAAGCTCTTGAGTGCCGGAATTTGCTTGTCGAGGCTGTGAGTCAGGATGAGGCTGCCCAGGTACGGAATCTCGATGGCGTATTTGGTTTTCTCGGCCTGCATGTCGGGGATGCCGAACAGCACCAGCGGCGTTGCCTCGCTGCCGTTATTTTCCCAGTGACCTTCAATGGCGGCGATTTTCGCCGGTTGATGTTCCAGGGTGTTCAAGCCATGGGCATCGCCCACCACGGCCTGGATCGGGCAGACGATCAACGCCATCCACAACGCCATGGACAACATCTTGCGCACTTGTTTGGTGTCATTGCCGCGCAGCAGATGCCACGCCGCTGACGAACCGACAAAGAACGCCGTGGCTACGAAGGCGGCGATCGCCATGTGCGCCAGTCGGTACGGGAACGACGGGTTGAACACGATGGCCAGCCAGTCCAGCGGCATGACGCGACCATCGACGATCTCGAAGCCCTGGGGCGTTTGCATCCAGCTGTTGGATGCAAGAATCCAGAAGGTCGAGATCAAGGTGCCGATCGCCACCATGACCGTCGAAAAGAAGTGCAGGCCGCGCCCTACCCGGTTCCAGCCAAACAGCATGACGCCGAGGAATCCGGCTTCGAGGAAGAAAGCGGTGAGCACTTCATAGGTCAGTAACGGTCCGGTAATGCTGCCGGCAAAGTCGGAGAAACGGCTCCAGTTGGTGCCGAACTCGTAGGCCATGACCAGCCCGGAGACCACGCCCATGCCGAAGTTGACGGCGAAGATCTTCGACCAGAAATGGTAAAGATCGCGGTAGGTGTCGTTGTGGGTTTTCAGCCAAAGACCTTCAAGCACCGCCAGGAAACTGGCCAGCCCGATGGTGATGGCGGGAAAGATAATGTGGAACGAAACCGTGAACGCGAATTGCATTCGCGCCAGGTCCAGTGCCTCAAGGTTAAACATGTCGATATCCTCATCGCGGATATAAAGGGGACGAACCTGTAGGAGCCGACCGCAGCAAGCCGGCTCCTACAGTGATTTATGCGGCGGAGGTGGAGATCAGGCTGCTGGCCTTCGCCGGCTCGATCCGGATGGCGACGAATTTGGAGGTCGGGGTGAACGTGCGGTCCCCGTAACTTTCCAGCGGCACCAGCGGGTTGGTTTCCGGGTAGTACGCGGCTGCCTGACCGGCGGGAATGTCGTAGGCAATCAGAGTGAAACCGCTGACCCGACGCTCGCGTTCGTCATCCAACAACGCCACCAGGTCAACTTTCTGCCCCGGCTCTAAACCGAGTCGGCGAATGTCCTGCTCGTTGGCAAATACCACATCACGCATGCCATAAACCCCGCGATAGCGATCGTCCAGGCCGTACAGCGTGGTGTTGTATTGATCGTGGGAGCGCATGGTCTGCAGAATCAGGTGCGGCTTGACCGCCAGGTTGCGCACGCCTTCGCTGATCAAATGTTCCGGCAACACGCTCGAAGTGAATTGCGCTTTGCCGCTCGCGGTTTTCCAGACGCGCTGCGCCGCGTTGTTGGGCATATGGAAACCGCCCGGGTGCAGCAAGCGGGAGTTGAAGTCCTCGAAGCCGGGAATGGTGTCGGCGATCATGTTGCGGATACGCCCGTAATCGCCGATGGCCCAGTTCCAGTCAATCGGGTGCTTGCCCAGTGTCGCTTCCGCGATCCCGGCAATGATGGCCGGCTCGGAAAGCAGGTGCTTCGACTTGGGCTTGAGCTGGCCATGGGAAATATGAATCATGCTGAAGGTGTCTTCCACGGTGACACCCTGGGGACCCTCGGCCTGCACGTCGATATCGGTACGACCCAGGCACGGCAGGATCAGAGCCTCACGCCCTGTCACCAGGTGGCTGCGGTTGAGCTTGGTCGCGATGTGCACGGTCAGGTCGCACTTGCGCAACGCGGCATGGGTGCGCGGGGTGTCGGGGGTGGCCTGGGCGAAGTTGCCACCCAGGGCGATGAACACTTTCGAAAGCCCCTGCTCCATGGCGCCGATCGCCATCACGGTGTTGTGGCCGTGCTCGCGCGGCGGCGTGAACAAAAAGCGTTTCTCCAGGGCATCGAGCAATTCGGTGGGCGCCAGTTCGTTGATGCCCATGGTCCGGTCGCCCTGCACATTACTGTGACCACGCACCGGCGACAGCCCGGCACCCGGGCGACCGACGTTACCGCGCAGCAACATCAGGTTGATGACTTCCTGCAGCGTCGGCACCGAGTGCGTATGTTGGGTCAGGCCCATCGCCCAGCACATGATCACGCGCTTGGCCCGGACGTACATGCGTGCGGCGAGTTCGATGTCGGCCAAGCTCATGCCCGACTGCTGCACGATGTGCTCCCAGGAAGTGGCGTCGACTTCGCCCAGGTAGGCACCCAGCCCCGAGGTGTGTTCGGCGATGAACTCATGGTCGAACACCGGCTCGCCACCGTTGACTTGAGCCTCGCGCTCCCACTGCAAGAGGAACTTGACCATGCCACGCATGACCGCCATGTCACCGCCCAGAGCCGGACGGAAGTAAGCGGTGTTGGTGGGTTCAGAGCCGTTCATCAGCATCTCGACCGGGTGCTGGGGATGCTGGAAGCGCTCTAGTCCGCGCTCCTTGAGCGGGTTGATGCAGATCACCTGGGCTCCGCGTTTCACCGCTTCGCGCAGTGGCTCGAGCATCCGTGGGTGGTTGGTGCCGGGGTTCTGGCCGATGACAAAGATCGCATCGGCGTGCTCCAGGTCGTCAAACACCACAGTGCCTTTACCCACGCCCAGGCTCTCGATCATGCTCACCGCGCTGGCTTCGTGGCACATGTTCGAGCAGTCAGGGAAATTGTTGGTGCCGTAGGCCCGGACGAACAACTGGTAGAGAAATGCCGCTTCATTGCTGGCCCGACCCGAGGTGTAGAACTCGGCCTGATTCGGCGATTCCAGGGCATTGAGATGCCGGGCGATCAGCGCGAACGCTTCATCCCAGGTGGTTTCCACGTAATGATCGGTGGCCGCGTCATAGCGCATGGGATGGGTCAGCCGCCCCTGATACTCCAGCCAGTAGTCGCTTTGCTCGGCAAGCGTGGATACGCTGTATTTGTTGAAGAATGCCGGGTCGACCAAGCGGCCGGTCGCCTCCCAGTTGACGGCCTTGGCGCCGTTCTCGCAGAACTTGACCATACCGTTTTCCGGCGACTCGCCCCAGGCGCAACCGGGGCAATCGAAGCCACCATTCTGGTTGGTCTTGAGCATCGCTCGGATATTCTTCAGGGCGTTTTCACTGCCCAGCCAGTTTTTGGTAACGGCGATCAGCGCGCCCCAACCAGCGGCGGCTCCTTTGTAGGGTTTGTAGCGGTCGACTTGAGACATGGTACTTCTCCGTGACCTGATTCAGGCCATTGATCGTTTGACGGAGAAAAGCATAGGAATGTGCGTGGAATGTTGTCTAATCGCTATTAACGACCATGTTATCGAGGATATCTATCAATGATATTTATAGTTGTATTTCAATAACTTAAATCATATTAGAAGTATATGACTGGCGAAAAAAACTGATCATAGAGCGAATCGATCAGGCAGTTATTATTAGTGATTGGACGACCCTCCAAACTGCACTTAGCCTGCACTCTACAAACCCCCTGCAGGAGCGAGCCGGCTCCGGGCGGCCTTCCGACGATGGACGTTAACGATAACGCGTGCTTGCTGGTTAAACGCGGCGTTCTTAAGTCCATCGCGAACAGGCTCGTTCCTACAAGGATCACAGCGCAACATTCATTCAATGCAAGCGATGCCAAGTGAGGAAATCATGTCAGAGCGAGTCTTGATCGACGGGTTCGCAAGGCGCGTCGACTATCTGCGGATGTCGGTCACCGATCGCTGCGATTTTCGTTGCGTGTATTGCATGGCCGAGGACATGCAGTTCCTGCCGCGCCAACGGATTCTGACCCTGGAGGAGATCTATCAGGCAGCCGAAAGCTTCGTCGCGCTGGGCACCCGCAAGATCCGCCTGACCGGGGGCGAGCCGCTGATCCGTCCAGGCGTGGTCCAACTGTGCCAGAAGATCGCCGCCCTGCCCGGCCTGCGCGAGCTGTGCATGACCACCAACGGCTCGCAGCTGGCCAAGCTGGCCGATCCGTTGTTCGAAGCCGGGGTCAAGCGTCTGAACATCAGCCTCGACTGCCTCGACCCACAGCGCTTTCGCGAACTGACCCGCACCGGTGACCTGGCGCAGGTCATCAAGGGCATCGACACAGCCAACCAGGCAGGCTTTCGCAACACCAAGCTCAACTGCGTGGTGATGAAGGGCCGTAACGACCACGAGATCAATGATCTGGTGAGTTTCGCCATCGACCGCAACCTCGATATTTCCTTTATCGAAGAAATGCCCCTTGGCACCATCAATGAACACAGCCGTGCCGAGTCGTTTTTCTCCAGCGCTCAGGTACGTGATCGGATTGCCGAGCGCTACACTCTGATTGATTCCGCCGAGTCGACCCAAGGCCCTTCACGCTACTGGCGCCTGGCCGAGGCACCGCACATTCGCCTGGGGTTCATTTCGCCCCATAGCCACAACTTCTGCGGCACCTGCAATCGCGTGCGGCTGACCGTGGAAGGTCGCCTGTTGCTCTGCCTGGGCAATGAGCACTCCGTTGACCTGAAGGCGGTCTTGCGCAGCCATCCGGGCGCGCCTGAACATCTGGAAAAAGCCATTATCGAGGCGATGAAACGCAAACCCTATCGACATAATTTCGAGGTGAACGACGATGTTCAGGTGGTTCGCTTCATGAACATGACGGGCGGCTGAAAGACCATGATCGTTAGACCCAAACCCGGCCTGATCGGCGTCCTGACTTCACTCAAGGGGTCGATCGCCAAGCGCATTGCCTGGCGCAGCCTTCTGGTGACGCTGCTCGCCTCGGCCATCGTACTGATCGAAACATTGCATCCAAGCTATTTTTCCAAGGTCAGTGCGACGCCGTTCACCCTGCTGGGGCTGTCGTTGTCGATCTTCATGAGCTTTCGCAACAATGCCTGCTATGACCGCTGGTATGAAGCGCGCAAGGCGTGGGGCGAGGTGATCGTGGATATCCGCTCGATGATTCGTGAAACCCAGATCATCAAGGACACCCGCGAACGACACACCCTCCTGAGCAACCTCTGCGGCTTCGCCCATGCCCTCAACGCCCGGCTGCGCAAGGACAATGAACTGGCCGCCAGCGGCGACTGGCTCGAACCGATGCCCCGGGGCAACACCCACGACGTCAGTGCGCAGATTCTGCTGCAGGTTGGCCAACAGTGCTCGGCGCTCAACGAATCAGGCGTGATCGGCGAATGGCGCTACACGATCATGGCCAACATTCTGACCAGCCTGACCCGCTCCCAGGCCGTTTGCGAACGCATCAAAAACACACCGCTGCCGTTCCCCTACACCCTGTTGCTGCATCGGACCATCTACCTGTTCTGCATCCTGTTGCCATTCGCCATGGCCGAGCCACTGGGCTGGCTGACGCCGATTTTCACCGCGATTGTCAGCTACACCTTTTTCGGCCTGGATGCGATTGCCGATGAACTGGAAGACCCTTTCGGCCGCGATGAAAACGACCTGCCCACCGACGCCATCGTGCGCAACATCGAACGCGACATCCTCGACGCCCTGGGCGTGACGGAGCTACCGCCACAACTGGAACCGGTGGATTATGTGCTCAATTGATAAACCCTGTGAGCGCGTCGATGCGGCGGTCCGCGGCGGCCATAGGGATTGGGTTCAATGAAGATAAAACTGTGGGAGCGAGCCCGCTCGCTCCTACAAGAGATGTATTGCCAATTCAGAACAGTTCGCTGAACGGGATGAACCGCGCCGTATCACCCGCTTGCAATGTGCGGCCTTCCAAAACTTCCACCAGCCCATCCGCCCACGAAGCACCCAACAGCACACCTGAACTCTGGTTTGGATAAAGCACGGCGCGACCGGCCTCAAGCCTGGCCCTGAGGTACTCCCGGCGACTGCCCGGCTTCGGCCAGGCGAAACCGACAGTGACGGGCACGCTCAACGGCTCGACGTCTTCGACACCCTGAATACGCAACAGATAAGCCCGGGCCAACAGGCCGAAGGTCACCAGGGCCGATGTCGGATTACCCGGCAGGCCAATCACCGGCGCATTGCCAAACTGGCCCACGGTCAGCGGTTTGCCGGGTTTGATCGAGAGTTTCCACAGCAGCAGCTTGCCGCATTCACGCAGCACCTGGCCGAGGCAATCGGCGTCCCCGGCGGACACCCCGCCGGTGGTCAGAATCAGGTCGGCCGCGTGCTGCAGTTGCTCGAGCTTTAGTCGGGTCTGCCGAGGGTCGTCAGGAACAATCCCGGCATCGATGACCTCGCATCCCAACGCACTCAACCAATGGCTCAACAAGGTGCGATTGCTGTTGTAGATGCTGCCGGGCTTGAGCGGAGCGCCTGGTTCGACCAGTTCATCACCCGTGGACAGTAATGCCACCCGTGGCCGCCGTACGACCTGCACCTGGGTGCAGCCCTGCGCCGCCGCGACCGCCAACTCGAACGGCCCCAGACGCTGGCCCGCCCGCAACAATACATCCCCGGCGCGGTTCTCCTGGCCTTGCGCACGGATGTTGCAGCCCTCGGTGAGCGGCTGCCTGAAGCTCACGCGTCCGTCATCGAGCACCTCGGTGTTTTCCTGCATCTCCACGCAGTTGGCCCCGCCAGGGACAGGGGCGCCGGTGAAGATGCGCGCGCAGCTCCCGGCTTCCAGGGCCATGGGCGCCTGCCCGGCAAACACTTGCTGCGATACAGGCAAGGGTTGCCCGTCCCAGCCGTCGATATTCAGGGCATAACCGTCCATGGCACTGTTCGGCCACGGCGGCAGATCCAGGCTCGCCACCAGATCGTTGGCCAGCACCCGTTGCCGCGCAGTACTCAGCGACACCGCTTCGCTGTCTTGTAAACGCTGCTCCTGAGCCATCACCAGCAAATGGCTGATGGCGTCCTCCAGCGGCATCAACGCTGAGCCCGTCATCCCCGTGGCCCGCAGGCTTGCACGGACTTGAGGTGGGGAACGAAGTTACAGGGCCGATGCCGGGCGTCCAGTTGTTCGGCGAGAATGCCCTCCCACGCGGTGCGGCAGGCACCCGTGGAACCGGGCAGGCAGCAGACCAGGGTGCCATTGGCCAGCCCGGCCAGGGCCCGGCTCTGCACCGTGGAAGTGCCGATATCGAGGATGGATATCGCGCGGAACAGTTCGCCGAAACCTTCAATCTGTTTGTCCAGCAAACAGGCCACCGCTTCAGGTGTGCTGTCGCGCCCGGTGAAGCCGGTGCCGCCAGTGATCAGCACCACCTGAGTACCCTCATCGGCAATCCAGGTCGCGACCTGCGCACGAATCTTGTACAGGTCGTCCTTGAGCAGGTTACGTTCGCTCAAGGTGTGGCCGGCTTCCAGCAGGCGACTGACCAGCAACTGCCCGGACGTGTCATTGGCATATTCACGGGTATCGCTGACAGTCAGCACGGCAATATTCAAGGGTATAAACAATGCATCCGGTTTAACGCTCATGGAATTCTCCTGAAGGAATTAACTCATTAACATCCAGAGACTAAAGTGCAAGATCAAGCACTGTCTAATCACTCTAACCAACCACACTATCGAGCACGTTTATCAGCACTATTCGGCATTAAACGGCTATATTTCCCTTGCAGTAATCCAGCATGATAGAGCGTATCGATGAGCCTTTAAATACAACCGATTGGACGCTCGACAAAGACAATGAGATCGTCAGCGGGCAAACCTTGTGCCCAGCGCATCTGAGTCAATACTTACCTCTCCTTTCCTCCCTCACCAGGTGCCGTCATGGACATCAAACAACTCAAGTTCCTGATCGCCCTGGAGCAGACACGCCACTTCGGCCAGGCCGCCGCGCGCTGCCATATCACTCAGCCGACCCTGTCGATGCGCCTGCGCAACCTCGAGGATGAACTGGACCTGGTGCTGGTCACCCGCGGCCAGCGCTTCGAGGGTTTTACCGAAGCCGGCGAGCGCGTATTGGCGTGGGCCAAGACCCTGCTGGCCGCCCATGACGGCCTGTTCGCCGAAGCCGCCGCCTGCCGTGGCCAACTGGTCGGCAATCTGCGCCTGGGCCTGGTACCGCTCAGCAGCTTCAACCCGGTCAGCTACATCAAGGGCCTTTCCCACAGCTTCCCCGAGCTCAAGTTCAGCCTGTCCTCGTTGAGTTCCGATCAGATCATCGAGGGCCTGGGCAACAATCAACTGGACCTGGGGGTGTGTTACCTAGACCACGTCAACCCGAACTACTTCGAGTGTTTCGAGATCGGCGAGACCCGCGTCGGTCTTCTCTACGACACCCGGCACTTCCATTTCGAAGGCAGCGAAATGAGCTGGGAAGACGCCGCCGAGTTGCCGCTGGGGATGCTCAGCACGGGCATGCACTATCGCAAATCCATCGACTTGAGTTTCCGCAGTCGCGGGCTCAACCCGCAGCCGATCATGGAAAGCGACTCCACTTACCAGTTGCTCCAGGGCATTCACGAAGGCTTTTGCTGCGCCATCATGCCGCTGGACAGCGGCCTGGAAGAACCCATCGAGCACCTGGCCTTCATCAACTTGCCCGATGCCAGCGTGCTCGCGCCCCTGGGCCTGGTCATGCGCAAGACCGAACCGCGTTCGGCGATTGCCGAAAAATGCTTCGCCGAAGCGCGACTGTTATTTCCATCGAAGAACTGATCAATATTAATATTAATTTTAATTAATTACGATTCGGACAACTTCGCCAAGGACGATAGACATCACCAATCAGCGCATCGGAACAAGCGATTGGACGCATTAAATAGTTACCCGTAGCCTGAACTCAATTCAGCGCTTCGAGGTTCTTTTCATGTCGTGCCAAGTTGAACAGATCAATGATCGAAGCGACACCAATGCCCCTGCGCCAAAACCGTTGAATGTGAACTTTCGCGAATACGTCAGTGGCGCGGCAGTCTGCCAGGCGCCACTGGCGGCGGAAATTGCCCTGGCGATTACCTATAACGGCCTGAGCCAGGCGGTGATGATGGTGTCGCCCGGCAACCTCGAGGACTTCATCCGCGGCTTCAGCGTCAGCAACGACATCGTTGAAGACCAGAGTGAAATCTACGACCTGCGCCTGACTTGCTTTGACCAGGCCGTGCAGGCGGATGTGCAGATTTCCAGTCGCGCGTTCTGGGCCCTGAAAAATCATCGTCGACAGATGGCCGGCACCAGCGGCTGCGGCCTTTGTGGTGTGGAGGCGCTGGAACAGGCCCTGCCCAAACTGCAGAGTCTCGACCCGGTCGCCTTGCCCCCGGCGGAGCATTTCCTCGATATCCGCCAGCGCATCGAACAAGCGCAACAAATGGCCCGCAGCTGCGGTGCATTACATGCCGCGCTGTACTTCGATGCGCAAGGCTCGGCGCTGATCTGCCGGGAAGACATCGGTCGCCACAACGCCCTGGATAAATTGATCGGCGCCCTGCAGCACGCCGGCATCGACAGCCGTTGCGGCTTCACCGTGGTCACCAGCCGCTGCAGCCTGGAACTGATTCACAAAGCGGTCCGGGCGAAGCTGGGCACCTTGGTCAGCCTGTCCGCGCCCACCGCGCTGACGGTGCAGTGGGCCCTCAAACATCGACTCAACCTGATCCACGTCCCCCATCGCAACGCGCCGCGCATTTACAGCCCGGCCTGATATTTCCCTTTGATGACCGCGCCCATGAGCGCAGGAGTTTCCCCCGTGACAGACATTTGTGATGCACCACCTGTATTGACCCACCTCGACAGCCAGGGCCGCGCCAACATGGTCGATGTCAGCGACAAAGCCTTGACCCGGCGCGAGGCGCAGGCTCAGGCCTGGGTTCGCATGCGCCCGGAAACCTTGCAAATGATCCAGAGCAACGGCCACCCCAAGGGCGATGTGTTCGCCGTGGCGCGGATCGCCGGGATCATGGCGGCAAAGAAAACCCATGAGCTGATCCCGCTGTGCCACAGCTTGCTGCTCAGTTCGATCCGCGTCGAACTCACGGCCTGCGCACCGGACAGCGTGAAGATCGTCGGCACCTGCCGCCTCGAAGGACAGACCGGCGTCGAACTGGAAGCACTGACCGCCGTCAGTGTCGCTGCGCTGACGCTCTACGATATGTGCAAAGCGGTGGATCGCGGCATGGTCATCGACGATATCCGCCTGCTCAGCAAACAAGGTGGCCGCTCCGGACACTTCCAGTTCGAGGACGCACAATGATCCTGATCAACTACTTCGCCCGCTACCGCGAGCAACTCAACCTCGGTGGTGAAAAACTGCCCCTGACCGACAACCTCAAGACCATCGAAGACGTGCGTCAATTGCTGATGGCCCGCGGTGAAATCTGGAACGACGTCCTCGGCGAAAACAACCTGATGTGTGCGCTGAACCAGGAACTGTGCCACCCGGACCGGACGATCGAGGATTTCGACGAGATCGCCTTTTTCCCGCCGGTCACCGGAGGCTGAGACATGACGGTACGCGTCCAGTACAAAGCCTTCGACAGCGGCCAACTGATCGACAGCCTGCGGGCGAATGATCCCTCGGTCGGTGCAGTGGTCAACTTTATCGGCTACGTACGTGACATCAACGCCGGCCAGGAAGTCGCCAGCCTGTTCCTGGAACACTATCCCGGCATGACCGAACGTTCGCTGCAAAAAATCATCGACAACGCCAAGGCCCGCTGGCCATTGAAGGCGGTGCAGATCGTGCACCGCATCGGCCAATTGTCGGTCACTGATCCCGTCGTGTTCGTCGGCGTCAGCAGCCAGCACCGCCATGCGGCGTTCGAGGCCTGTGCATTCATCATGGACTACCTGAAAACCGACGCGCCGCTCTGGAAGCGCGAAGACACGGGCGTGGGCGCACGCTGGGTCGATGCCCGTGACAGCGACCGGTCCGCGGCCGAACGCTGGGCGAATACACCGCGATAACCGACTGTTCAAAGCACCGCCGCATGGCTACAGTCACTGGCTCAAAGCAACTGCGCAAGGAACCTCCGCTTGAGCCTCACGCCTTCCCCTGACAGTGACTCCGCACAAGCAAAACCCGCCCCGGTGAGCCTGCGCGAAGCCTTTGGTTTCTGGCTCAAACTCGGTTTCATCAGTTTCGGCGGCCCGGCCGGGCAGATTTCCATCATGCATCAGGAACTGGTCGAACGCCGGCGCTGGATTTCCGAGCGGCGCTTTCTGCATGCCCTCAACTACTGCATGTTGCTGCCTGGGCCTGAAGCCCAGCAACTGGCGACCTACATCGGCTGGCTGATGCATCGCACCTGGGGTGGCGTGATCGCCGGGACACTGTTTGTGCTGCCGTCGCTGTTCATCCTGATCGCGCTGTCCTGGGTATACATCGCCTTTGGCGATGTGCCGGTGGTGGCCGGGCTGTTTTACGGGATCAAGCCGGCGGTGACCGCGATCGTGGTGCATGCGGCCCATCGCATTGGCTCCCGGGCCTTGAAAAACGGCTGGATGTGGGGCATCGCTGCGGCGTCATTCGTGGCCATCTTCCTGCTCAATGTACCGTTTCCCTTGATCGTGTTGGGGGCAGCGATCCTCGGTTATTTCGGCGGGCGTCTGGCGCCGGAAAAATTCAGCGGCAGCGGCCACGGCGCCGCGCAAAAATCCTTCGGCCCGGCGTTGATTGATGACGATACGCCAACCCCCGGGCATGCCCGCTTCAGTCGCGGCAAACTGCTGCGCCTGGTCCTCGTCGGTGCGGTCTTGTGGAGCTTGCCGATGGCGATCCTCACCGTGCTGTTCGGCTGGCACGGCACACTGACGCAGATGGGCTGGTTCTTCACCAAGGCCGCGCTGCTGACCTTTGGCGGCGCCTATGCCGTGCTGCCCTATGTGTATCAGGGTGCGGTCGGCCACTTTGGCTGGCTGACGCCGACGCAGATGATCGATGGCCTGGCGCTGGGCGAGACCACCCCCGGGCCACTGATCATGGTGGTGGCCTTCGTCGGTTTCATCGGCGCTTACGTGCATCAGGTCTTCGGGCCGGAGCAGGCCTTTGTCGCCGGAGCCGTTGCCGCCACGCTGGTGACCTGGTTCACCTTCCTGCCTTCGTTCCTGTTCATCCTGGCAGGCGGGCCGCTGGTGGAGTCGACGCACAACGAACTGAAGTTCACCGCGCCACTGACGGCGATCACCGCCGCCGTGGTCGGCGTGATTCTCAACCTGGCGTGTTTCTTCGGTTACCACGTGATTTGGCCGAACGGCTTTGGCGGTCACCTGGACTGGCCTTCGGCGTTGATCGCACTGGCTGCGGCGATTGCGTTGTTTCGCTTCAAGCGCGGGGTGATTGAAGTGCTGATTGGCTGCGGGTTGATCGGCCTCGGGGTTCACCTTCTGGCTTGAATGGCGATCAATGAGCCGGGCCTGCCAGGGCCTGGCCCCGGCTCACCCGGGCATTGCAGAAATCGTCGTATTAGAGATTTACACGCCCGGGAATGCCCCCTACTATCGGTGTTCCCCGGAGGTTCACCAAACCCGCCTCCGACGTTTTCCGCCCTGGAAACACGCGCCATGAACACCTTGCCGTCAGAACAGCACCTGCTGAAAGTCTCGACGCCGGCCACCTCGCTACTGGCCACGGGCGGCACTGCCTCATGAAACGCATCGTCAACCTGCCCATGGCCCTGCGCCGTTCGAAACTGCGCCACTCCGCACGCCCGCCGGATAGCGCCCTGCTCGCCTGATCGCCGAGCTCCCGCCTATCACTCCCTGTTCAGTCTTACGCAGATCCCTGTGGGAGCGGGCTTGCTCGCGAAGGCGGTGTGTCATCCGACATCAATGGTGACTGACACACCGCTTCGCGAGCAAGCCCGCTCCCACCAGGGCTGCGCTCACCTGACTGGCATTGAGTTTCTTCGAATTCTGCCTGGACACTGACATGACTCAACGCTGCAATTCCTACTACACCGCCACCCTCAATCAGGACACCGACTACCCGACCCTGCAAGGCCAGCACCGGGTCGACGTGGTGATCATCGGCGGCGGCTTCACCGGCGTCGCCACGGCGCTCGAGCTGGCGGAAAAAGGCCTGAAAGTCGCCATCGTCGAAAGCCACAAGATCGGCTGGGGCGCCACCGGGCGCAACGGCGGCCAGGTCACCGGCAGCCTGTCGGGCGACGAGGCCATGCGCAAACAGATGCGCCGCACCCTGGGCGAAGAGGTCGACGATTTCATCTGGCATCTGCGCTGGCGCGGGCATCAGATCATCCAGCAGCGGGTGGACAAATACGCCATCGCCTGCGACCTCAAGCACGGTCACCTGCATGCGGCCTACAAACCCGCGCACATGGACGGCTTGCGCAAGGACTACGACGAGGCAGTGCGCCGTGGCATGGGCGAGCAGGTCAGCCTGCTCGACCGCAGTCAGGTGCGCGACCTGCTGGAGAGTGACCTCTACCACGGCGCCATCAAGAACACCCGCAACATGCACCTGCACCCGCTCAACCTGTGCATCGGCGAGGCCCGCGCCGCAGAAAGTCTCGGCGCGCTGATCTTCGAAAACAGCGAGGTGCTGGAAATCATCCACGGACCGACGCCAGGCGTACGCACAGCCCAGGGTCGCATCGACGCCAATCAGGTGCTGCTGGCCGGCGACGTCTATCACAAGCTCGAACCGGGCAAGCTCAAGGGCAAGATTTTCCCGGCCATGGGCGGCATCGTCACCACCGCGCCGCTGGGCGACCTCGCCCGGCAGATCAACCGCGAAGACCTGGCGGTCTACGACTGCCGCTTCGTGCTCGACTACTACCGCCTCACCGCCGACGGTCGCCTGTTGTTTGGGGGCGGCGCCAACTACAGCGGCAAGGACTCACGGGACATCGCCGCCGAACTGCGCCCGTGCATCGAACAGACCTTCCCGGCGCTCAAAGGCGTGGCGATCGATTTCCAGTGGAGCTGCGCCATGGGCATCGTGATCAACCGCATCCCGCAACTGGGCAAGCTCTCGGACAACGTCTGGTATTGCCAGGGCTACTCCGGACACGGCATCGCCACCACCCACATCATGGGCGAAATCATGGGCCGGGCCATCACCGGGCAGCTCGAACAGTTCGACACCTTTGCCGCCTGCCAGCACATCCGCGTGCCCATGGGCGACCTGCTCGGCAACCCGATGCTCGCCGCTGGCATGTGGTACTACCAGATGCTCGAACGATTGCGCTGAGGCGCTGGCGCGGCTCATGACGTAAGCCGTGGCTCGGGGTGAGGCGTCCATCTGCACCACCCCGCCCCCCGGCACCCGGTCATCCTCGACGTTGCCCGTGGCCACAAACCCGGCAGCAAAACAACACAGCCAAGTATCATTTCTTTCGATCATTCAAATCATGAAGGCGAATTTTTTATTTTTTCGTGACCTGTTCAAGATAGCGCCGTCTCTACATGCTTTGGATGGAAACTTCATGAATCTCAATTTTGCTTTCGCGTGCATGATCGTGGTCTCGTTTGCCATTGCATTGGGCCATGCCTGATCTGCCGCGCCAGGAACAACCCTCGTGACTGGCCGCCAGAAGCCTGACAGTTCCAGCCGACATGATTTCGATCAACAGAACTGAAAGCGTTCCCCGGTATTTTTATCTCTCCAACAACGCGGGCAATTGGATGCCAGCCAGGAGTGGCCACGATGAAAAACCTGAAAATAGCTGCCAGCGAAGGCACCGTTGAAACGTTCCAGAACACCCGCGAGGTCGTCCCGCTCAGCCATACCGACTACACCGACGTCGCAGTGGCGGTGGTGTCGGTCAATGATGTCCTGGCTGGCGCTTTGGACGTCATCCAGCGTACCGGTTTCGATATTCCGATTTTTCTGGTGGCTTCCCCTGGCACCAGCACCCACCCCCGGGAAGTCTACAAGCACCTGACCGACGTGCTGTTGCAGGTGAAGGGCATTTTCGATCTGTCGCGCAGCAACGTCGAATACCATGGCAACCAACTGGAAACAGCAGCCAAGGCCTATGAAGATAGCCTGCTGCCGCCCTTCTTCGACTCGCTCAAGCATTACACCGAATCGGCCAACGCCACCTTCGCCTGCCCCGGCCACCAGGGCGGCCAGTTCTTTCGCAAACACCCCGCAGGCCGCCAGTTCTTCGACTTTTTCGGCGAAACCCTGTTTCGCGCCGACATGTGCAATGCCGACGTCAAACTCGGCGACCTGCTGATCCACGAAGGTCCGGCACTGCTCGCGCAAAAACACGCGGCGCAGGTGTTCAACGCCGACAAGACTTACTTCGTGCTCAACGGCACCTCGGCCTCGAACAAGGTGGTGACCAATGCCCTGCTCACCCCGGGCGACCTGGTGCTGTTCGACCGCAACAACCACAAGTCCAATCACCAGGGCGCACTGATCCAGGCCGGAGCGACGCCGGTATATCTGGAAACCGCGCGCAATCCCTACGGTTTCATCGGTGGCATCGACGCCCACTGTTTCGAAGAAGACTATCTGCGTGAACTGATCGCCGAGGTCGCACCGGACAAGGCACAGCTGCCACGACCATTTCGCCTGGCGATCATTCAGTTGGGCACCTATGACGGCACGGTCTACAACGCCCGGCAAGTCGTCGATCGCATCGGCAAGCTGTGTGACTACATCCTGTTCGACTCGGCCTGGGTGGGCTATGAGCAGTTCATTCCGATGATGAAGGACTGCTCGCCACTGCTGCTCGAACTTGATGAGAACGACCCCGGCATCTTCGTCACCCAATCGGTGCACAAGCAGCAGGCTGGTTTCTCCCAGGCCTCGCAGGTGCACAAGAAAGACCGGCACATCAAGGGCCAGGCCCGTTACTGCAACCATCACCGCTTGAACAATGCCTTCATGGCCCAGGCTTCCACCAGCCCGTTCTACCCGCTGTTCGCCTCCCTGGATGTGAATGCGCGCATTCATGCCGGCCGCAGCGGCCTGCGCCTGTGGGAAGACTGCGTGAAGTTCGGCATTGAGGCGCGCAAGCTGATTCTGGAAGCCTGCACCCTGGTGCGTCCGTTCGTGCCCGACAGGATCGATGGACGCGAGTGGGAAGATTATCCGACTGAAGAGATTGCCCGTGACCTGCGCTTCTTCGAATTCCATCCGAAGGATCGCTGGCACGCGTTCGGCGGCTACGCCGAGAAGCAATACTTCATCGACCCCTGCAAGTTGCTGTTCACCACCCCCGGCATCGATCCGGTCGATGGCAGCTACACCGACTTCGGCATCCATGCCGGCATTCTCGCCAACTTCCTGCGCGAGAACGGCATCGTTCCGGAAAAGTGCGACCTCAACTCGATCCTGTTCCTGCTCACGCCGGCCGAAGACTGGGCGAAGATGACCCACCTCGCCGCGCAAATCGCCCGCTTCGAACGCTTCGTCAATGAAGACGCACCGATGAGCCGTGTGTTGCCGGCCATCTATGCGCAGCATCAGGAGCGTTACCGCAACTACAGCATCCGCCAGCTCTGTCAGGAGATGCACGACCTGTACCGCCAGCACAACGTGCAGCAGTTGCAGAAGGCGATGTTCCGCAAGGAACACTTCCCGAAAATGGCCATGAACCCGCAGCAAGCGCAGATCGAATACATCCGTGGCAACGTCGAGCTGGTGGCGCTGGCGGACGCCGAGGGGCGAATCGCCGCCGAAGGTGCCCTGCCCTATCCGCCTGGCGTGCTGTGCGTAGTGCCGGGGGAAGTCTGGGGCGGCGCGGTGCTCAAGTACTTCCTGGCGCTGGAAGAAGGCATCAATGCGTTGCCGGGATTCACGCCGGAGCTGCAAGGTGTGTATCTGAAGGAAGTAGAGGGTCGCACGCGGGCCTTTGGGTACGTCATCAAGGCCTGAACCACCCCCCGGAGCTGGCTTGCCAGCGATGGCGGTCTTCAATGGTGCATCGCCAATGCAGACGCCATCGCCAGCGAGCCGGCTCCTACGGGTGGTGCAAGATCGCAACCTTCGGCAGCGCCTACACAGGCACATCCTGCCCGCAGGCGCCGGTTTGTGGCAGCAGGCTGATTTCGACTCGTCGGTTGGCCGCTCGCCCGGCTTCGGTGTCGTTGCTGGTGACCGGCTGGCTGGACGCAAAGCCCTGGACAGCAAAACAACTGTCAGGGATGTCGCCCATGCGTTGCATCCAGTCACGCACCGCAGAGGCACGGGCATGGGACAGCTGGAAATTCTGCTGCGCACTGCCGCGGCCGTCCGTATGCCCGCCAATGACGATCAGCCAGCCAGGCTGAGCCTTGATATCCACCAGAGCGCTGACCAGAATCTTGGTCGAACCCGGCTTGAGCTCGGCGCTCCCGGCGTCGAACAGCGACAGGCTGTCCAGGCGCACCGGTGCGACAACAGTGGGTGCCGGCTCCAGTAACTGCGCCAGGCGCTGCTCGCCGACACCGGACGAGCCCAGCCACCAGGCGCCACTGACCAGGCCAGTCACAACGGCGGCCGCAGCCAGCCACCGCGCCACAGGACGCCTGACCCCAGGCATTTCAGGCATGGGCATGGGATTAGGCGGCAATATCACCACAGGCATCATCACAGCCGGCGCCGGCTCCCTTGCCGGCGGCGAGAGTGTACCGACCACAACGCTGGTGTGTTGCATGCGCCGGATCAGGCTCTCGATCTGCTGGCGCAAGGCATGCAAGGCAACCACCGGCGGTTGGGCGTGTTGCTCCAGACGCTGCTGCAAGCGCGCAAGCCCGCTGTCGAGCTGCAGCAGCTCGGGGAAGTGTGGCGCGCCTGTCCCCAAGGTGCGCAGCAACGCCTGCCACTGCACGCACAACCAGGCCAGGATATCCAGGCGCACCGACGCCATGGGGGGCCAACAGGCCGCCCATTGGCCGCACAGGGTTTCAATCAGCGTCACCCCCTGGCACATGCCTTCCACACCATGCCGCTGGCTGCGTGCCAGGGCAAACGCGGCGGCCGTCTGCAGGTCCGCGCCGTTGTGGTCGAACAGCGTCAGGCACCACTGTTCCACCCTGGCCCAATCCACGTCGGGACAGGCCGGATGACTCAGCTTCGCCAGCTCCTCGCGTAGCGCAATAAACTCACCATGACCGCGCGGATCACCGCCCAGCCGAATACGCATTTCATATAGCACCGTCAGCCTCCATTGCTTTATTGGGTCAGGATTGCGACAGCCATTGCTGTCGTTTCAGATGTCGCACCAGGACTTTGCCCTCCGGTGCCAGGGTGGTGCCGAAGGTGACCTGCCGGCCGTTTTTGAGCCGTACATCGAGGCTGTACTCCAGATGGCCTGGCAAAGCCTGATCGAGCGTTTCAATGTGCACGCTCGCCAGGCGCGGCTCGTACTTGACCAGGGTGTCCGCCATGTCCCTCAGCAGCCCGTGCGCCGAGCCCGGCAGGCCCTGCAGGATCCGGCCCATGTCGGGAAGACCGTAATCGGGCAGATGCGCGAGTGTCCCGGCGCGGCTGTTGAGGATGCGTTGCAGGCTGTCCAGCACCGACAGCGTGTGCTGGTCCTCTTCGTTGACTTGATGAAGCTCCAGGTCTCCGTCGAAGTTCTGCAGCAGCGTTTCGTAAAGCGAAGGATTGAGATCGGCCATGGTCATTTCCGGGCCAGTTCGCGCAAGGTCAACTGGTTGTCCCCCAGCTCGATGACCCGCGCCCGGTCCGGATCAAGGTCGTCGCGATTCAAGGTCAGGCGCCAGGTATTGGCCTGCACGTCGGGGTTGCGAAACAACCCGACCACCGTGACGAAACGCGCGTCCTTGTCCAGCGGCACATTCAATTGCACACCTTCGCCCGGCTTGATCACCAGTGCCCGGGTATCGAGCAACGCGCCAGCGAGCACCTGTTCGTCGCCACTGAGCAGGCTGTCGTAGGTCGCCCTTTGCAGCGCCTTGCTATCGCTCAGTTGATAGACCCTTACCAGGGTCGGAACCGACATCGCATTCATCTCCGCGGCATCGGTGTTGATGGCCGTGCGGGCACTGAAATCCAGGTGCAGGTCTTTCACCTGCTTGTAGAAAATCGAACGGGTGGCGGAGGCCGTGCCTTCGCTGACCGTCTGGGTGACGCCGCAGCCGCCGAGCAGTACCGCCAGCGCTACCAGGATCAATGGATTACCAACGGTACGCGACATGTTGTGCTTCCCTGTTCCGAGTGTTCTTCGACAGGCCCTGATAGCGGCCCAGATTGATGGTGATACTGTCGTCTTGTGCGTCCTGCCAGGTGGCGCACCCCGAACCCAGCATGCCGGTCATGCCCAGGCGGATCGGCGCCCGCCCCAGCAACGGTTGCGGCAGGCTGCGCACCGGCAACGAGAGCTGCAGCCTGGCGGTGCAACGCCAGCCGAGATAGACCCGCAGCAACACCAGCAGGTCGTTGTACAGCGGGCCATCGGGCAACCAGCCCCGCGCTTCGTCCTGGTCCCGGGTGAACAGCGCCAGGTGCAGCTGGCTGTTGGCGTCGAATCCGTTGCTGCCCAGCGGCGTGCCCTGGGACAGGCTGACCGGACGACTCGCCGACAGGCTCGCCGGATGCGCCAGGGGGATTTTCTGCGGCCAGTGCGGCGTGATCCTGGCACGGGTTTCAGGAGCCAGCAGCGCTACCAGCGCGGTGATGCCTTCGGCATTGCGAGTGGGCATGCGCATCACACTGAGCAGCGCAAGAAAGCGCGAAACCGGCGTGGCAATGCGCTTGGCGGTGCCGGGGATCCCCAGCCCGACCAACCCCAGCAGGCATTGCGAAGTCGCATCACTGCCGCCGGATTCGAAGGAGGCCGGGTAGGAATACTTGCGCCAGATCCGGTAGAACTGGGTGAAGATCCGGTGGTTGAAAATATCCAGGAACGCCTCCAGCGCCTCATGCCCGTCGCGGCGTTGGGCAATGTCGTCGATAAAGGCCGTCGGCAAAGGCGAGTCCACGCCGTACAAGCCCAACAGCCGCGTGCGTACCGTCGCCGGGCGCAGCGGTTGCCGGTCATCGATTTCGATGGCCTTCAGCTCACCGGCAGGAAAGCCCATGCCGGGGTCAGGGCGAAAGCGTACCGGGTCGTCCGCCGGGTGGCTGGTGCTGCCCAGCGGCGGATTTCCCGGCAGGGCTTGCTCCAGCAGCTGGCAGAAACGGTACAGGCTGGCTTCGGCCACCCGCCCTTGCAGCGCTTCGAGCAATCCGGCGGCTTTCAGCCGGGAATACGCTGACTGTGGTTCTCGTTCCATCGCAGGCACTTTCCAGTAGGTTGAAGGATCAGCGTGAGCTGGTTGAACAGGTGAATGTCGGCATACAGGGCGAAGAAGCGATGGAGCATCTCGCCAAACAGGCTGATGTCGCCCTCGCCGCAAAAACCGTTGGCATCGAGGGTCACTTCGATGTCCACGCCGCGCAGCAGAAAGCCCTTTTCGAAACGCTGCACCAGGTGGTGCTTGACGTCGACGATGGCCGCCAGACGACGGCGGTTCAGCTCGCTGCCGGTCCAGTCGTACAGCGCCAGGGTGCCGCGCAGCACCTCGGCGTTATCGAGCATCGGCAGGAAGTTCGAACCCAGGTGGCTGAGCACGCGCCAGTGGAACCGGTCATTGTTCGGCGGATAGCACGGCAAGGTCGGCGCGCTCAGGTTGTGCACGCGCAAGCCGGTCAAGGCGGTGTTGACCAAGGTGTCGAGGACAGTGCTTTGCAACGCCTTGCGTGGCAGCTGGCCGTGGGTGCCGGTCAGTTGCAGGGACAGGCTTTGGCTGCCCGGCACGCGATCCTCTTCGAAGCCGTCGCCGCCGAGGATCAGCCAGGTATCGTGCAGGCCGTTGGCGCCACGCTTGAGGCGGGTATGGAAGTAACGCTCGGGCGCCTCGTCGCGCAGCATGCCGCCCTTGTGACGAAAACTGCTGAAGGGGACGTAGTCCAGGCGCTCGGCGTTTTTCGAAGCGGTGACCCGGTCCACCGAGTAGATTTCCGTGTGACCGTCCTGCAGGCGCATGGGGCGCAACAGGTAGTCGGTTTGCAACGGATCCAGCAGCATCGGGTCGGCTTCCAGGGTGAACAGATTGATCACCGGTACCGCATGCAGGCGAAGGTGTTCTGCATTCAGGTTGAATGCCTGCGGCCACGACTCGCGCAGGACCACCTCCAGTTCGAACCAGGGCATGTTCGCGGTGATGTTCACCTGCTCCAGGCCATGGAGGGTGACGAACATGAACTTCTCGCGGAAGGTGAAATACTCCAGCAGCAACTGATAACCGCTGAAAGCGCTGTCGCCCTTGGGCCACAGGCGGTCCTCGTCGGCAAAGCCCTTGGGCGCGAAATGACCTGCCAGGGCGACCCGTTGCGCCTCGCCCGGCCGGCGCACATACAACGCCTCGGCATTCAGGGTCAGGGCCTGATGCAGCGCGCTGGCCAGGGGCGCATCGGCATTCAGGTACATCGGCAGGCGACTGAGGTCGATCTGGCTCCAGTCGATCTCCGTTGCGCAGGCAAACCGCAGGCACAACACCGAGCGGCCGTCGGGCTCATGGGCCAGGCGCAAGGATTGCAGTTCGATGGGTTGCAGCCGCAGGTCCTGGGTGGTGGTGTAGCGACATTGGGTTCGCTGGGGGCCGATGGGTTGCGAGAGCACTTCCTGGCCGGCGGCGATCAGTTCGCTGCGCTTGATCGTTGTCAGTTGCGCCTTGAACTCGACGATCGACAGCGAGGGAATGGTGCGCAGGTAATGGGGCCACAACAGGCTGACCAAGCCTTCGGTCAACTCCGGCAGGTCGTCGTCGAGCTTTTCCCGCAGGCGCCCCATCAGAAAGGCGAAGCCTTCGAACAGGCGCTCCACGTAAGGATCGCGGGCGCCCGGTTTGTCCAGGTTCAATTGCGCCGCGCGGTCGGGGAACGCTTGCGCGAACTCCTGGCCGGCTTCGCGCAGGTAACGCATCTCGGCGTCGTAATAACGCAGGGTCAGATTGTCCATGCTGAAAAATCCTGATAAATGAGGTTCAACCGCAGAGCACGGCGGCGCGTACCGGATCGATGGCAACCAGCGCCGCCAGCAACGCCTCCATGCGCCTGGCCAGGGCGGGCTTGTCGGCGTCGTTGCGCTGCGCCTTCAGACGCGTGAGCTTGAGCAGGCGGGCCTTGACCTCGAAATTCAATTCCGGCTCCCAGTCCGCCAGGGCCTGGCGCTCGGCCGTGGCATCCAGCTCACCGAGCAGATGCAGGGCCAGGTCGTTCTTGCCACATTGCTCGGCCACCCGCGCCATCAGCAGGCGCAGCAGCCAGCGCTGGCGACCGCTGTGGATGCCGGGGCGAGCGGCCAGCCAGGCCAGCGCCTGCTCCACGCCGTCACTGTCCGCCTGGGCCAGTGCCTCGCTTTCCAGCGACAGGATCTCGACATCGGCACTGGCCGCTGCCGGGGCCGCTGCGGGCAGGAGTTGGCGCGACTGCTGGGCACTGACGTGCTGAGCGATCCACTCACGGGTGGTCTCGTCGGCAAACGGTGTGCCGTCGTTCCACGCCAGCACCTCCACGCCCGGCAGGCGCTCGAGAAGCATGCCCAGGTCGCGCTTAACGATGTCCGCCCAGCCATCCTGGGGCGGCGGTTGTTTGTTCAGGGCCTGGACCAGATACCACTGCAGGTCCAGCCAGAAATGGTTGACCCCCTCGGCGAACGTGCGCTCGACATGATCGAGCAATTCGCCCCAGTTCTGTTGCAGATACAGGCGTTTGAGTTGCGCCCTGGATTCGCCCCGGGGCGGTGCCAGGCGCGTGGTGCCGCTGGCGTCCTGCAGGGGCGGCTCGTGCAAGGTGTCCCAGCGCAGGCTTTTCATCAGGCGGTGCGCCGCCAGCCAGCCTTGTGGCTGGTCCCGCAGGTAACCGGCCAGGGACCGGCCGCTGTCCAGCAGGTCGCGCCCGGACTTGATGGCCAGGCTAGCCGATGCGCTGGTCTGGCTGACGGACGGGTGACTGGCACTGTGCTGCGGCACCACGGCATCGACCCCGCCGGACTGCGCCAGGCGCGCCGACAATGCCCCGTGCAGCCCATCGAGTTGCGGCCGCTGGTCCTCGGGCCAGGCTTGCAGCCCGTGCTCCAGCCAGGCGAGCGCCGCCACCGTGCGCTCCGCCTCGGCCTTGACCACTTCCGGGAACAGCAACAGGCTGTCCAGCACCTTGGCGCTGGTCAACCACTCCAGGGCCATCCTGCGACTGTTGGCCCGTTGCGGAAGCACCTCGCCGGCATAACGCTCGACCAGCGCCGCCAACAGACCCAGGCCATCGGCCAGGCCCTGCTCACCGTCCTTCTGCAGGCGTGCCCACAGGTAATAAGTGGCGATGCGCAAATCCTTGCTGCGCTGGCCGAGCAATTGCTCCGCCAATTGAATGACCTCGTCGACATTCGCGCCGGAGAGCTTGTTGACCTCTTCACGCATGTGCTGGAAATCATCGTCGTAACTCGGATCTTCACCCACCGCTGACTGCGCGCTGATGGGTTGCAACCAGCCTTGCCAGCGGTCGGCTTCGGTGCGGGCAAGCACCAGCGGGTCACGTTCGCCCAGGCAGCGATTGATCAGTGTGAGCAGGCTCATGGGTAATTTCCATTCTGTGCATAAGGCTGTGCTTGAGAGCCTTTGCCGAGAAAAATCTGCGCCGGCAGTTCAAAGCCGCGCAACTTCAGCAACGCCAGCGGCCCCGCACCCAGTTCGGTGCGCAAGTGCCAGGTCAGGTCGAGGCCGTCGGGGGCCCTGAGTTGCACGCGGAACTGGCTGTCGGTGTCGTTCAGCGCGGTGACTTTCGCCTGTTCGAGCAGGCGGATCAGGCCCCAGGTGCCTTCGTAGTCGCCGAACAGGCGCTCGTTGGCCTGCACGCTGATCCAGCTCAGGCGCGTGCCCGGGTGATGGCTGAAACCCGGCCAGCTGAAGCGCTGCCAGCTTTCCTTCTGGTTGAAGTACTCATGTTTTTCGCCGTTGAGAATGAAGGTGGTCTGCACCACGTCGCGCACCGGTTTGCCGCGCAATTCGAAGCTCAGGCCCATGCCGCCATCGGTGTAGAGCACGTCGGCGAGGTGGCTGAGCTGGTTGACCGCCGCGAGGAACTTCGGGTTGAAGTGCAGGCCCTGGCTGTGCCGCGCGTCGGGCACCCAGCGGCTGCCTTCCTTGCGCAGCACGCCACCCAGTTGCTGCTGGAGGAACTGGTCGATGCGCCCGGCGTCGGCACGGATCATCTGCCCGAGCATCGGCAACGAGGCATCGCTGCCGGCGGCGGCAAAGGGGTAGCGCCCGGCAAACGCGCCCTGCCAGTCACGCACGATCGCCCGCTGCCACTGGCTGTTGAGGCCGGCCACCGAGGGTTGCAGGACTCGCTGCCAGGCCTGCTCCAGCGGCTGCACGAACAGCGTCTGGCCGATGCCGTCCCACTCGGCACCGAGGCTGGCGGCGAGCAGGCTGCCGTAGGATTGGGTGTCGGTGAGGTCGACGCTGTGCCCCTGGAACACGCTTTGCGCCAGAGCCTGGGTCATCGCCTGCGGGTTGGGTGCGTTACTCACTTGTTGCAGCTTCAGGCGCACCCGGGTGACGCGGTTGAGGAAGGCTTGCAGGCTCAGGCGTTCGCTGTCGCTTTGGTTGTCGGCGTCTTTGCCGAGCAGGGTCAGCAGTGGCCCAAAGGTGGCGTCCAGTGGGCTGCCAGTACCGGGCACGCCCTGTTCGATCAGCGGTGTAGGTTCTTTGCCGAGCAGTTGCTGCGCCGACTGCACCAGGGAGTCGCCAAGCGCCTGGCGGCGAGTGCCGGCCTGGCCCTGATAAGCCAAGGTGTTCATCAGCGCGATCAGCGGCGACTGACGCACATCGCTCATCAGCGCCAACTGGTCGATCACCTCGCCGAGGCTGTCGACCGGTTGCCAGCGCAGCTTGTTGAGAAAATCCAGCCAGGCGTGGGCGTAGTCCTGGAAGTAACGGTCGGTCAGGCGCTGCTTGAGCTGCTCCGGGCTGAGGTCGGCGGCGAGACGCCCCGGATTGTCGCTGAGCACCCAGTCAATCTCCTCGCGGCGCGCCTCGGCGATGGCGTCGATGGCCGGGCGCACCTGCCCTTCCCAGGCCTGGCGGGTGAACACCCCGGGCACCTGCGCCGACGTGGCAAACAGCCCCGCCGCCTCCGTGTCGCCGACCATCTGCGCCAGCCCCAGGGCCGGGGCGTGATTGGCTGCGTTGTCGAGCACGGTTTGGTACAGGGTCGCTTCGCCGTTGCGCTGGCCTAGCTCGCTGATCAGCACCTGGCGGACCTAGGCCACCAGCTTGGGATCGGCGTCGATGCGCCACTCTGGGTGGGCGGCCAATTGTTCGGCGTAGAACTGCCACAGGGTGGGTGCCAGCGCTTTCCAGAGGCCCGGGGAAAAGTCCGCGCGTTGTGGTTCGGCGTCGGTCAGGGCCTTGGCGAGGAAGGCTGGATCGGTTTTATCCGGGCGGGCTAGCATCAGGTAGGCCTTGAGTTGCGCGTAGGCGGATTGGGCACGCTTGGCGCGTTCGGGGCTGTCCGGGGGCAGCTTGACCAGGGCGTTGAGCCGGGCCTTGAGGGTGGCCGCGGCCGGGTCACGCAGCAGGCGCTGGTTGGCTTCGACGTAACGCGGCCATAGCGAGGCCAGTAGTGCATCGTTCTGGTTGAGGCCGAAACATTGGTACCACGGGGTGCCGTGGGTGGCGCGGTAGTCCAGGCGGCCGAGTTCGCGGGTCAGCTCGTTGAGGGCGCTCAATTGCGCGTCGCCGGGGGCGGCTTGCTGCAGGGCGCTGAGTGAGGTTTGCAAATGGTGGATCTGCACGCGGTTGCTGATGAACGACAGCAGCAGGCCGGCGCCCCAGACCAGGGCCACGGTCAACGCCAAGCCATAAGCGATGCGTGGTGCGCTATAGCCCAGACGACGGTTCCTGTGCTTTGGCGCGCCGAGCACACCCTGCCATGCCGGATCCATGGGCCAGAAGTGATCGTCTTTTTCAGTCGTTTTGTCGCTCAATGGCAGGCTGAACCACAACCCGCGCAACGGCACGCTTCGACGGGAGCCGCCAAACCATGGCGTCAGCGCCTTGCGCCAGCGGGCCACGCCTCCAACCTCCAGGTCCCGCGCCAGACGCACCAGAAAGTCATGGCCCATCACCTTGTTCATCTGTGCCCAGCCTTCCTGACGCAGGAGGCCCAGTAGACTGTGCAACGACGTTTCCAGCTCCGTCGCGGTGAGGCGTGACGGCAGTGCACAACCGACCGCCTGGCTTGGCCGTTTGTCCTGCACCCAGTTACTGGCACAGACCTGCCACAGGTGCAGTGGCAGCGACCAGCCGAGCGTACCCGCGAGGTCTTGCAGGTGCCGTACGCCTTTACCCATGTGGTAGCCGTCGGCGCTCTGTTCGGCATTCACCGCCCAGACCACGCCGTCGAGAGCGCGCCAGCGGGTCAGGCGGCGATAGCGCTCGATCAACACATCGTCCAGCGTGTTTTTCACACTACCGCCCCAGAGCAGCACCGTGTCCTCGTCAACCAACCAATGTTCGCGGATCAGGCCAGGGGCAATGGCCTGGATTTGTTCGGGTTCGCCGACGATGAGCATTAGTCGGATCTTGGGATGCCAAAAGCTGCGGTGCCGCGCCCGCTGCGAAGTTCTAAACCTGGCTTCCCATTGTTTGTCCTCGGCGCCAGCCGAATTTGCAGGAGGTATTTGCGCGGGCTGGGGTGGCACTTCTTTCGACTCAAACGGTTGATAAGTCGCACTCCCTATCCACCGGCCTAACAATTGGTACCCGCCCAGGACCACTATTACGAAAAGGGTCGTCGCCGAGCTCAGCGAAAGCCAGAACGTTTGTCGTGCACTACCCGGCTCCATGCCCAATGACTCGGGGTGACGCCAGAGCAGCACACTCAAGACCAATCCAGCCAGCAACAGCACTCTCGCCAGCACACCCAACCCTACAGAGAGTCGAAACTGCATTCGATATTCCTATTTCGAAAGGGGTGACACGGGCATCAACACCGTGCTCCAAAGGCCATCAGCGGTAGCACCGCCACTAAAAATGAACTGAGGCCCGCCGCCACGCTCAACCGTTTGCGCCGCGGCGGCTATCGCCAGCCAAGGTGATGCTTTCCCCGCATGACCCAGCAACGCGTCGAGGTTGCAGAAATTCTCCGGTGGCTTGGCCGGCATGGCGAGATCAAGCAACACGCTCTCGATCTGGGGTTGCGCGCCTACACCAGCCCGCCAGACCTGTTCAATCGATTGTGCTTGCAACGGTACCCAGTCGAGAGCCTGACGCGCGGTATAAAGCAAACCGGCATGGGTAGACTTGCGTCGCTGTTCTGGACGATGAAGATAGGCAAAAGGCGGTAACACCGACTGGGTGAGCCGGTTGCCGAACAACACAGCAACGGCCACTTCTGCCGTGCCCTCAGGCTGATCTGGTGCGAGTTGCACTGCCAACACCATCAGCAACGACTGATCGTCAATACGCTGATCCAACCAGCGATCCACCGCTTCCAATCCACGGCCATCGACCGGAACCAACGTTTGGCGAATGCCGGATTCTCGCCATGCCTTACGCCATGCAGGGCGCCATTGGTCCTCCGTAAGCCTGCAATCGACCTCCAACAACAGGGCTAAAGGTTTATCGTCAGGCAATTGTGCAAGGATTGGTGCCAAGTCGGCGAACGACCGTGTCAATACGCTCAAGAACAAAGCTTCGAGGTCCTCAGCTTTATCTTCAGGCAAACGGCTGTGACTTAATGGCGCACCGTCCATCCGGAACGGTTGCGCTTTCAGTGCTTCACTTCCGCTTAGCAGCGCATCGAGTTGCCCTGCCGGCCCGGCCGATGGACCTCGCAGCGCGGTGTAAAAGCTCCCCCCTAAAACCTGTAGACAGCGTCGACCTTTCCGAAGCCGTCGGATCAGGTCCCTTTCGCGTGCATCATCCCAACCATCGGCAGCAGACTGCTTGCCTATATGTAATACCACTCGCGCAAATACCAGCACACACCAGCCTAGGAGTGGCAGGCCCAAAGCAAGACGCCAGAAATCAACTGGCTGCTGGTGCAATGGTCCATCAGCGAACAAGAAGCTCGCCCCCACGCCGAGCAACAAGCACAGCAAAAAAAAGCCAAGCCAAAGCCAGACGCGAGGTCGTGCAGGACGTCGTGCGCGAGCAGGTACAGTATCCAGTATGACAGGCATAACTAACTGGCAACCAATTTAGTCATTGGGCCCAATGAAAAACTTGAGGCACAAGGGTGACCTCTCTTTGTTAAAGTTTTTCTTTTCACCCAAACAAACATACCTTTCATTCCTCACCCCTTTTCCAAAAATCTACTCTCTTACTTCCTATCACATTCACTTCTTGGCGATAAGTATCGCTATTCGACGCATAGATTCCAGCTTTCTGAAAAACTATCGATCTGCATTTCATCCACTTAGCCGCTAGCATCTCACTTGCTTTATACAAAGCTTTGCACCAACCTGCCATCGAGTCTTCCAGCGTAACCGTATTACCCCTAACCAAGTAACCCTTCTTGAAATCCTGCAAAGCTGGCTCCGCCTCACTGCCATATAAAAAGTCTTCTCTTGAACCGCACCGGCGATTCTTCACAATACATCTACCAAAGGAATCCACCCCTCAACTTGATTCTCGTTCGCTCGGTAACTTATTTTGACCCACCCATTATGAAAATCATTTATCTCGACCTTATCACCCAGCGTCAGATATTGTGCTGGAAGACTTGTTGCATTTGGTGAAAACGAAACATTACTTTTCTGAGCCGTTATCCTTGCACTCAACGGATGCCCAAGATGTAAAACGCTTTGATCAAATATCTGCGAAACAGTAAGCGTCTCAAACCTCAACCCAGCCATCACACTTGCATTCAAGACAAGATTCATATGTTGGGGAGGAGAACTCGCTTCAACTGCATTTAGCTTAATTTGTGTAAATGATCCGGAAACAGATGACGCATCCAGCCCAAACTCAACAACATAGATATTTTTTGGATATTCCAGGTATATCTTGAACCCATCACCCGAAGGTTCGAGCCGTACGGACTCCTCTGCTATGTCGTCCACATCCAAGAACTTCATATTTCTTGCCAGAGGAACTTCAAGAGCACCCAGCCGGTAGATTGACATGACGACGCCGTCATCGCTGTAAGCAATACAAATCAAGTTACTTTTTGTTTTTAACTCATGCGAGATCAATTCACCTTGATCTCTTTTACACTCCCCAGCAAAAGCCACACCCCCAAACATAGCAAGCACAAGAACCAGGGCCGCTTTACCAATTTTGCTTGAGCTTCTCATAAGCGCTCCGTATTTTTACATCATATCCAATTTGACCTTTGCCATTATATTTTTGTGCGATTTGCAACCAGTCCTTACTCCTCATTGGCCCGATGAGTTTTTTCTCCTCAACCAGGAAAACCTTGAAATACTGCAAGTGCTGCAAAGCACAGTAATTCTGAGCCTCCTCCAACTCTTCAATATTGCTATATAGATGACGATAGTACTCACCCATGACTTGAAACTTACCCCAAGAACATGACTTCACAGCAGCAGCATCATTGATTTCACGCGCACGCTTCAACCTTGAATATTGCTCATCAAGCGAGCCGTATACGTAGGACGCTTCATATACATGAACTATTTTCGGCTCCGACATAGACAACGCATTAACTTCATATTGTGACATCCCAGAAGCAAGCAGAAGCCTACGCATATAATGTCGTTCATAAAGAATCAAAGCATGCCTTTTCCCTGGCTCATACTCCCTAAACGGCGCTTTGTCTCCGGTTTCTGCGACGGCGATTGCCCGTAGCACCTCTCTTTCAACGCCTAACTCGTCAGCAAGTAACTCAAAGTGGTTTTTAGTTACATCCGTCACTCCTAAATCGCAGGGCGTACCCACTAGCCCCTGCTGATAGCAATAACACTTTTTCCGGTCATTATTTAAACGCGTTAGGAGTCCTATCGGATGAAAGTGATACGGCCTCCCCCACGAAGGCAACCCCACTTTTTCCGCCACCTCACTCCACCAACTGATCTGCTCGATCCGCTGCTTCTCCGCCTGCCAATTCCAGTGCGGCGTCGAGCCGCTGTGGCCGAGCAACTCATCCAGCGCATCCCACTTCTGCGTCTGGTGAAACCACTCGCTTTCCTTGCGCAAGACCATCTGGGAAATGGATTGCGCCAACGCCGGGAGTTGCAGAGCCGCCTGTACCTCCTCGGCAGTGATCTTGTCGTCGCCGTTGCGGTCGAGAATCGCGTTCAGGCGGCTTTTCATCGGCCCTTGATTACTTTTCTCGGCCAAGGGGCGAAAGCGCTCGCGTTGTCCTTCGTTAAAACGGCCGACAGCACTGAAAAACGACGCCATTTCATGTCGCGGCGTGCTGTAGTCGAAAATCACCTCATAGCCTTCCCACGACCACGGGCTGACCCATGGGGTGGCGTCGACCTCTTCGCACACCCAGCCGTCGAGCAAGTTGTGGTCCGCATCGTGCAGCAGCCCGTCCAGGCGATACCAGTTGCGAGCCTTGCGGTAATCGGTCGCTGGCACGTGGATTTTTCCCTCCGCAGGCAGGCCGTCCAGAAGGCTCTTGGGGACTAACAGGTCGGCGGCGCTGCGTGGGCTGGCATCACTCGCCGCCTGCAGGCGCGCGGCCGTGACCCATTCTTCATGAGGCACCACCGGTGTGCCCTTGACCAGCTTCAGCCAGGTGCGCTCTTTCGCGGGCAAGCGCTTTGCCCAGTCCCGACTGGCGTCGAGAAACAAGTCGACGTCATCGCCGGTGAACACTTCCAGGTGGAGTTTTTCCTCCGGTCGATCCGCGCCCATGCTCTGATACTCGCCGATGTGGCCGATCGAGGCGCCGGCCTGGATCGGCACCGGCTGGTCGAGCACCACGACGCGGTCGGTGGCCAGCGGAGCGAGCTCGCTTTGCAGTGAGGCAAAATGCACATACTGGTTGACGCGTTCCAGCTTGCGAAAATCGCCCTCACCACTGACCGTGACGACCGAGCCGGTCGGCAACTCAAAAAGAACCTTACTCGTCAGGCTCGGCCCGGCGCGAACATTCACCGCCGGTTCCGACGAGGTGATGCGGTACTCGTTGTCCCTGACGGGTCGCAGCAGCTTGACGGCGATGTAACCAGCCAGCGCCCCGTCGGCGGTGATCAGGACGGCCGGACCGAGGCGATTTTCCAGTTTGCGATAGGCCCCCGAGCCACTAACGGTCACCAGCGCACCGCGCGGCAGAAGGTCAATGATCTTGCCCTGGGTAGGCTGGTGACGCACGTTCAGGCCGCGCTGTTCCAGCGGACCGGGGCGAACATCTTTGGCGGTTTGTGGTACCCGCAGGGTCGGACTCGCGGGCCAGAATCCCGGGCGCTCAATGGCATCATTTTGTTCGTACTTCGCCCAATCCTGCAGGTGCATGTACAGGCTGTAGAAGGTCAGGCTGGGCGGTATGTCCGCGCTGCCAATGATCCTGGGCGGCTGCAGGCGATGGCGCACCAGGACGAAGTTGCGCGAGAACGGCTTGTCGATGGTCAGCTCGCCGATGAAGTAGCGCGTGGTCGGCGCGTGCGTGTCGATGCGGTACGCCACCACTTCGCCGTCGGCCAGGCAT
The DNA here is from genome assembly GCF_019218965.1 of Pseudomonas sp. PDM31. Taxonomy (NCBI): domain Bacteria; kingdom Pseudomonadati; phylum Pseudomonadota; class Gammaproteobacteria; order Pseudomonadales; family Pseudomonadaceae; genus Pseudomonas; species Pseudomonas sp. PDM31. The sequence continues at coordinate 151,243 of NZ_JAHUWS010000003.1, read as the reverse complement.
CGGACGCTGGATTGATCAAGGGTGCCGGCGGTGCCTGCGTCGAAATGGATGCCGCCGTGGAACAGGCCACTGCGACCGATCGGGTAGTAGCCGCCGGCGGCCTTGGCCAAGTGGGTCAGCTGCATCAGTGGGTTCAAGTTGCTCTTGAACGGATGGCACCAGTTTTTCAGTGGGGCCGGGCTCGCGGGCTGCGCGATGAGCCGGGTATGGGACGTCGGCAGAATCGGTGCGCGGGGGGCCGCAGGCGTTACAGGCGGGGGCGGTTCGTGTAAGCCAAACAGTCGGGCAAGCAAACTGGCCATGTTGTATGTCGCTCCTTGTCATGCAAAAGAGGATCAGGCGGAAAAATCCGAAAGGTCCGAGGAGGTGGTTGGGTGTTCGCCCACTCGTGATTGCACCGGCATTTCAAGTGCTTGCGTGGCTGCACCGCTGTGTTTGAAATGCGCCGCCTTGACCTTGTGATCGCCCGCCGTGCCGGACTCGATGCTGCATTCGTCCAGGCTCAGGTAACTGCCGCCTCCATTGAGGACGATTTTCTTTTTTGCGGTGATGTGGATTTCGTCCTCGGTGCTGGTGATGGTCAGGCCATGGCGGGCAATCAGTTCGAGTTTGTCGTTCTGTGCCTGCACGCTCACCGGGCCCTGATTGGCGATCAGCTTGAGGCCAAGCTTGCGCACGAACAGGCTCATCCCCTGCCCCACGCCGATGAACAGGCGCTTGATCACGCTGAGGTCGGCTTCGCCGCCGGCGTTGAGCATCAGGTTGTCCTTGGCCGCCAGTTGCAGGTGTTTTCCGCTGGTGAGGGCGATGCCTTGCGGGGCGCTGAGGAGCAGGACCTGGGACTTGAGTTGTTCCAGATCCTGGCGCAGCAGGTTTAGTTGCGCGGCGACGTCGGCCGGATCCGCTTTGGCGGTCTGCGCATCTGTGGAGAGCTGTTGCAGCTGTTCGCCGGCCTGTTGCAGGCGGGTCTCAGCGGCGTCCATGTCCAGCACCTGACCCTGCGCCTTCGCTTGCGCATCGGCGCTGATAAACACACCTTTTCCACCTCTGATGGCGCCCCAGTCATCCGTACGCAGCTCAAACCCTTCCCCACGCTTCTTCCGCTCGGCATCGACCAAATGCCCGAGATTGAGCTGGCTCTTGCCCCCATACTCGGTACTGAGCTTGATGTGCTCCTGCCCCCGAGTGTCGTCCAGGCGCAACTTGTTGTTGGCCGGTGTACGCAACACATTGCGGTGGTCGTTGCGCATGGTCACCAGGTCGGGGTGCTGGTCATCATGCAAGGCGTGGGCAATGTAGGGTCTATCCGGGTCGCCCTGCTCGAAGGCGATGGCCACTTCGGTGCCGGCGATCAGCGGCAGGTGCAGGCCGTAGGTGTCGCCGGCGTAGGCACGGGCCTGGCGCAGCCATTTGCTTTCGCGGCCGGGTGGCCAGGTGTCGCGGTCAAAGAGGAATTTGACCCGGTAGCGGCCTTGCTGGTCGATTTCGGTGTAGAGGGGGTTGCTCTGGGGGTGGGTGATGCGTGCCGGGAGGGTGCCGGCGATTTGTGGTTTGGGTGGTATTTCGGGGCGGAAGCACAGGCGCAAGGCATAGGGCATGGCTTCGAAATCGCAGGTCAGGCTGCGGTCGCGGGCGGCGCGGATGGCGATCTTTTTAATCACTACGCGGGGGGTGAACGCCTTGGGGGTGTCGCCGCTGATGGTCAGGACCTGGCCGGGGGCCAGGGTGGCGCTGCTGCTGGTGCCGCTGAGGTGGGTCTGGTTGTTGAGGTAACGTTCGTGGCGCAGGCGTGCGTAGAAAAAGCCGCTTTCGCTTTGCAGGTCTTCGTCGCGCAGGTGGGCCTTGCCGAGCACGCGGTAGGGCTCGGCGTAGTGGTAGGCCTCGCCGTAGGTGTTGTCGGCGCCGGGGCGTTCGACTTTGCCGTGGACGGCCGGCTCGCCCTGGGTCTGGTCGACTTCGCCATCGAGGTAGGCGCGGCTGTCTTCGGGGTGGTAGGCGCGCACGTTGACCTGCTGCTCTACCACCTGGTGGCGGGTTTGCAGGGCCCAGACGCTGTCCTCGTCGCTGTTGCTGAAGCCGGAGGGTGAGCGCAGCGGCAATTCGACGTCGAACTGGTAGCAGCGCTGGTCGTCGCAGAACTCGACCATGTCGAAGTGGAGTTTTTCGTGTTGGGTGCAGCGGTACCAGATGCCGACTTCGGCGAGGATCCGGCTGATGAAGGCCAGGTCGCTTTCCTGGTACTGCATGACCTGTTCGCGGGACGGGTAGTCGCGCTTGAGGGTGAAGCGAAAGTGCCCGGTGTCCAGATCGTGGCGGCTGCGCAGGATGCTTTTGACGATGTCCGGCACGGACTGGTGCTGATAGATGCGCGTTTGCTGGCCGCGATCGAGCAAGGCCAGGCGCGGTTGCAGGGTGACTTCGTAGCGGGCTTCGTCGACCGAGGCGGACAGGCGCTGGCAGCCAGTGATGCGGCCGTACAGGGTGCGCAGGGGTTTGGTTGGCTTGGGTTCGTCCCAGGACATCACCGGCCGCGTCGACGGGTGGGCATACAGGCTGAACTCGGCGTATTGGCCGATGAGTTTTTCCGCGCCGATGTCGAGGTCGCTGGCGGTGAATTCGATGCGGTAGAGGTAGGGTTGGCTGAGGTACTCATGGCCCTCGAAGGCGAGGACGTCGAGGTGGGTGTCGAGTTGGTCGATCTTGAGTTTGTGGCGGCTGTGGTCGAAGAAGGTACTCATGCCTGGCCCTCCATCGCAACGGCTGAGGGCGCGTCGCTGAATTGCAGGGTGATGCCCTCCTCGTCGCTGTAGCCCAGGGTCACGCCAAGGGTTTTATGCCGGGCGGCCTGACGCTGCAGCAGCTGCTGGCTGAGGACCGGTAGAATCTGCTGGCTGAGCAGGCTGTCGATGTTGCGGGCGCCGCTGTCGGGCAGCAGGCAGGCGGCGACCAGTGCGTCGTGCAGGCCATCGTCGATCTGGCAGGTCAGGCCGTAATGGCGGTGCAGGCGCTTGGCGACCTTGGCCAGTTTGAGCACGACGATGCGCTTGAGCGCCTCGGCCTGCAGCGGGCGGTAGATCAGGGTCTGGAAGCGGGCGAGCAAGGCGGGCTGGAAGTGCTCGCGCAGCAGCGGTCGCAGCCATTCGTGCAGCTCGCTGTCGCTGGCCTCGGGCTGTTCGCGCAGGCCGTTTTGCAGCGCATCGCTGCCGAGGTTGGAGGTCATCAGGATGACGGTGTTGCGGAAGTCGATTTCGCGCCCTTCGCCATCGCGCATGAAGCCGCGGTCGAACACCTGATAAAACAGGTTGAGCACGTCGCGGTGGGCCTTTTCCACCTCATCCAGCAACACCACGCTGTAAGGCCGCTGGCGCACCGCTTCGGTGAGCACGCCGCCCTGGCCGTAACCGACGTAGCCCGGTGGCGAGCCCTTGAGCTGGCTGACGGTGTGGGCTTCCTGGTACTCGGAGAGGTTGAGGGTGATCAGCGATTTTTCGCCGCCGAACAGGCAGTCCGCCAGCGCCAGGGCGGTTTGTGTCTTGCCGACGCCGCTGGTGCCGACCAGCAGGAATACCCCCAGCGGCGCCTGCTCTTCGGTCAGGCCGGTCTTGGCGGCGCGCAGGCGCTGGGCCAGGGCGCCGAGGGCAGCATCCTGGCCAATCACCCGCTCGCCCAGTTGCTGTTCCAGGGCCAGCAGGCTGGCCTGTTCGTCCTTAAGCAAACTGCCCAGGGGCACGCCGGTCCAGTCGGCGATAACTTCGGCGACGCTGCGGGCATCGACGTCGAGGGACAGCATCGGCTGGCTACCCTGGGCTCGCTGCAGCTGCTCCTGCAGTTTCGCGCAGAGGTCGCTGCGGGCGGGTTCGGCCTGGCGCGCATCGAGCAATTGCCGGGTCAGCTCCAGCTCGTAGTGGTACTGGCGCAGCAGGTCGTCCTGCTGTTGCTGCAGCTCGACCTGTTGCCCGGCGATCAGGCTCAAACGCTCGCCCAGGTCGCTGCCGTTGAGTTGCACATCCTGCTCCAGCGCACGCCGCTCCAGCTCCAGCGCGGCATGCCGGGCCTTGAGCCGCACCAGTGTCTGGGGCTCGCAGTCGAGGCTCATGCGCACCCGCGCGCTGGCGGTGTCAAGCAGGTCGACGGCCTTGTCCGGCAACTGCCGGCCCGTGAGGTAGCGCCGCGACAGGCTGACCGCCGCCTGCACCGCCGCGTCCTGGATGTGCACGCCGTGATGGCTGGCGTAACGCGCCTTGAGGCCGCGCAGCATCAAGCAGGCGCTGGCATCGTCCGGCTCGTCGACCTTGACCATCTGGAAGCGCCGCTCCAGTGCGGCATCGCGCTCGAAGTACTGCTTGTATTCGCTCCAGGTGGTCGCGGCGATGGTGCGCAATTCGCCACGGGCCAGGGCCGGTTTGAGCAGGTTTGCCGCATCCGCACCGCCCGCCTGGTTGCCGGCACCGATCAAAGTGTGGGCTTCGTCGATGAACAGCAACACCGGGTTGGCCGACTGCTGCACCGCGTCGATGACGTTTTTCAGGCGTTGCTCGAACTCGCCCTTGACCCCGCTGCCTGCTTGCAGCAGGCCCAGATCCAGGGTGCGCACGCTGACCGCCTTGAGGCTGTCCGGCACGTTGCCGTCGGCAATGCGCAGGGCCAGGCCTTCGACCAGCGCGGTCTTGCCGACGCCGGGCTCGCCGACCAGGATCGGGTTGTTCTTGCGCCGGCGGCTGAGGATGTCGATGACCTGACGGATTTCATCGTCACGCCCGAACACCGGGTCGATCTGCCCGGCCCGCGCCTTGGCGGTGACGTCCTGGGTGAACTTGTCCAGTATCGCTTGCAAGGCGTCGGGCACGGCAGCACCGGGGATGGGCAAAGCCGCGGTCTGGTCCAGTGCACTTTGCTGTTGGACCGGAGGGCGTTCCTCAGAATGTTGATCGAGCAGCGTCGACAGCTGCTGCAAGTGCACTTCACCAAGGCTCAGCATGGGCCAGGCCGCATCGCAAGCCAGCAGCTGCGGACTGTCCTGCAACGCGCCCATCAGGTGCACCGAACGCAGGCTGTCATGCCCTTCCAGCGACGCGCGCAACCAGGCGCTCTCGATCAGTTTGTGCAACTTGCCGCACAACTGCGGCTTGCCTTGCACGCTGCGCGGCAGCGTATCGAGATGGTCAAGCAGACCGCGCCAAAGTGCGTCCATGTCCCATTCGTGACGACGGGCGATCAGGGTCAGGTCGCCCTCCCCCTGCTCCAGCAACTTGAGCAGCCAGTGTTCGATGCTGATCCATCCATGGGCTCGGCTCTGGCACAAGGAAGCCGCTGCACTGAGCGCCTGGGCGCAGTAGGGATTGAGTCGGCGAAGCAGGCGGGTTGAGTTGTGGGGCATGGCGATACGTCCTTGTGCTGAGGGCTCAGGGGGTGGTCGGTGGGGGCGATGGAAGTGGCGGGATGGGCTGGGTTGAACGTCCGCGAGCAGACGCTCAACCCAGCACACCGAACCGGCAGGCAAGCGCTGCCTGCCGGTTTTCCCGGGTTATGCGCTCGAACGCTGGTTCCAGGAGTCGTCGTGCATGAGGTTGCCGCTCAGGTAGAGCCAGGTGATCTTCTCGTAGCGCAACTCAACCTCTTCCAGGTGGTTGTGTTTGGACTTGGTCGGGTCCTTGATGTCATGCATTTTCGAAGCGACTCTCACTACCTTGACGTTTTCAAGCATGACGTTGAAGTACTCCTCTTCCCGGCCGTTGGTGGCGATGTGATACCATTTGAACTCGGCACTGGTGAGCGTCTGGCCGGTGGTTGCAGCCTGATAGAGGTATGGACTGGCGGCATCGACCTCCTTGGTAAACACGTACGGGGCATGAGTCCGGGTACCGGTCAATTTTCCGGTGTTGTCGTCGGTGGCGATGTAAACGCTATGGGACTGAGCGACCACTTCGATACTGCCTTCGCGCCCTACTACGTTCACTGAGCCTTTGACGTCGTTGCCAGCGTCATTTTTCAGCCACAGGTAAATGGGAATTGCCATGTGATGCTCCTTTTCTCAGTACACAAATGCCGCATTTGCGACAGGGGATTGAACGTCGGCCCCGGCCGTGGGTAGCGCGCAGGCCCCCACTTCCGGGACCAGACGGATATCGACGCGACGGTTGGCCTGGCGCCCCGCCTCGGTGTCATTGCTGGCGATCGGCTGGCTCTTGCCAAAGCCCTGCACCGCGAAACAGCTGTCGGGGATACCGCCCATGCGCTGCATCCAGTCACGCACCGCGGCCGCACGGGCGCGGGACAACTGCAGATTGTGTTCGTCGCTGCCCACGGCATCGGTATGCCCGGCGATGACGATCAGCCAGCCCGGCTGGGCCTTGATGCCGACCAGGGCGTCGATCAGCACCCTGGTCGATTCAGGCTTGAGTTGGGCGCTGGCAGTGCTGAACAGCGACAGGCTGTCCAGACGTACGGTTCGCGCGGTGCGTGCCGGCAGCGGGCGGGTCACCGGTTGCCTGTGCTCGGCGATGGTGGTCAACAGCCGTTCACGCAGTCGCTCGCCGTGATACAGGCCAAGGCCCAGTGCCAGGGGCGCGCCCAGGCGGTAGTAACTGTCCAGGCGCACTGCGTCCTCGCGCAGCACGTTCAACGCATCCTCGCGCCGGGCGTATTCGGGTTGCTCGGGACGCGCGGTCGGTGCAATGGATGTGTAACGGCGCAGGTCGTCACTGACCTGGCGCAGCAGCAAGGTGTTCTGCCAGGCCGAGCTGGTCAGGGCGACGACGGCGGCGCCAGCGAACAGCCACACCGCGATCACCATGGCGCCACGCCGTGGCGAAGGTTGTGCCTGTCGGGCAGCAGCGTCAGCAAAGGATCAGGGAACGGCAGCGACTCCCCCGGTACTTGCACAGCGACATCGGCGTCCAGCAACGCGGTCTTGTCACGCTGCCATTGCCGCCACAGGTTGCCGGGAACATATCCGGGCAGTGCCGGTACCAGTGTGCAGGCCCACACCAGCGGCAGGCCGACAGGCTGGCGACCTTCACGGCAGGTGAAGTGCGCCAGGACCTGCTCGTCCAGCCACGCGGCGGCGCCGTTGAGCTGGATGCCCGCCTGCAATCGTTGCGTGTGGACTGCACTCTGCGCGGATTGCCGATACCAGTCCTCAGGGCTGAAGCTGGCCCCGGCCTGCAGAATGTTGCATTGGCCCTGCCCGGCGCCCCAGCTGAACCAGGCCCCTTTGGCTGCCGGGGACTGCTGATAGCTGACCAGCAGCAACGGCAAGCTAAAGCCACGCTTGCGCGTCAGTGCGACCTGATGAATGAAGGTACGAACCTGCCCGGCCAACGCCGCGGCATTGATGTGCTCGCCCGGGTTGACGATCAACATCACGCTGAGCTGCCCGCCCCACTGGGGGCGCAAGGTCATGACGCTGTCGACCAGCCCGGGCAGCTGCTGCACACGGGCGACCCGCAGGTAACATCCCTGCTCGGTCAACCGCTGCGCGGGATGCTCGCAGGCATCGAAACCAAACAGGCTGGACAGGCCGTCGCCACAGACCAGCACCACGGGATGTCCGTAGCTCGCCGGGGGCAGCGCGAATTCATCGAGGGAACCGGGCAGTTCCCGTTGCTGCGCTGCCTGACGCGCCGCCCGCACCCTCGCCAACGCAACACTGCCGACAACGATCAAGACGCCAACCCCGCGCGTCCATCCGTCAAGCGGGATGATCGCCAGCAGCATCAGGGCCAGTGCACCGGCCCATAGCCAGAGCCCTTGTTTGAGTTTGAGCGTCATGGACCCCACCTCAGGCGTCTGCTGATAACAGCGTCGCCACCAGGCCACCCAGCCACTCATCGAGCGCGTACCAGACACCGATCAGCAACAGGCCGGCGGCCACGGCATTGACCAGGGGTGAGCGCAGTTGCGGCAGCCGCGTCATGCCCTGCCCGCCGCTCAACGTCGCGGTCGAGCGTCGATGCAATGGCAAAGGCGCGACCCGATCATTCAGGGCGGCCAGCAGTTGCTCGCGCTCGGGGTCATTGATATCGGCGTAACGACCCTTGAAGCCCAGGGTCAATACCCGCTGGAAAGCCGTCAGCACCAGCGGATCCGCCGCCGGTTCGCGCAGCACCTCGCGCATGTCCTCGTAGAGGAACACCCCGGCCTGATGGCGGTTGAAGAACCTGGTTTGCAAGGGTTCGCTGGCCCAGCGCGAATGGGCATCGTCGTGGGTGAGATTGAGCATGGTTTCATCGAGCAACGCGCATTGCGCATGGCTGATATGGTCGATGCTGCGTTGCGCCAGGCCGGCCTCTTCGAGCGACTGGCGAACACGCTCGACCTGCTGCACGCAAAGCGCTTTGACTTCATCGCTGTTTTGCGCCGAAGCCCCCTGCCGCAACTCGACCACCAGCAGGTAGCTGTCCTGCAACAAGGCGTCGATGTCCACCGCGATGACGCTGTGTTGTTTCGTTTCGATCAGGTTCATGCGCGTAGTACCGCGAACAGTTCAAGTTTGACGTCGGCCAGGGTGCTCGGGACGTAGAAGGCACAGATGCCCTGAGCCAGGATGGCTTGCCCCTTGGCATGGTTGAGGTCGAGGGCGAAGTACTGGTTTTCCAGGCGCAGGGGGATGGCCGCCGGCACGTGGCTAAGGGACTGCAACGGCACGCCGTCGAGGGCGGCGTTGACCAGTTGATCGACTTCGTCCGGCGTGCCGATCTTGCACAGGCGCGGGAACTGGCTCTGCAGTTGCACGGCCGGCAGGCGGCAACGCACCGACAGATAGAAATCGGCACTGTCCGGCTCCCGCAGCCGAGGGTCGTCGAGCCGCACCTGCCAGCGGTTGGCTGAACGCTCTTCAAGGTCCAGGGCGATGACCCGCGAAGGCAGGCTGGCCTCCAGCAACGTGGAAATCATGCGCAACAGCGGCGGCAACACGCTTTCCAGGTGATCGTGGCGGTAAGGCGGAATCTGCTCGACATCGTGTTCCAGGGAAAATGTCAGGAGGCTGCCGGCCAGTTTGGTCAGCTCCAAGTAGACCTGCTCGGGAGGCCTGGCAGGCCAGGCCTTGAGATCGGCCAACACCGGCTGGTAGGTGTTCAAGGCATTGAGCAGCCAGAACAGCGACACGTCGGCCACGGCGAAGTCGGCCATGCGCTGATTGCTTTCGCGGCGCATGCCCATCAGTCGCTGCCGTTTGGAGGACAGTTGGGTCAACAGGTTATCCAGTTGCGTCAGCAGCCCCGGGTGCGCGGCGAAACTGAGCAAGGGCGGGATGTAGTCGGGGTCAAGGCTCCAGGCGCCCTGCCCGTCGCGTACCATCCGCGCAATCGGGCAGGTCAGGTAATCGCCGTTCTCGTCGTGCTGCAGGCGCAGGCTCAGCACCTGTTCGAGCACGCCGACCGATTGCACCTCATCGGCGTAGATGTCCTGTACCTGACGCCAGTCCTGGCGATAACGGGTGGGTCGGTCCCCCTCGCCGTCAAACAGGCAGTTGTTGCCATTGGCCTGCTCCAGCGGCAGGGCCAGCAGCAAAGTCGCGGTCTGGCTATCACCCGGTAACAGGTGCGACAACTCAAGGCCCGGGGGCAGCCGATCGACATGATCGGTGTCGATCAAGGTACCGTCGGGCATGCGCAGGTTCAGCCGGGTAGCCTTGAGCGTGCCCAGGCGCAGGGCTTCGAGGTCGAAGGCGACGCTGCGAACGCCCCAGGGGTGCACCAGGCTCAGACGAGCCAGGCACTCGTTGGCCCAGGCTTCCCAGCGTGCCTGCTGCTGGAATTGCTGCGGGGACAGCAATGCCCCCGCGGCCCACAAGGGGCGGTCGATTTTCATTGGGTCGTATCCCTGCGAAGTGGCTGAGGTTTAAACCCTGGGGCTGGGACGGGAATCGGATTTGGCCTTGGGCATCTGCGAAACCAGCGACAGGTTGACGTCCATGCCTTCCACCTGGAAATGCGGCACGGCATACAACTTGACGCGGAAGAAACCCGGGTTGTCTTCGATATCTTCGACCGTCACCCTGCCAGCTCGCAGCGGGTGCGACGCTTGCAGGTCATCACCCGGATCGTTCATTTCGGTGACCAGCCCGCCGACCCACTTGTTCAGCTCCAGCTCGAGCACACGGCGGTCCTTGGTGGTGCCGATGTTTTCGCGCTGGATCAGCTTCAGGTAATGGGCAATTCGTGACAGCAGGAAGATGTACGGCAGGCGCGCATTGATCCGGCTGTTGGCGGTGGCGTCCGCGGTGTCGTACAGCGCCGGTTTCTGCGTCGAATTGGCCGAGAAGAAGCAGGCGTAGTCGCGGTTCTTGTAGTAGGACAGCGGGATGAAACCGAGGTTGGCGAACTCGAACTCGCGGGTTTCCGGGATCATCACCTCCGAGGGAATCTTCACCTGATTGCCAGTGCCCAGATCGTACAGATGGATCGGCAGGTCGGTGACCGCGCCGCCCGCCTGCGGGCCACGGATCTGCACACACCAGCCGTTGGCAATGAAGCTCTTGACCATGTTGGCCGCGAAGGCATAGGACGCATTGGTCCACAGGTACTTGTCGTGGTCCGGCCCCTTGACGCTCTCGATGTAGTTGAAGCTGCGCACGGGAACGGTGTCGGGGCCATACGGCAGGCGCCCGAGCACGCGAGGCATGAGCAAGCCGATGTAACGGGCGTCGTCGCTCTCGCGGAAGGCTTTCCACTTGAGGTATTCGGCGCGGTCAAAATAGTTGCCGATGTCCTTGATGGCCGCCACCTCTTCCATCGAGCGCTTGCCGAAGAAGGCCGGCCCGACCGAGCCAATGAATGGCATGTGCGCAGCGGCCGCGACTTTGGAAATGTTGCGCAGCAAGGCGATGTCCTGGGGGCTGCGATCGAATTCGAAGTTGGAGATGGCCGCGGCGATCGGCTCCCCGCCCGGGGTGTCGTATTCCTGGATGTAGGTCTGCACATACAGGCCGCTTTGCGCGATTTCCGGGGCATCTTCGAAATCCTGGACCAGGTGGTCCTTGCTGATGTCCAGCAGTTCGACGCGCACGTTCTGGCGGAAGTCGGTCTGGTCGATCAGCGACTTCACACCCCGCCAGGTGGACTCCACACGCTGGAAGTCCTCGTGATGCATCACGGCATCCAGTTGCCGGCTAATCTGCGCATCCAGTGAGGCAATGTGTTCGTCGAGCAGCGTGCGGTCCAGACGCTGGACCTTGTGGGAAGATTGCTTGATCAAGTTGAGAAAAACGCTGACTGCGGCGGTCACGCGCTCATCGGCCGAAACATCGGAAAGTGCCTCGGCGTCTTGAAAGACTTCAATTTCGCCCAGCACTTTTACCGGACTCAGATTGATCTTGCCAAACAGCGCGCCATACACGCCCTGGTTTTCTTCGGACAACACCGTAGCGCCGCGCGATTGCACGTTGGATTGTTCAGTAGACATATTGAAACTTCCTTTTAAACAAACCGAGTTGAATTAACCAACTTGTTGCGCAGTGAGGGCAGCCAACTCGCCCCGCAGTTCATCGCTCAGCGACTCGTCCATGAGGATGCGCTCCAGTTCCTGACGGAACATTGCATTGTCCAGAAGGTTCGACTTGAGGTCGCGCAGCAGGTTACGCATCGCCAGCAGCGCACGCAGTTGTGGAATCTGCCGGGCCACCTGCTCTGGCTCGAAATCCTTCATCCGGCCAAAACTCAACTCCACCGGGATTTCGCCGGCTTCGTCGGCCAGGGTGTTGGACGCCACCAGCTTGACTTCGGGCGCGTACTCGGCCAGCACGCTGTCGAAATTGTTGCGGTCGATGCCGACTTTGGCTCGCTCCGATAACGGACGCTGTTCCCGACCGTTACTGTAGTCGCCCATCACCATCAACTTGAGCGGCAGCTCGATTTTTTTCTGCGCGCCACCGGTATGTAAATCGAGCTTGATATTCACCCGAGCCTTGGGCACTTCGTTTTGAAAACTACCAGAAGCCATAAATCCTCCATGAGCATTTGTAACGATTTACACCGTTACAAAAAATCAATTACAAATTCGAACCCGCGATGCCCGCCGGCATTATGAAGTCACATTACCGACCACAGCATGCAAGCTGTTAGAGCAACAAAATAGACCATAGACAGGGTAAGTACAGCTGCCGAAACAAACACTCAAACACTTAACAGGAGGAATGTTGAACTAACTTACGCAGGCTTACCATCCTGTAACTAATATTTAGATCAAGGCTACGTCGCACTCAGAACTTGCCCGCATTAGGAGCAGCAACATCCTACATGATTAGAGAAATTGCCTACACGCAATCTATTGACTCGCTGCAATAACAGCGCGGCACAGCCGTCATGAAATCAGAAGACAAGGAATACCCGATCTCTGATATCACCACAGCTGTGCTCGAAAGCACTCAGGACTGAGCGCAGGCTGGGCGGTCTGCAAGACCTTAGAATTGCTCGGTGATATAGCGGTACGGATAATCCGGCTCGCGGTAGTCACCCTGCGCCTGCCGCTTAGGCAGTTTCACTTTGGCGCGCTTCACATCCTCATAGGGAATGCTGGCGAGAAGATCGCTGATGATATTGAGACGGGCCCGGCGCTTGTCGTTCGAGTTGGCGACACGCCAAGGGGCGAACTCGGTATCGGTAGCTTTGAACATGTCGTCCCGGGCACGGGAGTAGTCGTACCAGCGGTTGTAGGACTTGAGGTCCATCGGCGACAGCTTCCAGATCTTGCGGCCGTCGGTGATACGTCCCTTGAGTCGACGGGTCTGCTCCTCTTCGCTGACTTCCAGCCAGTACTTGATCAGGATGATGCCCGATTCGACCAGTGCCTGCTCGACCCGCGGCGCCACCGTGAGAAAGGTCTCGAGCTGCTCGTCCGTGCAGAACCCCATCACCCGCTCCACGCCGGCGCGGTTGTACCAGCTGCGATCGAAGATCACCACTTCACCGGCCGCCGGCATGTGTGGCAGATAGCGTTGCAGGTACATCTGGCTCTTTTCCCGATCGGTCGGTGCCGGTAGTGCCACGACGCGGAACACCCGTGGGCTGACCCGTTCGGTGAGGGCCTTGATCGTCCCGCCCTTGCCGGCGCCATCGCGCCCTTCAAAGATCACGCAAACCTTGATGCCCTTCTCTTTCACCCACTCCTGCAACTTGACCAGTTCAACGTGCAGCCGGGCCAGTTCATTGAGATAGACCTTGTTCTTGAGCTTGCCGCTGTCATCAGGTTGGCTTTTCACTGCTGCCTTTTTCTTTGCCATGGTGCAAACCTCGCTAGATACTCCGAACAGTGTCAGGAAGCGCCCGACAGCTGCCATTCACAGTCGACTGAGCCGATAGTGCTCAACCGCCAATTCCAGGTTATGGAAGATGCGCGCCTCGCCCAGCGTGCGCCCCAACGGTGCCTTGATTACCATAGCCGAAACGCTGGGGCTCATTCCCACCAGCCACAGCGAAACGCCTTTTTCGCGCAAACGTTGTTCAGCGCCGGTGAGCATCTTCAAGGCGGTGTACTCCAGATCGAACACACTGCGCAGGTCGAGGACGACGACCCCCGGCTCGTGTGTCTCGATCAACAGCCGTATCTTCATGCCGATACGCTCGGCATTGGCGAAGAAGATGCGACCTTCGGGCCGAAGCAATAGCAGCCCGTCAAAGTGTTCGTCATTGAGGTTCGTCGGGGACTGTGGACGGAACACGTTGGTGCCGGGCTTGCGACCCAGGATGTGCACCGGTGGATCGGAAACCTGATAGGCCAGGGCGAGCAGCGACACGACAATGGCGACGACAATCCCTTGCAGGGTGCCCAGCAGCATGACGCCGACCATGGCGACGATGGCCCAGACCAGCTCGGTCTTGCGCACTGACAGGATCTCGCGGAATTCCCTGGGCTCGATCAGGCCCACCGAGTACACAATCACTACGGCGGCAAGCGTGGCATTGGGCATCATGCCAATGAACGGCGCCAGCAGCAGGCAGGTACCCAGCGCCAGTGCCGCGGTGATCAACCCCGCCAATTGCGAGCGAGCCCCGGCCAGGCGATTGACCGCCGTCTGGGTGGTGCCGCCGCCAGCGACCATGGCGCCAAGAAACGCCCCGCCGATATTGGCCATGCCGGTGGCGACCAATTCGCGATTGGGCTGCAGCGTGGGTTCATCGTTGCGAGCGAAGGCGCGCGCAGCGGCGATGGATTCGGTAAAGCTCATCAACGCGATGCCCATCGCAGACGGCCAGAGATCAGCGGCCAACGACCAGATCGGCAATACCGGTGCGGGCAGCCCAATCGGCACCACGCCGACCGCCGACACGCCGAAACGCTCCAGATCAAACAGGCTCATGGCGATAATGCCGAGCGCTACCGCAATCAGCGGCGCCGGCAATCGAGGGGTAAAATGCTTCATGCCGACCAGCACCGCCAGCATGCAAACGCCGACCGCCACGGTCGGCAGCGAGACATGTCCGAGCCCCTGGAAAATCGCCACCAGGTTGTGCAGGAAACTGCCTTTGTCGATGTGAATGCCCAGCAGCTTGGGCAACTGGTCGAGAACGATGACCACACCGATGCCCGCCTTGAAGCCCACCAGTACCGGTTCGGAAATGAAGTTGGCAACGAAACCCAGGCGCAGCACCCCGGCCATGATCAGGATCGCGCCCACCATCAAGGCCAAGGTGGCCGAGGCCGCCAACAGTAACGCCGGATCACCGGACGGGCTGGCCTGGGCGAGCGCGGAGCCGGCGAGAATCGCCAGGGTGGTGGTGGTGCTGACACTGAGCGGGCGCGAGGTGCCGAGCACGGCATAGATCACCATCGGCACCAATACGGTATACAGCCCGACCTGCACCGGCAGGCCGGCAATGGTGGCATACGCCAGCGCCTTGGGAATGACCACGGCCGCCGCCGTCAGCCCGGCGATGACATCGCCCCTGAACCAGTCCGGCCTGTAGTTGTTCAGCCACTCGGGTATTAGCAGGCCACGCAAGGTGCCCTGGTGTCGGGTACCGGGAACCCGCGACTGCGGATGGCTGCCCTGCTCACTCATGTATCACTCCCTGTCGGAATCGGTCTTATAAAGTTTTGCGTGTGCCCGGTTCACCGGGTCTGATCTGTTCATCTGGTCTTTGCACATACGCCATTCACCTGTCCCCACAGGCAATCGGCTCAAGGTCGCAAAACCCAGGCGCCGGGGCATGAAAAACCGGGGTTGAATCTACCGGCAATGGCCGATATGGCCGGACTCGGTCAATGGCGCCGGCCAGTGGATTTGCGCAAAGGCCTGACCATCGAAGAACAACGTCGGGTATGGGACATCTGGTGCGTTATCGTGGACTTCCCTCTGCGGCCCTGGTGGCAGGAAGTCCCTCTAAATCTGATGTTTGACGATAGTACGACCCAGGCAGTCCCACAAGGACAGCCTCTGCGAGTTTGAGCCATGGCGCAGCAGGTATCGGCCAAAAGGCACTGATAAGCCTTTGCGTCACGGCGCTGCACGCAACGCCTCAGGGCAAACCCCGTCACGATCCTGTCATTAAAGCCTGATAGCGTCAGCGCGCTTGCCCTGGCCGCGGCGCTCGACCTGCGATCGACTGCGCCCTGCAGCAGGGTCCCCGCTCCTCCGCCCAAGGTGCCACTTCCGGTGTACTCAAGCACGACGCGCAAGAACATCATCCTCAGATCCAGCGACCTGAACTGCGACGACTTTGGCGCGCTGTTCTCGAAGATGTTCGGCAATCTCTATGCCGACTCGCGACCGCCGCCCAAAGACATCATCATCGGCGGGGTGTATGGCAGGCACGACGGTGTCAGCTTTCGCCGCATGCACTACCTGGGGGATTTCACCGTCGACTTTCCCGAGCCACTGGACGAGATTACCTTCGTCATCCCCAGCGCCGGGAAGATCCTCTACAACCATGCCACCGTTGGCGGTAGCCAGGTCGGCCTGGCCATCGACAAGGCTGATATCCGCTCGATGCGCTTCATGGACAACCATGCCCAGCACGGAATTTCGATCCGGCGCGCACTGTTTGCCGAGCGCCTGTCGACCCTGCTGGGCAAGCCGATTCTGGAAAAGCTGTATTTCGAGCCCGTAGTGGATCTGAATGTCCCGGCCTTCCAGGTCATCCGCACGTTAGTGGAGATGGCCACGGGCAACGAGTTCGATCTGCTGATCAATGCGGGCGCGCTACTGCCTTCGCGCCTGCGCGAGATGCTGGTTGATGCGGTACTTCAAGCCTGGCCGCACAACTTCACGCAAGCGCTGCGACGCCCTGCCCCGACGATTGCGCCGCGACATGTCAAGTTGGCGGTCGAGTACATCCAGGAACATCCCGATGATCTGGTCAGCGGAACGGACCTGGCCCGGTTGAGCAATGTCAGCCTGCGCGCGCTGCAGGATGGATTTCAGCGGTTCATGGGGATGTCGATCGTGGCTTATCAGCGGCAAGTACGGCTGGAGCGTGCCTATGCCGAACTTGCCGGTGAGACCGCGCCTTCGGTGACCGAGGTGGCGTTGCAATACGGGTTCAGCAATGTCGGGAGGTTTTGCCAGTATTTTCAGAAGGCGTATGGGGTGAGTCCGGCAGAGGTGAAGAATGGCCGGCGGGAGGGACGTTTGGGGTTCGCGATGGTTTGATTGTTCACCTTGCCGGGGCGTGTCAGTCAGCATCTGTATTGGCTGTGCCGGCCCCATCGCCAGCAGGCTGGCTCCCACAATTGATCCGGGCGATCAAAAATTTCCTGGTCACCATCAATCCCTGTGGGCGCTAGCCTGCTAGCGATGAGGCCCGCAGATACAACATCAATGGCGGCAGATGCGCTACCGCCATGACGTCCCGTCAGAACAGATAACTGGCCTTCAACCCGCCGTTGAAGCCATGGCTGTCACCACCGCCACTGGCACCCATTTGAGCCCCGACACTCACCGCGCCCAAATGCGCCATGACGTTCACTCCGGCGGTGAACTGGTCGCGATTGTCGAAGGCGGCCTGTTGCTCCACGTCCAGGCCCAGCAGGTGCCCTTGACTGTCAATCTCGTTATCGCCCAGCACATGCTCATAGCCGACCTGCACACCCGGCACCAGCTGCCACGCGCCCATGCCGACCGGGGCAAAGGCCACGTTGAGGTTGGCCACGGCGCTGTGGCGGGTTTCATTGATGCTGTCGACGTCGAGGGCCAGTTCGCTGCCCGTCTCCTGGAAACCGTCCAGGTTCACGTGACTGACCCGCACGCCGAGACTCGGTTCGAGGATCACATCGCTCACCGGCACGCGGTAACCCAGCGCCAGCGTCAGGCCATAGAGGTTGCCGTGGCTGTCGCCCTTGGCTGTGCCCAGGCCGCCGCCAAGTTCGCGCTTGCTGTCGTAGTCGAGGTAGCCGGCGCTGGCATCGGCGTCGACAAACAGGCCGCGTTCCAGGCCGTTCGGGGCGAATCGCGCACCCGCCGAGAGGAAGGTGTAATCGGTGTCCGCCTCGCCACCCGCCCCGCCGACGCTGCCACGGCTGTAGCCGATGCCGCCATGGGCGCTAAGGTTTTCCGAGAAGCGTTGGGTCAGGCCGACCATCAGCCCCTGGCTGTGCTCGTTGCTGCTGGACGCCTGGGACGAACCATCGGTGCCCAGGTAACCGGCCAGGGCGGTGCTCCACAAGCGGTATTGCCCGGCCTTCAGATCGATGCCACTGGTGAAGGGCGCGGCGGCCTGTTCGATCATCGCGCCCTGGCGCAGCAGGTAGCTGGCGGCGTCGGCGTGCACCTGACCACCGACCGTGGATTCGACACCCGCGAGGTTGCCGGCGTCGATGGCCGATTGCAGGTAATAGTTGTAGTCACTGTAAGTGCCTGAGAGGCTGGTGTTCTGCAGTTGCTGCAACAGCTGGGCACCTGCGGCGGCGTTGCCGACCAGGCCTTGCTGACCGGGCAAGCTGTTGAAATAGACCATCTTGCCGCGCAGCACGTAGATGGTTTCCTGGGACAGGCCCAGGCCTTGTTTGAGGTAGTTGTCCATGCTGCCGTACTGCGCGGTGACCTGATCCAGGCCAGCCTGCAGGAAGCTCGCTTCCACGCCGAGCAGCGGCGCATAAACGGCGGCCATGCTCGGCGGCAGTGCGGCCAGGGTCGCCTGCACGCGCGCGGCGGTGTAGTCGTTGGTGGCCAGATAATTGCTCATGATCGTCGCGTCATCGAGCCCGGCGATACTCTGCAGCACGGCGGCGGTCCAGCCGGTGCGGTCCTTGCCGGCGGTACAATGGAACAGCGCAGCACCGTCGACCCCGGCCAGTTCGTTGAACAGCCTGCTGATCTGGCCGCGCATTCCGGCGTCGCTGACGAACGCGCGGTTGGTCTCTTGCATCATCGCAACAGCATCGGCGGCACTGTGAAAAGCGATGCTGGTGATGTTCGAGCCGGACGTGGTGCTGCCGATGATGTCGATGTTGCTGTAGGTCGCCCCCGTCGGCAGGGTATCAGGCGTGCCTGCAATCTCGCTGGGCGTGCGCAGGTCGTAGACCGATTTGATGCCCAGGCTGTTCAACGTCGCCAGGTCCGCGGCCGACGGGGTCAGGGCATTGGAGCGATAGAACACGCCGGCGCGCATGGTGCCATCGTGCGCAGTGGAATACGCCGTGGTGAGGCCGGCAACATCGCGCAAGTTGTCGATGCTTTTCAGGCGTGGCGTATTGAGGGGCACAGGGTCGGCGGCCTGGGCGGCGGCGATGGACAGGCTCAGGACAGACAGCGAACACACAAGACGTTGAAACACGGTACAGCCTCATTGACTACTCGTTGGGCTGCCTACTATCTGTGGCTAAGTGATACTGAATATTACAGTTTGCCTTTCGCAGAAAATGCCTGCGCGATCTGTCCGCGAGGTGCGTTATCTGTCCGCACCCGGCGTCTGGTGGTGATGGATGCGCCGGTGCCCAGTTCCGCAGCATTCGCCAGGACGCAACCGACAATGAGACGTCGATGGCGACGAAACTGAAAATGCCGGTGCTGGCAATCGGCGGCGAAAAATCTTTCGGCGCCAACGAAGCGATCGTGATGCGCAATGCCGCAGACAGCGTCACCGAGGTGGTCGTTGCCAACGCCGGGCATTGGCTGATGGAAGAAGCACCAGGGCCGACCATTGCGGCGCTTCGCCGATTTATCGCGAAGTGAAGCGATGTCGGGCGAAAATTTAATGAACGCAAAGGGCCCGCGTCCACCTAACTGAAGGACCATCAGGAGGTGACGCATGCAAAACCCGACAATGTGGATCGTATTGGCTGCAGTACTTTTGCTTATCGAACTCTGGGCGATCAACCGGGTGCGCAAAAGCGCCGGTAAAGCGAGTACCAAGGGGGTGTGGATGGTGGTGATCGTGTTTGTGCCGCTGCTCGGGCTGGCGTTGTGGGCGCTGGCGGGGCCCAAGCACGTAGCGCACTCGCCTACGCCGCAATCCGGACATTAACAGCTCCTGGTTTCCTGTGGAGCGAGCATGCTCGCGAAAAAACGCAATGACACCGCGGTAAACCTGTTGCCCGCGTTATCGTTGACGTTTTTCGCGAGCATGCTCGCTCCTACAGGTACCAGGTATCAGGTATCAGATCCAGATTGGGTGCGCTTGAATCAGCTGCCCCCACCGCTGCTGCCACCGCCCACCTGGCCAGGGGCAACAGGCTTGGAACCCGCAGGGACCGGGCCGTTGTCGGTCTTGCCGCTGTCGGCGCCCTGGGGCAGTGAAGCGGCATCAGGGTCGGCATTGGTCGGTTTTGGACCGGTATCCTTGGTTTGGCTGGTGCCGTCTGCCTCGGTGGAACTGGTGTAGGGTTTCTCGGCGGCGATGCTCACCAGCGAGGTGCCAGTGAGGATGGCGGCAAGTGTCAGGACAACAAACTTTTGATTGAGCATGACGGTTCTTCCTTTGCGTGGCTGATAAAGCTTGGAAGAACCGTTATCAAGAAGGTGCGACGCAGTGGACGAGCGGTCACACCGCCTTGGTGATCAGAAGTTCGCCGGCGTGTTGGCGCTGATGATCTCTGCCTCATCCTGGCCGATATTGCGAAACCGGTGCGGCAGCGTCGTCGGGAAGTAATAGCCGTCCCCGGCATTGAGCACACTCACCTGGCCGTCCACGGTCAGTTCCACGGTGCCACGGGTGACCAGGCCGCATTCCTCACCTTCAGCGTGCACAATCGGCTCTTCACCTGAGCTGGCACCCGGCGCGTACTGCTCGCGCAGCAGACGCATTTGCCGGCTGGGTACAGACGCACCGATCAGCAGCAGGCGCAGGCCGTGACGGCCGAGGTCCGGCTGTTCGCTTGAACGGAAGACGTATTGGTGTTCGCGTGGCGGCTGATCGAAGGTGAAAAAGTCCGCCAGAGACATGGGAATGCCTTCGAGCAGTTTCTTCAGGGAACTGACCGAGGGACTGACGCGATTTTGTTCGATCAGGGAAATGGTGGCATTGGTGACGCCGCTACGCCGGGCCAGCTCGCGCTGGGATAGTTTGTAGCTTTCGCGTACTAATTTGAGTCGTGAGCCCGTGTCCATGACAGCCTTATGTGCGTACTACTCAAGGATAATGGGTGTGGAGAGCTGGCGCGATTCACGCCGTTTCCGGCCCCGCAAACGTGAAAGGCGGCTATTAAATCACGTTTGTCAGAGTTGCTCAGCAGGTTCGATAAACGGTGGGGGAAAATGACTGTGAACATCAATCTTCAATCAACCGTGGCCCCTGTGGGAGCGGGCTTGCTCGCGAAGGCGGTGTATCAGGCGCCATCAATTGCGCCTGATATGGCCTCTTCGCGAGCAAGCCCGCTCCCACAGGGAAAGCGATGTTTGAGCGGCTAAAAAAACCGGCGGCACTTTTGGGGATGCCGCCGGTGAGGTAAAGCTTAGATCCCGAACCGGTCGCGCAGCGAGTAGTACACGGCACCAAGAGCGGTCAACGGTGCCGAGAAGGTGCGCCCGCCGATCATCGGCATGTGCGGCAAGGAGGCGAAGGCGTCGAAACGCTCGGCATCGCCACGGATCATTTCCGAGATCAGTTTTCCGGCCAGGTGCGAGCAGGTGACGCCATGGCCGCTGTAGCCCTGCATGTAGTAGGCGTTTTTCTCGATACGGCCGAATTGCGGCATGCGCGACATGGTCAGCAGGAAGTTGCCGGTCCAGCGGTAGTCGATCTTCACGTCCTTGAGTTGCGGGAAGGTCTTGAGGATTTTCGGCCGGATCAGTTGTTCGATGTCGTCCGGTTCACGTGCGCCGTAGACCACGCCGCCGCCGTAGAGCAAGCGGTTGTCGGCCGTCAGGCGGTAGTAGTCGAGCAGGTAGTTGCAGTCTTCGACGCAGTAGTTGTTGCTGATCAGGCTCTTGGCCTGCTGCTTCGACAACGGCTCGGTGACGACGATTTGCGACCCGCACGGCATGCTTTTGCTGGTCACGCGATTGTCGAGGCCCTGGGGCAGGTAGGCGTTACCGGCGATCAGCAGGTACTTGGCCTTCACCAGGCCTTTGGCAGTGCGCACGGTGATTGGCTCGCCGTAGGTGATTTCCACTGCCGCCGATTGCTCGTAGATCTTGCCGCCCAGGCCAATGATCGCCGAGGCCTCACCAAGGGCCAGGTTCAGCGGGTGAATGTGCCCGCCCTGCATGTCCAGCAAACCACCGACGTAGGCGTCGGAACCGACTTCGCGCCTGATGTCTGCACTGTCGAGCATTTTCAGGTTCTTGTTGCCGTAGCGCTCCCAGCTTTTCTTCTGCTCGGCCAGGCCTTTGAGCTGCTTCTTGTTCATCGCCGCGAAGATGCCGCCAGGACGGTAATCGCACTGGATGTCGTAGTGCTGTATGCGCTGACGGATGATGTCGGCGCCTTCGAAAATCATGCTGCCGAGGACCTCGGCGGTCTTGTCGCCATAGCGTTCTTCGATGACATCGACGTCGCGGCTGTAGGAGTTGACCAGTTGACCGCCGTTGCGACCGCTGGCGCCGAAGCCGACTTTGGCGGCTTCGAGCACGGTCACGCTGTAGCCCGCTTCGGCGAGGAACAGGGCCGAGGACAGGCCGGTGTAGCCGGCACCGATCACGCAGACGTCGCAGTCCACAGCGCCTTCGAGCACCGGGAAATCGCCGGTGAAGTTGCGGGTGGCGGCGTAGTAGCTGTTTACATGTGTCTGTTTCATAGATTTCTCCGATGGTCGCCGCAGAGCCGGCGACCGCCGCTTATAAAGGTGTCAGAGCTTGATCCAGGTCGCTTTGAGTTCGGTGTACTTATCGAACGCGTGCAGCGACTTGTCGCGACCGTTGCCCGATTGCTTGAACCCGCCGAACGGCGCGGTCATGTCGCCGCCGTCGTACTGGTTGACCCAGACGCTGCCAGCGCGCAAGCCACGGGCGAAGGTGTGGGCCTTGCTCAGGTTGCTGGTCCATACGCCGGCGGCCAAACCGTAGATGCTGTCGTTGGCGATTTGCAGCGCTTGTTGCTCGCTGTCGAAGGTGATCACCGACAACACCGGGCCGAAGATTTCTTCCTGGGCGATGGTCATGGCGTTGGTCACGCCGTCGAAAATCGCCGGTTCCACGTACAGGCCGCCGGTGTCTTCGAGGGTGCGGCTGCCGCCGGCGATCAGTTGACCGCCCTGCTGCTTGCCGACTTCGATGTAGCGCAATACGTTTTCCAGTTGACGCTGGTCGACGACCGCGCCGACGGTGGTCGCAGGATCAAGGGCGTGGCCCGGTTTCCAGGCTTGCAGGGCCTCTACCAGCAATGGAATGAACTGCTCGCGAATCGAGCGCTCCACCAACAAACGCGAGCCGGCGGTGCAGACCTCACCCTGGTTGAAGGCAATGGCGCCGGCGGCGGCCTGCGCTGCGGCGCGCAAGTCCGGCGCATCGGCGAACACCACGTTGGCGCTCTTGCCACCGGCTTCAGCCCAGACGCGCTTCATGTTGCTTTGCCCGGCGTAGATCATCAGCTGCTTGGCAATCGCCGTGGAGCCGGTGAAGGCCAGCACGTCGACGTCCATGTGCAGCGCCAAAGCCTTGCCGACGGTGTGACCGAAACCCGGCAAAACGTTGAACACACCTTTGGGAATACCGGCGTCGAGTGCCAGCTGCGCAATGCGGATCGCGGTCAGCGGTGACTTTTCCGAAGGCTTGAGGATGAACGAATTACCCATCGCCAGGGCCGGGGCGAATTTCCAGCTGGCCATGATCAGCGGGAAGTTCCACGGCACGATGGCCGCTACTACGCCAGCCGCTTCGCGAGTCACCAGGCCAAGCTGATCGTGGGGCGTGGCGGCGACTTCGTCGTAGATCTTGTCGATGGCCTCGGCGGTCCAGCGGATCGCATTGGCGGTAGCCGGGATGTCGATGCCCATGGAGTCGCTGATCGGCTTGCCCATGTCGAGGGTTTCGAGCAGCGCCAGTTCTTCCCGGTTGGCCAGGATCAGGTCGGCGAAGCGGATCAGGATGCGCTTGCGCTCGGCTGGGGCCAGTTGGGACCACACGCCGGATTCGAAGGTGCGGCGCGCCACCGCGACCGCGGCGTTGGCGTCGGCTTCGTCGGTGCTGGCGACGTTTGCCAGGAATCGCCCGTCCACCGGGCTCATGCATTCGAACGTCGCGCCGCTGGCGGCTGCGCAGTATTGGCCGTCGATGAATGCCCGACCTTCAATGGATAAGGACTGGAAGCGTTGCTCCCAGTCGCTGCGAGTGTTTGTCATTGTTTTGACTCGACGCAGGGGAAAATTGGGGTGTGTCTGGTTCATTTGTTCGGCTTGGGATCCGGCCCTCACCCTAGCCCTCCCGAAACGTCGGACCGCCCATAGGGAGAGGGGACTGACCGAGGGGTCTCGGGATCTCCCGCGACCTGAGCGACCGAGTCGAATATGGACTCGGTAGAACAGCTTCACGTCGCGGGATTTCACGAGCATCACGGTTCCCCTCTTCCCTTGGCGGAAGGGACTGACCGAGCTGCCTCAAGGCATGCTGCGACCTGATCCACCGAGTCGACTATGGATTCGGCACAAAAGGTTCAGGTCGCAGGATTTCCCGAGCATCCCCGGATCAGTCCCCTCTCCCCCGGGGAGAGGGTTAGGGTGAGGGGCTTTTCAAATATCAAACGGTATGCAAATACCAGTTGTACTCAAGGTCCGAGATGGAGTTCTCGAACTCGGCCAGCTCGCTTTCCTTACAAGCCACAAACACATCGATGTACATCGGGTCGATGTATTTGGCCATGACTTCGCTGTCGTCCAGCTCACGCAAAGCATCGCGCAGGTTGTTGGGCAGGCTCTGCTCGTTCTGCTCGTAGCTGTTGCCTTCCACCGGAGCGCCCGGCTCGATCTTGTTGGTGAGGCCGTGGTGCACACCGGCCAATACCGAAGCCATCAGCAAGTACGGGTTGGCATCGGCACCGGCCACGCGGTGCTCAATGCGCACGGCGTCCGGCGAGCCAGTCGGCACACGTACCGCCACGGTACGGTTGTCGATGCCCCAGCTCGGCGAGTTCGGCACGTAGAACTGTGCGCCGAAACGACGGTAGGAGTTGACGTTCGGGCAGAGGAACGCCATCTGCGCCGGCAGGGTCTCGAGCACACCGCCGATCGCGTGTCGCAGCGCGGCGTTCTGCTCGGGATCCTCGCTGGCAAAGATGTTGTTGCCTTCCTTGTCGAGAATCGAAATGTGCACGTGCAGACCATTACCTGCCTGGCCCGGGTACGGCTTGGCCATGAAGGTGGTGTCCATCTCGTGGTCGTAGGCGATGTTCTTCACCAGACGCTTGAGCAGGACTGCATAGTCGCAAGCCTTTATAGGGTCGGATACGTGGTGCAGGTTAACTTCGAACTGCGCCGGGGCGCTTTCCTTGACGATGGCGTCAGCAGGAATGCCCTGCTCTTTCGCGCCTTCGAGAATGTCTTGCAGGCAATCGACGTATTCGTCGAGGTCGTCGATGAGGTACACCTGGGTCGACATCGGACGCTTGCCGGACACCGGCGAACGTGGCGACTGCGGACGACCGTTCACGTTGTCCTGGTCGATCAGGTAGAACTCCAGCTCGAACGCGGCGCAGATGGTCAGGCCCAGATCGTCGAACTTGCGCACGACATTGGCCAGCACTTCACGCGGGTCGGCGAAGAACGGCTGGCCTTCGATTTCGTGCATGGTCATCAGCAGTTGCGCGGTTGGGCGCTTCTGCCAAGGCTCGATGCTCAGGGTGCCGGGGATCGGATAGCAGATCCGGTCGGCATCGCCGATGTCCAGGCCCAGGCCGGTGCTTTCCACGGTGGAGCCATTGATGTCCAGCGCAAACAGCGACGCCGGCAGGTTGATGCCTTTCTCGTAAACCTTATGAAGACTGGTGCGCTCGATGCGCTTGCCGCGCACCACACCGTTCATATCCGCAATCAGAAGGTCGACGTACAAAACCTCAGGATATTTCTTAAGGAATGCGTTTGCTTCGTTGAGTTGAACGGTACGCAGAGGGACCGACATGATGCACCTATTTTTTACTGTTAATTATTATGTTCACCGCCCTTTCACGCAGCCAGTCAATCCGAAAGGCAAAGTGAAGTCAATAGCGAACACTTGGCCTTTCAACGTTTATTTTAGGGCCTCCCAGAGACACTAGAGTGCCAGATCATCCCTGGAACACAGGTAAATCCTCAGCTTCAGCCGTTCGCCGTTTAGAATTTTTTACATGAGAGTTGTTAATTAAAATCAACAAGGCTAAGCTCCGGAAAAGCTCGTTCAAGTGTGAAACTTCGAGGTGATAAAAATGGCACTCAAGCCATTGATCGGCGTTACTGCATGCGTCAAACAGATTGGCCTGCACCCCTACCATGTCAGCGGCGACAAGTATTTGCGTGCTGTCAGCGTTGCGGCACTGGGGCTGCCAGTCGTCATTCCTTCCCTGGCTGAACTGACCGAAATCGAGGATCTGCTGCCGCAGCTCGATGGTCTGTTGCTGACCGGCTCGCCGTCGAACGTGGAACCCTTCCACTATCAAGGCCCCGCCAGTGCCCCCGGCACGGATCACGATCCGGCGCGGGATGCCACCACCCTGCCCCTGATCCGCGCCGCGATTGCTGCTGGCGTTCCGGTACTCGGCATCTGCCGTGGCTTTCAGGAAATGAACGTGGCCTTCGGTGGCAGCCTGCATCAGAAAGTCCACGAAGTGCCGGGCTACCTCGATCATCGCGAGGCCGATCACCCGGAACTGGCGGTGCAATACGCACCCGCGCATGCGGTCAACGTGCAGCCCGGTGGCGTGTTCGAAGCGCTGGACCTGCCGGCGGTGTTCCAGGTGAACTCGATTCACAGCCAGGGTATCGACCGCCTCGCTCCCGGCCTGCGTGCCGAAGCGGTCGCGCCCGATGGCTTGATCGAAGCGATTTCGGTGGAGCAAAGCAAGGCTTTCGCCCTCGGCGTGCAGTGGCACCCGGAATGGCAGGTGCTGGACAACCCTGCTTACCTGCAGATTTTCCAGGCGTTTGGTGAAGCATGCCGACAACGGGCGGCCCTGCGGCACTCGCGCTGACGACCCGGTAATCCTATTCAACGATTAACTGCCCCCGCGAGCGGGCAGGCGCCTTCGCGCGTCCCGCTCGCGACAGCTAAACCCTGCGATAACAACAAGCACTACCCGGCAGCCAGGACGGCGGCGCCGAATGAACCCGAGCCGACGGGGCTTCCCTGTAGGAACTGGCTTGTGTGGCGAGGGGGCTTGCCCCCGTTCGATTGCAAAGCAATCGTGAATCGGTCAGCGCGTGCTACTTCACGGCGTCGACTGATTTCAGGGGCGCTTCGCTCCCCAACGGGGGCAAGCCCCCTCGCCACACAAGCCGACTCCTGCTGGGAGCGCGGTTGAATTGACCGGTACCGTCCGGCTCGGGTTTGCAATCAACTATTAAGCCGGGCCGCGTTGGCCTGGCGACTGAAACCTGTTGGGAGTTTCACATGGCAAACGCCTCCAGCATTTACAGGAAGGCTCTTGAAGGTCACCAGGCACCGAAAAAGGTGCTGGTGAAAGTCGATCGCGTCACCAAGAAGTTCGACGAGACCACTGCGGTGGACGATGTCTCCCTGGAGATCCATCAGGGTGAAATCTTCGCCCTGCTCGGTGGTTCCGGCTCAGGCAAGTCGACCCTGTTGCGCATGCTCGCAGGTTTCGAACGTCCGACCGAGGGGCGAATCCTGCTTGATGGTGTCGACATCACCGACATGCCGCCGTACGAACGACCGATTAACATGATGTTCCAGTCCTACGCACTGTTCCCCCACATGACAGTGGCGCAGAACATCGCCTTTGGCCTCAAGCAGGACCGTTTGCCTGCCAGCGAGATCGACGCCCGCGTCGACGAAATGCTGCGCTTGGTGCACATGACCCAATACGCCAAACGCAAACCCCATCAACTCTCCGGCGGTCAGCGCCAGCGTGTGGCCCTGGCCCGCTCCCTGGCCAAGCGACCGAAGTTGTTGCTGCTCGACGAGCCAATGGGTGCGCTGGATAAAAAACTGCGCTCGCAAATGCAACTTGAGCTGGTCGAGATTATCGAGCGCGTCGGCGTGACCTGCGTGATGGTGACCCACGACCAGGAAGAAGCCATGACCATGGCGCAGCGCATCGCGATCATGCACCTGGGCTGGATCGCCCAGATCGGCAGCCCGGTGGACATTTATGAAGCGCCGGTCAGCCGCATGGTCTGCGAGTTCATCGGCAACGTGAACGCCTTCGACGGCACGGTGATCGAGGACCTGGAAGGTCACGCGATCATCCACAGCAAGGACCTGGAACAGAAGATCTACGTCGGCCACGGCGTCAGTACTTCGGTGCAGGACAAGTCGATCACCTATGCCATCCGTCCGGAAAAACTGCTGGTCAGCACCGTCAAGCCGGAGCAACGCTACAACTGGTCCAGCGGCAAGGTGCATGACATTGCCTACCTCGGCGGCCACTCAGTGTTCTACGTCGAACTGCCCGGCGGCAAGATCGTCCAGTCGTTCATGGCCAACGCCGAACGCCGTGGTGCACGTCCGACCTGGGACGACCAGGTCTACGTGTGGTGGGAAGACGACAGTGGCGTGGTACTGCGCGCATGAAAACCTTCAATCAGCAATTCCTCAGGCTGGTCCCCAGCGGGCGCAAGTTCGTCATCGGTATTCCGTTCCTGTGGCTGTGCCTGTTCTTCCTGTTGCCGTTCTTCCTGGTGATGAAGATCAGCTTCTCGGAAGCGGCCCTGGCCATTCCGCCCTACTCGGAGATCTACACCTACGCCGAGCAGAAATTCCAGCTGTTGCTCAACATCGGCAACTACACCTTGCTCGGCGAAGATGAGCTGTATCTCTCTGCCTACCTGGGTTCGTTGAAGGTCGCGCTGTTCAGTACGCTGATGTGCCTGGTGCTCGGCTTTCCGATGGCCTACGCCATTACCAAGGCCAGCAAGGAAGCGCAGAACGTGCTGATGCTGCTGATCATGATGCCGACCTGGACCGCGATCCTGATCCGCGTCTACGCGTGGATGGGCATCCTCAGCAACAACGGGCTGCTCAACGGCTTCCTGATGTGGACCGGGCTGACGTCGCACCCGATCGAGATCCTCAACACCAACACCGCCGTCTATATAGGCGTGGTGTATGCCTACCTGCCGTTCATGGTGCTGCCGCTGTACGCCAACCTGGTCAAGCATGACCAAAGCCTGCTGGAGGCTGCGTCGGATCTGGGTTCGAGCACCTTCAACAGCTTCTGGAAAATCACCGTGCCGCTGGCCAAGAACGGCATCATCGCCGGTTGCATGCTGGTGTTCATCCCGGTGGTCGGTGAGTTCGTGATTCCGGAACTGCTGGGCGGCCCGGAAACCCTGATGATCGGCCGCGTGCTGTGGCAAGAGTTCTTCAACAACCGCGACTGGCCGGTGGCGTCCGCCCTGGCAGTGGTGATGCTGTTGATCCTGATTGTGCCGATTCTGCTGTTCAACCGCAGCCAGGCTAAAGAAATGGAGGCACGGGGATGAAACGTTTCGGGTTCTCAAAATTGATGCTGGTGCTCGGCCTGTCGTTTATCTACCTGCCGATGCTGATCCTGGTGATCTACTCGTTCAACGCCTCGAAGCTGGTGACGGTGTGGGGTGGCTGGTCGTTCAAGTGGTACGCCGGCCTGCTCGACAACACACAACTGATGGGCTCGGTGCTGCGCTCGCTGGAAATCGCCTGCTACACCGCGATTGCCGCCGTCGCACTGGGGACGCTGGCCGCGTTCGTCCTGACCCGCGTCACGCGCTTCAAGGGCCGCACGCTGTTCGGTGGCCTGGTCACCGCGCCGCTGGTGATGCCCGAGGTGATCACCGGTCTGTCGCTATTGCTGCTGTTCGTGGCCATGGCGCAGTTGATCGGCTGGCCGATGGAGCGTGGCATCGTCACCATCTGGATCGCCCACACCACGTTTTGTGCCGCCTATGTTGCGGTGGTAGTCTCGGCCCGCCTTCGCGAGCTGGACCTGTCCATCGAAGAAGCGGCCATGGACCTGGGTGCGAAGCCATTCAAGGTGTTTTTCCTGATCACCATTCCGATGATCGCGCCGTCACTGGCAGCCGGCGGCATGATGTCCTTCGCCCTGTCGCTGGATGACCTGGTGCTGGCCAGCTTCGTGTCCGGCCCGGGTTCCACGACCCTGCCGATGGAAGTGTTCTCGGCAGTGCGCCTGGGTGTGAAGCCGGAGATCAACGCCGTGGCCAGCCTGATTCTGTTGGCCGTATCGATCGTGACCTTCATGGTCTGGTACTTCAGCCGCCGCGCCGAAGCCAACCGTAAACGGGCGATCCAGGAAGCCATGGACCAGACGGCCAGTGAATCCTGGCAACAACCGAAAAAGCAGATGCAGGAAGCGACGGCCTGAGGTAACTGTGATAAGGGGGGGGGATTGCTGTGGTAAGGGGGCTTTTGTGGCGAGGGGGCTTGCCCCCGTTGGGCTGCGAAGCGGCCCCAAAGCGGTGTTCCATTGACACCGCACTCAGTGGTTTTTACGACTGCTGCGCAGCCGAACGGGGGCAAGCCCCCTCGCCACAAAAGCCCCCTCACCACAGGCAAGCCCCCTTGCCAGAAAAGCCCCCGCTTGCCACAAGTGTTGTGTTCACTGTTGTGTTTTTTGAATAAAAAAGAAATGGAGTTGTACCGATGAAAATGTTTGGCAGGACTCTGCTGACACTGTCCTTATTGGGCGCGATTACCACCGGCGCCCAGGCCAATGACAAGGTTCTGCGCGTCTACAACTGGTCGGACTACATCGCCCCGGACACCGTCAAAAAGTTCGAGGACGAGACGGGCATCCAGGTGACCTACGATGTCTTCGACAGCAACGAAACCCTCGAGGCTCGCCTGCTGGCGGGCAAATCCGGCTACGACATCGTCGTGCCGTCCAACAGCTTCCTGGCCAAGCAGATCAAGGCCGGTGTCTATCAGGAACTGGACAAGTCGAAGCTGTCGAACTGGAAAAACCTCAACCCGGTCCTGCTGAAAAACGCATCGGCCAGCGACCCGGACAATGCCCACGCGATCCCGTACATGTGGGGTTCGATCGGCATCGGCTTCAATCCGCAGAAGGTCAAGGAAGTGCTCAGCGCCGACGCCCCGACCAACTCATGGGACCTGTTGTTCAAGCCGCAGAACGCCGAGAAGCTCAAAGCCTGCGGCATCAGCTTCCTCGATTCGCCGACCGAAATGATCCCGACAGCCCTGCACTACCTGGGCTACCCGGTGAACGACCAGGACAAACAGCACATCGCCGAAGCCGAGGCGCTGTTCATGAAGATTCGTCCGAACGTGGCGTACTTCCATTCCTCGAAATATATCTCGGACCTTGCCAACGGCAACATCTGCGTGGCCGTCGGTTACTCCGGCGACGTGCTGCAGGCCAAGGCTCGCGCCCAGGAAGCCGGGGACAAGGTGAAGATCGACTACAGCATCCCCAAAGAAGGTGCCGCCAGCTTCTACGACATGCTCGCCATCCCGCGCGATGCCGCCAACGTCGACAACGCCTACCTGTTCATGAACTTCCTGATGCGCCCCGACGTGATTGCCGACATCACCAACAATATCGGCTACAGCAACGCCAACGCGGCGGCGACCCCTCTGGTTGACGAAGCGATCCGCAACGATCCGGGCTCTTACCCGCCGCAGGCGGTGATGGCCACGCTCTATGCCGTGCCGGACCAGCCGATTGCCATCCAGCGCATCATGACCCGGGGCTGGACCAAGGTGAAGCTGGGCAAGTAATTCGCACAATAATTGCGCGGTACCTGACGCCCCGATCGCGAGCAGGCTCGCTCCACAGTTTGATCTTCAGTGAACACAAAAAATCATGGCAGGCAAACAATCCCTGTGGGAGCTGGCCCGCCGGCGATGGCGGTGTGTCAGTCACCCTTGATGCTGGATGTGCCGGCCTGCTCGCGAAGAGGCCATCACATACAACAGATACTCGCCCTACCGTTTTCCGTTCCCGCAGCGCCTTACCACCGCTGCCTCTCCTGCAGAAGAACGGCCTCACCTGGCTCCCTCGGTCAAGGTGAAGTTTGGCGCCCTCGGGCGCCTTTTTTATGGCTATCAGGTACAACCAAGCGGCCATTCGGCCAGCGCCCGGTAGCGACCCTTGTGGGATTCGAACAGGGTGAAGCGGTCAGCGCGCAGGAAGAACTCCGGCGGCTCCGAGGATTCCGGCAGCGGCGCGCGAAAGTCACGCATCAGGGTCAGGTGCGGCCGATACTCACGCGGTGTTTCTTCCAGTGCAAACGGCAACATCGCCTGTTCCAGGTCATACACCAGCCGCAGCAATGAAGGTGGCGCCTGCCCCGCCGCCAGCACCAATGCCCCTGCCTTGCGCCAGACATCCAGCCGATCAAGCAACACCGTCAGCGACTCCCCCGGCGTGCGAACCTTTGCCGCGGCAGCGCAGATGTCGGCGATCTGCGCCACGCCGACCGAACCCAGAAATTTCAGGGTCAGGTGAAAGTTCTCCACCGGCACCGGTCGTCCATCGCGCAGATGCAACTCGCCGCGCCATTGAGCGATTGCCCGGCGTTGGCCTGGTGCGCAGTTCAACGCAAAAAACAGGCGTTTAAACGGCTCACGGGATTCCTCGGTCATACCGGTCACCTCCTGGAAAGACACTTGAGTGTACAAAATACATCCGCATCGACAAGCGCATTTCTGGCGCCACCGGGCATGGGCGTTATAGTTCAAAGGTGCCGATAAACTGGAGGGGGCAATGCGACAGATCATCAGCAAAGAGCCATGGTGGGCCACGCCGCCCGAACCCGGCCAGGACGAACTCAAGCTGGACTGGGGCTGGCTGGTGCATTACAGCGAAGGTGAACCGCGCTTCGAATTCATCCGCGAGCGACCGACGGACGACGAAATCCAACAGCGCAAGAGTTGCAGGATCACCCCGGCGCCGGAGTGATCCCAATCAGCCTCAGGCCTGGAGCAGTATGTTGAAACCACCGTACACCATGCGCTGGCCATCGAACGGCATTGGATTGACGTCCGCCTGCATGCGCGGGTCTTCCATCATTTTGTTCATCCCGGCGTCACGGGTGGCCTTGTCCGGCCAGATCAGCCAGCCAAAAGCCACGGTTTCGTCCGCCTTGAGTTTCACCGCCAGGGGAAACGACGTCACCTTGCCATCAGGCACATCGTCACCCCAGCATTCGACGACGCTGAGTGCGCCGTTTTCCTTGAATATCTCGGCGGCAATTGTGGCGTGTTTGAGGTATTGCTCGCGATGGGCGGTAGGTACGGCTGCGATAAAACCATCAACGTAGGACATGAGTGTTCTCCTTGGGTCATGGGGTGTTCTGCTGGTTAGTCGATACGGGTGGACTCCAATCGACAGTACCTGCGTTCAACCCGACCGGCGGTTCGCTACGATCCGCCAGGTTGCCTTCGATCTGCGCCGCCAAATACAACGTGCCGGCCATAACCCCACTGGTCGGGTTTTTCACCAGCTTCATCCAGGCCTTGTCGAACGTGTTGCCCAGGCTGCTGCGGATCAGCGCCTCGCTGTCCGGCCGGTCGTTGGCCCGGATAATCGCGCGAATGGCCGCTACCCCTACCGTGATCAAGCCTCCGGCCAGTTTGCCGGCCGCCGCCGCCACAGCGCTGGCTGCCCCGCGCGGGGCCATTTCGGCCTCTATGCGCTGGCTGGCGCGCTTGGCCACGGGGGCCATGGCGGTGTCGGTGGAATCGACCCCTCTATCGCCACCGGCCTTATGGACCTTGTCGACCAGCGCCGCATAGGCCGGCAACGTGCTCAACGGTTCGGTGCGCACCACCTGATACAACGACGCATCCCGCGCCGGGGGCGGCCCGAGGGCGATAGCGGGGACTTTCTGCAGGCGACCATTTAGCTGGGCCATCGGCACGCCGTGGCGCCGGGAGATTTTTCCCATTTCCTCTTTGAGAATGTCGACATAGAACTCCATCGACTTATTGAGAATCGCGTCGGGGTCGATCTCCAGCGCCGCGGGTGCCAGCACCTTCTCCTGATACGCCTCCAGCAGATACGCCGCCAGTCGCTTGGCCGACGCATCCTGTTCGCCCTGGGAGCTGATGGAGTACCAACTGACCTTCATCGACAGCCATTCCTGGGTCCAGTAACTGCTGAACCAGGGAATGAAGTTCTCTTCGGTGAGCTCATAGACCCGAGTGCGCCAGTAGTCCATGGAGCCACGCGCATAGATGGTTGTCTGCTCGGTGGCCAATTGCGACGCCGCGACAATTTCCCGGTCCACCTGCTGCCAGGTACTGGGCGAAACCACAACCGGCGGCGGTGCCAGCACCTGCGCACGTTCAGGCGTGGCGCAGCCCGCCAATACCACCAACACGGCGACGATCAGCGAACGCAGGTTCAAGATCGTGGTTTCCTGCAGTCTTCACCGCACGGTATGTTCGGTGATCAGAATCTTCTGTTTCAGTATAGGCGCCGGCTTACCGGGCAACGAGCCAGCCGGGACTCCACCCGCGCCCTGGTTTCATCAGCGGCGCGCATTGAGCCCGGGGTGTGCTCCCGTCTGGGCAGCGGTCCGCCGATTGGCTTATAACGTCCTCTGGCTATTGCCGATACCTTTGGCAATATCGACCCCCCAGTCCAGCGCGGCCTCCATGTCCAGCATGTGGGGCTTGGGGTCGTGGTTCTCTTCGATGACCTTGCCGCCCGGCCCGTAGACCCCGATAAACATCCCCAATGACCCGTCGCGCAGGATCTCGGCCTTGACCTCGATCTTGCATCCGTTGGACAACGTCTCCCTGTGGACCAGATGGCGTTCAGTCATCGCTGCATTCCTCCCGTTGCTGGATTCAAAAGCCTATCCGCCATGCTAGCTCAGCCCCCCGAAACGCGCCGATGCGCTGGACCGGAGGGCTTTTCTTGCACAAACGCAATGCCACCTATACTCAGAACCACTTCCCCCATGGGGCCTGCATTTCCAACAATAAAAAGCAGAGGTGGAACATGGTCTGGCAGCAAGTCTACGATCCATTCGGCAACCCGGTGCTTTCAACCCTCATGGCGGCTGTGCCGGTGGTTGTGATGCTGGCAGCCCTGGCTTTCTTTCACGTCAAGGCGCACCTGGCGGCATTGATGGCCCTGGCGTCAGCCCTGCTGATCGCGATCTTCGCTTTCGGCATGCCGGCGGACATGGCCGGCTCTGCAGCCCTGTACGGTGCGGCCAATGGCTTGCTGCCCATCGGCTGGATTGTCTTGAACATCATTTTCCTGCACCGCCTGACCACCGAAAACGGTTCGTTCAAGGTGCTGCAGGATTCCCTGGCACGCATCACCGATGACCGTCGATTGCAGTTGCTGCTGATCGCCTTCTGTTTTGGCGCCTTTTTCGAAGGCGCGGCGGGGTTCGGCACCCCGGTGGCGGTGACCGGGGCCATTCTGATCGGACTGGGCTTTTCACCGCTGGCCGCGTCGGGCCTGGCATTGATCGCCAATACCGCGCCTGTTGCATTCGGTGCGCTGGGCACGCCGATCATTACCCTGGCCAAGGTCACCGGGCTCGATGAAATGGAATTGTCGATGATGGTGGGTCGACAACTGCCGTTCTTCTCGGTGCTGGTGCCGTTCTGGTTGATCTGGGCCTTCGCCGGCTGGCGCAAGATGCTGGAAATCTGGCCGGCCATCCTGGTCGCCGGGGTCAGCTTCGCCATCCCGCAGTTCCTCGTATCCAACTATCACGGGCCGATGCTGGTGGACGTGATTGCTGCGCTGATTTCCATGGCCTGCCTGACCGGTTTCCTTAAAGTCTGGAAGCCCGCCACGGTGCACACCTCAGCGGCGCTTAGCGGGCGAGTCGACAACTCGAAAATCGACGACGAACACGATGAGAAACCCGTAGCCAGTGCAACCTTCGCCAGCGATGCCAAACCGGCGGTGATGCGCGCGTGGATGCCGTGGATCATCCTCACCGTCTTCGTATTCATCTGGGGCACCCAGGGCTTCAAGAATAAATTCGATACTCGCCCGGCGATCGATCCGCAGACCAGCGCCGCCAGGCTTGACCCTCAGGGCAAACCCATGCGTGAAGCCAATCCGGTCTTCGCCCCGGTGCTGACCTTCACCACCATTCACCAGCAAATCGAAAAAGTCCCGCCCGTGGTGCCAGCAGCGAAAACTGAAGAAGCGATCTACAAATTCACCTGGTTTACCTCCACCGGCAGCGGCATCCTGCTGGCGGCGATCGTCGGTGGGTTGCTGATGGGCTACTCCATCCCGCAACTGATTCACCAATACCTGCGAACACTGTGGGTGGTGCGTTTTTCCTTGATCACCATTGTGGCGATGCTTGCCCTGGGCTTTCTCACCCGTTACTCGGGCCTGGACGCCACCATGGGCCTGGCCTTCGCCGCGACGGGGGTCTTCTATCCCATGTTCGGCACCCTGCTCGGCTGGCTCGGCGTGGCCCTGACCGGTTCGGACACGGCCTCCAATGTGCTGTTCGGCGGTTTGCAACGGGTGACGGCCGAACAACTGGGCATCAGCCCTGTCCTGATGGCCGCCGCCAACAGCTCCGGCGGGGTCATGGGCAAGATGGTCGATGCCCAGTCCATCGTGGTCGCCTCCACGGCCACTCGCTGGTACGGCCATGAAGGGGAAATCCTGCGCTACGTATTCTTCCACTCCATTGTGCTGGCGATCCTGGTCGGTGGCCTGGTGACGTTGCAGGCCTACGTCGCACCGTTCAGCCACATGGTGGTAGGCGGGCATTGAGCCTGATTGCGCCACTTTCCACGCCCGGGCCGAATCGCCCGGGCGTGGCATTTTCAGAACGCAATTATTGAATGTTCCCACGCTCGGGCTGACAAATTAGCCATGGACAGCGAAGCGTCCCGGACCAATGATTAACCTCAGTGACATCCTGTGAGTGTCGTGACCAGATGAACATTCTCTACGATGAACGCGTTGACGGCGCACTGCCCGACGTCGACAAAAATGAGCTGTTGCAGGCCCTGCGAACCCGCTTGCCGGACCTGGAAATCCTGCACCAGCAGGAAGAGCTCAAGCCGTACGAATGCGACGGACTGTCCGCTTACCGCACCACGCCCTTGCTGGTGGTGCTGCCCCGGCACCTCGATGAGGTACAGGGCATATTGCGCGTCTGCCATGAGCTGCAGGTGCCCGTGGTCGCCCGGGGTGCCGGTACCGGCTTGTCCGGCGGCGCATTGCCATTGGACAAAGGCGTGCTGCTGGTGATGGCGCGCTTCAATAACATCCTGCACATCGACCCCGCCGCCCGTACTGCGCGGGTCCAGCCGGGGGTGCGCAACCTGGCGATTTCCCAGGCCGCCGCGCCGTTCGGCCTGTATTACGCACCGGACCCTTCCTCACAGATCGCCTGTTCCATCGGCGGCAACGTGGCGGAAAATGCCGGCGGTGTGCATTGCCTGAAATACGGCCTGACCGTGCACAACGTGCTGAAGGTCGACATCCTCACCGTCGAGGGCGAGTACCTGAGCCTGGGCTCCAACGCCCTGGATTCCCCCGGTTTCGATCTGCTGGCGCTGTTCACCGGATCCGAAGGCCTGCTCGGGGTGATTACCGAGGTCACGGTCAAGTTGCTGCCCAAACCCCAGACCGCCAAAGTGCTGCTGGCGGCATTCGACTCCGTGGAAAAAGCTGGCCGTGCGGTCGGCGACATCATTGCCGCGGGTATCATTCCCGGCGGCCTGGAAATGATGGACAACCTGGCCATTCGCGCCGCCGAAGACTTCATCCACGCCGGTTATCCGGTCGACGCCCAGGCCATTCTGCTGTGCGAACTCGACGGCGTTGAAGCTGACGTCCACGACGACTGCGATCGGGTGCGCCAGGTGCTGCTACAGGCGGGCGCCATCGAGGTGCGCCAGGCCAGGGATGAGGCCGAGCGGGTGCGGTTCTGGGCCGGGCGCAAGAATGCCTTCCCGGCAGTGGGCCGCCTTTCTCCGGATTACTACTGCATGGACGGCACCATTCCCCGTCGCGAACTGCCCGGCGTGCTGCAGGCCATTGCCCAACTGTCGGAGCAATACGGCCTGCGGGTGGCCAACGTGTTCCATGCCGGGGACGGCAACATGCACCCGCTGATTCTGTTCGACGCCAATCAACCGGGTGAGCTTGATCGCGCCGAAGCCCTGGGCGGCAAGATACTGGAACTGTGCGTGAAGGTCGGCGGTAGCATCACCGGCGAACATGGGGTGGGCCGGGAAAAGATCAATCAGATGTGCGCCCAGTTCAACAGCGATGAGTTGACGGTATTCCATTCGATCAAGGCCGCTTTCGATCCCGGCGGCTTGCTCAACCCCGGCAAGAACATCCCGACTTTGCACCGCTGCGCCGAATTTGGCGCCATGCACGTGCATGCCGGGCAACTGCCCTTCCCTGAGCTGGAGCGTTTCTGATGCGCGGCGCGGACGATGTCGACGACAGCCTCGTGCTGCTGGAGCAGGTCAATCAGGCGCTGGAAAACGCCACGCCGCTGCGCATTCAGGGCTCCAACAGCAAGGCCTTTCTCGGACGCACCACGGCCGGCGAGATACTCGACACCCGCTCGCACCGTGGCATCGTCAGTTATGACCCGACCGAGTTGGTGATCACCGCCCGCTGCGGCACACCGCTGACGGAACTGGCCGAAGTGCTGGATGCCGCGCAACAGATGCTGCCCTGCGAACCGCCGTCCTTTGGCGACAATGCCACGGTCGGCGGCATGATTGCCTGCGGGCTGTCAGGGCCACGCAGGCCCTGGTCAGGTTCGGTCAGGGACTTCGTCCTCGGCACCCGGGTTATCAGTGGTCAGGGCAAATTATTGCGCCTGGGCGGCGAGGTCATGAAAAACGTCGCCGGCTATGACCTGTCACGCCTGATGGCGGGCAGTTACGGCTGCCTCGGGGTCATCACCGAAGTCTCGCTGAAAGTCCTGCCAAAACCTCGACAGTGCCTGAGCATCAGCCTGGAGATGAACAGTGAGCGTGCCTTGCTGCAGCTGGCGCAATGGGGCCAGCAGCCGCTGCCGATCAGCGCCGCCTGCCACGACGGAGAGCGCCTGCACTTGCGCCTGGAAGGCGGTGAAGGTTCGGTAAAGGCGGCCCATGAACGCCTCGGGGGCCAATGGCTGGAGGATTCGTACTGGGGCGATCTCAACGAGCATCGCTTGAATTTCTTCGATGAAGACCAGCCCCTCTGGCGCCTGTCCCTGCCGCACAACACCCCGCGTCTGTCACTGCCGGGCCGCCAGTTGGTTGACTGGGGTGGCGCCCAGCGCTGGTTGAAATCCGATGCCGAAGCGGCGTTCATTCGCCAGGTGGTCGACGAGGTCGGCGGCCATGTCACCTGCTTCAGCCATGGCCTGTGCGACACCCCGTTTCAGCCGCTACCCCCAACCCTGCTGCGCTATCACCGCAACCTGAAACAGCAACTCGACCCCCGGGGCATTTTCAACCCCGGGCGCCTGTACGCGGAGCTTTGAACCATGCAGACGACCTTGAGTGAACGCGCCAGCCACCTGCCCCGTGCCGCCGAGGCTGAAAGCATCCTGCGCTCCTGCGTGCACTGCGGGTTCTGCAATGCCACTTGCCCGACCTATCAACTGCTGGGTGATGAGCTGGACGGGCCACGGGGGCGAATCTATCTGATCAAGCAGGTGCTCGAAGGCAACGAAGTCACCCATAAGACCCAACAGCACCTGGACCGCTGCCTGTCGTGCCGCAATTGCGAAACCACCTGCCCGTCGGGCGTCGATTACCACAACCTGCTGGATATAGGCCGGGCCGTGGTCGATGCCGCCGTGCCGCGTCCGCTCGGGCAAAGCCTGTTGCGTGAGGGATTGCGCCGCACCGTGCCCCATCCGCAGCTGTTCAAGGGGCTGGTCAGCAGTGGCCAGGTGTTCCGGGCATTGCTGCCCGATGCCCTGCAAAGCAAACTGCCGCGTCATACCTATGCAGCCAAGCCACGCCCGATGACCCACCGTGAACGACAGGTGTTGATGCTCGAGGGTTGCGTGCAACCGGGGCTGTCGCCCAATACCAACGCGGCTGCCGCACGGGTGCTGGATCGCCTTGGGATCGGCGTGACCGCCACTGGCGAAGCCGGTTGCTGCGGCGCCGTGGATTATCACCTCGACGCCCAGGCCACAGGCCTGGATCGTGCTCGCCGCAACATCGACGCCTGGTGGCCGGCCCTTGAAAAAGGTGCCGAGGCGATCGTGCAGACCGCCAGCGGTTGTGGTGCCTTCATCAAGGATTACGGTCATCTGCTGCGTAGCGATCCGGTGTATGCCGACAAGGCCAAAAAAGTCAGTGCACTGGCCAAGGACCTGGTGGAAGTGCTGCGCGACGAGCCGCTGGAGCAACTCGGCATCCACGCCAGCCAGCGCCTGGCGTTTCATTGTCCCTGCACCTTGCAGCATGGGCAGAAACTCGGTGGCGTGGTAGAGGCTTTGCTAAGCCAGTTGGGCTTCAACCTTACGGCCGTTCCCGACGGTCATCTGTGCTGCGGTTCGGCCGGCACCTATTCGCTGACCCAGCCCGAGCTGTCCCGGCAGCTGCGCGACAACAAGCTCAACGCCCTGGAAAGCGGACATCCCGAGGTCATTGTCACGGCCAATATCGGCTGTCAGTCGCACCTTGACGGTGCCGGCCGCACTCCTGTGCGGCACTGGATCGAGCTGGTCGAAGCGGCCATGGCGCAAACCAACCCCGGAGAATCCTGATGAACAGCAAAGCGGTGCTCTGCCAGAGCGAATTCAGGCGGATCCTCGCCGCGGCCCGTGCCGAGGCGCAAAACAATCAATGGCCTGTGACCATTGTGGTGGTCGACGATGGCGGTCACCCACTGGCCCTCGAACGCCTCGACGGCGCCGCGCCCAGCAGCGCCTATATCGCCACTGAAAAGGCCCGCACTGCGGCTCTCGGGCGGCGTGAATCCAAGGGTTATGAAGATATGATCAACGGGGGGCGCTACGCTTTTCTGTCAGCGCCGTTGCTGACTTCGCTGGAAGGTGGCGTGCCGGTTGTCTTCGACGGCCAGGTGATCGGCGCGGTCGGAGTTTCCGGGGTCAAGGCTGAACAGGATGCGCAGGTGGCCAAGGCGGGAGCCCAGTGCTTGAATTGAATAGCCCGCAAATTTGAGCATTCACCACACATCCCTGTGGGAGTCCTGTGGCGATTTTTTTTCGGAACACCGCATCGCCCCGTTGGGCTGCGAAGCAGCCCCGACATCTGCGATGCGCCAAAGCTCTTGTGAGTGCTACGCACTCAAACGGGGGCGAGCCCCCTCGCCACAAGGGCTGCTCCAACAGGAGTTGTATTGCTCAGTGGACCCGCTGACAAGCTATCAACCAGCCGAATAAGGAACCGCAAAGATGACCCGTCTCACTGCGAAAGACTTTGCCCCGCAACTGCTGGAACTCTATGACTACTACGCCCACGGCAAGATAAGCCGACGCGAGTTTCTCGATCGCGCGGCGTTGTTCACCCTGGGTGGATTGACCGCCAGCGCGCTGCTGGCGGCATTGAGCCCCAACTATGCGCTGGCCGAACAGGTCGAATTCACCGATCCAGACATCATTGCCGAATACATCACCTACCCCTCGCCCAAGGGCCACGGCCAGGTTCGCGGTTATCTGGTGCGTCCGGCCAAGACCACCGGAAAAGTGCCGGCGGTGGTGGTCGTGCATGAAAACCGAGGGCTCAACCCGTACATCGAAGATGTCGCCCGGCGGGTGGCCAAGGCCGGGTTAATCGCCCTTGCCCCGGACGGCCTGACGTCGGTCGGCGGTTATCCCGGCAACGATGACAAGGGCCGCGAGCTGCAAGCCAAGGTCGATCCGGAAAAGCTCATGAATGACTTTTTCGCCGCCGTCGAGTGGCTGATGAAACACCCGGCCGGCAACAGCAAAGTCGGCATCACCGGCTTCTGCTACGGCGGTGGTGTGGCCAACGCGGCAGCCGTGGCCTACCCGGAACTGGGCGCCGCCGTGTCGTTTTATGGCCGCCAGCCGACGACAGAGGAAGTCGCCCGGATCAAGGCGCCGGTGATGCTGCACTTTGGCGAACTGGATACGCGCATCAACGAAGGTTGGCCGGCGTATGAACAGGCGCTGAAGGCTGGCGGCAAGACTTATGAGGCCTACATCTACCCTGGATGCAACCACGGTTTTCACAATGATTCGACACCCCGGTATGACGAGGCGGCAGCGAAACTGGCGTGGGAGCGGACGTTGGGGTGGTTCAGAAAGTATCTGGCTTGACCGGATGTCAGGTGGTGTGCAGACCTGCAGGAGCCGGCTTGCTGGCGATGGCGCTTGAGTACGCCATCGCCAGCAAGCCGGCTCCTACGGATGTGGGCAATGGTTACTTCGGCTGCGCGACTGTACGCAGATAGGGCTTGAGGGTCTTGAAGCCATCGGGATATTTCTTTTTCGCATCTTCATCCGACACCGAAGTGGGGATGATCACATCTTCACCCGGCCGCCAGTTCACTGGCGTAGCCACGGTGTGCTTGGCGTTCAGTTGCAGCGAATCGAGCAAACGCAGCACTTCATCGAAGTTGCGCCCGGCGCTCATCGGATAGATCAGCATGGCCTTGATCTTCTTGTCCGGGCCGACGATGAACACCGAACGCACCGTGGCGTTGTCCACCGCCGTGCGCGAGCCACCACTAGCGTTGGGGTGGATCATGTCGTAGAGCTTGGCCACCACCAGGTTTTCGTCGCCGATCAGCGGATAGTTGACCGCACTACCCTGGGTTTCCTCGATATCACCGACCCATTTGTTGTGGTCGCTGACCGGGTCGATACTGAGCCCGAGTACTTTGGTGTTGCGCTGGTCGAATTGCGGCTTGAGCTTGGCCAGGTAGCCCAGCTCCGTGGTGCACACCGGGGTGAAGTCTTTCGGATGGGAGAACAGGATGACCCACTTGTCGCCGATCCATTCATGAAAGCGAATCGTGCCTTCAGTGGTCTCAGCGGTGAAATCCGGCGCTTCGTCGCCAATGCGGATTGCCATGTTCGATCTCCTTGCAGTGATGGACAGGGAAGCCGCCAGCGCTACCGACGGCATGGACGCGAAACAGTATAGGAGAGGATGCCGGACTCGCCGGCCTGCCTCGGCTACCCCACCAGCGCGATCAATTGCTGGCGCTGGGCATCGGTGAGCATCGGGCCAAAACCGGCCCCGGCGTTTTCTGCCATGTAGCGCGGCTTGCCGGTGCCAGGGATAACGCAGGTCACCGCCGAATGCGACAGCAGGAATTTCAGCGCCAGCTGCGGCCAACTCTTGATCCCGACTTGTGCGGCCCAGCCCGGCAGCGGTTTGTCTTTGAGCCGGCCGAGCAAGCCACCGCCACCGAACGGTCGATTGCAGATCACCGCCACCCCTTTCTCG
Source organism: Pseudomonas sp. PDM31 (assembly GCF_019218965.1). Taxonomy (NCBI): domain Bacteria; kingdom Pseudomonadati; phylum Pseudomonadota; class Gammaproteobacteria; order Pseudomonadales; family Pseudomonadaceae; genus Pseudomonas; species Pseudomonas sp. PDM31. The sequence goes on along the minus strand of NZ_JAHUWS010000003.1, from coordinate 108,399 downwards.
CGGCACAGCGGCAACAGGCGTTTCTCCACAGCGCGATCATCCAGGGCGTAGTTGATCTGCAAAAAATCCACCGGCTCGGCCTTGAGTACCGCCTCCACCTCTTCGTAGGCCGAAGCGGTGTAATGGGTGATGCCGATGTAGCGAATGCGCCCCTCTTCCTTCCATTGGCGCAGGGTCGGCAGGTGGGTTTGCCAGTCCAGCAGGTTGTGGACCTGCATCAAGTCGATGCGATCGGTCTGCAACAGGGCAAAGGACTGTTCCATCTGCGCAATGCCTTCTTCGCGGCCCCGGGTCCACACCTTGGTGGCCAGGAAAGCTGGCGAACGCGGCTCATGGATCGACAGCAGTTCGCCAGTAGTCTGTTCGGCACGACCGTACATCGGCGAGCTGTCGATCACCTTCCCGCCTTTCTCGAACAACGCGCTGAGGACTGCCGGCAGGTCCTTGTAAGCAGGGTCCGATGGCGCTACATCGAAGCCGCGATAGGTGCCCACACCCACCACGGGCAAGGGCTCGTTGCTGGAAGGAATGACTCGGGTCAGCATGGTCTTGCCTCCTGTTCCCGTCGACGGCGCGGTTTGCGCGCCGGCCGGACCGAACGTGAAGACCGCCGAAACACCGGCAGCCAGCGTGAGAACTTCTCTACGGGTGTACCCCTCAGGATGGCTCATAAATCGTTCCTCACCAGTCGATCGGGTTGCGCTTGTTGCGCCTGTCGTCGTGCCAGCCAGAAACACAGCCAGCCCCAGGCCCCGGCAAACGGCAGGACAAACAGCGACACCAGGGCGAAGCCTGCGCCCATTGCCGCCAATCCTGCCGACAACCAACCGCTGGCGGCATCACCGCCGCGATACACCAGGGTTTCGATCACATTCTTGGCTTTGTACTTTTCCTCGCGGCTGACCACCGTCCACAACACCTCGCGCGCCGGGCGCACAATGGCGAACTCCACCGCCCGGCGCAGGCCTTGGGCCAGGGCCACCGTTGTCGGCACGGGCGCCAGGGCCATGGCGGCAAACGCTGCCATCGCCGCCACTGGCAACGCCGCCAGCGCCCCGCCAACGCCAATCAAACGGATCAGCGGTGCCGTCAGCAGCAGCTGACAGATCAAGGTCAGGGCCGATACCAGCAAATCGACGACGGCGAAGAATTGCGTGCGGCTGCCCACATCAGCGTAGCTGCCGGCGACGATTCGTCCCTGCTCGAAATACAACAGGGTCGCGCCGCTGGTGTGCAGGAGCATGAACGCCACCAGCCCCAGCAGATATGGCGAGCGCAGGATCAAAGTGACGCCGGCGAGGATGCTGCCGCCCATACGCCGCTCGTCCAGCACCAGGCTGCCGGATTGCGAGCGGGTTCGCGACAACAGCGCCCGATAGCAGCGCACCGCGATTTCCAACAGCAGCGCCGCCGCGACGGTCAGCGCCACCGGGCCGAGACGGCCGACCATGCTCGCGGCCAGCAACGGCCCGATAAACGTGCCGAGGGTGCCGCCTGCGGCAATGAAACCGAACAGGCGTCGACCCTGTTCGCTGGAAAAACGGTCGACCAGCACGCTCCAGAAAATCGACACGATGAACAGGTTGTAGATGCTGATCCACACGAAAAACACCCGCCCCACGGCCACCGGGGCGATGTGGTTGGCGATCAACAGGCCAAACAGCAACATCGACACGGCGATCAACCGGTAAATCAACGGTACGAAGCGCGTTGCCGGCAGACGCGACGCCAGCGTCCCGAACACCGGTACCATCAGCAACATGACCACAAAGGTGGCGGTGAACAACCACTGCAATTGCCCGGCTCCGCCTTCGAGCCCGAGGGCATCGCGCAAGGGCCGCACCAGGTAATAACTGGCAAGCACGCAGAAATGGAAGGCGAAACCCAGCATCAGGGCCGCTCTTTCGGATGGCAGGACGTTTAGCCATTTTTCCACGCCGGGCATCGGTGCCCTCCTCTTGCGCCAGCGTTTGACTACACTCTGGCAGCGATCACCCTATCTCCGTTGCAAGTCCCGAGTCGTCAATGCGGTCCACTGACGTTAGCCGAATGTCACGCGCCCTGGTGTTAATCGTCGTCATCGTAGCCGCGCTGTATCTGGCGCTGTGCGCTGCGTTGTTCGTGTTTCAGCGTGCGCTGATCTACTTTCCGCAATCGCGCGCCATCGAGGCGCCCGTTACCCTGACGTTGCCGGTCGGCGACGCCCGGGTGCTGGTCTCCGTCAGACCGCACGAGGGCCCCAAGGCACTGATTTATTTTGGTGGCAACGCCGAGGATGTCTCACGCAATCTGCCCGGTTTTGCCCAGGCATTTCCTGATTACGCGGTCTATCTAATGCACTACCGAGGTTTCGGGGGAAGCGCCGGTTCCCCTTCTGAAGAGGCCATTCAACGGGATGCCGTGACCTTGTTCGACCTGGTTCACGCCGAGCATTCACACATTGCCGTGGTCGGTCGCAGTCTGGGCTCGGGGGTGGCGGTGCGCCTTGCCAGCCAACGACCGGCGGCACGCCTGGTGCTGATCACACCGTATAACAGCCTTGAGGAACTGGCCACACGGCAGTTTCGCGGAATTCCCGTGCGGTGGTTGTTGCAGGATAAATTCGAGTCCTGGCGCTATGCCGAACGCATCAAGGTGCCTACGCGGCTGATAGCCGCCGAGCGTGACGAAGTGATCCCTCGCGCCAGCACCGATCGCCTTTACCGCCATTTCGCCAGTGGCGTGGCCTCGCTGCAGGTCATTCCGGGCACGGGGCATAACTCGATCGGCGACAGTCCCGACTACCTGAAAGCGCTCGGAGCCGGGTTGTAAGGAGGGTTACAAAGTCGTGTGCGAGCCTGCTTGCGAGTGCGTCAGCCCTGCCAGCACTGATGCCGGATGTACTGGCCTCATCGCCAGCAGGCTAGCTCCCACAGGGAATCCCGGGCAGCCGCAGATTTGCGGACACTGAAGATCAAATTGTGGGAGCGAGCCTGCTCGCGATAGCGTCAGGCCTGCCAGTATTGATGCGGGATTAGTGTCAACGTGCGCCTCTGCGGTCCGTTTCCCCCTCGCCGTGAACCTTGTGTCGATAGTCCAGTCATATCCCGGCGTTTTCCTGCTCTCTCAACCTTGTCATCTCATCAGAGCTGTCCCCCCATGCGCCAAACTGTCGTTGCCTCGCGCGTTACTTCACTGTGCCTGCTTACCCTGCTTCCCACTCTCGCCAGCCCCGCCCTTGCCGACGCGCAAAGACAGCTGGTGGCAGCCATCAACGACTATAGAGCTCATCCGCAACGCTGCGAACGACGACCGGAACAACGGTTGGCTCCCCTGGCGTTCAATTCCAACCTGGCCTTGCCGATCGGATACGGTGGTGGCCTGCGCGACAGGTTGAAAGCTTCCGGCTATCAGGCGGTGACAGTGCGCAGCATCCGCGTGGTCGGCGCCCGGGATGCCGAAGATGCCTTCGATTTGCTCCAGGACGAGCATTGCACAGCATTGCTCGATAGCCAGTACGCCGACATTGGCGTCAGTCGCGCCGGCAGCCAATGGCAAGTGGTGCTTGCACGGCCGGTGCTCGACGGTAAGACCGGCGATGCGCGAGATGCTGGCAAGGCCCTGCTGGCTCAGGTCAACGCAGCCCGGGCCAGACCACGGTTGTGCGGACGCCAGCGTTTTGCCGCCGCACGCCCGCTGACCTGGAACGCCGCCCTCGGCGCCGCCGCCCAGGGCCACAGCAAGGCCATGGCCGTGGGCAACTATTTCGCCCATCAGGACCCCGACGGCGATATGCCCGCAGACCGGGCCAGGGCCGCCGGTTTCCGGGGACGGCAGATTGGTGAAAACATCGCCGCCGGCCAGGGTTCACCGACCAAGGCCATGGCCGGCTGGCTCGCCAGCCCCGGGCATTGTGCCAACCTGATGAGCCCGATGTTCACCCAGGTCGGTGCAGCTTACGCCGCCGACTCCCGCAGCGACCGCGGCGTTTACTGGACGATGCTGTTCGGCGCGCCATGAGCCAGCACACCTATCTGCAGGACATTAAAAAGCCCGCGCGTGGCGGGCTTTGTAGTGGGAGATAAAGTAGGTGGCCGGTGCTGGTCTCCGGCTTACGAGGTTTATCAGGCCTCCCACAAAAGAGTCGTGTAGCTGTAATGGAACTCTTCTGCTTCACACGGCATAAGGGCTGGATCTCAGCGCGGAGATCTTTCTAACCGTGTACCCTTCGGAGCGCGCCCCACGCGTCCTCGCTATCCTTTTGCGCATCAGTCTGCGTCTTCACCTACAGGTTTGAGGATAGCAAAATCGAGCAGATTGCCAACCGCACTTTTAGACCGATTTCGACCAGTAGAAAGTGCGTAAGGAAGGGAAAACACTATGGCCGAAAAGAAGGACGATCAGCAAGAACTGGCTGGCAACCTGGCCATGGCTCAAGCCGGGCGACTCATGACGGCCGGCGCACCGCTCTCACCCTGCCGCTGCCGCCTCCACCGCAAAAGAATCGCTCGCCGCCGTCGGATTCCAGTCCCGACACGCCGACACCGGCAGGCATCCTGAGGCTCTCCAGCACTTCGCCGGACTGCGGATCGATACGGCGCAACTCACTCTCATCGCCCTCCCAGGTGCCATGCCACAGATCACCTTCGACCCAGGTCACGCCGGTGACGAAACGGTTGGATTCGATGGTGCGCAGGATCTCGCCGGTACCGGGGTCGATCTGGTGAATCTTGCGCTCGCGATATTGCCCTACCCACAGCGAGCCTTCGGCCCAGGTCAGGCCCGAGTCGTTGCCGCCGCCGGGTGCGGGGATTGTGGCCAGGACGCGGCCGGTCTGCGGGTCGACTTTGTGGATACGGTCTTCGGCAATCTGGTACAGATACTCGCCATCGAAGGCAGTCCCGGCATGGCCGGCGACCTCCAGCGAGCGCAGGGTCTTGCCGCTTTCGGGGTCGAGGGCGTGAAGTCTGTCGGTGGTTGCAAACCAGACCTGTTCGCCGTCCCAGGTGACGCCATGCACGGCGTCGACACCAACAAACGGGCCATATTCACGAAGGATCTCGGCAGCTGCGGTTTTCATCTTGCATTACCTCTTCAGCGGACTGGTGGCGTTGATCCTAACCACTGGGCAGCGGCGCCGGGAGTAACAAGGTCGTCGCGAATCCGGGCATCGGCGGGGTCATCCAGCGCCGGGCGCGGCCGCAACCGAACGACTGCACCTTGCCCTCGGCCGCCAGGGTATCGAGCGCCCGTTGTACCGTGCGCTGACTGATGCTCAGTGCCAACGCCAAGGCCGAACTGGACCACGATTCACCGTCCGCCAGGCAGGCGCACAAGGCGGCAAATTTTTCTTCGAGCGGCGGTACCAGTACCACCACCTCAGGGCAAACCGGGGTGGTCAGGACGAACCCGCGCGGGGTGGCGGTCACACCGGCCAAGGGTTTGAGCGCGACCCGCAGCCGGCCGATTTCCACGCGCAGCCGTGCGCGGTGGGACTCGTCCGAAAGCTTCAGGCGAAATGCCCGGGCGATCAACACCTCCCTTGCAACATCGGCTGGCCAGGCTTCGGCCAATGCTTGCGCGAGGCTGAACAGGATCGGTCGTGTGCCCAGGGATACCGACATGCCGCAGCCACGCACGACGTAGCGGCAGGCGTCCACCACCAGCGAGGTCGAAGCAAGCAAGGCTTCAACTTCGTCCAGCAACACTGGCCGCTGTTCGCCCCCGGCAATCAGGCGCGCAACCGGGGTGTCGAGGAGCATCGCCGCGTGTTCAACTTCAGCGCTCAATGCCGCAATGGCGGCTTGATCGGCCGCGCGCCGTGCCCGCGTCAGGGCATCCCTGGCCGCGCGCGATTGCAGGCGGCGCAGGGCAATTCCCAGCAGTACCAGTTCGTGGGCCGTGCGCAACGCTGGGGGCAATGGGTCCGGGTTAAGTCCGGCGATCAGGTGTTGCGCTTGATCGAGCTGACCGATCAGCAACAGTCGACGAATTTGCAGATAGCGGGCGTGATCGGCATTGACCTGATCACCGTACGCCTCAAGGGTGATTCGCGCTGCTTCCAGCGCCTTGACCGGCCAGCCAAGTTCCCGGGAGGCCAGCGCGATCTCGGCTTCGGCTACCACGCAGCGGGCCCGGGACAACGACTCTTTCGGGCCGAACCCGCGCAGGGCGCTTTTGATCAGCGCCCGGGCCCGCACCAGATCGCCCAACTGAGCCATGGCAATACCGCGCAGCGCCAGCGCCGGTGCATCGTCGCGCAAGGCCACGCGGTCCAGCGCGCCCAAGGGATCACCCGCCGCCAGGGCGCGGGCTGCCGCTGTGATCATCGAGTCCATCGCAATACCGCCACGCTTGTCACTCCCACCGTTGCATACCCCGGTTTAGTCTAATTCACGACAGGCCACCAGGAGCGTACGCCGAGGAACAATGGCTGGAGCAACAGTTACATGCCTTGGCGCCCTACTCCCGGTCTTTCGTCGAACGGATCAGATTGCTGCGTAATTTGACGATTGCCTTCTGCATCTGCACGAATTCGTCAGGGTCAAGACCGGTTTGCGGGAAACCTTCTTCCCAGAGGCCTTCACGCAGTTTGCGTCCTTCTTTCGTGAGCCTGATCCGTACCTGGCGTTCGTCTTGCGGATCGCGCTGGCGCAGCAGATAACCCATCGCTTCGAGCTTCTTCAGGATCGGCGTGAGGGTGTTGGATTCAAGGAACAGCTTCTCGCCGAGGCTGCCCACGGTCTGGTTGTCTTCCTCCCACAGCGCGACGAGGGTGATGTATTGCGTATAGGTGAGGCCAAGCCGTTCGAGCATCGGCTTATACGCCTTGCTGAACGCGAGGTTGGAGGAATAGACCGCAAAACACAGAAAATCGGCAAGCTTGAGGTCGAGGGCGGCTGTCTTTTCAGTGGGTTTCATGGGCATTCTCGGTGGGCAGGACGGATGAATCGCGGGGTCCGACTATACATCGCATGCGATGGTATCGGAAGTATTCACACCATTGGCAGTCGTCCAGAAAGCAGCGCCATGCAGGCCGACGACCGGCTCACCAGGTTTAACCCTGGCGAGCCGGTCGTGCAGTGGGTCAAGCAGTCAGGACCTTGATGGCAACGTCAATATTGCCCCGTGTGGCCTTGGAGTACGGGCAGATGGCATCGGCGTTGTGAGCCAGTTCGGTCGCAACCCCCTCATCCAGGCCGGGCACCCGCAGGGTCAATCGAGCCTGGAGGAAGTACTGCTCACCGGTCTGACCCAGATCGACTTCGATATCGACTGCCGTATCGGATGGCAACGTCACCTTCAATTGTTGAGCGGCCAGCCCTACCGCAGCGATGTAGCAAGCCGACCACGCCCCGGCGAACAGTTGCTCGGCTTTGGGGTGCGGTTGCACGCCGGTAAGCAAGTGTGCCGCAGTGGTGCTGCCGGGGGAAGACAACTCGATGTCGAGGTTGCCGTTATGGCCGCGCGATGTATTGCCGGCGCTGCTACGGGTGGTATGAGTTCTGCCGCTGGCCAGTACTTTTTCGATCTTGCTCATGATGATTTCCTCAGGTTTACAGGTTGTTTAATTCGCATGCGCTTGCATCGCGCGCGATGTTTATCGCCGCATCCAGGCATCACGCCGTAATCACGCTCAGCGCAACGTCGATATTGCCGCGTGTCGCTTTGGAATAGGGGCAGATGGAATCGGCGATGTGCGCCAGTTCCGTCGCGACATCCTGTGCCAATCCCGGCACGCGCAGGGTCAGTCGAGCCTGAAGGAAATAGGCCGGACCAGTCTGGCCCAGGTCCACTTCGATGTCGACGGCCAGATCCGCTGGCAACACGATGTTGCGCTCCTGCGCCACCAGACCGACCGCCGCGGTGTAGCAGGCCGACCATGCCCCGGCGAACAATTGCTCGGCGGTCGGGTGCGGCTGGGTGGCGGCGAATGTGTGTGCTGCCTGGGCGGAACCGGGTGAAGACAACTCGATATCGAGGTTGCCGTTATGGCCGCGCAGGGAGTCACCGGCAGCGCTGTGGGTGGTGTGGGTTTTGCCGGTAGCCAGTACTTTTTCAATCTTGCTCATGGACGGTTTCCTCAGTGCTTTGTTGCATGCGATCGCATCGTATGCGAGTTATTAAGTGTAGAAGCAACGCTTATCAAGCGGCTGGTGCAGTCATCCAGTTATTGCCGTTGTGGCCATGGAAATCACGGGTGTGGCGACTTTCGGTGTTCATGGTTGGAATCTCCAAACGGCAAGGTCATGATCTGCTATCGCAACCGATTTGATCGTACGCGATGTATAAATATTCAACCAAAGCCGCAGTCATGTCAAAGATTATTTTAAGTGTCGTCGACGGGCGGTAGATGGCCGCCAGAATCGGGGCGTAGTCAGGGCCCGGCATCCGGGCCCTAGTGTTCAGGCCTCTCTCAAGGCGCCGTCGAAAGCGGGGGTCAGCCCCGACAGTTGCAGCTTGCGAACAAAGTCGCCGAGACGCTGTTGCTTGTAGGCTTCTACATCCAGCTCGCTGTAGTCATAAAACCCCTGGCCGTCTCGCAAGCCATTGCGGCCGTTTTGCATATTGTCGGCAATCACCTGTGGCGACTCGAAACGAGGTGCCAACGCGCCACTGAGGTAGCGCGAGGCGTAGTACAGAATGTCGCCACCGCCCCAGTCGATAAATTCGAGCAGCCCCAACACCGAGAAACGCAGGCCAAAGCCGACGCGCACCGCGGTGTCGATATCTTCGGCGCTGGCCACGCCCTCCTCGACCATCCGCGCGGCTTCGTTCATCGCCAGCGCCTGGATGCGCGGGACGATGTAGCCGGCCACCGGGTTGCACACCACGGGCACCTTGCCGATCTGCTTGAGCAGTTGCAGCAACCGTTCGACCACTTGTGGGCACGTCGCCTGGCTGCGGCTGACCTCCACCAACGGCATCAGGTACGCCGGATTGAGCCAGTGCGCGTTCACGAAACGCTGGGGTTCTCTGACCATCTCGGCCAACTCGGTGACCAGAAAGGTCGAGGTGGTCGAGGCGATGATGGTCGACGCCGGGACATGCTCGCTGATCCATCCAAAGGTCTGCTGCTTGACGGCGATGACTTCCGGCACCGCCTCAAACACCAGGTCGCACAGGCGCAAGTTTTCCCCGGCCAGGGTTCGGGATTGCAGGGTCAACCGGGATATCGCGATGTCCGCCTGCTCCTCCACTAGCATGCCCAGGCGTACCAGCATCTGCAGTTCGCTGCGCACGTTGTTTCGCACGCGTTCGAAGTAACCACGCCGCTCGTGCTCGGCGCGATCCTTGATGTCGATCAGGGTTACCGGCAATCCCGCATGGATGAACGCCAGGGCAATGCCCTCGCCCATCCGGCCGGCACCGACCACGCAGACATGAGGCAACGCAGCGTTCATCAGTTGTAACCCCTGGTCAGCAGCTCGGTCATCTGCTCCCGGTCAAGACTGGCCAGACCGAGGTTTTCCAGGGTGCGACCTTCGGCGTAAAGATCCCGTGCAGCGACTACCGATGCGATGCTCAGCAGTCCCTGCGCCACCGGGGTAGGCACACCGGCCCACCGGCCGACGGATACCAGGAAGGACAGGCCCAGGCGCGTGTCTTCGAGCATGTAGCGATGTTTCTGCAGGTCGATGTCTTCGCGCCAGTCGCCGCTGTCGGTCAACTTGCCGTGGGCACCGCGACCGTACATCCACTCCTCGCCTTCGCTGGTGTTGTAGTGATCGGCCAACGGAAAGTGCGGCGCGCCGTAGGTCAGTGCTTCGCGCACGGCCATGCGCTCGGCATCAAGCTGGTTGGTCACGCGGCGAATCGATGGCTGGGTACCCTCATTGTGAATGTCCCAGGCCTCGAAATGCTCCAGGGGACCTGCGTTCATCACGATCAGCGGCGGGTGAATGATGGGGCCTGCGTTCATCAACGCCCCGCTCAGGGCGTCTTCAATCGGCTCGACGCTCGGGTAGGCCTCGCGCAGCACCGCAAAAGCGTGCTCGGACAGGTTGCTCGGGAACACGCCGGTCGGCAGACGGGTGGCGTAGCAACTGATCACCAGGTCGCTGGCACCGTGCTTGCGCACCAGGTACGGCAGCGTGCCGGTTTCAGCGAAAGCGACCTTGCTCTGGTTGCCCGCATCGGCCATGGCCTTGGCGAACACGAAACTGCCGAAGGTGCCCGGCGGCAGGAACACCACCTGACCGTCGTGCAGGTGCGGCGCGACTTGCCTGGCCAGGTCTTCATGGGAGGTCGACGGCAAGGGGATGATGACCAGTTGCGCGTCGCTCAGGGCTTCGCCCAGGTTGTCGGTCAGGGACAGTTTGTCGCCAGGATTGCCGACGGCCAACTGGCGAGTGCCCCGGTAGTCCTTGATGGTCAGGCTGCCGATGTCCAGCAGCTCTTTGAGCGCTGCGCTGTCGCGACGCCACAGGCGGGTCTGATGCCCCTTTTCCGCCATCTCCACAGCAGCGGCATAACAGCCGTGTCCACCACCCAGCACGGTAATATTCATCGAGTTGCTCCTCTTGTCAGAGACCCGATGCTATCGAGGCGCAGCGCCGCGGACTTATCCGATTACGCAGCCGAATGACCGATTGCGCAGCAGTCTCAATGCTTGCGCCGCCGCAGGGTGTCCGAAGGCAGGCAACCATAGCGTTGTCGATAGGCGCTGGAGAAATGCCCGAAGCTGTTTATGCCATGACGCAACAGGATATCGGTGACGGTTTCGCCGGCCCTGCCCTGCCTGAGCGACTCATGGATCACTGCCAGGCGACGGTCACGGATGTACTCGACCGGCGCCTGCTGGAGGAACTGATTGAAGCCATTCTGCAGAGTGCGCACCGAGACACCACACAGTTCGCTCAACGTCGCCAGGCTGATCGGTTCGTCGAGGTGCTCCTCGATGTAATCACGGGCCTTTTTCACGTGGTGCGGCAGCGGTGCGCGCGAGTCGCTCAACAGGTCCGCCGAGTAGTTATGCGGTAACTGTGTGAGCAGCAGTTGCATCAGGTATTCGGACAGGCCGCTGGCCAGGCGCGATCCGTCCACGCCGCTGCCGTAGAGCCGGCAAATGTAATCCAGGGTGTGATAGAGGCTGACGACGCCGGCGCCCAGGTGATCGACGCTGACATCAAAGATCACCGACTGGCGCAGGCTGCGGCCGAGCAGGCGTTGCAACTGCGTCTCCAGGGCATCACGGTCGACACGCAGGATCAGGTTGCGACATTGCCCATCGGTGACGATGCGGCTTTGCGCGAATGGCGATGACACGCTCAGGTAGCCCGACTGCATCGCCGCGCTGCGCCGCCCGTGGGCCACCTCGCAATGCCCCTGCAAGGTAATGCGGAACAGGTACTGATCGGCAATGTCGCCGATGGTAATCTCCACCGGCGCGCCATAACTCAGGTCGAGCAGCGCCGAATCGCCGAAAAAAACGCCGTTAAGCCGGGTATGGATGGGCTTGTCGCGCAGTACGTTGAAGCTATGCGGGCACAGGTATTGGCTGACCTTGTCCTTGATCTCGCGGTAATCGGCGGAGCTGAGCAGGCTGTGGCGTTCCAGCAGGTGTACGTCATTCAACATCAGAGGCTCTCCTGACCTGAAGCGGAGCGGCCCCGCTGCGTGGAAACGCAGCGAGGCCCAAGTACTGGCGTATTCATCTCACACCAGGGTAGGGTATTCCCTGGCATAGCTTTCGCGGAAACGACGGCAACCACGCCATAGCAGAAGCACGGTTAACACCGAGGCGCCAGCAATCACCAGCGACATCGACGAGCCCACCGCTGCCGGCGAGCCGAAGTAACGGTCGGTCAACAGCGCCACCATCGTAGTGCCAAGTCCCAGCCCCAGCAGATTGCTGATCAACAGGAACACGGCCGAAACCTGCGCGCGCACCTGATTGGGCGCGAGGATCTGCATGGCCGCCGTGGACGCCGGCATCGGGAACGAGGCAAAGAACATCGCGGGTACCAACAGGGCTACCGACAGCCACAGTTGATCGACTTGCGGGAACAGTACGGCCGGCACTGCCATGCCGAGGGCACCGATCACCCCGGTGCGCATCGCGGCATCCTGATGCCCTTTTTTGGCCAGATAATCGGTGAGCCAGCCACCGAACAACACCCCGGCGGTGTTGGCCAGCAACAGCACGGTGCCGAGCATGTAACCCGCCTCTACCGGGGTCATCCCGAACTTGCGGATGTACAGCGCCGGGCTCCAGCTCATCATGCAGAAAAGCACCATGGCGTAGAACGAAAAGCCCAGGTAATGGCAGGCAAAGGTGGCGCGGTGGCGCCCGAGGAAGCGCAAGCCATCGCTCAGCGCGACCTTCTTCGGGCGGCCCGAAGCATCAATCTGCAAACCCTTGCGCGCCGGGTCGCGCACGGTGAGCCAGATCAACAGGCCGACCACGATGCCAGGCAGGCCGACAATGAAAAACGCCAGCTGCCAGGCCTTCATCGCACCGAGAACCGCGACTTCGATGGTGTTCATATCCTTGAGCATCGCGATCACATAGCCGCCCACCAGGAACGCCAGGCCGCCACCCACGAACGAGCCGATCGAATAAATGCCGACTGCCCGGCCAAGTTTTTCCTTGGGAAACATGTCGCTGAACATCGAGTAGGCCGAGGGCGACAGCGCCGCTTCGCCGACGCCGACGCCAATGCGCGCGAGGAACATGTGCAGGAAGTTTTTGCTCATGCCGCAGGCGGCAGTCGCCAGGCTCCAGAAAACCACGCCGACGGCGATGATCTTCGGTCGCGAGAAGCGGTCGGCCAGGTAGGCGATGGGCATGCCCATGAATGCGTAGAACAAGGAAAACGCCAGCCCGTGCAGCAAGCTGAACTGGGTGTCGCTGATTTGCAGGTCGGCTTTGATCGGCTCGATCATCAGCGCCAGGATCTGCCGGTCCACAAACGAAAAGATGTAGGCGACCATGCACAGGGCCACCACATACCACTCGTAAAAATAGGTTTTCTTGTGCTGCAGGACCGCGTTATCGACCTGGACATTCATTAGTGTTTGCTCCTCTTGGAATCCGCTCATGCGCGCAGCGCGCCGGGTGACGGTGCACAGAGCACCGACTGGGAAGTTGCAGGGCAGATGTAAAGGACAATGGGTTCGAACATGCTCAGGCCTCTTATTGTTATGGGGTCAAACACCGGGTGGACCGGGCTTACCAGAACTTCCAGGTGTACGTCGTGGCGACACGGAATTCGTTGTAGTCGTAGCCGTACTTCTGTTTTACATCGATGTTGCGCAGGTCCAGCCCGAGGCCCTGCAGCGCCCCGCTCTGCACCACGTAATTGAGCCCCAGAAAGCGTTCGCTTTCCTGGTTGTCGCTCAAGTTTGCGCCACGATCCCAGTGGGTACCCTTGATGTAGCGGGTGTAGAACTTCAGCCCCGGCATACCCATCCCGGCAAAGTCATAGCTGTAGCGTGCACCCCAGGACTTTTCATCCGGGCGGACAAACCCCAGGGACGACCAGTGCACCAGGTAAGGTTGCGGGATATAACCGTTCATGGTCGGGAACACGCTGTCACCAAGCATGCGCTGGTAACTGAGGCCAAACATGTGGGCGCCCTTGAGCAAGGTGAACAAGGCTCCGTAGGAGCGGTTGTCTACTTCACCGTTCAATGCACTGCCATCTTCATTGTTATTGAAGTAACGCAAGTCGGTTTTTAGTTTGTAGCCATTGCCCAGGTCGGCCATATGCATCAGGCCGAAATAGTGTTGCTGATAAATATCGTGCAACACGCCATAGAAATAACTGGCTTGCAGGTTCTTGGTAATGTCGTAAGTAGCACCACCAAAGTCCAGGCCATCACTGTCGAGGTTATCAGTGGAGCCAAACTTGTAGAGTTTTTCGTGGTTGGAAGACTCCCGTGTAGCGGCAGACCAGAAACGCCCCCCGGTCAGCATCAATCCGTCAACTTCCCTGGACTCGACCACGGCCCCCTGGTAGATGGTATCCAGTTGTCGACTCGGGTCATCGGACGCCACCGGCAATTGTGGGCGCAGATCACCGACCTTCAATTCAGTCTTGCTGTAGCGCATCTTGAAGGTGGCACCGGCGCGACTGTAGTCATCCGCCGTCTGCTGATCGCTCACGCTGTACGGTAGCGAACCATCGTTGCCTGACGAATCCAGGCGCACGGCGTATTGCGCATCCACATCAAGGCCGATGGCCAGGGCTGTGTCGGTGTAACCGGAGGTAAACTGCGCATCGAAACCCTGAGACCAGCTATGCACTTCTGAAACCGGCGCATTGGTATTGGTGTAGTTACGGTGCAAGTAGAAGTTACGCGTATCCACTTTGAAGTGACTGTCATCAATAACATCGGCATAGGCTGCCAGTGGCGAACAGATTATTCCGAGCGCACTGGCAATACCGAGCCCACGGCAAGATTGCTTTACCTGATACATCTGACATCTCCACATCTGTATGTGCTTGGGCACTGTATTTATAGGAGCGAAATCAAACTGAAAAACGCCGGGCGACGATGTAACAATCCAGCGACCGGAAAAGTGCACGGCAGACAACTACAGCAAAAGACGGATTGCATCAGGGACGTAAAGGACCATGGGTTGGAGCATTGTCAGACCTCTTGTTGTTATGGGGTAAAACGCCAGGCGGGCTCAATGCAACAGTCCGCTACGACGACGCGCTTCCCTTCTACGCAAGGTATGCCAGTCAGCGTCGCGCCGATATCAAGACGAACAGCATTCGTTGGGGGGTAATCTCCAAGCCGGCTAAAGGTTTCCCTTAGTCGAAATCCACGATGGGCGTTGGCAACGCCTGGGCTGCATAGGCCTTCCTGGAGCCAGTTCATGCTGATCGGTGCGCTCTAAACTAGCCATTGCACCACCTGCCAACCTCCCCGATTGCGCAGCAGATTCTCCAATTGCGCAGCCCGCTGCCGAGCCCGGACTCACCTGCGCAGAATCAAAGAAATGTCCGCTCCCCAGCAAAACTTTTCGCTTCACTGGGCGTCCGTTAATAAGTCGACATGATCTTTGAACCCCAGACCGCTGATCCCAGCCAGGGACAGATGATCTCTCTTGTTTTCCTCCTGGCCCGCGACCTTGGGTGGCTTTGTATAGCCGCAGCGCTGAACTTATCCATGGGGTGTAATAACCGCTGATGACGAATTTCGAATCGGGTATTAAAGCGCCATGGCCAGTAGGCGAACGGGAGTTGCTGCAAGTGCGCAACTTCAACAAAAAGCTCGCCTGGATACCGCGCTTTCGAATCCGCAACCGCATCACCCCCCATGTGATCCAGGCGCTGTTGCGCGCCAGTCAAATCGGCGGCGCGGGAAAATTGCTCAAGCACGGGCTCAAGGCTGAAACAAAGGTAGTGGGTGCGGGCGGCGGCCAAGTGCCCGTTCGGATCATCCGGCCCAGAGGCAAAGCAAAGGGCGTTGTGCTTGATTTCCATGGGGGCGGCTGGGTAATCGGCAATGCGCAGATGAACGACGACTTTAACCTTGCCATGGCGAACACCTGCAGCGTTACGGTTGTCTCGGTCGACTACCGGCTTGCCGTATCGACTCCGGTTCAAGGCCTGATGGAGGACTGCCTTTGTGCCGCTCGCTGGCTATTGGATGACGACTGTCGAGAGTTTGCAGACCTTCCTGTTATCGTCGTGGGTGAATCGGCAGGGGCTCATCTTGCAGCGGCAACGATGCTGGCGTTAAAGCAATCGCCCGGCTTGCTGCAGCGGGTCAGCGGTGCGCTGTTGTATTACGGCGTCTACGATTTGACGGGAACACCAAGCGTCCGTGCGGCGCCCCCGCAAACGCTGGTGCTGGACGGCCCGGGCATGGTCGAAGCTTTTCGCCTGCTGACGCCGGGCCTGACTGACGCGCAACGCCGGCAGCCACCTTTGTCACCGCTATACGGCGACTTCACGGATTTCCCGCCAGCGCTCATGTTTGCCGGTGAACTTGATCCCCTGAGAGATGACACACTCCAATTAGCCGATCGCTGGATGAAATCTGCCCCTGTCGAAGTGCACTTGCTACCCTCCTGTCCCCACGGGTTTATTCATTTTCCGACGGCAATTGCAGATAGCGTGCTTGCTTACGGCAGGGACTGGATAACGGCTCGAATAGACGCCTGGATTGGCTGAAAACAATCTTGCAGGAGCAAGCTTGTTCGCGATGAGGCCCTCACATTCACCATCCTCGGCGTCTGACCTGCCGCCATCGCCGGCAGGCCAGCTCCCACAAGGGATTTGTGCCATGCGCGGATGTTGAATTCCCCATGGAAACCTGTATGAGCTGGCTTGCCAGCGATGAGGCCCTCACATCCACCATCCTTGGCGCCTGACACGCCGCCATCGCCGGCAAGCCTCGCAGGCGTGGGTCATCCACCACGAATGCCCCACATCAAGCGCTAAAAGCCACCCTGGATGCGCGATGACTCTTTACATCTCAACCTGTGTACCCAGCTCAATCACCCGATTCAACGGCAACTTGAAGTACTTCAGGTTGCTGTTGGCGTTCTTGAGCAAAAACGCGAACAGGCTTTCTCGCCAACGGGCCATACCGATGCGCTTGGTCGGGATCACCGTCTCCCGGCTGAGGAAATAGGTGGTGCGCATCGGACTGAAATCCAGCTCGGACAAGTGACACAGACTCAGGGCCAGAGGAACATCCGGCTCCTCCATAAATCCGAAGTGCAGACTAACCCGAAAGAAACCTTCGCCATAGGCTTCAACCTCAAATCGCCGGTCAGCAGCCACGCGCGGGCTGTCTTCGGAAACCACAGTGAGTAACACCACTTGCTCATGCAAAACCTGGTTATGCAGCAGGTTGTGCAGCAGCGCATGAGGAACAGCATCTGCCCTGGCCGTAAGGAACACTGCCGTGCCTTGTACGCGATGGGGAGGCTGCGTACGGATGCTGCCGATGAACAGCGGTAGAGGAAGTGCAGTTTCATCCAGCCGCTCAACGATAATCTTTCTGCCCCGCTTCCAAGTCGTCATCAAAATGAACAGACCAATGCCGGCAATCACCGGAAACGCACCGCCCTGAAAAATCTTTGCGGCGTTGGCCGCGAAATACAGGCTGTCTACCAGCAAAAATCCGAGCAACATTGGAATGGCCACCCAGCGCGGTGTTTTCCATAGGAGCAGGACGACAGCCGAGGACAGGATTGTTGTGATCAGCATGGTCCCCGTCACCGCGACGCCATAAGCTGCAGCCAAAGCACTGGACGACTCGAAACCAAGCACCAGCAGCACGACACCCACCATCAACGCCCAGTTAACCGTACCGATGTAGATCTGCCCCTGCTCATGGCTGGAGGTGTGCTGGATGAACATGCGAGGGATATACCCAAGCTGGATGGCCTGGCTAGTCAGGGAGAAAGCGCCCGAAATCACGGCTTGGGAAGCGATGATGGTCGCCAGTGTGGAGAGTGCAACCATCGGCAAGAGCGCCCAGTCGGGTGCCAGCAAATAGAATGGGTTACGCACAGTCTCCGGGTTGCCCAGGATCAACGCCCCCTGGCCAAAGTAATTGAGCACCAGGCCCGGCAACACGAGGATGAACCAGGCACGCGCAATCGGTTTGCGACCAAAGTGGCCCATGTCGGCATACAGCGCTTCTGCACCGGTCAATGCCAACACCACAGCACCCAAAATGGCCACACCCATTCCCGGATGAACCACGAAGAATTGCACAGCCCATACAGGGTTCAGTGCTTGCAGCACTTCCGGACGCAGCGAAATACCGTAGATACCAAGTGCACCCAACACCACAAACCACAGCACCATGATGGGGCCAAACAGGATGCCGATTCGAGCCGTGCCATGTTTCTGTATCAAGAACAGCGCCACCAGCACAATCACCGACAAGGGCACGACCCAGTGTTCTATTCCGTCAAACGCCAGTTGTAGTCCTTCAACCGCAGAGAGCACAGAAATAGCCGGGGTGATCATGCTGTCCCCATAAAAAAGTGCTGCACCGAACAGGCCAAGCAGTACCAGAACCTTGCTCATATGCGGATAAGGTGCGGCCGCGCGGCGCGCTAGCGCCGTCAACGCCATGATGCCGCCTTCGCCCTGGTTGTTGGCACGCAGGATGAACAGCACGTATTTGATCGAGACCACCCAGATCAGTGACCAAAAGATCAACGATAGAATGCCCAGCACTCCGTCGTGATTTACCTGAACGCCGTAGTGGCCGGAAAATACTTCCTTGAGCGTGTAGAGGGGGCTGGTGCCAATGTCCCCGTAAACCACTCCGACGGCGGCGACGAGCAAGCCCACTCCTGACGCCTTGGATTGGGATTGGGAATCTGAATGTGCACGGGTCGCTGTTTCACTCAAGGGTCGCTTCTCTCAAATTGCGGGAAAGAGGTGCATGCCATCCTTGGGCAATACGTTGCCAGCGTCATCAGGGATGCAAACGCTTGGCCGATTAATAAAATCGCGGCCAGTATCGTTGCGGACCAAACCGCTTATCGTAAAAAAAGCGTAAAAAATTAACGGCTCGCCTCAAGCCTGGCTCCGACAAGTCATGCCGATGCGCACTGGATGGTGATTGCATGGATGGCGGTCGGCGGTGAAACGCCTCGTTTCACTCAACACCAGGCTCAGTGGCAACGTCCTGGATACGCGCTTTCCAGCGGCATGCGCGCAGATCGTGGGTATAATGCGCGCCCTCTTCATAAGCCAATGTTTTCCAATGAAAAAACTGCTGTCCGTAGTAGCGCTGGTGCTCTCGGTAATCACCCCCGCCTTCTCAAGCCCTCCGTCGAACTTTTCCGAAGCCAAGGTCATAGCAAAACAGAAAATCTACCTCGACCAGGCGAACAGTGCCCTTGGCGAGTTGTACTGCGGTTGCAAGTGGACATGGGTAGGCAAGTCGGGTGGCCGTATTGACCCTGAGTCTTGCGGCTATCAAACCAGAAAACAGCAAAACCGCGCCGAGCGGACTGAGTGGGAACATATAGTTCCTGCCTGGACATTCGGTAACCAACGCCAGTGCTGGAAGAACGGCGGTCGAGAGCACTGCGTGGACGACGATCCGGTCTTCCGAGCCATGGAAGCGGACCTGTTCAATCTCTACCCGTCTGTTGGGGAAGTGAACGGCGACCGTAGTAATTTCAACTACGCAATGACCCCCGGCGTAGCGCCGCAGTATGGGCAATGCAAGACCCGGGTTGATTTTGATCAACGAGCCGCCGAACCCCGTGACGAGGTCAAAGGCCTGGTCGCGAGGACGACCTTTTACATGTTCGATCGATACAATCTGAACATGTCACGTCAGCAGCAACAACTACTGATGGCCTGGGACAAGCAGTACCCGGTCTCGGCCTGGGAGAAAGTGCGCGATAGTCGCATTGCCTCAATCATGGGGCACTCCAACCCTTTCGTGACGGGTGACCGTCAATGGACGCAAGGATACAAGGCGGCGGGTGATGGAACCGTCAGCGCCATTGCCGGGAAACCCGTGCCAGTAACGGCCCAGCCAACCCTGGCGAAAGCGACCGGGGCAGGCTTGATCATTGGCAACCGCAAGAGCCAGGTGTATCACCTCTCAATCGGTTGCCCTGGTTATGCTCAAGTGTCGGAAAAAAACCAGATAACTTTTGACTCTGAAGCTGCCGCCCAGGCCGCCGGATTTCGTAAGGCCGGCAACTGCAAGTAGCAACAGGTGGAGTTGATGGAGCCGCTTTGACGATTAGCGTCGCTGAAGCTTCCTCGGCATGCTCACGCCCTCGCCAGGCGTGAGCATGGGCCGATCACTCAGGCAAAGACGAAGTCCGCCGCGGTAACGGAGTCTGGCAGGACCCCGGTCAAGGTGAACCTGTGCGCATTAAGTTGCGTTCGGGCGACTCGATCAGCACCCAATCGCTCGCATTCTTCGGCGCCCTCTTCACCCCGGAGGAATGGTCGCCAGTGCCCCGATCAAAATGGTCAACAGCAGAAAACCACCGAGAAAAAGCGTCATTCTGGCCATATGGCCTCCCAGCTCATGAAGTTGCTGTACAGGGTCGTACTGCGCTGTTGTGCGCCGGGCGGATGACCCTGCCGATGACTTATTGTGGGCCGGTGACTGTTTTCGTTACAGATGCAGATTGCGCAGGAAAATACGGATCAGACAGGCTTCGTCCAGGCTCGGTCAAGTTCGATTGCGGGCGTCTGGGGGGAAAAAACTTGCGGGCAACGTCGACAAAGGGCGTGATGACCAGGCCGTGAAGCGTCAGGTAACGCTCGTGATCCTGCTCACCAGTGCCGAAGCGGATTGCTTCCGGGGTCGACCGGGTGACATAGAGCGTGCCGAACATCCAGTCCCACAGTGACAGGTTGATACCGAAGTTCTTGTTGAAATGCCGCGGCGCATCGCTGTGGTGAATCTGATGCTGCGCGGGACTGCTCAGCACCCGCTCGATCACCGGCCCGAATGAAAACCACACATGGCTATGCCGCAGGTTGGCCGCCAGACCGTTGAAGATGAACACAATCCACGTCACGCCAAACAGGGTATAGCGGCTGACCTCGCCGCCACAGGCGTACCAGAAGACTCCGGCATAGAGGCCCAGGCAGATGATATCCACCAGCTTTTCGACGAGTTCTTCAAGAAAATGCACCCGGCTTGCCGTAGCCGGCACCAGCACGGGCGCCGAATGATGGACTTTGTGAAATGCCCACAAATAGCGCGAATGAAAGGCCCGGTGGTTCCAGTAATGAGCGAAATCCTTGACCAGGAACACGCCCAGGCCGTAGAGCAGGGAAAGCCCGAGATTCTCCCCCACTTGTGCGCGCGCGCCCCACAGGTTGGAGAAAAATCTGATGTAGTCCGCTGAACGCAGCACATAGGGATCAACCAGCCCGACAATCGGCAGCACCAGCGCCACTTTCAGGATGGCGAGCACGAAGTAGTAGCGGTAATCGAGCAGCGCCGAGCGGTGCAGGTAAACCCGCCGCCCGCCGAGGAACTGCCCGAAGGAGTGCGCCCCGGTCAATCCGCGAGACGTTCTGAATCGAAACAGGCCATAGGCGACGCCGTAGGAAACGCAGAGAAAGACCACTCCCAGGCGCCCATTGACATCGAAGATGCCAAGAAACTGGTGGGTGACCGGCTCGATCACCCACCTGATCAGGAAACGATGTAGATCGGCGAGCACATCCATACCCGACTGCCCTGCGTAAGTGGAAGGGCATTGTAAATGAGAATGAATACTCAATGTGCTGCCGGGTGAAAATCTCTAGCCACCGAGCGCGATGATGGCGACGATCAGCACGCTACCTGTGAGCGCCAGGGCCACCCCGCCCTGCCAAGGTTTGGCGTTAGCGTATTTGGCCATCATCCAGCCGGCGATGACAGATACATGACAGCGTCCGCCAGCCCCAGGCAAGGTTACCGCCGAGCGCGGCAATCATCATCGTGCGCTCTTGCGCTGCCTGGTCTGCCGTCGCCACACTGATGGTTCCGGTGAACGTCATGGCCATTAACAGGCCGAATACAACTTCTGTAATGTGCTCGACTGGATCAAGCACCGGGGCCCGCTTCTGTTTTTAATTATTTTGCATTGCCCACCCTCTCCATGTCCTGCTCGTTGAGTACCGTCCGGCTCATCCGCCGATACCGGCTCTTCAAGTGTAGATTGAGCGGCTACACTGGAGCGAGTACGCCAACTGATTCACAGAGAGACAATTGATGCTTGATTACTTCGCGTTGGGGCTGTTGTTCTTTGTCGGACTTGTCCTGTTCTACGGGATTATCCTGCTCCACGACATTCCTTATGAAATTGCGGTCCACCGCAATCATCCGCACCAGGATGCGATTCACGCCACGGGCTGGGTCAGCCTGTTTACCCTGCATGCGCTGTGGCCGTTCCTATGGATCTGGGCGATGGCATACCGGGAAGACCGGGGCTGGGGGTTCAGTGATGGAAAATCAGGGCACGCCCATGTTGTGCATCTGGAACAACAAGTCGCAGAACTGCAAAGCCGCGTCGCGCACCTGGAGGCAGCGACAGGAACGGCGCAGCACAGGTTGCCGACCGACAACAGTGGCGAGGGAATCTGACCCATGGATCTTTTACTGGTACTGACTTACACCGCCATCTGCGTTGCAATCTTCAAGATCTTCCGCATCCCCTTGAACAAATGGACGGTCCCCACCGCTGTATTGGGCGGGATCCTGATCGTTGGCGCGATGATTTTCGTGATGAACTACAACCATCCCTACTCGGAGGTTGCACGTTCGTATTTCGTCTCCGTCCCGGTGATTCCCGTGGTCACAGGCCAGGTGATCGACGTGCCGGTCCAGGGCAACGAACGCCTGGAAAAGGGCGATGTGCTGTTTCGGATCGACCCGGCCCCCTTCGAGTATCGAGTGAAGTCGCTCAAGGCCCAACTGCTGGTTGCCAAAGCCGACCGCGCCCGAATCAGCGAACTGATCAAGCGTAATTTCGCCACCCAACGGGAACTGGATGTCGTCGTTTCCCGTACCGATGACCTGCAGGCGCAACTCGACGGCGCGCAGTACGAACTCGACAACACGACGGTGCGCGCACCGAGCAAAGGCTTCGTCACCCATGTGTCGTTGCGTCCGGGCATGATGGCGACGAAGTTCCCGCTACGCCCCTCGATGGTGTTCATCCCCGATGAAGGCCAATATTTCGCGGCGTGGATGCGCCAGAACAGCCTGCTGCGCCTGACGGTCGGCGATGAGGCCGAAGTCGCTTTCGACGGCATTCCGGGTAAGGTTTTCGAGGGCAAGGTCAAAAGCGTCCTTGAAGTCATCGCCGAAGGTCAGGTCCAACCTTCCGGCTCGCTCATCAGCTTTACCGGCTCACCACCGGCCGGTCGGGTTCCGGTGATCATTGAAATCACCGACCCCGATTTCGCCCCGTATGCCAAGCTGATGCCCGGCGGTGCCTACGGCCAGGCGGCGCTCTACAGCCAGCATTTCACCCACATTGCCATGATGCGCAAAATCCTCCTGCGCATGGCGGCCTGGATGAACTACATCTTCCCATTCCATTAATCGCTGGATGATGGCGGCGTGACGTTCAAAGGATTGATACAAAGGCCGGTTCAAAGGAGCCGGCCCGATCACGCCGTTGAACGGGTCGTTGCAGGTTAACTCAGCGATTGGCACAGACATGAAGTGCAACGCGGGGAATGGTTCCCCGCGTGCATTGGGTTGAATGCATTCGAGAGGTGCGGATATTTTTTGATATTCAGCGCTGCGCTAAAGAATCCAGGGCAGCAGAAGGTGCGAGGCAATCCAGGGAGACGCCTGGCCCACGACCCATTGCAGGAGGACACATGCGGCCAGGTAAGCCGCAAAGAACTTGATCATCGTCAATCTCGCCATGACCATCACCAACCTCCCGCCTTTAAATCCTGGGGTTCCAATTCGACCCCGTGACCATCACCACGCCGAACCGCCCGTAAAGCTTTGACGCCTGCAATTTTTATCAGTTCCATGTGTGCCGGGACTTGATGACGGGCTACCGTCCAACCCGCTTGCGCCCCGCTGCACGCCGTTTGGCGGCTTATCCACCGAGCCCTCTTCTGGGCATAACCATACATCCGACAAACGGCCTGGCCGACTTGCACCCTCGTTCCGGAGGAAAAAGCGACGAGCCTACCGGCTGGCTGCACAAGGTTGCGGGTGACCCGATCCCGGCCTATGGTCCAAACGAACCCTTGCCTGTGACGAGTACTCGATGCTTATCGCAGGTCGCTGTTCATTCGCAGCACAGCTACATCAGGAGCTACGCAAGGAGGAGATGACATGCCAGGCAATTCCCGCCCCGCCGTGCTCGAACTGATCGGCAACACGCCACTGGTGCGCGTCAGCCGTTTCGATACCGGCCCCTGCACACTGTTTCTCAAGCTCGAATCCCAGAACCCCGGTGGTTCGATCAAGGACCGCATCGGTCTGGCGATGATCGACGCCGCCGAGCGCGATGGCCGGCTGCGCCCCGGTGGCACCATTGTCGAGGCCACCGCCGGCAACACGGGCCTGGGCCTGGCGCTGGTCGGCCGGGCCAAAGGCTACCGGGTGGTACTGGTGGTGCCGGACAAGATGTCCACGGAAAAAGTCCTGCACCTCAAGGCAATGGGCGCCGAGGTGCACATCACCCGTTCCGATGTCGGCAAAGGCCATCCGGAGTATTACCAGGACGTCGCCGCACGGTTGGCGCAGGACATTCCCGATGCCTTCTTCGCCGACCAGTTCAACAACCCCGCCAACCCGCTGGCCCATGAGTGCAGCACCGCGCCGGAGATCTGGGCACAGACCCAGCATGACCTGGATGCCATCGTCGTCGGCGTCGGGTCAGCCGGCACCCTCACCGGCCTGACCCGCTTCTTCAAACGGGTACAACCGGACCTGGAAATGATCCTGGCCGACCCGATCGGTTCGGTGATGGCCGAATACAGCCGCAGCGGCACCCTCCCCACCCCCGGTTCATGGGCGGTGGAAGGCATTGGCGAAGACTTCATTCCATCGATTGCCGACCTTTCCAGCGTGCGTCACGCCTATTCGATCAGCGATGAAGAAAGCTTCGATCACGCCCGCCAGTTGCTGCGCGCCGAAGGCATTCTCGGTGGTTCTTCGACCGGGACATTGCTGGCGGCGGCCTTGCGTTACTGCCGCGAGCAAACCGAGCCGAAACGGGTGGTCAGCTTCGTCTGCGACACCGGTACCCGTTACCTGTCCAAGGTCTACAACGACCAGTGGATGAACGACCAGGGCTTGTTGCAACGCAAGCATTACGGCGACCTGCGCGACCTGGTCGCGCGGCGTTTCGAGGATGGCCGGGTGATCAGCGTCGGCCCCGACGACACGCTGCTCACCGCGTTCCAGCGCATGCGCCTGGCGGACGTCTCGCAACTGCCGGTGCTGGTGGGCGGGCAGCAACTGGTCGGGGTCATCGACGAATCCGACATTCTGCTCGGGGTGCACGAAGACGCGGCGCACTTTCGCAAGACCGTGGCCAGCGCCATGACCGACAAACTGCAGACCTTGGCCCCCGACGCCACCCTGGCGGAACTGGAGGCTGAACTGGGCCGAGGCCTGGTGGCGATCATCAAGGATGCCTCGGGTTTTCACGGACTGATTACCCGAACCGACATGCTTAATCACTTGCGGAGATCCCTGCCATGAGTCAACAGGACAAAAACTCCCGGCCACAGGGCTTCGCGACCCGGGTGATCCATGCCGGGCAAGCACCGGACCCGTCCACCGGGGCCTTGATGCCGCCGATCTACGCCAACTCCACCTACCTGCAACAGAGCCCCGGCGTGCACAAGGGCCTTGACTACGGACGCTCGCACAACCCGACGCGCTGGGCCCTGGAGCGTTGCGTCGCGGACCTCGAAGGCGGTACCCAGGCCTTTGCCTTTGCGTCGGGACTGGCGACTATTTCCACCGTGCTCGAACTGCTCGACGCCGGCTCGCACGTCGTCTCCGGTAATGACTTGTACGGTGGCACCTTCCGCCTGTTCGACAAGGTGCGCCAGCGCAGCGCCGGGCACCGTTTCAGCTTCGTCGACCTGACGGATCTGTCCGCCTTCGAGGCAGCGCTGGAAGACGACACGCGAATGGTCATGGTCGAGACGCCGAGCAATCCCCTGCTGCGCCTTTGCGATCTGGCCGCCCTCGCTCGCATCTGCCGCTCACGCGGGATCATTTGCGTAGCCGACAATACCTTCGCCAGTCCGTACATCCAGCGCCCGCTGGAGCTGGGTTTTGACATCGTGTTGCACTCGACCACCAAGTACCTCAATGGCCACTCCGACGTGATCGGCGGCATCGCCGTGGTCGGGCAAAATGCCGAGCTGGCCGAGCGCCTGGGTTTCCTGCAAAACGCCGTGGGGGCGATCGCCGGGCCGTTCGACGCCTTCCTCACCCTGCGCGGCGTGAAGACTCTGGCCCTGCGTATGGAACGCCACTGCAGCAACGCCCTGGAGCTGGCGCAATGGCTGGAGCGTCAGCCACAAGTCTCCAGGGTCTACTACCCCGGTCTGCCCTCGCACCCGCAGCACGAATTGGCTTGCCGGCAAATGCGCGGGTTCGGCGGAATGATCGCCCTCGACCTTAACAGCGATCTGGCAGGCGCCAAACGCTTCCTTGAGAGCGTGCAGATCTTCGCTTTGGCCGAGAGCCTGGGCGGCGTGGAAAGCCTGATCGAACACCCGGCGATCATGACCCATGCCACCATCCCTGTTGCCACCCGTGCGCAGTTAGGGATCGGCGACGGGCTGGTGCGTTTATCAGTTGGAGTCGAGGACGTGGAAGACTTGCGGGCTGATTTGGCGCAGGCGCTGGCGAATATGTAAGCCCCCCCCGACTAACGGGACACCCTGTAGGAGCGAGCACGCTCGCGAAAAACCGGAGAGCGCCACGGGCATTCAGGATGCCCGCGTCATCGTTGACGTCCATCGCGAGCATGCTCGCTCCTACAGGATCGCGCGCAATGCCTCTATAATCCCGACGTTTTCGTCTACCCTCACGAAGCGTCGTGCAGCAATCAGCTTGTGCGGGGCGCATCGACATTTTTCCGCTATTGAACCGGAGAACCTCCATGCTCAAACGCACCCTGGCATTGGCCGTCGGCCTGACCTTGTCCCTTTCCACTCTGCTGGCTCAGGCTGCCGAGACCCTCAAGGTCAGCGCCATTCCCGACGAAGCCCCCACCGAACTGTTGCGCAAGTTCAAGCCATTGGGCGAATACCTGGAGAAGCAGTTGGGCATGAAGGTCGAGTTCGTACCGGTGTCCGACTACCCGGCCGTGGTTGAAGCGCTGGCTACCGACCGCATCGACATGGCCTGGCTGGGCGGCTTCACCTTCGTCCAGGCGCGCCTGAAAACCGGCAATGCCATACCGCTGGTACAGCGCGAACAGGATGCCCAGTTCACCAGCAAATTCATCACGGCCGACCCGAACGTCAAAACGCTGGCCGACCTCAAGGGCAAGTCCTTCGCCTTCGGTTCGGTGTCCTCCACCTCCGGCAGCCTGATGCCGCGCTACTTCATGCTGAAGGACGGCATCAAGCCGGAAACCTATTTCAGCCGCGTCGGCTACTCCGGTGCCCATGACGCCACCGTTGCCTGGGTTCAGGCCGGCAAGGTGGATGCAGGCGTGCTCAACGCCAGCGTCTGGGAAAAACTGGTAGCCGCCGGCAAGGTCGATACCAACAAGGTCAAGGTCTTCGCCACCACACCGGCCTACTTCGACTACAACTGGACCGTGCGCGGCACCCTCGACCCGGCCCTGGCCGCGAAAATCAAGGCCGCTTTCCTCGCGCTCGACCCGGCCAACCCTGAGCAAAAGGCGATCCTCGACCTGCAGGCCGCCAGCCGCTTCATCGAGACCAGTCCCGAGAACTACAAGGGCATCGAGGAAGCCGCACGCGCTGCCGACCTGCTGAAATGACCTTGCATCTGAACCGGGTCAGCCTCACCCATGGCAATGGCGTGCGGGCGCTGCATGAGGTCGACCTGCACATCGGCGCCGGTGAGCAGGTGGCGATCATCGGCCCCTCCGGTGCCGGCAAGTCGAGCCTGCTGAACCTGCTGGCCACCGCCCTGCGCCCCGGCAGCGGCACGGTCGAAGTGCTCGGCGAGCAAGCCTGGCAGCTCGGCGCCCGCCAGCGCCAACGCTTGCGGGCGCGCATCGGCCTGGTGCACCAGGCACCGCCACTGCCACCGCGGCAACGGGTGGTCACGGCGGTGCTGGCCGGAAAACTCGGCCAATGGGGTTTTGCCAAAAGCCTGCTGAACCTGCTGCATCCGGTGGACGTTCCTGGGGCTCGGGCGGCACTGCTCAAGCTGGACCTGGGCGACAAGCTGTTCGCCCAATGCCAGCAATTGTCCGGTGGCCAGCTGCAACGCGTGGGCATTGCCCGCGTGCTGTACCAGGCGCCCGAGGTGTTGCTGGCCGATGAACCGGTGTCGGCGATGGACCCGGTATTGGCCGGGCACACCCTGTCGACCCTCTGCCGCCACGCGCGCGAGCACAAGGTGACGCTGGTCGCCAGCCTGCATGCGGTGGACCTGGCGCTGAGCAACTTCTCGCGCATCATCGGCTTGCGTGAAGGGCAGGTGCTGTTCGATCTGCCCGCAAGCGACGTCGACCACGATTTGCTCGACAGGCTCTACGCCAATGAGCAACTGCAATCCCCGCCCCCTCCGGTGGCACCCTTGAGCCTGCAGATTCCCCGATGCTGACCCGCGATACACGAGACCCCGCCACCCTGCCTCGCCTGCTGCTCAGCCTGTTGGCACTTGCCCTGCTGTGGCCCGGCGTCCATTTCAGCGAACTGGACCTGGGTGTCCTGCTCATGGCCGACAGCCAGAGTGAGATGGGCCGGTTTGTCTCAGCCTTCTGGCCACCGGCTCATGGCGAAGAATTCCTTGAACTGCTGTGGCAAGCCACGCTGCAGACACTGGCGATCGCCACCGCCGGCATGGCCTTGGCGTTGCTGCTGGCCGTACCCGCGAGCCTGCTGGCCAGTCGCGCACTGTCGCTCTCGGCGGCCTCGCGCAGCGGACGCCCGAGCGCCTTGGGCCGGCTGTTGCGCTGGCCAGTGCGCGGGCTGCTGATCTTCCTGCGCAGCGTGCCGGAAATCGTCTGGGCCCTGCTGTTCGTGCGCGCCGTCGGCCTTGGCCCGACGGCGGGGGTGCTGGCCATCGCCATCACCTACAGCGGCATGCTCGGCAAGGTCTACGCGGAAATTTTCGAGTCCGTCGACCAGCGTCCCGCCCACGCACTGCTGCAAGCCGGCAGTGGCCGGCTGGCGGCGTTCTGCTACGGCATCCTGCCCAATGTCGCGGCGGAGTTGCTGTCGTACACCGTGTATCGCTGGGAATGCGCGATCCGCGCGTCCGTGGTGATGGGTTTCGTTGGCGCCGGTGGCCTGGGCCAGCAAATCGACCTGTCGCTGCGCATGTTCGCCGGCGGTGAAGTGGCGAGCATGTTGCTGACCTTTTTCGTGTTGGTGCTGCTGGCCGATCAGATCAGCCGCCTGCTGCGCTGGAGGTTCGCATGAATCGCCTGATCAACCTGCTGCTGATCCTGTGCATCGGCGCGGCGGTCGTCACGTCGTTCCGTTATCTGGGTATCGATCTCGGTGAGCTGGCAGGCAGCGATAACCTGAAGCAGATGGGCGCCTACGTCCTGCGTTTTCTCAGCCCCGACCTCAGTGCCAGCCACCTGCAAGCCATCGGCCGTGGTGCCGTGGAAACCCTGGCCATGTCGGCCTTGGGCACCCTGCTCGCGGCGGTATTGGGCCTGGTGCTGGCACTGCCGGCGGCCGGGCGTTTCGGTTGGCCGCTGCAGAGTGCGTCGCGCCTGGTGCTGAACGCCCTGCGCGCCATTCCGGAACTGGTGTGGGCTGCACTGATGGTGCTGGCCGCCGGACTCGGCCCCAACGCCGGGACCCTGGCCCTGGCCATGCACACCACCGGCGTACTTGGCCGCCTGTTCGCCGAAGCGCTGGAAAACACCCCGCCGCAACCGGCCGAAGCAATCCGCCTGCAAGGCGGGAATGTGGTGTGGGCCTTCTGTTACGGCACCCTGCCCAACCTGTTTCCGCAACTGTTGGCGTACATCCTGTACCGCTGGGAAAACAACATCCGCATGGCCAGCGTGCTCGGCTTCGTCGGTGCCGGTGGCCTGGGGCAAATGCTCTATGTCAGCCTCAGCCTGTTCCAGGAAGCCCAGGCCAGCACGGTCATTCTGGCCATGTTGCTGTTGGTGTTTGCAGTCGATGGTCTGAGCAGCTGGAGTCGTCAGCGCTGGGTCAAGGCGTGATGGGCAATTCAGGGGTATTGAACGCAATGTTCCATTTAAAACTATTCTGACTCCGGCGCACGAAAGGCCTTACTGTAGTAACCAGACTGGTCGAAACAGCAAACCCGCTGCTTGCCGGATGCAAGCATATCGCAGGCATCTCCCATTCGTTTTGCACGCGTCTTGAGTTGCTTGGCTGAAGTAATCCAGTGGATCCAGTCTACTCGTGCGATGGTCGTCGTATTGTTCCAGACTTTACGCGCCTCGGGAGCGGCTGCCAGCGCCTCCTGAAAATCCGGCGGGATGTCAGGCTCGGGTTCCTTCTTCACTGGCGTCAGCTCCAGCGTAACGATATCCCCAACCGCCGCGCCTGCGGCTTCGTACAACTCTCTACTTACCTGCAGCCAATGGCTCAGTTGACCATCCGGCTCAAGGGTTGCCTGAAACGGGTGCCCATTGATTGTGCCTTCAACTGTCGTCCTTCCTCGCCTCGGAAGCTTTTCACTCGCATCTCTTGGCAGTACTACGAACGCCCACGACGTATCATCAGGCTTTGCCGGACGAAGAAGCTTTGCTTCAAATCGGGATTTCACATCGATTGTTGTCATTGCAATTTCTCCAACTGATACGCCTGACTACTATCCGTATAACGTTCCTTGTTGTCCTGCAAGCCTGGCCTAGCCTGGATGAGTTGCAGTAAACACGAGACAGCCAGAAAGAGATCGTGTTCGAGGCTGGTGACCGTGTGCATCAGCTGACTGACAGCGGCGTGAGACATGAACGGTAAACGTATGGCGCGGCCCCCCAAAAAAGTGCTGAGTACTTAAACAAGCGCATCATGCGGTACCGCGCGCCATCGCAAGCAGGCTCCCACAGGTTCAAGCGTCTAAACCACCTGGCATTTGTTTTCCGCTTACTCCTTGAGTATCAACAACGGCTCGCCCTTCTTCACGATGTACGACGCCAACTCCGAGCCGTTGCCCTGCCCGACATTCTTCGCCACATGGGCAACACCGGCGGGTATGTACAACGAATCACCGGCCTTGAGCGTGACCGGCGCCCGGCCCTCCAGTTGATACTCGAATGTGCCGCTGACGACGTAGGCCACTTCCACACCCGGATGAGCGTGCCTGGGCGATGTCACGCCCGGGTCGAAATCGACACGCACCTGAATCACCTCGCGGTCGGCGGCGCCGAGGTCTTCGCGTACCAGGTCAGTACGATGGATGCCCTGCTGCCAGCTTTTCACCGCGCCGGCCTCTTGCGCCTGGGCGAGGCTCGCGACGGCGGCGAGGCCGGCGATGACCAGGGCGGCACCCAGGCCGCCAGACATGTTACGGGGATTGAATCGGGACATTGCCTTTCCTCCAGTTGAACCTCGGTACGCCACGCCAGCTTTGGCGCGGTGTCTGAGGTTGCATTTAGAGGCCGCCATGTATCGCCCGGGTGTCGGGGAACGCTGAATTTGTATTCGAAAGTAGCGGTGGCCGCTGCAGATACCTGCAGATACAAGCGCAGCACCCGCTTGCGTCGGTAACCCTGCTCGCCCATCATTGCCAACGCCACACCGCACCTGTCCTTGAAATACAAAACGCCCGATGCGGTGCATCGGGCGTTAGGGTGAAACAGGTGTAAATCTATTTCAGGACTAGACAACACAAGAGTTGTCTAGGCAGATGCCTTATCGATTTTTCGCGCCATCCTGATGGCTTCCGCCTTATCCAGCACGTCACGCTGAGAGGCGATCGCTTTGGACATCGCCAATGTAAATACATCCCGCTTTGTTTCGGGGGAAGCCTTGCAAAAAAACTCAGCCAATGGACTGGATTTTCCGGTCTTAGCTGCACTCATTTTTTTCTGCCTCGGTTAAGAGTTCTATAAGCCCTGCATGATCATAAGTCTCAGGTAACAGGTCGTCAATCTGGTCAACTGTGACGTCGCCTTCGTACTCGCCATCAGTCCCATCAGTATTCTTTACAAGTAAATTCACGATCAGATTCTCACCGTAGGATCGCCTGATCTCGATAATGTTCCCCCTGGCGGCCAGATACTGCCTGACGAACTCATCCATAGGAATGTTCCGCCCTTCGGTTATCTCTCTGGCTCTGACGAATTGCCAAGCCAACTCCGGTCGCTGATAAACGTACATTATCTGTGCGGCCCGTCGATTCCCCAAAACCCGGTCAATGTTGCGCCTTGCCACATTTATGTTGGTCATTGTTCCGTCAAGAATGTTTGCCTCAAGCTAACACCTGACCCGGATTTCCACCACCGCTCCACCTGTATGAATCCACAGCAACATCCAGCAAGAAGTGACCGCGACCGGGTGTCCAGACCGGGTCGCGGCTATTTTCAGGCTGACGTGACGATCACTTGAGATCGAAGCGATCCAGATTCATCACCTTCGTCCACGCAGCCACGAAGTCATTGACGAACTTCTGCTGCGCATCGGCACTGGCATAGACTTCAGCCAGGGCGCGCAACTGCGCGTTGGAGCCGAAGACCAGGTCAACCCGGGTGGCCGTCCACTTCACCGCGCCGGTTTTGCGATCGCGCCCTTCGAACTCCTGCCGGGCGTCCGAGGTCGGCTTCCACTCCACGCCCATGTCGAGCAGGTTGGTGAAGAAGTCGTTGGTCAAGGATTCCGGACGCGAGGTAAACACGCCATGTTTGCTTTGCCCGGCATTGGCGTTCAACACGCGCAGGCCGCCGAGTAACACGGTCATCTCCGGTGCGGTGAGCGTCAGCAGTTGTGCCTTGTCGATCAGCAGATTCTCGGCCGGTACGCGATATTGCTGTTTGAGGTAGTTGCGGAAACCGTCGGCAATCGGCTCGAGGAAGCCGAAGGAATCGACATCCGTCTGCTCCTGGCTGGCATCGGCGCGGCCCGCAGTGAACGGCACCGTCACACTCTGGCCGGCGTTTTTCGCGGCCTGCTCGACACCCGCACAACCGGCCAGCACGATCAGGTCAGCCAGGGAGATTTTCTTGCCGTCGCTTTGCGCACCGTTGAACTCGTTCTGGATGCCTTCGAGTTTGGCCAGCACATTCGCCAATTGATCCGGCTGGTTGGCCGCCCAGGATTTCTGCGGCGCCAGGCGCAGGCGACCACCGTTGGCACCACCGCGCTTGTCCGAACCACGGAACGTCGAAGCCGCCGCCCATGCGGTCGACACCAGTTGCCCGACCGACAGGCCAGAGGCCAACAGCTTGCTCTTGAGCGCAGTGACGTCACTGTCATTGACCAGTGCATGATCGACACGTGGGATCGGGTCTTGCCACAGCAGCTCTTCGGCCGGCATTTCCGGACCCAGGTAACGCGACAACGGCCCCATGTCACGGTGAATCAGCTTGTACCAGGCGCGGGCGAAGGCGTCGGCCAACTGGTCCGGGTTCTCCAGGAAGCGCCGCGAAATCGGCTCATAGATCGGGTCGAAACGCAGGGCCAGGTCGGAGGTGAGCATGGTTGGGTTACGACGTTTGGCAGGATCAAAGGCATCGGGAATGATGCCGGCACCGGCACCGTTTTTCGGGGTCCACTGATGCGCACCGGCCGGGCTTTTGGTCAGCTCCCACTCGAAGCCGAACAGGTTCTCCAGGTAGTTGTTGCTCCATTTGGTCGGTGTGGTAGTCCAGGTCACTTCCAGGCCGCTGGTGATGGTGTCGGGGCCTTTACCGCTGCCAAAGGTACTCTTCCAGCCCAGGCCCTGCTGTTCCAGGCCGGCGGCTTCGGGCTCAGCCCCGACGTTGTCGGCAGGCCCGGCACCGTGGGTCTTGCCAAAGGCGTGGCCGCCGGCGATCAGCGCCACGGTTTCCTCGTCGTTCATGGCCATGCGGCCGAAGGTTTCGCGGATATCCAGGGCTGAGGCGCGCGGGTCCGGCTGACCTTCCGGGCCTTCCGGGTTTACGTAGATCAGGCCCATCTGCACCGCGGCGAGGGGGTTTTCCAGATTGCGGCCATCTTCGGTACGGCTGTCTTCGTTCCTGCCAGGCTCTGCCACGAGCGGGACATCGCCCGGTGGCTGCACGGGTTTGCTGTCATCTTTGCCGTAACGGCTGTCGCCACCCAGCCACTTGTTTTCCGAACCCCAGTAAACATCTTCGTCCGGTTCCCAGACATCCGGACGGCCACCGGAAAAACCAAAGGTCTTGAAGCCCATGGACTCAAGCGCGACGTTACCGGTCAGGACGAGCAGGTCAGCCCAGGAAATCTTGTTGCCGTATTTTTGCTTGATCGGCCAAAGCAGCCGGCGCGCCTTGTCCAGGCTGACGTTATCCGGCCAGCTGTTGAGGGGTGCAAAGCGTTGCTGCCCGGAACCGGCGCCGCCACGGCCGTCGCCGGTGCGATAGGTGCCGGCGCTGTGCCAGGCCATGCGAACAAACAGAGGCCCATAGTGGCCGAAGTCTGCGGGCCACCAGTCCTGGGAGTCGGTCATCAGCGCCGTCAGGTCTTGTTTGAGCGCTTGAAAGTCGAGACTTTTGAACGCCTGCGCATAGTTGAATTCGCCGCCAAGCGGGTCGGACTTGGGCGAGTGCTGGCTCAGGATTTTCAGGTTCAGTTGATTCGGCCACCAGTCGCGGTTCGTCGTGCCACCACCAGCGGCGTGATTGAACGGGCATTTCGATTCGGTTGACATGGCATCTCCTCATTATTGTGTGATCAGCTAACCACCCTTGAGCGTGGATCCGGAGCACCGATTAATGAAATAGCTTTTCGACATGGGATCCATATCTTAAGCCTATGACAGCTGCGGGATCATTCGCTCCAGACCATCCATTAAAGTACCGGTCGGGGAAACTGTCGCTTCGCCATGGAAGATTGCCGATAAAAGCCCTGTTGCGCCCACTCGGCGAATGAAAGCCCTCCAACGAGAAAATGCTGGCAAACAAAGGGGAAGTTTGCACAAAAAGTGCCACACTCAAGGCAATCATTGCTGCAGGGATGTTGGCGAAAAGCAAAGCAGGACGCGCGCGAGGCCGCCATGGTGCTAAAAGCCGTTGTCCTCTGGATACTGCTGTCGATTGTCGTCGTCGCCGTGCTTTGTCGGCTGGTTCACAATGCCAAGGTCGCGGACCGGGCGCTGAAGAGACATTCACTGGAGCGAAAACCCGTAGACCCGGGCTTGACCGACAGGCTTGGCCACCCGGTGTCGCGCAGTGCTCACGACGATCCGGACGGTTTGCGCGATAAGAACGAACCGGATTAAACCCGCCATAAAAAAACCCGGCTTTTCAGCCGGGTTTTTTATTCATTTCAACAGCATTTCGGTCCGGCTTTGCTGCCGTAACGGGCTTCCTGGCGCTCGCGAAAGAACGCCTCGTAGTCCATCACCGGCTGGTCCGGGTGTTTGCCCTGCATGTGCTCGACGTAGTTGTCATAGTCAGGCATGCCGACCATCAGGCGCGCGGCCTGACCGAGGTATTTACCGAGGCGACTCAGGTCATTGAACATGCTTAAACCCTCGGATCACGCTTGCGGCACAGTCTGATAAGGCGCTTCTTTATCCGTACGCTCTTTAGTACCCCAGGCGGCAATGCCGACCTTGAGCGCAAAGAACAGGATGCTGAACACCACGAACAGGAACAATGCGGTCAGCGTTGCGTTGGTATAGGCGTTGAAGATCACGTGCTGCATCTGATCAATGCTCTTGGCCGGCGCGAGGACCTGACCGTTGGCCAAGGCATCACTGTACTTCTTGGCCAGGGCCAGGAAACCGATTGCCGGGTTGGCGTCGAACAGCTTGATGAAGCCCGCCGTCGTGGTGCAGATCAGCAGCCATACCGCCGGCAGCAAGGTCACCCACACATACCGCTGGCGCTTCATCTTGATCAGCACAACAGTGCCGAGCATCAGCGCGATCCCGGCCAGCATCTGGTTGGAGATGCCGAACAGCGGCCACAAGGTGTTGATGCCACCCAGCGGATCGATCACGCCCTGGTACAGCAGATAGCCCCACATGGCCACACAACCGGCGGTAGCGATCAGGTTGGCGGTCCAGGATTCGGTACGTTTCAGGGAAGGCACGAAGGAACCGAGCAGGTCCTGGAGCATGAAACGCCCGGCTCGGGTGCCGGCGTCGACAGCGGTGAGGATAAACAGCGCCTCGAACAGGATCGCGAAGTGGTACCAGAACGCCATGGTGTTTTCACCCGGCAGAAGCTGGTGCAGGATCTGCGCGATACCCACCGCCAGGGTCGGCGCGCCGCCGGCACGGGCCAGGATGGTGGTTTCACCGATGTCGTGGGCTACGGCTTGCAGCGCCTCCGGGGTGATGGCAAAGCCCCAGCTGCTGACGGTTTGCGCAACAGTCACGGCGTCAGCGCCGACTACCGCAGCCGGGCTGTTCATGGCGAAATACACGCCCGGATCGATCACCGAGGCCGCGACCATGGCCATGATCGCCACGAACGATTCCATCAGCATGCCGCCATAACCGATGTAACGGGCATGCCCTTCATTGGCGAGCAATTTCGGCGTGGTGCCGGAAGCGATCAGCGCATGGAAACCCGAGACCGCGCCACAGGCGATGGTGATGAACAGGAACGGGAACAGGCCGCCCTTCCACACCGGACCGGTGCCGTCGATGAACTGGGTCAACGCTGGCATTTTCAGCTCGGGCATGGTCACCAGGATGCCGATGGCCAGGGCCACGATGGTGCCGATCTTGAGGAAGGTCGACAGATAGTCACGGGGCGCCAGGATCAACCACACCGGCAATACCGCCGCCACGAAACCATAGCCGATCAGCATCCAGGTGATCTGGATTCCGGTAAAGGTAAAGGCCTTGGCCCACACCGGATCGGCAGCAATCTGCCCGCCCAGCCAGATCGAACCGAGCAGCAACAGCACGCCAATCACCGAGATCTCACCAATGCGGCCCGGGCGGATGTAGCGCATGTAGATGCCCATGAACATCGCGATCGGGATGGTCGCCATCACCGTGAAAATACCCCACGGGCTTTCGGCCAGGGCCTTGACCACGATCAGCGCCAGCACCGCAAGGATGATGATCATGATCAGGAAGCAGCCGAACAGCGCGATGGTACCGGGAATGCGGCCCATTTCTTCACGGACCATGTCACCCAGGGAGCGACCGTTGCGGCGGGTCGACAGGAACAGGACCATGAAGTCCTGCACCGCGCCGGCCAACACTACCCCGGCAATCAGCCACAGGGTACCGGGCAGATAGCCCATTTGCGCGGCCAGCACCGGACCGACCAGCGGGCCCGCGCCGGCAATGGCGGCGAAGTGGTGACCGAACAGCACGTGCTTGTTGGTCGGAACGAAGTCCAGGCCATCGTTGTTGAGCACGGCGGGAGTGGCGCGATTGGGGTCCAGCTGCATCACTTTATTGGCGATGAACAGGCTGTAGTAGCGGTAGGCAACGAGGTAGATAGCGACGGCTGCAACGACGATCCACAAGGCGTTGATCGCTTCGCCGCGGCGCAGGGCCACGACACTCAGCGCAATCGCTCCCAGGACAGCCACGGCAAACCAGGCAAGGTGTTTAGCCAGACGGGGCATAGCGGGTCTCCTGCCACAGCCTGTGAACTGCGGCGGTAATTTTTATAATTGTGTCCGCGGAGCGGAGCTGGCCCAATATCCGCGCATGCCGTCAACAAATAAATCCGCGTTACTACGTACGTGGCGTCTACGTAGTACTACGTAGACGCCATCCCCTGTGGGCCCATCCCCGATCAAATTGTGGGAGCGGGCTTGCTCGCGAAGGCGGTGGATCAGTCACTATTGATGCCAACTGACACACCGCTTTCGCGAGCAAGCCCGCTCCCACATTGGTTTTGCATTTCAACAGACCAATATTCAGGCCGCCGGTCATTCCGTCCAGCAACGCTACTGGCCGAACGCCTCTTTGGCATATGATCCCGAGCCTTCGCGCGGGCAGGAATGAACATGCAGCTCAAACACAAAATCGTCGCCCTCGGCATTCTGCCGCTGGTGCTGGCCATTGCCGTCATCTGCGCCCTGGTGATTTCCCTCAACCGCCAATTGGGTGATCAACAAGCGCAACTGATCGAAGACAGCATTCTGGCGAGCAAGCGCGCCGAACTAAAAAACTACGTGGAAATGGCGCAAAGCCTGATCGCCCCCCTGTACGACGACGGCCACGGTGACGCCCGCGCCCAGCAACAAGTGCTGGAAGAACTGCGCAAGCTCAGCTTCGGCATCAACGGCTACTTCTTCGTCTATGACCACGAAGGCCGCAGCCTGATGCACGCGCGGCAATCGGAGCTGGTGGGCCAATACCTGTGGGACATGAAAGACCCCCACGGCCTGCCGGTGATTCAGGCGCTGCTGCAAAGCGCGAAATCGGGCGAAGGCTTCCAGCGCTACGCCTGGAACAAGCCCTCCTCCGGCCAGGTGACCGACAAGCTCGCCTACGTGGTGATGCTCGATCGCTGGGGCTGGATGCTCGGCACCGGCATCTACCTCGAAGACGTCGAGCGCGCCACCCAGCAGGCCCGCGCCGAAGTGGCCATGGGCATCCGCAAGACCATGATGGCGATTGCCGTGGTCGCCCTGGTGGCGGTGCTGTTCGTCTTCGCCAGCGGCATGACCCTCAACGTCAGCGAACATCGCCTGGCCGACAAAAAACTGCAGCGCCTGACCCAGCGCATCGTCAGCCTGCAGGAAGAAGAACGCTCGCGCGTCTCCCGTGAACTGCACGACGGCATCAGCCAGGTGCTGGTGTCGATCAAATTCCAGTTCGAACTGGCCAGCCATCTGCTGGAGCGCGGCCAACCCCACGACAAGGGCTTGAGCACACTTAAAGACGCCACCGAGCGCCTGGGCGATGCCATCGGCGAAGTCCGCAGTCTCTCCCACGACCTGCGCTCCTCCCTGCTCGACACCCTCGGCCTGTCCGCGGCCATCGGCCAACTGGCCGCGGAATTCGAGCAGCGCAGCGGGCTGACCGTGACCTATGACGAAAATGAATTCGACTGCCAACTGGTCGACGGTGCGGCGGTATCGCTGTTCCGCATCGTCCAGGAAGGCCTGACCAACATCGAACGCCATGCCCGGGCAAAGAACGTTTCCATTACCCTGCGCGGCTGCGATAAAAACGTACGGCTGACCGTGGTCGACGACGGCATCGGTTTCAACGTCGCCCAAGTCGAGCGTTTGCACGCCGGTATCGGCCTGCGCAACATCCGCGAGCGAGTCGCGCATTTTGGCGGGCGCTTCGAGCTGATCTCGATGCCCGGAAGAAGTGAGCTGGACGTGCTGTTGCCGATGACACCGCCCGCCACGAAACGCTGACCGGCCCACAACAAGAGTGAATACCTGCATGAACCTGCCCTCCCCGATCCGCGTCGCCCTGGTCGACGATCACTCCCTGGTCCGCGACGGGATCAAGGCGCTGCTGGCCGTCATGGACTTTCTGCAAGTGGTGGGCGAAGCCGAAAACGGCGCCGAGGCAATCGAGATGGTCGGACGCTGCCAGCCGGACCTGCTGCTGGTCGACATCAGCCTGCCAGACATGAACGGCCTGGAGCTGACCCGGGTGCTGCGCAGCCAATACCCCGCCCTCAAGGTGCTGGTGCTGAGCATGTACGACAATTACGAGTACGTCAGTGAGTCGCTGCGCTCGGGTGCCAGCGGCTATGTGTTGAAGAACGCTCCCTCACGGGAAATCATCGCCGCCATCGAAGCCATCACCAGCGGCGGGACCTTCTACAGCGCCGAAATCGCCCAACGGCTGATCGCCGACAGGCATACCGACAACGAACTGACCCCGAGGGAAAGCCAGGTGCTGTCGAAGATGGCCCAAGGGCTGAACAACAAGGAAATGGCCCGGGAACTGGACATCAGCGTGCGCACGGTAGAGACGCACCGCTTGAGCATCCGGCGCAAGCTCAACATCGACAAGCCTGCGGCGCTGGTCAAATACGCCATCGATCACGGCCTCATCTCCCGTTAACACCCCGAATCCTGTATCCACTACAAAACCTGTGGGAGCGGGCTTGCTCGCGAAGGTGATGTGTCAGTCGACAACATTGCTGGCTAAGCCGACGCCTTCGCGAGCAAGCCCGCTCCCACAAGGGGGTGACCAATCACCCATTGACCGCATCGATAGTCACCATCATCTCAATGAAGTTCTCTTAATAAATCCCCGGCGTAACATCTGCTCCATACCAACCCATAAACACCCCGGAGCACACGATCATGAAACGCCAGACCCTCCTCAGCATCGCTTTCTCGGTTTTCGCAGTTAACGCTTTTGCCGCTACCTCTGCTCAACCTGTGGTCGCTGAAGGCGGCTCGGATCGTCTGATTGAAAGCCGTGTGGCCGAGGGTGGTTCTGATCGCCTGATCGAAAACCGCGTTGCCGCCGATGGTTCTGACAAGCTGATGCAGAACCGTGTTGCCGAAGGTGGCTCTGACAAACTGCTGCAGAACCGCGTCGCTGAAGGCGGTTCGGATCGTCTGATCGAGAATCGCACTGCCTGAATAAGTTGCTCCACCACTGCCCCAGAAAAAAACCGGCCTGATCAGCCGGTTTTTTTGTGTTGGTCAGCCTGACGGTGCCCTGAGATCCTCAGGCCAGGCTCTCGACAGTCTCACCGCTGCTTGCCCGTTGAGCATCCAGCAGCACATCCAGAGTGGTGAGGAACAGGTCATGACTGATGATGCCGGTGCACACCGTTGATAGAATCTGATTCCCGGTGGCATCCTTGATAGTGACCATCTCACTCCACTTGTTTAAATCAACCGAGGAAAGGGCCGACAACGGAACTTTACTACCCTCAACTTCCAGATACTCGCTTGTCACAATGATTGACTGAGTGGTGACATTCAGGAAGTCCCCCGCGATTCGCTTGCGCCAGACCTGCCCGGTCGACACATACCTGAAAGTCACTGTTCCGCCAGACTCAAGATTTTCGATAACAACCGGCACACGCTCACGGACATGTAACTCACGCACCAATTGCTGAAATTCAAAAAAACTTTTGAGCGACGCGATAACCCGATGAAATGGCTCACTGTCATTACGACGGTACGCCAGGTTAGTGATCAGACCGGAGATTGCCGTTTGTCCCGAGCTGAACAGGTAAAGATCTTCAATTTCAACAAACGCCGTATATTGTTGCTGCTTTCCACTGACAGCAACAATGCCGTGCTCGTAAACCTCATAATGGGTTCCGCGCAACTTTTTCTGCCACGTATACAGTCCGAACAGGACTGCCGAAATGACGACCAGCAAGCCACTGACGGAATAGATCAGCAACTGCGGGCTGGAACCACGGCTGGTGTTCGCCCCGGAACTGGCCGCCGGCAGTATGGTACCCAGGTACAGCATAAATCCCGCCAGGCACAACAAGACGATTGCGAACAACAGCATGAAGACCAGAAAGCCTTTGCCGTGGCGGAAGGTGGAGATCAGTTGACCTGTCACCGTTGGAGCGAGTGTGGGTGATTGCTGCATGAGATGGTTACTTCCCTAGTAGTTGATTGTAAAAAACACCGTAATCCAGACGACTATGTCTCATTGAGAGGCGTTGCCTGCGAATACACTTTCGACTCCATTGCAAACCTTCAGATACAGGTTGTAAGGTTCAGCCCGTTGATCACAGAGTCAAAGGACTGCCCAAAAGATTTAGCATCGCGTTCGATGGGATTATTCATTCTCCATATCATTTGTCGTTGCTCATCAGGCTTGTAGCCACCGTTTCTTGCCGTGTTGACGCTCACGCCCTACACCGACAAAACGGTTCAAGTCACGGAGTAAGCCACTACCTCTCAGAGCAGGCGTCTGGCCCCTCCTCTTCTTGTCCAAGCCCTCCATAATTTTGGCGATTTTACTCAAGCTGTCTTCAAAAGGTTGGCAGTTTCTTGCGCCTCAAACGACCTTTCAATACAACCTCTTCCCCATACGCACTCAACAACTTTGTGTAACTTCCTTAAAAGCGACCCCTCTTAGGCCCTGCGACTCTACAGCGTCTTTGAATACTTGACTGACATATAGCACTTGCGGATTCTCAGGAATGCGAAAAATCTCACCCTTGTAATTTTCCGGAATTTTTAACACCGCCTTGTAAACTACGTAGCCACCCTCCCCCTTATCATAATCAGATTGATCAACATCAAATGCATCTGATAGAAGCTCGGTAACAAATACTGCGACATCCCCCGCACGCGGCCCGAGCAGCTTAACCCTAGGAAAAACCTGCAAAAAACCAAGCGCATCATATGCTTTTTCAGAGACAACCAAGATAGGCCTGAAAAAGGTAAAAAAATCAGAAAATGCCGATTTATTTTTATCATCACTATTATATATGACACGATAGCTCTGTTTTTCAGGCTCCAAAATTGCATCACCATATGCTAGCTTTGTAGCGAATTCCTGCAGACTTTCCACTTGGTCTGCATCGACCAATGTTTTATATTTGTCATTTTGCGTTATTGAATAAATTTTCATAAATCACCCAAATAATCCGGACCACTGAGCATCCCGTTGACTCGTAAGTAATGTATTGCGAATTCTATCGATCGCCTTCAAAACCATCGGCTTGCCACCAGCCTTATCTGCACTAATTATAAGCTGGTTAACACTTTCAAAATAAGAATTTGGATGCTTACCATTATGTAGGATCCCCGGCACGCTCGAGTCAAAGTTATTACGATTAGGCAAAAACACTCCATTGACTGCATCATCCACATGAATATCATGCTTTGCCAGGACCGCTCTCGCAGGAGCTGCAAGCTTGGCAGTATCACCAACGATGTGATGTGCAGCGGAGTTTGCGGGGCGGGGAGTTCCACCTTTTGTCATATTGTTGCTTAGCGCTTTGGAGCAAAGCCCCAATGGATCGATCCAACCAATAGCGCTAGTAGCATATTGGTACAGATTGACTCCGCCGGATAATCCAATCGGATCCTGCGTAACAAACCGCCCCACCTCCGGATCGTAATACCGAAACGTGTTGTAGTGCAGCCCCGTCTCGTCATCGAAGTACTGCCCCTGAAACCGCAGGTTCTGTTCGACGTCATTGACCGCCAGCTTTTCAACCGCCCCCCAAGCCTTGTACGTCGCCTGCCAGACAATCTGCCCTTCACGATCAGTCATCTCCAGCGGCGTACCAATCTGGTCGGTATGGAAGTAGTAAAGCTGCTGCTCCTCACCTTCCGCCTGGTCAACCCGCGCCAACGGCGCATAACTCCCCGGTTCATACAGGTACAGACTGCTCTGCCCTGGACGCTCCTCACGCAGCATCCGCAAGCCTTGCCAGAGGAAACGCTTCTGCTCGGATCTGCCGTTGACCACTGAAACCTTGGCAACCCGCCGCCCGAGGCTGTCGTACTGATACGAGCCAGTACTTTCCAGCTTGCCATTGACCAGCGTCTCGGCCCGCACCAAGCGATTTTCACAGTCATAACGAAACGTCTGCAGCTTGCCCATGCCGCTGTGTTTTTCAATCAGGTTGCCCCACGCGTCGTAGGCATATTCCTGATCCCGCCAGCGCTTGAGGCGGTTGTCTTTGACGTGATCAAACTGGCTGATGTTGAAATTCAGCCGATTCGCCGCCGCGTCGTAACGAAACTCTTCGCTGTCGACCAGCTTGCCGGTGTCGCGGGCGTGCAACTGTCCGTTGGCTTCATACTCGTACTTGATCTCGCCGCGCAGTTTGTCGAGGGTGCGGGTCAGTTCCCCAGCCGGGTCGTACTGGTGGCGGCGGTGGATCGGGTTGTAGGCGTGCTCCACCAGCAGTTCGGGGTGGATGCCGGGGTTTTGGATGCGCGAGAGTTTTTCCGCCGGCAGGCGCGAGGCGAACTGCCAGCTCTTGCGGCCCATGGCGTCGTAGCCGAAGCAGCTGGTGAGCGTGCCCTGGGTGCGCAGGACTTCGCGGTGCAGGTCGTCGCGCTCGATGTCGCTGATCAGTTGACCGTCGAGGTTGAGTTGGTGCAGGTGGCCGCTGCCGTAGTACAGGTGATTGAGGTGTTGGCCGCTGGGCAATGTCAGGGTGGTGAGGTTGCTCAGTGGGTCGTAGTCGTAGGACAAGGTGCCTTGCGCCGTGGTCTCCTGGATCAGGCGGCCGAGCAGGTCGTAGGAAAATTCCAGCGCTTCTGCGCTGACGCCGATTTTTTTGCCTTGCGCGGTCGGCAGGCGCTGGATTGACAGCAGGCGATCAGCATCGTCATACACATAGTCTTGACGGGCATCGGCATTGAGTTTGGCCAGCAAGCGGCCAATGCTGTCGCGCTCGAATTCGGTGCTCCGTTGTGGCCGTTCACCGCGTTCGCTGTAGCCGATTTCTTCGACCTGGGTCAGATGTCCGCCGAGGTTGTAGGTGAAGCGTCGGGTCAGGTTGTCGATGCGTTTTTCTTCGACCAACCGGTCGGACGCATCGTAGGCAAACTGGTACGCGGCGTTGTTTTCGTTGATCAGTGCGGTCAAGCGAATGGCCGGGTCGTACTCGTAGCGGATGCGCTGGCCATTGGCGTCCTGACGGCTGCTCGGCAAGCCTCGGGCGGTGCGCAGCAGGCGGGTGATCTGGCCTTTGCCGTCGGTGTGCGTCAGCACCTGGCCAAGGGCGTTGTAGGTGAACGACTCGGCGCTGCCGTCCGGGTGGTTGATGCGCAGCACTTCGCCGTCGGGCTTGCGCTCCAGCGTGGTGGTCTGGCCCAGCGCGTCAGTGACGGCGACCAGGTGCTGGCGTTCGTCGAAGCGGTAGGTGGTGTTTTTACCCGAGCAATC
Source organism: Pseudomonas sp. PDM31 (assembly GCF_019218965.1). Taxonomy (NCBI): domain Bacteria; kingdom Pseudomonadati; phylum Pseudomonadota; class Gammaproteobacteria; order Pseudomonadales; family Pseudomonadaceae; genus Pseudomonas; species Pseudomonas sp. PDM31. The sequence goes on along the minus strand of NZ_JAHUWS010000003.1, from coordinate 63,930 downwards.
CTGGAAGCGTTCGACCTGGGCCAGGGTGTTCCACCACAGGTATTTGGACTTGTGGGTTGCATCGATGATGGTGTGCGGCAGGCCGTCGTCGCCGTTGAGGTATTCGGCAGTGTGACCGAGGGCGTCGACTTCGGCGATGAGGTTTCTTTTGGGGTGCGCCAGGCCCTGTAGTCGGAGTAATTCATCTGGATGTCGCAGGCCATAGTATTTTTTCAGGCGAATTTAAGCTTTGAATTTAGATTCTTTTATCAATACATCACTTCGTGATTGTGTATCTTCCAGAAATATAGAAATCCACGTATCCATCACCTCAAAAACATCTATACCCAATTCCGGCTCCATGGGTTGTTCATGCCACCAGATAACACCTTTATCATCCGCATGATTATTTATATCGACAGCTAAATAATCCCCGCCCCCATTAGAAAAAATTGTGACCCAGTTTGCTGCGAAGCTCGTTTCTTCTTCATCAATTAAATCTGCCACACATGAAAAGTCTTCGATCTTTTGAGGCCCCATTGATTGCGCGGGAAAAAAAGTGAAGCCATTGTGTACATGCAAATAGAAATCCGACAACCTACCCGCAATCAGATTGATCTTATCTGACTTCAATGGACAGCTACTTAGTGGCAACCCGCCGACATAGTAATAAAGACCACTAGCATCATGGAAGACATATAACAATTCAACTTTCTCGCCACCCAAGACAAACGTGCCGACCAAGCATGTATCTAGCAAGGACAACACCCAAGGCATTTTATCGGCAAAAGAATACCATGCAGCGGGAAACTTGGGTTGCTCAGAAAAAACGACACCAAACTCTTTCCACCCCGTCGGAACAACCACATCCGCGGGCAATTCATTCGGTGAAAAATACACATCACGATCGAAAAAACAAGTTTTAACTTGTTCCACCACGCTTTCCAATGCAATCATTTTCGACACTCAGATTCATCCCCACCACTAGTTCCGCAACCGAAAAAAACAACATAAAAGTTCCAGACCAATAAAAATTCAAATCACCTGATTTATTGCACTCGACAAATACCACTCCCAAAATCTACGCCGCAATTCAGAATCACCACTATCGTCCAATCCCCCGGCGAAAGCAGAAGCCATTAAAAAGCTAGGTTCGAATGCGTCAGGATCGAGGTCACGATCTTCACGATCATCGGAAGCATCAAACACAAAATCAGCTGTTGCTGTAGCAACTGTGTTGGCAGCAGCATGACCAACGAACATTGCTGGATACTCGTCAGGTTCGTATTCTTGATTTTCAACTGCATCAACATAGAAATCATCTCGAATACTCAGGGCTTTCACTTCAGAGAGCTTCCCCTCAACGGTATCAAGCGCTACAGTTAGAATCGTGATTAAATTCTGAGAATTTCCAAACTTATGTGACCAGATTGCTACGCCATGATTTACACAAATATAATCAAGCCTGGTAAGAATCAGCCTTTTCACCTCGTCAGGCTCATCAACCGTAATGGTGTTCCACAAAAGTTTTCTTAAAGGTAGAACCAGTTCGCCTGACGGCGAATTCTTAACCTCACCTATAAGCTGCTTAACTAATACTTCTGATTTTTTGTTCATTCCAATCTCAGAGTTTTATAAACCGTCCGATCAGGCTTGAAGATCCGGGCATCAGAAATTTTAAGCATTGAAAAAAAGTAGTTGAACGTAGCGGCGCAGCGAACTATGCAACGCCGCATCCGACACTGACAAAATGCATGATAGTCCTTTAGCTACCGCGAACACTAAGTCTATTCAACGAATTTCTCAAAATCAGCATACTGCAACTGATGTTTTTCCAAAGCACTTTTAGCCTTATCGGAAACGACCAGCCTATGATCAGTTGCAACACCAAAGTCTGACACTCCAGCCTGACCTTCAACTTTCAGCCACAAGAATTTTGGCAAAACCGTCAATGGCTCCATTTCATCAAACTCTTCAGACTTTGAAACCTTTACAGAACCTAAAGAAAATCCTGTAAGGTTTAGCTTGGTGATTTCTGAGGCCACGGCCTCAGTTACAATAAAACACGGAAAAGTTTCCAAAACCTCATCACCCAACCAACCTTCAAACTTATACTCTAACCTTGTCACTACAGGCGGATGGCTTGCAGTATTTACTACAGCATCCTCACCAAACCCCCCAGCAACTTCTGGCTCTAAATAATAAAACATCGCAACTCCATTAATCTCTAATCGGCGGGTTGAATTGATTACCTATCATATCATCAATTTGAGAGGCCTTGTCCAATAGCTGCTGCTTCGTAGGAGAGGGTGTTTCTCGATAAAAACGATTCCACTCCTTCCTAATATAACTTAGATGCAAGTCAGAGTTTTTTTCTTTAGGAATACCGCGCAAATTTTCCAGCGAGTGCATTTCTTCTTTTTTAACCAGGTTTGGATAACGCTTCATCACTTGCTGCTCTACCGCATGATGGACAACGACCTTTCCTTTTTGACTCGGGTAGGCCTCGAAAAAAGTTGCTTTGTAATCATCTGATGTCGCTTTACCAAAGGTAGCTTTAGACTGTTTAGGAACAATCTTCACATTCGCAAGATTCGACCCAACCCCCTGAACCTTAATCTCATACCGCGCATCGAACCACTTACCACCTTTAGCCCCTAGCCCTCCTCCTAACAAAGCGCCACCGAAGGCCATCAGTTTCTGTCCATCTGACCCTTGACCAAACAACTCCCCGCCAGCCCAATTTCCCGCCAATCCCCCTGCGACAGCGCCAACAAGCCCTGCAACCACGACCACCGGGCTTGCCAATACGAAGGCACTCGCCAAACCGACGACGAGAACTGCTCGCTCCAGCCACTCCGGGACTTCGGGATTTATCGGGTCGGTCGTATCGGTGCCCCCGCCGATGAATACATTAGCGGAGCCTGCACTGATTTTTCCGTCACATACCGTTCGATCTCCAACACGCGCAGCAGGCTGACCGTTGATACATACCGAGTCGCTACCTTGGGCCAAAATCTGAGGGGCTGAACCATGTTGTGTGCACACCGCAGTATCGACGTGAGCCCTAGCGGCGGCCCTCCCATTGATAAACACATTTCCTGAACCACTGTTGATCTGGCCTGCGTCATGAGTGGCAAACGAAAGACTTCCAAGTAATTGGCCGATGCCGGCACCCGTTGCTGCACCGGCTCCAACCATGGCACCCAGCGCGATTGCGCCAAAACCCGCGGTTCCTACAATTGCGATACCAATCAGCACCGCACCTGCGCCGAGGGCGAGCCCCCCCAGTAGCCCACTTAGCGCGCGGGAATGCTCAATTGGATCATCCAGGCGTGCCGCTGCTTCGCTCATTCTTGCGAAGCCTCTTCAGCGTCAACCTCGTTATCAGGCGGATAGCGCAATTCCAGTGAGGCGATCAACTCATCGAAGCGGCATCGCTCTTCAGTCGTCATGCCTTTGGGGTTGTTGCTGGTGCCCGTGATTTGCATGAGCAATTCTTGCTGATGTTCATCGCGATGAAGAAACATCAATTGCAATTGATGAACTGGTTGCCCCTGTTGTCGCCAGCGAAACTCGACTCGACGCGCATCAAGCCCCGCCACTTGAACGGGAGTAAGCGGCTCGATCCATTCAACATGCGATAAAGATTTTTTCAACTCGCCGAGTAAGCGCTGAGCCATGGTTTCAAGATCGGCACCACTCTCAATCGGCGAACGCCCTACGACTAACGAAAAAGGACTGGGTCCCATATCCGTCATTGTGAATACATGGAATGTTTTATCTTTGAGATGGGCAGGACGAACAAAACTCAACTCATTAGTCTGAAAGCGTTCGGGAGGTGGAGGTGGTGCGTCGAGTGCCTCCTGCTCCAAGCGCTCTGCTTCGAGTCGCTGTTCCTCACGAATCCTTTGCTCGGAGATTCGGTCGTAAATACTGGTTCGCATGCGGCAGTCCCTTATCCGTCAGCTTATTTGTTCAGGTTGATGACGGTTTTACCTTCCACATCAACCACGATGCCGGACAGGGTAATCGTCCCGTCCTTATTCATGACTAGCTTGCTGGCGCCGACTTCCAGAGTGATGGAGGTCGCAGCCTTGATCTTCACTTCGCCTTTATCGACGGTCACGTAATACGATCCCTCCTCTACGGCAATGCTGGTCTCCAGCTTGATTGTTTCCGAGTGCTTGCCTTCAACCTTGATCTGGCGACTTCCACCAACCTTAAGGGTTTCGTCAGCTTCGATTTCCGTATCCATATTGCGCTCGGCATGGACAATGATCTGCTCGGCACCCGCCTTGTCGTCGAAGCGGAAAAAGTTCGCATTGCTGCCCTTCCCCTTCATCGACCGCGTCAGGAACCCGCTCTGGGTCTTGTTCGCTGGCAACGACCACGGTGGCATGTTCTGGCTGTTGTAGAGGCTGCCCATGACCAGTGGGCGATCGGGATCACCATCGAGGAACGCCACGACCACCTCATCGCCCACGCGAGGGATCAAGACACTGCCGAAACCGCCACTGGCACCGGACTGCGCGACGCGGACCCAGCAGGAACTCTTGTCGTTGAACTCGCCGTAGCGGTCCCAGTGGAACTGCACTTTTATCCGGCCGAGTTCGTCGGTGTAGATCTCCTCTCCGGGTGGGCCGACGACGATGGCGGTTTGTGGGCCGGAAATGGTGGGTCTTAGCGTATCCAGTTGAGGCCGGAATGTGATTTTCTTGCGTACGCAAAAAAAGTCGTTGGCATAACCCGCCTGCCCACCGGACAGGTAATTATTACTGCCCCGGTGCTGGATGCTCATTAGCAAAAACTGTCGATCTTCCACCGAGCCATTATCGTGTTCGTAATGCTGCGTGAGTTCAAACGTGTAGCCGGGACGCATCGCCCGGCAGTTGCTCGCACCGGAAAACTCCTTGCCCTTGAGTTCCAGTGCTTCGATGCGATTGCGCACCAGCACTTCGCCGTCGTCGTAGTTTCCATGGGTGTATTGGCCCATGAAATCGTAAATCTCGTAGGCCGGTACATCGCCCTGCTGATTGAGACTCTTCATGGTGACCGGAAGACGGTTTTGAGGTTGGCGGTAGTCGAAGGTCTGAACCGCCATTTTGCTCGACTGCAACTCCCGCACTGCGTTCCAGTGGGTAATCGAGTCCGCTGTTTCAGTAACGGACGCCGTATGGAAACGTACTTGCGGTTGCTCTGGCAGCGCGGGCAGCTGGGTTGAGTCATCCATGATGATCAAAGTATGGCTATCGGCGGTGTGCTCGTAGTAATAAAACAGCCCTTCGTGCTCAAGCAGGCGCATCACAAAATGCCGATCACTTTCTCGATACTGAGTGATATAGCTATGGGGTTTGAGCGTACGATTGATGCGAAACTCGAACTTGGCCAATCCTTCATATCGACTGAACACATTGGTAATCACTTGCTCGACCGTTTGATCCTGGAAAATCTGCGAGTCGAACCGCTGTTCAAGCAAACTGAGCCAGGAGCCGATCAAGGCCGAGTAACGGCACATCCCCCCATTGCTGCCATTACTGCCGAATCGCAATACATGCCCGTTGATGTATCGACTTTCACCTGTGGCCAACTCGATTTCGATCGTCGCCGACTGCCCCATCGCACTTTTAAGTTTTACGCTGGCATCGTCGGACAGCAGGTCCAATTGGAAGCCGAACTCCATCGATAGCCCCTCGTGTCCGACGAAGGATTCAAGCAGCAGTTCCTGGCCACTTTTAAGCGGCATGGTCAGTTTGAACAGCCGCCGGTTCTGCGCGGCAAACAAGGATGAAAGGTCCATTGTCATATATAACTCCTGAAAATCAATGTTCGGACAACCGTTATTCCAACCTGCCCAACTGAGAAAAATTACGAAATCACATCACAAATTAGTATTGGGTGCCAAGAAGCGTCCGATCCAATCACTGGTTCGCATTTCACGAATCTCTTCGATATTCATGAATGTGTATTTGAATTGGCCACTCCTTTCTCGACCTTTCAGCGTTCTCAATGCAGGCATACTGGCGTGATGATAAAACAGCATAAAAAATGAAATAACGATAAAAAGAAAAACAAGTAACGACGCAGATGACCCGAAAGCGTTAAACATCGGATAGATAAGGGTCCCCAGAGCTATACTCAGAGCACCTGATATCCAGGGATTTCCAGAGGCAACCGCAACTCCCTCAACCCTCACCCCCTTTACGACCAGCATACAACATCTGCTGCGTCGCATACGCAAAATAACATAAACAATCAACGATACAGCTAACGGGGTGCAACTGAGTAAAACTGACCAAACGACGCCAAGTTTCAACTGCTTTGAAAGGACCACTAACAATGCTACAAATGCAAAGCCTGGTGCAATTCCAAGATTGGTAAACAACCTAAGGCTGGCGTACTTGGAAAACTGCTCAGTCCGATAGGCACAGTTTATACAATAGTATGTCAACCAAATCACAGCGAGAATGGCGGGCACAGATAGAGCTTCTGGTTGAACCCCGACCGCCAAAATTGCTTGCAAGGTGAATAGAAACCAAGCCCCAAAAATCCTGCAAAAATAACGCTGTGAATCGATATAAAACATAATCAATCCCGCCTGGGAAGCTTAAACACTGGGCGACTGGCGCAAGGAACCCAGCCATTTAAATAACCGGCCCAGCCACCAGCGACTGCGGGCTTCGCGAATTTCATCGATTTGCATGAAGGTATAGGGGGTCGGCATTTTGCGTTCCCGAATACGGAGAGTGCGCAGACCGCGGATGCTGTGGCGTAAGTAGAACACCATAAATACACATCCCCCTGTGCAGAGCACTATCGCAACCATGCTGCCCATCTCTGTACTCACCGACTTCAGGAACATACTGCCTGTGAGCGTCGACACACCGGAAATCAATCCGACATTATAGCTCTTGGTATTCACAACTTTTTTTGGACGGACTGCAACCCTATTGCCTACGCAATCGAAAGGAAAAAACGATGCTTTGCTATAAAAGATCATCAGAAACATCAGATATACGATGCTAATCGGTACCATCCCAATGGCTACAGACCTGAAGTCACCCCTACCAAATAAATCTGAAGCGATCAAGTACGCCAAATTACCGGAAATATAAGGCAAAGCCGTCAACCCAGCTATAAATACCGTTGATAGAAATACAACAAACCTCTCACAACAATAAATCAAATACAAACTAAAACCAAAATAAAAAACGACAAAAAGTAAATAACACCACCAAAAATACTTGAAATCAAAAGATCCAAAAGCGCCAAAAAAAGCAACCATAAAAAACGTCAAAAAAATCTGTTTTTTTATAATCTTCGAGTCGATCATAAAAACTTCACTCGTTAACCTATCGCCCACATCACGCCGACGTACGCAGGGTGCCTACCCATTTCAACAATCTACCCATCCACCACCGGCTACGGGCTTCACGAATCTCATCAATTCTCATGAAGGTGTACGGGATTGGCATGCCACGCTCTTGCAAGCGAAGAGTACGGATGCCACGGATTATGTGACGGAGACGAACAAGCAAAAACACCCATATGACAGTCCCCAACACTATAGAAACCACCCCTCCATTAAATGAGCCAACAGACTTCATAAAAAAGCCACCTGCCAAAGTCGTAATACCTATAAACACCCCAAAAAGCCCACCATTTTCCTTTACCTTAAAACCACGAGCAGCAACCCTACGGCCAGTTATTTCAAAAGGTAAAAAAGAAGATTTCGTAAAATATATCAGAATAAACACCGCACCTATTACAAGCATAGGCCCCATACCTACCATGACTGCTTCTATCATGCCAAACCCTAAATTTTTTTTCAAAAGCAAATAGCTCAAGCTCGACAAAAGATACACCAACGAATAACTACTAGCACAAAGCGTTATCAATACAAAATTCGTGTATCTCTCACACATATAGGCCAAATAAAAAGTAACCAACAGCATACACAAACTACATACAAAATATAAACACCAGTAATACGGAAAGCCTGAAATTTTGAAAGCACCAGCAAATGTCATTGCAAAAAATACAAGCCAAGGAAGTTTTTTTACCATACGAGCATCGGCATCAAACATTCTTCTTCCCATTTGATCTCACAGTGACGTTTGACGACCAGGATCCCGGCTACCGACGTGAGGAAGCCATCCAATTAAACAGCCTACCAACCCACCAGCGCCCGCGAGCTTCACGTATTTCGTCAATTTCCATAAACGTATATGGTACTGGCATGCATCGTTCCTGTGTACGGAGGGTCCGTAAACCTCGAATGCTGTGTCGCGCCAAAATCAAAATAGTTATTGAAAAAACTGTACAACCTACAATCAACACCGCACTACTTGTCAATGCATCAACGGACTTAAGAAACATACCACCTATGAGTACCGATACACCCGCAACCATTCCGAAGCTATACCCCCCCTTACTCCGCTCCCGCCTTTTACTGGTAACCCTATTACCTATACACTCAAAAGGAAAATGCGTAGACTTAGTACATAAAATTATGTAAAACACACCATAAACCAATACAATCGGTGTCAAGGCAGCAACAATAGAAATCCCACCCCCGCCACTTGGTAGAGCTGAAACAGACACATATGCCAAACTACTAGCCAAAAACAAAAATATGGCAACCCCCACAAAAACCATCGTTGCCAAGAACACTACATATCGCTCACACCCGTAGATCAAATACAAAGCCCAAGCAAATGAAAAAATAAAAAAAACCGAATAGACTGACCAGTAATAACTCAAATTAGACGGCCCAAAAAGACCAAAAAAAGCCATCGAAAAAAATAACAACCAAACACTTCTTTTCATATTGACTACATCAACCATAACAAACCCTCACCTTGTTAAATGATTTCCTATTAGCTTATCGGTACCGGTCTTAACCATCAGGGCCTGCACCCCTGTTCCTGCTAGCCAACCGGCAATTACAATCAAGACCAAAGGAGCGGCCCCTAATCCAAGACCTACTGATATCACGCTAACTACTGCGCCCCCGACGACCCCGCCCGCAAACGCGGCAACATTAGTCGGCTGACTATAAGCAGACGCTCTATAAAACTCACCCATCGTTGTCGAACTTGAATAATCCAGATACGCCTGAGGCCCAATGGCTAACGCCACCCCCATCGTATTACCCGTCATAAACTTTAGGCCACCCGTTGCACCATCGGCGTGAAGCATTGCCCGCTGATTAAGTGCCCCCTTGGTCCCATAAGCCGGAAGATGAGCCACTTGCCCTCCAACCTGCCCAAGCACCTTGTAACTTTGTGCCTGAGCCGTAATCGGCACTTCAAAATGCAACTGCCCCGCAACCCGAATCAGTTTTATCCGGCCCTTGAAGGCTCTTCTAGCCGAGGTCGAGTTCGCTGCTCCACGACTATTAGCCCACTTGATCAGTTTTTTCTTGTCGGCCGCAGAGAGATCCAGCAAGTCCACAACCGACTTAGACTTGGAAAATGCAACTGCGCTGGTACCGGCACTTACCAAGGTCCCAGGCAAGTTAGCCGGAGAAAACATCAAATCCCCAATCTCTGGGATTGATTGTACGGTTTTTTGCAGTTGTTTCAGCGCCTCAACGGAAACATTCGCTGCCGCCCCCAGGTTCCTGATTAACGAGCGCAGTAACTGCAAGGACTCTTGCGCCTCACTCGGCGACATGTCCAATTCGGGCGAAGCCAGTTCATGGGCAAGAAACATCGCCGCGTTATAATCGCTCGTCGCGTAGTAACCGGCAAAATTCTGCGGCGCAGGGAACGACCTCGAGGCGATCTCGCTGGGAAATGAAAGTTGACCGCCAGCGATCAAACCGGCTTGTTGGCGTGTACCACGAGGGTTCGCCACTGTGCAGGGTAAAAACCTTCCGTCCATGTTCCTTCTCCTATACCCGCCCTTCGAAAAGCTCCGCAGGAAAATATTGCAGTGTAAAGCCCCGCTTCCTTTTACGAACGTCGCATTCAACTAACCGACGCTGATAAACCCATCTCGCCGTTTTACTCCTGGATAAGGTAACCTTACCCTTCAAAAATTACGACGATATTAAAAAGCCAGGCAGCGTATCCCGATAATATCTTCAGTTCGCTTATGTAGGCTTAAAGTTGCAGCTGTTGTTTCCTTCCATCTGAGCTCGCAGCCGACGCAGCGCTGGAGATTCCCCTCCAGTCAGTTCAATTCGAAACTCCGCAAAAGCATGCTCAAGCTCTGCGTATTGCTGCAACCCCTCCTCAGTGAACAGATAACGCCCAGGGATATCACGCCATTCCATAGGTTTGCGGATTTGACCGCGCTCGACCAAATCCATCAGTGGCGCCAGTTCCAGATCCAGTTTATCTGCAACGGGATCTTTTGCCCTTAATGCATCGATGGCTGTCCGTAGCTTCAGGCTCTTTTCCTTCAGTTCTTCGATATCCATAGGAGGCTCTAATTAACTGTGGCTCCGATCAACTCTGGTGTTTCATAGCCACCACGCTTAGGCGCGAGATATTGGATTGATGGACCGGGACTGAATACGTGCGAAAGGAAACACCTACGCGAGACTCGATGTCAACCCGGTTTTTTCCATCGAGGGATTTTTGCTCACGAAATCAACACCGTCTTCCGGATAATATGACACTTGCACTGCAATCGTTTCTCAAACGACAACCACCCGAACTGGGTGAAGCGATTCACCTTTTACAAATTATTTTCAATTAAAAATTGTATCCACAACCCTCTCGAAACCATTGAATTAACTGGGCTTCGGAACTTTCGCACAACCACATCCTACAAGTAGTGGCAAGCGGACATCATTGCAGCAAGTAACAAAAACAAGAAAAAATCCGCTACCAAGTGAACTTTTTCGTACGAAGTGTTGCCATACACGACGTTGCTGGCAACTCAATATCCATTTGCCAGCACCACACTCCAGTGATTGCTGGCAGTGTGATTTTTTTTTGATGTCACGCAGCAGTTACAACTCGCGAACAGGTGTTCAGGCGAGAAAATCAGTCACTCCGCAAGCATTCCCGTGTATATCCGGGTAGCGCTCGCGGAGTGCTCAAGGACGAAGTAGCAATGACCCAAACGTTTTTCGATGTTGAAGCATTGATCCAGCTGCGAAGCCAGACCCGGGCCATTTCTGACGCGCTCAAGGCGCAGGCCTCGGATTACCTGGCGACCCTGGCTTTGCTGATTCGTCCCCAGACGTTTTTCGGTGAATACCTGCAGGGCGCGCAACGCAGCAGCGGGCGCGAGACCCAGCATCATTTCAAGGAGCTCAAGGAGCTCTTCGACCGCATCGGCTCGGCCGCTCCGTTCCAGTTGGTCAATGAACTCGAAGTGCCCCTCAACCTGCTCAGTACCACCCCGCAATTGTTTGCGCTGGAGTACGACAAGGTACTGTCGCAAAGCGGCCAATCGATTCGCATCACCAGCCCCGTGCGCTGGGTGGTCGGGTTCGGTTCGTTCGACCTGGCGCGTTTTCGCACCGTCATCAAAGACCCCAATCGCAGCAGCGCCGAGCTGTACCGCTTCGTGGTGCATTACCTGGTGCTGTTCTACTGCCTGAGCAAGTCACCGGGCCTTGGCCGCTTGCTTGAAGGCTTGCGTTTTCCGGTCAGTTTCGAACGTTTGAAAGACTTCGGCGACCTGCCCTTTTGCGTCATCAGCTCGCCGGTTCGTTCGCAATTACCCGACGAGGCCGTGATTCGCAGCAGCACCCAGATCGCCGGCAACACCAGCTTCGAAGAGCTGGTGGGGCACGCAAACATCATGGAAATGAACGATGAAATTCGTCAGCGCCTGCTGCTGACGATCGAAGGAATGTAACGCGCTCGGCCAATCATTGAACCGACACGCAAACGACTTGCAGCTAATTGTTCGCACAGGAGATCACGATGGCGAAGAAGGAAAGTACCCAGCACAAACTCGACCGCATTCGCGCGCCTCGGGTCCATATCACCTATGACGTGGATATCGGTGACGCTCAGGAAAAGAAAGAGCTGCCCTTTGTCGTCGGTGTGCTGGGCGATTTCTCCGGTAACCCGCTGGAGCCGTTGCCGAAGCTCAAGGATCGCAAGTTCATTTTCATCGACCGCGACAACTTCAACGGCGTGCTCAAGGGCATCAAGCCACGCCTGACCTACCGCGTCGACAACACCCTGGCCAAGAACGGTACGCAGCTGGGTGTGGAGCTCAACTTCAACGCCCTCGAAGACTTCGAACCGCAGAACGTGGTCAAGCAGGTCGAACCACTGCGCAAGCTGCTGGAAGTGCGCAACAAGCTGGCGGATCTGCGCAACAAGATGGGCGGTAACGACAAGCTCGAAGAGCTGCTGATGGACGTGTTGCAGAACACCGAGAAGTTGAAAACCCTGGGCCAGGAATTCGGTCGCGAAGCCGCCGTCCCTGCCACTGACGGCAAAGCGTAGGAGCCTGACGATGAACGACAAGGAAACCGTGACTCAGCAGGACAGCACGCTGGTGGAAGTGGAAAACTTCACCGCGCAATCCTCGTTGCTCGACAGCATCATTTCCGAAAGCCGCGTGGCCCGCTCCGAAACCGAGCGCACTCGCACCCGCGACCTGATCGGTGAATTGGTCAACCAGATCCTGGAAGGCGAAATGACGCCGAGCAAGGACCTGATCGCCGTGCTCGATGCGCGCATCGCCGAGATCGACGCGATGCTCTCCGAGCAGATGAACGAGATCATGCACGCCGGTGAGTTCCAGCAGCTGGAAGCGTCCTGGCGCGGCCTGAAGTATCAGGTCGACCAGACCGAGACCAGCACCACACTGAAGATTAACCTGCTCAACGCCTCGAAAAAAGACCTGGTGCGCGACCTCAAGGCCGCCTCCGAATTTGACCAGAGCGCGCTGTTCAAGAAGATCTATGAAGAAGAATACGGCACCTTCGGCGGTGCACCGTTCGGCATGCTGCTGGGTGACTACGAGTTCAACCGCAGCCCGGAAGACATGTACCTGCTCGAAGAGATTTCCCACGTCGCCGCGGCCGCCCACGCGCCGTTCATTTCGGCGGCCTCGCCTGAGCTGTTCGGCTGGGACTCGTTTACCGACATGTCTGGCCCGCGGGACCTGGCGAAGATTTTCGACACCGTCGAATACGCCAAGTGGAAGTCGTTCCGCACCAGCGAAGACTCGCGTTATGTCGGCCTGACCCTGCCCCACGTGCTGGGGCGCCTGCCTTATGGCCCGGATACCACGCCGGTCGAGGAATTCAACTTCGTCGAAAGCGTCGATGGCCGCGACCACAACAAGTACCTGTGGATGAACGCCGCCTACGCGCTGGGCACCCGGGTCACCGATGCGTTCTCCCGCTACGGCTGGTGCGTGGCGATTCGTGGTGTCGAGGGTGGTGGCCTGGTGGAAGGTCTGCCGACCCACACGTTCAAGACCGATGACGGTGAAGTCGCCCTCAAGTGCCCGACCGAAATCGCCATCACCGACCGCCGCGAAAAAGAGCTGTCGGACCTCGGCTTCATTCCGCTGGTGCACTGCAAAGGCACCGACTACGCCGCGTTCTTCGGCACCCAGTCGGCGCAGAAGCAGAAGCAGTACAACACCGACATCGCCAACGCCAACGCCCGGCTTTCCGCGCAGTTGCAGTACATCTTCGCCACCTCGCGTATCGCCCACTACATGAAGGCGATCATGCGCGACAAGATCGGCAGCTTCGCTTCGCGCAAGGACGTCGAGCTGTTCCTCAACAAGTGGCTGTCGAGCTATGTGCTGCTGGACGACACCGCGAGCCAGGAAGCCAAGGCCAAGTTCCCGCTGCGCGAAGCCCGCGCCGAGGTGTTCGAGGTGCCGGGCAAGCCGGGGGTGTACAAGGCCGTGACCTACCTGCGCCCGCATTATCAACTGGACGAACTGACCGCCTCGTTGCGTCTGGTCGCCGAATTGCCGCAATCGACCCGCGGCTGACCGACCAAATTGCCAGGGAGGCAATATGACTCGTCAACACAAGCTGTTGCCATCACTGCTGGACCGATTGCTGGACGATCGTCCGCATCAATCCATCGAAGCGTCATCGCAGCGCTTGTGTTCGCTGGCCGATTACAAGGCCAGCATCGTTCGCGACCTGGAAATCCTGGTCAATACGCGCCAGTCCCTGGTCGCCAACGAGCTGAAAGGTTTCGTCAATCTGAGCGGCAGCATCCTCGACTACGGCATGCCGGATTTCACCAGTCGCAGCGTGCTTGATCCGGAGGATCGCCTGCTGATCCAGCGGCAACTGGAGAAGGCAATCACCGACGGCGACCGGCGCTTTCGCAGCGTCAAGGTGCAACTGCTCGCCCAACAGACCGGCCAACGCATGCTGACCTTTCGCGTAGACGCGGTCCTGCGCCTGCAAGACGTCACCCGTCAGGTCTCGTTCGACGCGGTGCTGCAGGTCAATACCCAGGAATACAAAGTGCAGAACCTCAACTGATGCTCGACGAACTGCTGCCCTATTACGAAAAGGAACTGTCGCACCTGCGCTTTTTGGGCCAGGAGTTCGCCAGCCAGTATCCGAAGATCGCTTCGCGGTTGCTCATCGAGGGCGATAACTGCGAAGACCCGCATACCGAGCGCTTGATCGAGGCCTTCTCGTTCCTGTCGGCGCGGGTGCATAAAAAGCTCGACGACGAGCTGCCGGAAATCGTCGAGTCGTTTCTCGAAGTGCTGTACCCGCATTACCTGCGCCCTACCCCGTCGATGTCGATCGTCGAGTTCAACCAACACAAGCAGGAAAAAGTTACCGAGGCATTCCATGTGCCCCGGCACACCGAACTCAGTGCCAACCCCATCGATGGCGTGGTGTGTAAATTCCGCACCTGCTACCCGGTCGATCTGTGGCCGGTGGCGGTGCAACAGGCCTCGTTCATCGAGATGGAACGCTCGGCGTTCAACGGCCACAGCGCTGATCTGGTCGCACGCTTGCGCATTGGTCTGGTGGCGACCTCCGACGTGATGTTCGGCAAGCTGGAACTGGACAGCCTGCGGTTCTTCCTCGACGGCGAAAGCACCTTGATGCTGCAACTGTACGAGTTGCTGTTCAACAACCTGGCCAAGGCCACGCTGACTTTCGAAGATCAGGGACGTACCCGCGAAGTCGTCTTGCCGGCCGACGCCTTGAAAGCCGTCGGCTACCGCCTGGACGAAGGCCTTGTGGACTACTCCGAGCGCTCGTTCCTCGGCTACCGCCTGCTGCACGAGTACTTCACCTTCCCGGAC
This sequence comes from Pseudomonas sp. PDM31, assembly GCF_019218965.1. Classification (NCBI taxonomy): domain Bacteria; kingdom Pseudomonadati; phylum Pseudomonadota; class Gammaproteobacteria; order Pseudomonadales; family Pseudomonadaceae; genus Pseudomonas; species Pseudomonas sp. PDM31. The sequence continues at coordinate 48,720 of NZ_JAHUWS010000003.1, read as the reverse complement.
AAGTTCATGTTCTTCGACCTGTCGGGCTTCGCTCGCATTCTGGCGGGCAAGGAGATCGAGAAAGTCGAGGTCAACTTCTACTTTTCCGACTACGACCTGAACGATCGCCTGGCGCGCCTGACGCAAAACATCGGGCGCAATAACTTCAAGCTCAACTGCGCGCCGATCATCAACCTGTTCCGCCAGCAGGCCGAGCCGATCAAGTTGACCCACGCCCAGCACGAGTACGCGGTGACGCCGCCTTTGCGCCTGCAAGGCTCGGGCGAAGTGGTGTCGATCGATCGTGTGCAGCGCGTGCGCAAAGTCGACGGTATCGATCAGGTCGGCACCTGCCATCCATTTTTTGAACCCCGTGGCGACCAGGGTCCCGGGCAAAGTTTCTGGATTGCCCGGCGCCGTGCGCTACACAGCGGCCAGCGCGATGGCTCGAACGTGTTCATCCGGGTGGTGGATCGCGAGCTTGGGCTGATGAACGCCAACAACGATGCCTTGAGCCTCAGCCTGACCTGCAGCAACGGTGACCTGCCCCTGCAGTTGCCTTTTGGTGGTGAGCGTGGCGAATTCAGTATTCAGGGCAACACGGTTATCAAGGATATCCGCTGCCTGCGCAAGCCCACCGCCACCGCCCGCGTGCCCTTGGGCAACGGGGTGATCTGGCGGCTGATTTCGCACCTGTCGCTCAACCACATGTCGCTGGTGTCCCGTGGTCGCGAAGTGCTGCTGGAACTGTTGTCGCTCTACAACTACCGCAACGTGTCGGCGATCCGCAAACAGATCAACGGCATCGTCTCGGTGAGCAGCACACCAGTGGTTGCACGCATCGGTCACCCGCGGCCGAACTTCGTGCGCGGCGTCGGCATCACCCTCAACTTCGATGAAAGCCAATACACCGGCAGCGGTGTGTTTTTGTTCGGCATGGTGCTCGATCACTTCTTTGGTCAGTACTGCTCCATGAACAGCTTTACCCAATTAACCCTTCGCACCTTGCAGCGCGAAAAGAGAGTCGTCCAATGGCCACCGCGAACCGGCGATCAACCCCTGGTCTGATCGACCAGGCAAGGGCTGAGCCGTACCGATTCGAGTTTTTCCAATTGGTGCGCTTGCTTCGCCTGCATTACAGCAGAACCGGGCGCATGGACCTGCAAACCCGACCCCACGAAGACCCTCTGCGTTTTCGCTCGCAGCTGTCGCTCAACTTCCCGGCCAGTGAAGTCAGCGATTTGCAGTTCGAGCGTGAAGGCAGGGTGTCCGTGGCGGGCCTGCCGCTGTCCGAGGTGCAAGTCACGTTCATGGGGTTGGTCGGGCCGTCGGGTGTGTTGCCGCGCCCGTACACCGAGCTGTTGATCGAGCGGCACATCCAGTACCGGGATGACGCGGCCCACGCGTTCCTCGACATTTTTTCGCACCGCATGACCACGCTGTTCTACGAGGCCTGGCAAAAGTACAAGTTCTACATCGAGTACGAACGCAACGGCAGCTCGGATTTCGATTGCTACCTGCTCAACCTGGTGGGTTTCGGGCCCGAGGCGCAGAAGCAGAAATTCGACAAACAAGGCTCGCCCCTGCGCCGGGAATTGTTCAGCTATTTCTGCGGCCTGTTCGCGCAGAAGCCGCGCAACGCGTTGAACCTGGAGGCGATGCTGTCTTTCTATTTTTCGCTGCCGTTCAAGGTCAAGCCGTTTGCCGGTCGCTGGCTGAAACTCGATGCCAGCCAGTGCACGCAGCTGGGGCGCAAGAACGCCGTGCTCGGGCAAAGCGCTGTCGCCGGCAACCGGGTCTGGGACTACCAGTCGTGCGTGCGCATCGAATTGGGCCCACTGGCACTGGCCGACTATCAACGCTTCCAGCCAGGCACCGAGGACTACCAGAAACTGGTGGAACTGGTGCGTTTCTATGTGGGTGCGGAACTGGACTTTCAGTTGGCACCCAAGCTCAAACCCAAGGCCGTACCGGTCGCCCGTCTGGGCAACGTATCCCTGGGCCGGCTTGGCTGGCTCAAGCGACCCGGCGTCGACGTTGAACCTTCCCGCTGCGCCCTCTACCACATTCCTTTTGATGGGGTCTCCCTGTGAACCTGAAGTCCCTGTTCGCCAAGCTCAACGACACCAGCCGTACCGCCACCGAAAGCGCCGCTGCGCTGTGCCTGTCGGAACACCACTACGATGTCGAAATCGAGCACCTGTTGTTGCAGTTACTCGATGCCCATGACAACGACCTGCCGGCCATCCTGCGTCATTACGACGTGGTGCCTGAGCGTTTGCAGGCGCAATTGGTGACGGCACTGGGGACCTTCAAGAAAGGCAATACGCGCACCCCGGCGCTGTCGCCGCACCTGACCCGCCTGATCGAACAGGCATGGGTGCTGGCCTCCATCGAGTTCGGCCAGACGCAGATCCGCACCGGCCATCTGTTGCAAGCCTTGCTCGATGACGATGAGCTGCGCCGGGTGGTGATCGCGGGTGCGGCTGAGCTTGAGAAAATCAACGCCGACGATTTGCGCGTGAACCTCAATGCGTTGGTGGAAGGCAGCGCCGAATCGGCCCTGGCCAAATCGCCGAGCGACATCGCCAGCACGATCAAGGGCAACGGCAAAACCCCGGCCCTCGACCAATACACCATCAACCTCACGCAAAGCGCACGCGAAGGCCGGATCGACCCGGTGCTCGGTCGCGAGTTCGAGGTGCGGCAGATGGTCGACATCCTCACCCGCCGCCGCCAGAACAACCCGATCCTCACCGGTGAAGCCGGCGTCGGCAAGACCGCCGTGGTCGAAGGCCTGGCCCTGCGCATCATCCAGGGTGACGTGCCGTCAGTGCTCAAGGGCGTGGCCATCCACACCCTGGACCTGGGCTTGTTGCAGGCCGGTGCCGGTGTGAAAGGTGAATTCGAGAACCGCCTCAAGTCGGTGATCGAAGAAACCAAGCGCAGCCTGCACCCAATCATTCTGTTCATCGACGAAGCGCACACCCTGATCGGTTCGGGCGGCCAGGCCGGGCAGAACGATGCCGCCAACCTGCTCAAGCCAGCCCTGGCTCGCGGCGAACTGCGCACCATCGCGGCGACCACTTGGGCCGAATACAAGAAGTACTTCGAGAAGGATGCCGCCCTCGCCCGCCGCTTCCAGGTGGTGAAAGTCGAAGAGCCGGACGAAGACAAGGCGATCCACATGCTGCGCGGCCTGCTGGCCAAGATGCAGGAACATCACAAGGTCACGGTGATGGACGAGGCGCTGGTGCAGGCCGTGCGCCTGTCCAATCGCTACATCACCGGGCGCCAACTGCCGGACAAGGCCGTCAGCGTGCTGGACACCGCCTGCGCCCGGGTCGCCCTGGGCCAATCGGCCCAGCCGGGGCCGCTGGAAGACTGCAAGCGCCAGATCGACAACCTGCAGGCGGAAATCTCGGTATTGCAGCAGGAAGCCGCCAAAGGCAGCGACCATGCCCGACGCCTGGCCACCCTCGATACCGAGCTGCTGAGCGAACAGCAGACCCGCGATGCCCTCGAACAACAGTGGCAACGCGAGCTGCAACTGGTGGAGCAACTCGGCGCACTCAGTCACCCCGAGAATCAGCCAGCGGATGCCCGGGAGATGGCCGCGGTGCGCGCCGAACTGGCCAGCGTCCAGGGTGAACAACCGCTGGTGCATGCCTTGGTGGATGGCGGCACCATCGGCGAAGTGATCTCCGGCTGGACCGGCATCCCGCTGGGCAAGATGCTGCGCGACGAAATCGACACCGTGCAGCGCCTGCCGGCCCTGCTGGGCGAACGGGTACTCGGCCAGGACCACGCACTCCACGAAATCGGCAAGCGCATCAAGATTTCCCGCGCCCGCATGGAAGACCCGAACAAACCCATCGGCGTGTTCCTGTTGCTCGGCCCGAGCGGCGTCGGCAAGACCGAAACCGCCCTGGCACTGGCCGACACCCTGTATGGCGGCGAGCGTAACCTCATCACCATCAACATGTCCGAGTACCAGGAAGCCCACACCGTTTCCAGCCTCAAGGGTTCGCCGCCGGGTTACGTCGGCTATGGCGAGGGCGGCGTGCTGACCGAAGCGGTGCGACGCAAGCCGTACAGCGTGGTGCTGCTCGATGAAGTGGAAAAGGCCCACCCGGACGTGCTCGAACTGTTTTTCCAGGTGTTCGACAAAGGCGTGCTGGATGACGGCGAAGGTCGCGAGATCAACTTCCGCAATACCGTGATCATCCTCACGTCCAACACCGGGACCGAGCGCATCATGCAGTGGTGCCTCAATGCACAGCCGCAACCGACGCCGGAAGAAATCGTCGAAGGGCTGCGCGACGAGTTGAACCAGGTGTTCAAACCCGCTTTCCTCGGCCGCCTGACCATCGTCCCGTATTACCCGGTCAAGGACGCGATCCTGGAGCGCATCGTCGCGCTCAAGCTTGCGCGCATTCGCCAGCGTTTCGAGCGCAATCATCAGGCTGTCCTCAACTATGACGAGGCGCTGATCAAGGCCATTGCCTCGCGCTGCACCGAGGTGGACAGCGGCGCGCGCAACATCGACAACATCTTGTCCCAGACCCTGATGCCGGAACTGGCGCAACGGGTACTGGAGCGCATGGCGCAGGACAAACCGATTCAGAGTTTGAACATCGAGTTGGGCAGCGACGGCGATTTCGCCTATCGCCTGCACTGATCGGGCATCTACAGGTAGTGGTCATGGACAATAGATATTCAGGGAAGCGTTGCGAAAAAACAGCGTTGGCCAAATGCCTTGCGGCGCTGGCGATGATGGCGGTACTGAGCGCCTGTGGCGTCACCGACCGGGTCGGCAAGCGGGTCGACGATACGTGGGCCGGCGACATGCTGTTCGACGATAACGAGAAGGTCATCCTGACGTCCGACGGTGGCAATCAACTCAACCCCGATGCGTCCGGCAAGCCGCTTTCGGTGGTGCTTCGCGTGTACCAGCTGACATCGCTGGAGCGCTTTGCCTCTGTGGATGCCGACTCGCTGTGGGAAGACCCGCAAAAGGCCCTCGGCAATACCCTGATCGAAAACCGCGAAATCACCTTGTTGCCGGGGATGGGGCAAGTCGACAAGTGGCCGTTGAGCAAGGCAGCCGGCTATGTCGGCGTCGCGGCTTTTTTCCGCACCGACGAGCACAGCCAATGGAAGGTCGCGTTTGACGCCAATTCGTTGCGCAAGGAAGGCATCTGGTTCTCCTCCGACGGCCTGCGGGTGCTGGTGGATAACAACACCGTATCCGCCGTCAGTGGCGTCGACGTGCTGAACAAGCCCAAGACCCAGGAGCAGCTCGCCAAAGCCGCCACCTCGCCCGAGCAGCCAACGCTGCCCCTTCGGGTACAGGACGCTGTGATTGAAAAAGCCCAGGACAAGGCGGCGGGCTCCGCGCAAAAAGCCGTGGACTCGAAATTGAATTCATTATTGGAAGGCGCTCAATGAGTAAGCAAAGCCGGGTGATGTGGTCCGAAGGCATGTTCCTTTTGCCACAACATTTCCAGTATCAGGATGAGTTCCACCAGCACCAATTGGCGCAGGCGACCCTGCGCAGCACGCCCTTTCACTGGGGCGTGCAGTTGCTCGAGGTGGACGAGGAAGCCCTTGCCAGCGGCTCCCTGCAGCTGAAACGCCTGAAACTGGTGTTTCCCGACGGCAGTCTGTTCGACGCGCCGCAGCACGACCCGCTGCCGGCAGCCCGTGACTTGAAGGACTTGCTCAAGGGTAACGACCTCAAGGTCTACGCCGCGCTGAAACTGCCTGAGCCCTTCGGCCTGAACTATGTCGAAGACGGCCAGGAGCAGAAGACCGGTCGGCGCTATCGCAAGCAGTTCGACACCTTGCCGGACCTCAACGAAGGCGACCTGGAAAATGAAATCACCAGCCTGCGCCTGAACGTGGTGATGCTGATCGACGGCGACAATCTCGATGGCTACACCTGGTGCCCGATTGCCCGGCTGTCGCGCAACAACATTGGCGGGTTCAATCTCGACGGGCATTTCGTGCACCCGACGCTGCACCTGGGTACCCATGACACCCTGATCGGGCTGGGCAAGCATTTGCTCGGTGCCTTGCAAGCGAAAAGCAATGCGCTGTCGGGCCGTCGTCGCGAGCGCGCGGACCAGATTGCCGAGTTCGGTTCGAGCGACGTGACCCTGTTCTGGCTGTTGAACACGGTGAACCGTGCCCACCCGGCCCTGGCGCACTTGCTCGCGCATCCACGCTTGCATCCCGAGCGCTTGTATCTGTTCCTGGCCGAACTTGCCGGCGGCTTGCTGACGTTTTCGCTGGACACCCAGCTCAGCAACATCCCCGAGTACGACCACCACGACCCGGCGGCGTCGCTGGTCAAGCTCGACGAAATGATTCGCGTGCTGCTCGACAACGTGGTGCCGAACCAGTGTGTGGTGATCGACCTGATCCAGACCAAGCCTTCGTACTGGCAAGGGCAGTTGAAAGACCCACGGCTGACGGAGGCGGATTTCTACCTCTGCGTGCACGCCGACATGCCGGGCGCGAGCCTGCTGGAACTGGTACCACGGGCGTTCAAGGTCGGCTCGCCGGAAGACATCGAAGTGGTGGTCAACAGCGCCATGCCGGGCGTGACGCTCAATCATGCGACCCGCCTGCCCAATGCGATTGCGGTGCGACTGGACAATCACTACTTCTCCATCGAACCCCATGGCCGGGTGTACGAGCGGATGATGAGTGCCCAGGCCATCTCTTTCTATGCGCCCAGCGCGTTCACCAACCTCAAGCTTGAACTGATGGCGGTACTCAAATGACCGAAGCTGTACTGCAAGGCGCCGCTGCGGCCGCCCGTGAAAAACCGACGCTCAAAGACCTCGTGCAAGACTTCATCAGCATGGCGCTGATCGTGCGCAAGGGGCGCCGGGTGAAGTCAGTCAGCGCCTTCGAGGCGAGCGTCGACACCTTCTTCAAGACGCTGGAACTCGCTGCCCGAGCCGCCAACTACAGCGTTGAACAGGTCAAAGACACCCAGTACGCCCTGTGTGCGTTCCTCGATGAAAGCGTGTTGCGCTCCGGAGACAACGAACTGCGTCAGCAATTTGAATTGCATCCCTTGCAGTTCCGCCACTTCGGCGGACTTCTGGCCGGCAAAGGCTTCTTCGAAAAGATCGACGCACTGCGTGGCGACGTCAAACAGAACCTCGATGTGCTCGAGGTTTACCACCTGTGCCTGGCCTTGGGATTCGAAGGCAAGTTCAGCCAAGGGCAAAAGGATCAGTTGCGTTACCTGGCCAACACCCTGGGCCAGGACATCGCGCGCTTTCGCAAGACACCCAAGGCGCTCTCGCCCGACTGGGCGCTGCCTGAACAAGTCTCGCAGATGCTGCGCCATGAAGTCCCCCTTTGGCTCTACCTGGCGCTGATCGCGCTGGTCTGCACGGGTGTCTACCTGACGCTGGACTGGCTGCTGACCAAGGATGTAGCCGCGTTGTCCGAACAAATCAGCCAGCTGTTCAGTGCCTGAAAACAGGTCAGGTAACCGAGTCAGGAAGACATGAAGACATTATTGCGCTCATTGAAAAGTTTTAAGTTCCTCGTTGCCGTCCTGTGGCTGGCCAGCCTGGCGGCTTGCTGGTTCGTGGCGCCGCGCCTGGGTTGGCTGCGCGACTATGCGCTGGAGGCGATGGCGATCGTCAGCGCCTTCTACCTGCTGATCATTGTGCTGCGTCAGTACGAGCGCATCCGCACCGAACACAACCTTGAAAACCTGGTGCACAAAGAAGTCGACCGCTCGCTCAACGCCACCGGTGAGTTCCGTGATCAGCAAGTGCTGCGCGAACGCCTCAAGCACGCCGTCGCCATGCTGCGCACCGACCGCTCGGCCGGTGGCGGCGGTTCGTCGGCGCTTTATGATTTGCCGTGGTATCTGGTAATCGGCATGTCCGCAGCGGGCAAGACCTCGTTGCTGACCCGCTCGGGCCTGTCCGCGAGCATTGCCAGCAGCGCCAACGACACCGAAAGCGGCACCCAGCATTGTGATTGGTATTTCAGCCCCGAGGCCGTGATGATCGACACGGCCGGCCGTTACCTGCGCGACGACCCGTCGGCGAGCGAATTCGCCGCCTTCCTGCGCTTGCTGAAAAAGCAGCGCAGCAAGGCCGCCGTCAACGGTCTGGTGTTGGTGGTAAGCCTGCCTGAACTGCTGGCATTCAGTGCGGCCGAGCGCAACCAACTCGCGGCACAACTGGTCTCGCGCATCGAGGAATACAACGACTGCCTGGACGCCAGTCCGCCGATCTACCTGATGCTGAGCAAGACCGATCAACTGCCGGGCTTCAGCCAGGCGTTTGAAGGCCTGGACCTTAACGAACGCCAGCAGCCGCTGGGCATGACTTTCGGGTTGTCCGAGATCCGCAACCAGGGCCTGCGCCCGGTGCTGGATGCCAAGCTGGCCAACCTGCACAGCCATATCCGTCGTCACGTCGACGCCCAGATGATTGCGCTGGGTGCCGATGCCAACAGCACCCTGCTGAACTTCCCGAATTATTTCGCCGCGCTTTCCGGGGTGCTGGAGCAGTTTCTCCAGCACTTCGCCGAGACCCGTCGCAGCAGTACGCCACTGTTGCTGCGCGGAATCTATTTCACCAGCGCCTTGCAGACCGACCAGCAACTGAGCCAGGTGTATGAAGACGACCTCGCCGAGTCGTTCGCCCTGCAAGCGGAACATGAGCAAACGGAGCCAAGCACCGGCAAGAAAATCAGCGACCGCAGCTACTTCATCACCGATACGTTCCGCCGGGTGATCTTCCCGGACCGGGACCTGACCCTCTATCAGTCGCGCCTTGGCAAGAACCGCTCCGCCAGCCCTGCCCTGCTGGGCCTGGCGGTACTGGCCGGGGTTGCGTTCATTGGCTGGCAAGCCCTGTCGTTCCAGAACAACCGTCAGTGGCTGGCCACATTGCGCGAGCAACTGAGCGAACTGCAACAGTCCCCGGACCAGGCCGGCTTACTCGCCTCGGGCCAAGGCCTGGAGCTGCTGCGCGAGCAACTCTCGGCCATCGAGAAGCACCGTGCCAAAGGTGTACCGCTGCAACTGGGCGCAGGCCTCTATCGTGGTGACGATATCTACCGCGTCGCGCAGACCGCCTACTTGCAGCAATTGCGCACCCAGGCGCTGGAACCTGTCAGCGTGCAACTGCAATTGCAGATGCGCGCCTTCAATGAGTTCGCCAAGACCATGGATGCGCAGAATGCGCCTGCGCCAAACAAAGCCGACTCAGCCAAGACGCGCGCGTCGGGGCAGAAACTGCCGATCCGCTTGAACAACCTGCCACGCAGTAGCGCTGATGCGGCCAGTCGCCTGACCGGTGCTGCCAAGGGTGCCGCCAACAAGGCACGGGGCGAGGCGCTGAGCGCATTGCGCAACCCTGCCACTGCGGGCGATGCCGCTGATTTGTCGGCGACCACCGGCGGGCTGTCGTTGTCCGAGGAAATGCTCGGCCGGCTGGATGAGCGGCAAGTCGCGTCCATCATCGAGTCCTATAACGCGCTGAAGCTCTACCTGATCCTCACGAAACCGGGCACCCATCCCGACCCGGAGTTCGTCGGCGCCACGCTACCCGTGGCCTGGGCCAATACCGCCAGTGCCGACAATCCTGTCAGCGCCGAGGTGATTGCAGACAACGCGCCGGTCTACGTGCAATTGCTCAAGAATGGCCAGGCGCCGTCCTTGTCGCGTAACGAGCAGCTCATCAGCGAAACCCGCAACAGCCTCAAGTCCTTCATGATTTCCAGCTCGCTGGTAGACCGCGAATACCTGCGCCTGCAACTGGAATCCAGCCGTCAGTTCCCGGCCGTTGCCTTGAGCGACCTGGTGCCGATGCCCGGTCGCCAGTTGCTGTACGGCAGCGAGGCCGTCCCGGCGATTTTCACCCGACAGGGCTGGGAACAGTTCGTCAAGCCTGAACTGATCAAGCTGGTGTCGGGCAACCTGCAAAACGAATCGGACTGGGTGCTCGATGGCGAAGGCGGCGACAGCATCGTGCAGAAAGCCAATTTCATCCGTGAGTTCATGGCGCGCTACAAGCGTGACTACACCCAGGCCTGGTACACCTTCATCGACAGCGTTGGCGTTCGGCATTTCACTGACATGGCCAATGCCACCCAGCAACTGTCGCTGCTCAGCGACGTGCAGAACTCGCCGGTGAAGATTCTCCTGACGGCGGTCAACGACAACACCCAATGGGATGTCCCTGTCCCCCGGGAAACCCTGCAAGCGGGCATCAAGCCCGATGATGGATTCTGGAGCCGCGTCACCGGGATCTTCGACGGAAACAACGCATCGCCTGGCGCGCTGATTTCGCCATTGCCAGCGGTCGACGACGGCAGCCTGGCGAAGCGCTTCGAACCTGTGTCGCGGGTGTTCGCGGTGCAGAACGCCGAAGGCGCCGACAGCACGATCATGGACCGCTACCTCGCGGCCCTGCGCAAACTAAAGGTGCGGATGAACAATATCCAGCGCTCTCAGGACGTTGGCAAGAGCAGCAAGCAGCTGATCAGCGAAACCCTTGAAGGGTCGCCAAGCGAAGTGACCAGCGTGCGCAACTATGTCGAGACCACCGTCGACACCAGCCAGGGTAGCTTGTCCGCTTCGTTGCAGGGTCTGTTCAGTTCGCCGATCCAGTTTGCCTGGGAAACCCTGCGCGACCCGGCCGGCCAACAGATTGCCAAGGCCTGGGCACAGCAGATCGCCAAGCCCTGGGAGCAGGTCATGGCGCACCGTTACCCGATCGCGCCTGGCAGCCGCAACGAAGCCTCGGTCAAGGATCTGCAGCGTTTCGTCGACCCCGAATCCGGGCTGCTGCCGAACTTCAAGCGCAACGAAATCGGCAACCTGTCCGGTGGCGAAGGCCTGGGGATGAGCAGCAACAGCAAGGCAACCCCGCTGGTCAACCCGAACATGGTCAACAGCATCGACAAGGCCAGCTCGCTGGGCCAGGTGATCGCCAGCCTGTCGGACCGCGACAACGGCTTCGAGATCATGCTCGAACCTTCCGCCAACCTGACCGACATCATCTTCACCCTTGATGGCCAGGTGCAGCACTACCGCAACGGCCGGACCAGCTGGAGCCGCTTCTCGTGGCCGGGCACGACCACCACGCCGGGCGCACGCCTGGATGTGGTGACCCTGAGCGGCGAACGCATCACTGTGTTCGACTACCCGGGCCGTTGGGGCCTGCTGCGCATGAACGACAGCGCACGGGTCAGCGATCTGGACGGCATCCAGCAACGCTTCAGCTGGAACACCAGCAGTGGCCCGGTCAGCCTCGCCGTACGCAACTACGGCGGCGTCAAGTTGACCGACCTGGCCAACGTCAAGGCGTTGGGCGCGCTCAATGGCGCAGAGGCTCGCCCGCTGTGAGCAAACGGAACCTGAACCAGGGAACCGGCCAATGATCGGTTGCTTCGGCAAGGTGCCCGCGAGCCCGGACTTCGTCAGCCTGCAAGGTGCGGGCGACGAGGTCTGCGAGTTCGATCGCTGGCTGCAAGGTGCACTGGCCGCCCTGCAGCATCGCGAAGACTGGCGCGAGCTGTTCGACGCGCTGCCGCTGTGCTTTTTCAGCTACCGCGCACGCAGCGGCAACTGGTTGCTGGGCGGGCTGATCAGCTCGAGGGACGCGAGTGGACGGCGTTATCCGTTCTTCATTTTCCAGACCCTAAAGGCCAGCGAAGCCGAGCCTCTGGTCAACCCGTTCACCCTGGGCGAACTGTTCAGCGGGCAGATCCGGCCGCTGCTGCACCTGGCCGTCCAGGGTGAAAGCACTGCGGTGCTGTTCGAGCGCATCAAGGCCCTGCGCCCGTTGCAAGGCCAGGACTTCGAGTTGTTCCGACGTGTACATGACAAGTTCCTGGTGAACTTCAACCTGCGCGATATCAGTACCGCGCTCGCAGGCGCCTACCCGGAGTTCGTCACCAACGCCGTGCTGACCCGACTGCAGGCCCTGAAAATGCACCTCGACCTGACAAGCCCGATCGGCATCACCCTGCCCTTGCCGGCGGAAAGGGGCCTGAAGAACCCGACCGCCGATCTGTGGGTCACCTGGCTGACGAAAATGACTGCGCAGCGTGAGGTGCCGCAGATCAGCCTGCTGGCGGACGACTTCATGCGTCCCCGGCTGATCTGTTTTGCCACACGCAATACCAGCGATGCCTACCGCCTGCTGACCGGCATCAATGAGCGCTCACAGAGCTATGACGTGCTGGCGTCTTTCGATGCCTTTGACGAGCACCACCGAAAACACGCCTTTCCCGAAATCGACCGCCCGCTGGGTGACGTTATCGACCGTTTTGTCGATGCCCTGGATTCGAAGCCTGTATGAACAAGATCAAGTATTACTTCTTGCGCTATCAACCCTACATCCTGGGGGTGTGCTTTTTCCTCACGATCTTCGTGGTGTGGGGGATCGGGCGTGCATTTGATTTCAGTTCGCTCAACAGCCTGCTGACCGGCATCGGGGTGTTCCTCGGCCTGTCCGCCGGTTATGTGCTGCTGCTTGACCGCGGCGTGTCCCGGCATCACAACCTCGAAGGACTGCTGCGCGAGGATGCCGACCAGGCCGTGTTGAACGCGAGCCCGGCGGATCGCGAGGAAGTCAGCCTGCTGCGCGAGCGGCTGTTGCAGAGTATCGAGCGCTTGCACAACAACAAGCCACGGGGCAGCAATCCCAAGGATGCGCTGTACGCCCTGCCCTGGTATCTGGTGGTCGGCCAGCCGGCGGCAGGCAAGAGCACCATGCTCTACCAGTCGGGTCTGAACTTCCCCTACGCCGAGCGCGAAGGCGTGCGGGTCGCAGGCCTGGGTGGCACGCGCAATTGCGACTGGTTCTTCAGCTCCGAAGCAGTCCTGCTGGACACCGCCGGGCGCTACATGAACAACCAGGAAGAGGCCGGCAAATGGCGCGCGTTCCTCCAGTTGCTGCGCCAGCATCGCCAGCGCCGGCCGCTCAATGGCCTGATCGTCACCGTCAGCATCCACGACATCCTGCAAGCCTCGCTCGAAGATCAGGAGCGCATCGCCAAGCGCCTGCGCGAACGCATCCAGGAAACCCATGCCTTGCTGGAAGTGCGCCTGCCGGTCTACCTGGTATTCACCAAGTGCGACCTGGTGCCCGGTTTCGCGCCCTTCTACCGCCAACTCGATGAAGTCGCACGCGGCGAAGTCATGGGCAAGACCTTCTCCCACAAAGGTTATGAGCAGGCCGACTGGGGGCAGCGCTTCGGCGTCGCGATGGACGCGCTGGTCAGCTATTGGCAACAAGTGGCGAGCCAGCAACTGGTCACCCAGGACATCCAGATCACCCGCCAGGATTCTGCGGTTTACCGCTTCCCGCTGGAACTGGCGGCCCTCAAACCCCGGCTGCAATTGTTCGTCGATGCCCTGTTGCGCGCCAACCCTTATCAAAGTGCCGAACTGCTGCGCGGCTTCTATTTCACCAGTGCGCTGGACGCAGAGCAGCCGGACCTGGGTGGTCACGCAAGGCAGGTGACAGAGCGCTTTGCCCTGGAAGGTGAGCGGGAGAACGCCAACGATCAGGCGCAACCGCGCCCGTTGTTCATCAACAGTCTGTTCCGCAAAGTCATCATTCCCGACCAGCACCTGGTGGCGCTGTACACCACCAATCAGCGCGAACGTCGGCGCAGGGCGGCCTGGCTCGGTGGCGCCGGACTGGTCGCGGTGCTGCTGTGCAGCCTGTTGGGCTGGTCGTATCTGAACAACAGGAACACCTTGCAGAGCCTCTCGGCGGAACTGACCCAGGCAGCTGCCGACGACCGTTCCACTACCGGGCAATACACCACCTGGCAAACCCTGGACCGCCTGCGCTTCTGGACCGCGCATTACTACGCGCAACACCACGACGAAGGTGTGCCGCTGCGCATGCGCCTGGGACTCTATCAAGGACACAAGGTAGAACCACTGGTGCGCAGCCGCTACTTCAACCGCCTGGAAAGCGTGATGCTCAAACCCACGGCTGACAACCTGACCCGCTCGTTGTACTTGCTGACCACCCTCAAGGTGTATCAGCGCAATGCCAAAGCGTTGATGCCGGTGACCGGCGTGGACAGCGTCGAACCCAAGGCGCTGCCCAATGACAACCGGGCGCAATCCATTGCGCAGTTCGGCAAGGCGACGCTAGACACCTACGTCATGTTGTCCCGTGCCCAGCGGGAAAAGGCCGACCCCGCGTTCCTGAAAGCGAAAATCCCGGATTACTGGTACCCGGCGATTGCCCGTCAGGTCGGCAACGCCAGTGTCGCCGCCAAGGACTATGAATTTGCCAGCCGCCAGATCCATTTCTACAGCGACCAGATCCACGAGCCGGACGTGCCGCGGATCCTCGACAACGCATTCCTGATCTCCAGCTCGCGCAACTACATCAACAGCCTGCTGACCCAGTCGTTGCGCTCGATCGAAACCATCACGCTGGAGTCGGACACCTTGTTCGCTTTCGCCCGTGCGGACTTCCAGAGCCTGAAGACTGAAGGCCAAAGCCAGCTCAGTGCGATCGCCAGCAAGCTGCTCAATACCCCCAACATCGGCAAGATCATCATCGCCGGGCACGCTGACCAACTCGGCGACCCCCAGGGCAACCTGCAGGTTTCGAAACAGCGGGCGCAAACCATCAAGACCTACCTGGTGGGCAAAGGCGTCCCCGGCGAGTTGGTAGAAGCCGTCGGCGAAGGCAGCAACAAGCCCTTGGTCAAGTGCGATATGCAGCAGCCAAGAGCCCAGTTGATCCACTGCCTTGAGCCTAACCGGCGGGTAGAAATCGAAGTGCGGGCACTCAACTGAGCGTGCGCACCTTGTGAAGAAATACCGGCATCCGGGTCATCTCGACGAGTGGCCCGGGCTGGCATAAGACACCTCTGTTGATCGTTTCAAAGAGGTTAAAACGAAGGGCCGTAACCTGCTTGCAGGTGACATCCCTTTAAATGAAGGTAAGGAGAAAATAGAAATGGCATTTGACGCATACATCCAGATCGACGGCATTCCTGGTGAAGTTCTGGACGACAAACACAAGGATTGGATCGAAGTGCTGGGCTACGAGTACGGCGCAACCCAGGCGACTTCCGCGACGGCCAGCTCTTCGGGCGGCGCTTCGTCGGAGCGTGTTGCGTTGAGCGACTTCAGCATCCGCAAAGCCGTGGACAAGGCTTCTGCCAAGCTGTTTGAAGCCTGCTGCAAAGGCACTCACATCGCCAAGATCCAGCTGAACGTGAACCGCGCCGGTGGCGACAAGGTCACCTACCTGACCATCAACCTGGAAGAAGTCGTAGTGTCGTCCGTGAAAGCGGTCGCTGGCGGCAGCCAGAACGGCGAGGACAAATCGGTTGGCGATCTGCCGATCGAGGAAATCAGCTTCAACTTCGCCCGCATCAAGACCACCTACACCCAGCAGAGCCGTGCAGATGGCCAGGGTGGCGGTAACGTTACCGGTGGCTGGGACCGCACTGCGAACAAGGTTTTCGCATAAAACCGTAGTAATGACGGGCCGCGCACGCGGCTCGTTTTCGACACCGTGCCTGCCAGGCGGGCGCGGTGTTCTTTATTCTGATCAGAGTTTCCCATGTCTGAATTTCTCAACGACCTTTCGCTGGCCGAACTGACCGCGCCCATCAATGAGGGGAGCGGCGAAGACCTGAGCTTTTCCACCTTGTTCGATCAGGTGAAAGAAGCACGGCGAGCAGACCCCGATTACCTGACCCAGGGTGACTGGCAAAACGATCTGAAGTCATCCGACTGGGATCTGACCCTCACCCTGGCTGCCCAGGGCCTGGCTCGACAGAGCAAGGACCTGATGCTCGTCGCCTGGCTCAGCGAAGCCCTGGCGCACAAGTACCATTTCACCGGTATCACCTTTGGCCTGACCCTGGCCGAACGCATACTGGACAATTTCTGGGCCGGCCTTTTCCCTTCCCTCGAGGATGGGGTCGATGAACGCGCTGCCCGCCTGGCGTGGATGAAAACGACCCTGGCGGAGGTGGTGGGTGGATTGCCCATCACCCAGGGCCAGCAGTACGGCCTGCTGCGTTATGACGAATCCCGGCACGTCGAAAACCTGGCGTTGCAAAACCCCCAGGCCATGCGTGCCGCCCTCGACGAAGGCAAGATCAATGCCGAGGTGTTTCAGCGTTCGGTGGTGCTGACCGACTCTGATCACCTGCGCCTCAAGGCCGGCGAAATAGCCGCCAGCCTCAATGCGTGCCAGCAGTTGCAGAACACCGCTGACAGGCTGTTCGGCCCTGACGCGCCCAGCTTTGCCGGACTCAATGACATGTTGTCCCGCGCAGGACAACTGGCCGAAAAACTGCTCAAGGATCGGGGTATCGAACTGCACCCCGCCCCTGCCGCTGCCTCCCTGGATGAACCTGAAAGCGCTGGCGCACAACCCACAGGTGCTGCAATGAACCAGATCCCCCAAGACCTTTCAGCCGCGCCGCTGCGCACCACGCCGCAGTCGCGCGATGAAGCGTTCACCCTGCTGGCGGGTATTGCGCAGTTCTTCAAACAGACCGAGCCCCAAAGCCCCGTGCCCTACCTGATCGAACGCGCCATCAAGTGGGGCAACATGCCGCTCGAGGGTTGGCTGAACGATGTGATCAAAGACAGCAATGTGGTGGACAATATCCGCGACGTACTGGGGACCAGGGACGCGAAGTCCTGAGCGGCCGCCGGCGCGCATTGATCGCCATGGCCCGCGACGGTGGGCACCTGCTAATGTGTCATCCGAGGCCATCACAACGTCGGGTTGTGGTGGCCTTTTTTCTGCTGCGTGTAAGATAACTTTTACAACGGCTTCCTCAAATCCCGGTTTAATGCTAAATAGTGCTCAGTATTTTTAACACCCGACACTGTCATGTCACACAGTGCAACGAGAATAACGATATGAAAGTCCTTTTCGAGAAACGTGAAGCGCCAGCACCCCTCCACCTGCACCCGGCGGTGACAGCATGATCGAAGTTACCGAAGTTTCCATTGCCCAACTGCGTGCCGCTCTCGAGTCCGGGCAGACCACCTCGGTTGAACTGGTCCAGGCCTATCTGGCCCGGATCGATGCCTATGACGGCGCCGATACGTCCACCGCTCTCAACGCCGTGGTAGTGCGCAATCCCGAGGCGCTGAAGGAAGCGCAGGCCTCTGACGCCCGTCGGGCCAAGGGCGAGACGCTCGGGCCCCTCGATGGCATTCCGTACACGGCCAAGGACAGCTACCTGGTCAAGGGCCTGACCGCCGCTTCGGGCAGCCCGGCTTTCAAGGACCTGATCGCCTATCGCGACGCCTTCACCATCGAGCGCCTGCGCGGTGCCGGGGCGATCTGCCTGGGCAAGACCAATATGCCACCGATGGCCAATGGCGGTATGCAGCGCGGAGTCTACGGCCGCGCCGAGAGCCCGTACAACGCTGATTATCTCACCGCGCCTTTCGCCTCGGGTTCGTCGAACGGTGCGGGAACGGCCACCGCTGCCAGCTTCGCCGCCTTCGGCCTGGCCGAAGAAACCTGGTCCAGTGGTCGTGGCCCTGCCTCCAACAATGGCCTGTGCGCTTATACCCCTTCGCGCGGGGTGATCTCGGTGCGCGGCAACTGGCCGTTGACGCCGACCATGGACGTGGTCGTGCCCTTTGCCCGGACCATGGCGGACCTGCTCGAAGTGCTCGACGTGGTGGTGGCGGACGATCCGGACACCCGCGGCGATCTGTGGCGCCTGCAGCCCTGGGTGCCGATCCCGAGCTCTTCCTCGGTGCGCCCCGCTTCTTACACCGCGCTGGCAGCGAACAGCGAGGCACTGGCCGGCAAGCGCTTTGGTGTCCCGCGCATGTACATCAATGCCGACCCTGAGGCCGGCACCTGCGAAGCACCGGGCATCGGCGGCCCCACCGGCCAGCGCATCCATACCCGGCCTTCGGTGATCGGGCTCTGGGAGCAGGCGCGCAAGGCACTCGAAGCCGCGGGCGCCGAGGTGCTGGAAGTCGACTTCCCGCTGGTGTCCAATTGCGAGGGTGACCGCCCTGGCGCACCGACCGTGTTCAATCGCGGCCTGGTGTCCAAGGAGTTCCTGCACCATGAGCTATGGGACCTGACGGCCTGGGCGTTCGATGATTTCCTGCAGGCCAACGGCGATCCAAAACTCAACCGTCTGGTCGACGTCGACGGTCCGCAGATTTTCCCTCACGACCCGGGCACCCTGCCCAACCGTGAAGGCGACCTGGCCGCCGGCATGGACGAATACGTGCGCATGGCCGAGCGCGGCATTACGCCCTGGGATCAGATCAGCACGGTGCCGGACGGACTGCGCGGGCTCGAACAGACCCGTCGCATCGATCTGGAAGAATGGATGGACCGACTGGGGCTCGATGCAGTGATCTTCCCGACCGTGGCCGATGTTGGCCCGGCGAATGCCGATGTCGATCCCAAATCCGCGGACATCGCCTGGAGCAACGGTGTGTGGGTCGCCAACGGCAACCTGGCCATCCGTCATCTGGGTGTTCCCACGGTGACCGTGCCAATGGGCGTCATGCCGGATATCGGCATGCCTGTGGGGCTGACCTTTGCGGGTCGCGCTTATGACGATTCGTCGTTGCTGCACCTGGCTTCGGCGTTCGAGTCGACCGGGAGCAAACGGCTGATCCCGCCGCGTACCCCGCCCCTTCAAGTCTAAACATACAAGCGAGCCTGTTCGCGAAAACCCGAAGACGCCGCGGGCATTCAGGATGCCCGCGTTATCGTTCACGTCCATCGCGAGCAGGCTCGCTCCTACAAGGATTTGTGGTTTTGCGCAGATGTTGTGTCCGCAGCAAATCCATGTGGGAGCGGAGTTTCAGGGATCGACCTGGGCCATCAGTTCCGGGATCGATTCCGGCCGTTTTGCGTAGCGTTGCGCCAGCACCGCGCAGACCATCAGTTGGATCTGGTGGAACAGCATCAGCGGCAGGATCAGCACACCAATGGTGCTGCCGGCAAACAATACCTGCGCCATGGGCACACCGGTCGCCAGGCTCTTCTTCGAACCGCAGAAGAGAATGGTGATGCGGTCTTCCTGATTGAAGCCAAAGGCTTTGCCCAATCCGGCGGATGCCAGCAGCACCAGCCCCAGGACCACGCAACAAACCACCACCAGCCCCACCAGGTCCAGCAGCGGAATCTGCTGCCAAAGTCCCTCGATCACCGCCTCGCTGAAGGCGCCGTAGACCACCAGCAGAATCGAACCCTGATCGACGAACTTCAGCCAGTTCTTGTTGCGCGCAACCCAGTTGCCGATCCAACGCCGCGCGATCTGCCCGGCAATGAATGGCAGCAGCAATTGCACGCTGATCTTGAGGATCGCATCCAGGGTCGATCCGCCCTCACCGTGCACATCCAGCAGCAAGGTCACCAGTAACGGCGTGAGAAAGATCCCGAACAAACTGGACGCCGCCGCGCTGCAAATCGCCGCGGGGATGTTGCCACGCGCCAACGAGGTAAAGGCAATCGCCGACTGCACCGTGGCCGGCAGCGCGCAGAGGTACAGCATGCCCATGTACAAATCGTCGCCGATCAGTGGCGACAGCAACGGCTTGAGCGCCAGGCCAAGCAGCGGGAACAGCACAAAGGTCAGGCTGAACACCAGCAAATGCAGGCGCCAGTGCCCGGCACCGGCGATGATCGACTCGCGGGAAAGTTTGGCGCCGTGCAGGAAAAACAGCAGGGCGATGGCGCTGTTGGTCAGCCAGCCAAAGCCGACCGCGACCTGGCCGCTGGCGGGCAGCAGGCTGGCGAGCAGCACCACGCCGAGCAGGGTCAGGGTGAAGTTGTCAGGTAACAAGCGAGGGCGGGTCATGGGTTTGATCATCCGGGGTTGCCAGTACGTGAAAGCGACTCTAACGTGACAGGGAATTACCGACTAACGCCGAAGAGCCAGCAGATGCCGCCTAAAGGACATGACAAGAGTATCCGGCGCAGTATTCCCGGGCTGGCAAGCCTGCCACGCCCCTTGTACGGTCGCACTGAATCGCTGCCCAATCGCGCCCTGACCCGGCGTCACAGCCATCCATGGGTGCAGTTGTCCTATGCGATCCAGGGTGTGCTGGAAATCCAGACCGGCGTCGGGCGCTTTGTCGCACCACCGGCTCGGGCGGTGTGGATTCCGGCGGGCATGCCGCACCGGGTATTCAGCTCGCCGCGCACGGAGATGCGCAGCCTGTACATCGATTGCAGTGTCACGGCGTGGGCGGCGCCGCGCTGTCATGTGCTAGGGGTCAGCGACCTGCTGCGCGAGTTGATCCGGGCGTTCAGCCAGATCCCGGTGGAGTACGATCAAAGCGGCCCCCACGGGCGCCTGGCGCAGGTGATCCTGGATCAGTTGGCCGAGGCGCCGCAATTCGATTTGATGCTGCCCCTGCCCCAGGACAGTCGATTGAAACAGATCTATCAGAGCCTGGACCTGCATCCGGAACAGTCGACCACGCTCGGCCACTGGAGCGAGCAATTGGGCGTGACTGAAAAAACTCTCAGCCGACTGTTCCTGCGGGATACCGGACTGACATTCCGAGCGTGGCGCCAGCGCTTGCGCCTGTTGGGCGCGTTGACTCCGCTGGAGCAAGGACAACGGGTCACGGATGTGGCGTTGGCCTGTGGCTATGATTCAACTTCGGCGTTTATCGCGGCGTTCCGCCAGCAATTCGGCGAAACGCCGGGTGAGTTTTTTCGCTGAGCGCCCTGCACCCTACCTGTTTGTTGCCTGTCAGTACGCCATCGCAGGCAAGCTCGCTCCCACAAAGCGCGGCGTCGTCCACAGCATTGGTGCACAACGACATTCAACTGTGGGAGCGGGCTTGCTCGCGAAGAGGCCGCTACAGCCAGCATTGATGTTGACTGACACAGCGCCGCCCGCTCCCACAGTTGATCTGTCTCAAACGCGAAATCTGTCTACACCCTTGCACCCGGACAAAATGAGCAATGCTTTTTTCAGTCCCGACTGACCGACTAAATTCCAGGCAAAAAAAATCCCGGGCAGCTGATGGACGCCCGGGATTTAAAAATGCATAAACCGTGGTGGTGAACGCGGCGCGAATATTACGGAACATTTCACACTGTAACAAGATATTTTTATTCACCATCTAGGTACTAATTCGTCCAACACCTTAAATATGCACAACTTTTCAAGAATAACCCTACATGAACCAGCGATACTCCCGCGCACTGATGTCGTTCATGAAGGCCAGATGATCCTGGCGCTTGTTTTCGCAATAGACGTCCACGAACTCCGCGCCCAAGCCTTTGCGCAGCTGCGCATTGCCTTGCATGGCCTGCACGGCCTCCAACATCTCCAGAGGGAAGTCGATACCACTGCCCCGGTCTTCATTGAGGGGGACAATCGGTTCACGGCCGCTCTCCAGACCTTGCTCCAGCCCCACCAGAATGGCTGCCAGCACTAAATACGGGTTGGCATCGGCACCGGCCAGGCGATGCTCGACGCGCAGGTTTTTCAGGTCCGACTCCGGCACCCGCAAGCACGCATCGCGGTCTTCAAAGCCCCAACTGGCGCGGGACGCGGTGTTCACCGTACCGCTCAAGCGACGCAGTGCGTTATGGTTCGGCGCAAAAATCGGCATGCAATGCGGCAACACATCCAGGCAGCCGGCCACGGCGTGACGCAACGCTTGCTGGTCATTTGCCGCCAGCAGGTTGTTGCCCGCCCCGTCGTACAGGCTCACATGCACATGCATGCCGCTGCCGGGATGTTGCAGGTACGGCTTGGCCATGAAACTGGCGCGGTAGTGGTGCTTGAGGGCAACGCCGCGGGTACTGCGGCAAAACAGGGCCGCCCAGTCTGCGGCGCGCAAGCCGTCGTCGAGATGGCCGAAATTGATTTCGAACTGGCCCGGACCGAGTTCGGCGGTGATCACCGTGGCATCGACGCCCTGGGCCCGCGCGGTCTCGACCATTTCATCGAGCACCGGGGCAAATCGCGTCAGGCGTTCGATGTGCATGTTCGGCTGATCATCGGCGTCCCCGGTCAGCTCATCCCGGGGGAACTGCGGCAAGCCATCCTTCAACCGGCTATCGAACAGATAAAACTCCAGTTCGAACGCCACCACCGGGAAAATGCCTTTGCCACGCAGACGCGCCAGCACCTGGGCGAGGACTTCACGGGGTTCGAATTCAATCGGTTTTTCGGTGCCGTCGGAGGTGATCAGCATTTGCCCCAGGGGTTGTTTTTCCCAGCCCACGAGCTTGAGCGTGCCGGGCACCAGGCGCCGGCGTGCATCCGGATCGCCGTCGTTGAAACAGTAATCACCGATCTTGAACAGGCCGCCCTGGGTGCCCAGCAATACGCAGTTCTGCGGCAACTTGAGGGCGCTGCCGGCAGCGACTTTTTCGAGCATTTCGATCGGGTAGCGCTTGCCGTAGAAATGCCCCGGAATGTCCAGGGCAATCAGATCGACATAACGCACGTCCGGGTGGCGGTGACGGAAGTTACGAACCTCGGCCAGCAGATCAGAGCACACAGCATCCATCTTTTTTATTCCTGGTTGTTTTCAGGTGTAAACCCAAAGCACGCGGGTCAGTTGGTCGCAAAGATTGCCGTAGCGACAGTGCGCATGACTGGCCAGCTGGAAGCTGTCGCCTGCGTGCAAGGTCACCGGTTCGTTGCCGTCGAGCCACAGGGTCAATTGCCCTTCCAGCACATAGCCACCCTGCTCGGAGCTGTCCTTCATGTGCCTGTCACCGCTGCTGGCTCCAGGCTCCAGCTGGCTTTCGAGCATGGAAAAAGACGCGCGCATCTTCGGCGAAACCATGATGTCGGTGATGCCGTCGGCGTAGTACAGCGTGCGACGCTCGTCGGGGCGCGTAACCCAGGACAGGGCCATGGGTTTGGGCAGGCTGTAGAAATAAGTGGTCGGTACGCCTAGGGTTTCGCTGATGGCGGTCAAGTCCGCCACCGTGGGACGGGACAGTCCGCGCTCGACCTGAGAGAGAAAACCGACGGAGCGACCGATTTTGTCCGCCAGCTCCTTCAAGGTGTACTTCTTGTGCTTGCGCAGGTCCTGGATCAGGATCGCCAGCGCGGAGATTTCTTCTTGCATGTCCATCAACTGTCCCTCAAATGCTGTCACGCAGCCGGTACCAGGCCTTGCCGATGGCTTCCAGCGGAGCGGCCAGGTATTTGCCGCCGGGAAAACGGCCATTGCTCAATCCCTGATACAGGCCAAGCTCATCCGGCTGGCCCAGTATCGCGTCGGACACCGCCCGCGCGGCGGCCAATGTCGGTAATACGCCATGCCCGGAATAACCCTGCATCCAGTAAAGCTCGCCGCGTCGACCAATATCCGGTGTGCGCTTGAGGGTCAGGTCGATGTGCCCGCCCCAGGCGAATTCCAGTTTCACGCCGGCGAGCTGTGGGAACACCCTTTGCAGGAATGGCCGGGTCGCCGCCGCGATGTTTTTGGGCATCCCGCCCAGGTAGGTGCAACCACCGCCGAAGAGCAAGCGGTTGTCCGGTGTGCGACGGAAATAATCGAGGACAAACTGGTTGTCCGTGACGCACACGTTATTCGGTAGCAGCGTCATGGCCTGGTCTTTTGTCAGCGGCGCGGTGGCGACCTGGTAGGTGCCGACCGGCAGCACACAGCTGGCCAGTTGCGGATCGAGCCGGTCGAGGTAGGCGTTGCAGGCCAGCACCAAGACATCGGCGCGGACCAGACCGCGCGGCGTCGACACGACAAACCGGTCGCCCTCTTCGCGGTAGTCCAGCGCCTTGCTTTGCTCGTGGATACGGCCACCGGCGCGCTCAATCGCATTCGCCAGGCCGAGGGCCAGTTTCAACGGGTTCAGGTGCCCGCCTTCGGGGTCGAACAGGCCCGCCTGATAGCGCTCACTGGCAACCCAATGGGGCAATTGGTGGCGTGGAATGAATTGCAGGCCATCGTGGCCCCACTTGTGGCTCGCCTCGTGTTGCCAGTCCGTCAGCAGGCCCACCCGGCGCGGCATGACCGACGTCCAGAGGTGACCGGGGCGATAGTCGCAATCGAAATCTTCGCGTCCGGGCAGGTCCCGCAATTCCCGCGCCGCCCAACGCATGCCGTCCCACAAGCGCCGCGCCCGCTCATGACCCAGCGCGGCTTCCAGCGGTGGCATGTCGCACGACCAACCGAGAATTGCTTGTCCGCCATTGCGGCCCGACGCGGCCCACGCCACCCGGCTGGCTTCCAGCACAGTCACGCGCTTGCCGGCCAGCGCCAGGCGCAAGGCCGTATGCAAGCCGCTGAAACCGGCGCCGATGATCAGCACTTCGGTGTCGTGCTCGCCCTCCAGCGCTGCTCGATGCACCAGGCGATCGGCACAGGTGTGAGCGTAATAGCTGGCGACATGCTGGGTGGATTGCTGAAACATAAGGGGTCGTGAATTTTTCTACTTATAATTTCATGAAAAAATACACGGTAAATTTCACACAAGCAATGTTTCCAGGCGCAAAAAAAATCCCGCCCAAGTTGGCTTGGGCGGGATTTCTTTAGTTGAACCGCGTTAGCGGATCACTGCCACTGGCGGCTCAGGCCACAGGAATCATTGGATCGGCCGATGCCAGCGCAGTGGCACGGTCGGCTGCAGGCGGGTAGATCCATAGGGTGTTGATCTGGGTTTTCAGCGCCTTGGCCTCCTCCTTGATGAGCTTGACCTGACGGTCCCAGCCTTCGGTGTACACCGCGCCCCAGGCACCCAGGTCCAGACAGGTCACGTACTTTGGCTGGCTGTACGGCGTCGGGGCCACGCCGAGGATGTGTGCGGCCACGTTGTTACCGGCATGCCGACCCAGCGAAATGGCGTGCTGGCAGGTCATCAGGGCGAAGTTGCCGAACGAAATAACCCTGCTGGATATCGTCAAAGCCATCGACGGCCGCAAGTCCATTTTTGAATGCCGGGAGGTTCGCGGCCGTTGCGCGCTATTTGACGGTTCGCCACCGGAATGGGCGTTGGACGGCCCTTGTGCGATCAATGGCGCAATGATGGTGGCGAAGAAGCGCATGGAAGAAGCTCTCGCCCAGCAAACCATCCTCGACATTGCCAGAAAGGTCGGGCGCAAGGCCCCGCCGGAGTTCGGCGAGCGAGTGGAAAACTGGATGAATGATCGTCGAGACAGGAAAAGCGCCAGCCAAAGCGCCAGCCAAGGCGCCCCGCTGATCCCGTTGACCGATATTGGCGAGTGATACTCAGAGGCAGTCGCGTACCGCTTTGCGCAGGTCTCCTGATTTTGCCCAAGGCGGCCCTTGGTACAGTGATACCCGGCTGCCATTTTTCGATTTCACGATATCGACAATTTCGTCAGCCGTGATCACGCTTGGCGCAGTGATCCGGTAGCCGTTGGAAATAGACGACTGGGTCGAGCCCGATACCTCATGCTGCCAGACAGGCAACACGCACGCTGCGTATTCCTTTGGCGGCTTCTCACTGAATTTATTCAAATTGGGCTCACCCGGCACCACCGACGCCGGCAACGAACACCCTGCCAGCAACGCCAGCACAACTCCCCCGATCAACACCCGCATGATGCTTCCCTTAAGTTCTGAAAAAATGTCCTGGAAAAATTGTAGCCCGTCGTTTACCGCGCGGCCATTGGCCAGAGCGAAATCAGAGGCCGACACTGTGACCGCTTCCCCCCGGATAGTTCCGTTCGTTCAGGTAGGCCATCCACCGCTCATACGCTTCATGCTGCCATTGAGTGACCCGCTCCCATTCCGGCCCGCTCAGTTGGTGGGCGCTGACCAGTTGCATCATTTGGGTCGTGGCAGCGTCAAGATCAACGATCAGCTCGTGGGCCCGGGCCCTGAAATCATCGGTAGTGCTCATTGGAAGTCGCCCCGCTCTGCTGATAAGCCGATACATGAGTAGGACAACGCAGTTTGCCCTTCGCCTTGGTTTTCCCGACCAAAGGTGGCGCAAACCCACCTGCTGAACACAACGCCCCATGGCGTAAAGCGGTCTAAAATTTCGGAACGTGAAATCAGGAGATCATCATGTGGCTTAACGAAGCAGAACAGGAACTTCGACGCGACCTGCAAGGACTGGCGTCAGATTTGCGCTGGTCGGCGGTAGAACTTTTACGCATAGAACAGCAATTGCGCCTGAGCGGGAACGAAGCCGATGCACAAGCCATGCAGCGGCTGTGCTCGTTATTTCAGGGCGATGAAGAAAAGTTGTCCGGCTATGCCGAAGAAGTGAAAGCGAGATTGATCAGCCGCAATAAAACCCCATAGCGGGCTGTTTGTCGTGAACACCCTGTCCCGCAACCCGGTGGTCGCGGTGACACTGTAAGAGCGAGCATGCTCGCGATGGTTTTGAGAACACCGCGTTAAACGAGTAAGCACGCGTTATCGTTTAACACCATCGCGAGCAAGCTCGCTCCTGCAGCCAGCAAGTTTCAATCATCTTTGCTGGTGGTCACCGGCAGGCTTGCCGGTTCGGGCCCGGTAGCCAGGAAGCGCCGCGGCAAATGCCAGTGCCTCCTCTCTACTGCCGAATGAACCAAGCCGGTCACCCCGGGTGCATACCCGCCACGGACCATTGTTCACGCTCAGTACGTCATAACCGTTCATATGCATTTTGTTCAGCATCGGTACGCTCATCGTCTCCTCCTTTCGGCAGGGATGTCAGATTGACAGACCCACCTTACACCTACCGTTCTCGAAAATACCGACCAGACGTCGCAACATAAATTCCAAAATTAATGGCACTTTGCGGCGTATTCATCCCTCAAAATATTCCGTTGCCAGCCGAAACAGTCACTGGCCCCGATTTTGCGTTTGGATCTCCAATCCACGACAACCGGTAATCCATGAAAATACGAGCAACGGTCATTTGCGAGCAGGACCGCCATGTTCTCCTGGTGCGCAAGGCCGGAAGCCGCTGGACGCTGCCGGGGGGTAAGGTCGAGCCTGGCGAAACCGTCGCCGATGCCGCCATTCGCGAACTGCAGGAAGAAACCGGATTGCGGGTCGATGAGCTGGTGTACCTGATGGCGCTGGAATCAGGCACTACTTGCCATCATGTCTACGAAGTGTCGGTGCTGAACCTGCATCAGGTCCGCCCGCACAACGAAATCATCGATTGCATCTGGCATCCCCTGGAAACCGTGCACAACCTGAACACCAGCGACGCTACGCTCAGTATTGTCAGGGCGTTTTTGCGTCGCTTGTAGTGAGCCTCTTGCCTCAGCCCTGATCGCCACCGCCCACGGGCATGACCATGCCGGTGATGTAGGACGCTTCGTCGCTGGCCAGAAACAAAATGGCGCCTGCCTGTTCATCCAGCGTGCCGTAGCGTTTCATCAGGCTGCTGTCGAGGGTCTGGTCGACGATTTGCTGATACCAGACTTTCTCCTGGTCACTTTGCCCGGCACTGTTGCGCGGGATAATCCGCGGTGGCGCTTCGGTACCACCCGGTGCTGTGGCATTGACCCGCACGCCGCGACCAGCGGTCTCGAAGGCCAGGCAAGCAGTGAGCGCATTCACCCCGCCCTTCGCCGCACCGTAGGGCACACGGTTGACGCTGCGGGTGGCGATGGAAGAAACGTTGACGATTGCACCACTGCCCTGCTCCAGCATGAACGGTAGCGCGGCATGACAGCACCACAAGGTCGGGAATAACGAGCGGCGGACTTCGGCCTCGATCTGCGCTGCTTCATAGTGCTCGAAGGGCTTGGCCCAGATCGTGCCGCCGACGTTGTTGATCAACACATCGAGACGACCAAAATGCTCGACAGCCGTATGCATGACCCGGCGGCATTCCTCGTATTGCTCAAGGTCAGCGGTCAGGGCCAGCACCTGGCA
Source organism: Pseudomonas sp. PDM31 (assembly GCF_019218965.1). Lineage (NCBI taxonomy): Bacteria > Pseudomonadati > Pseudomonadota > Gammaproteobacteria > Pseudomonadales > Pseudomonadaceae > Pseudomonas > Pseudomonas sp. PDM31. The sequence goes on along the minus strand of NZ_JAHUWS010000003.1, from coordinate 20,903 downwards.
GGTTGGTGCCAGCTGCTGCTGTACTTCGAACACCAGTTCGGAGCGATCGACCAGGATCAGCTTCGCCCCTTCGGCCACCATACGTTCGGCCACACGCCGCCCGATGCCTTGGGCAGCGCCGGTGATCAGCGCGACTTTTTCGTGAAATCTGTTCATGTGTACCTCATCGGTTAATGACGAATCCTGCGGGAGCAAGCTTGCTACGGGCGGCGTTCCGACGATGGCGGCCCCATCCACAACATTTCTGCGGAATGTTCCGGCCTCTTCGCGGGCAAGCCCGCTCCCACATTGGAGCTGCGGCGTGCGCAGAAAACGCGGTCACCGCCCATCAACTGTGGGAGCGGGCTTGCTCGCGAAAGCGCACTTACAAACCACATCAACGCTGAATGTTCCGGCCTCTTCGCGGGCAAGCCCGCTCCCACATTGGAGCTGCGGCGTGCGCAGAAAACGCGGTCACCGCCCATCAACTGTGGGAGCGGGCTTGCTCGCGAAAGCGCACTTACAAACGACATCAACGCTGAATGTTCCGGCCTCTTCGCGGGCAAGCCCGCTCCCACATTGGAGCTGCGTCGTGCGCAGAAAACGCGGTCACCGCCCATCAACTGTGGGAGCGGGCTTGCTCGCGAAAGCGCACTTACAAACGACATCAACGCTGAATGTTCCGGCCTCTTCGCGGGCAAGCCCGCTCCCACACTGGAGCTGCGTCGTGCGCAGAAACCGCGGTCACCACCCATCAACTGTGGGAGCGGGCTTGCTCGCGAAAGCGCACTTACAAACGACATCAACGCTGAATGTTCCAGGATCTTCGCGAGTACCCCCGCCCCACACTGGCTCGTTTCAAGCCGCGCTGGCGGCGAATTTCTCGTAGTAGAAGTTCGCCGGCGCAATGCCTTGCTCACGGATGAACTGGCTGACCGCCTCGACCATCGGCGGCGGGCCGCACAGGTAGACGTCGACGTCGCCATCGTGCAAATGCCCGGGCTCGATGTGCTGGGTCACATAACCCTTGAGTGGATGCCGGCTCTGGGGGCTGGCCACGCAGGCGCTGAAACTGAAGTTGGGGATGCGCGCGGCGAAGGCTTCGAGGCGGTCGAGTTGCACCAGGTCGAAGTCGTGGGTCACGCCATAGATCAGGTGCAGCGGATGCTCACTGCCCTGTTCGGCGATCTTTTCCAGCATTGCCGTGAAAGGTGCCAGCCCCGTGCCACCGGCCAGCAACAACAGCGGCCTGCGGATATCGCGCAGATAGAAGCTGCCCAGGGGGCCTGCCAGGCTCATGCTGTCGCCGGCCTTGGCCATGCCGGTGAGGAAGCTGCTCATCAGGCCGCCGGGCACGTTGCGAATCAGGAAACTGACCTCGCCGTCGCGCTGCAACGAGCTGAACGAGTAGGCGCGGGTCTGCTCGCTGCCGGGAATGCCCAGGTTCACGTATTGCCCCGGCAGGAACGCCAGCTTGCTCAACGCATCGCCCTTGATCGACAGCGCGATGGTGCTGTCGGACAACTGGCGCACCGCACTGATGGTGGCGTCGTAGCTGGCCTGACGGGTGCGGCAGACATCCGAGGACGCCGGCACTCGCACCACACAATCACTGCGGGCGCGCATCTGGCAGGTCAGGACGAAACCCTGTTCAGCTTCTTCAGGGCTGAGGGCGTCTTCGATGTAGTCCTCGCCCAGATCGTAGCGCCCGGCCTCGGCGAAACACTTGCAGGTGCCGCAGGCGCCGTCGCGGCAGTCCAGGGGAATATTGATGCCCTGGCGATAGGCGGCATCGGCCACGGTTTCGCCGGCATGGGCGTCGATGAAACGGGTGACGCCGTCTTCAAAACTGAATGCGATGGAATGAGTCATGACGGGCGCCTCACAGGTGGTAGACATCAATGACCTGGCGAACGTAGTCGTTCTTCAGGATCACTTTCTTGGCCTTGATCAACGGGTTTTCACCGCGCACATCAAGGGTGTAGAAACTGCTGCCGAAATAGCTGTCGACGGTCTTGTAGCGAAAGCTCAGGGTGTGCCAGTTGAAGCGCACCTTGCACAGCCCGTCTGCCTGTTCGAGCAGCTCGATGTTGCTGATGTTGTGGGAGGTGCGGGTGTCCGGCACGCTGGCGCTGGAGCGCTCGGTCTTGATACGGAATACGCGGTCTTCGAGGCCGGTGCGGTTGCCGTACCAGATCAGCGAGATCTCCCGCTGCGGGTCCTCGGTCAACTCATCGTTGTCGTCCCAGGATGGCATCCAGAAGGTCGCGTCCGGGGCGTACAGTTCCAGCCATTGGTCCCACTGGCGATCGTCGAGGTAGCGCGCCTCGCGGTAGAGGAAGTCGCGCACACTGTCGTAGGTGATGGTCATTGCACGGCCTCCACGGCAATCAGTGCGCACTGCTCTGCGGCCAGGGCCTTGAGCATGGTCTGCTGCCAATACTTGTGTTGCAGCACGAACAGACCTTCGTCTTCGGTACGCACACCGCTGAGCAGCGGGTGCAGGTCGATCTCTTTGGCGGCTTCGTCTGCACCGTCGATCCAGTGTTCTGCACCACGGGACATGTCGTTCCAGGTGGTGACGCTGCCCTGGTAGCTGGTCTGGCAGGAGCGAAACTCCTCCAGGTCGTCCGGCGTGGCCATGCCGCTGACGTTGAAAAAATCCTCGTACTGGCGAATGCGGCTGGAACGGGCATGGTCGCTCTCACCTTTCGGGGCGATGCAATAGATGGTGATTTCGGTGCGGTTGACCGAGATTGGCCGGGCGATACGGATCTGCGAGCTGAACTGGTCCATCAGGTACACGTTGGGATACAGGCACAGGTTGCGCGAGTTCTCGATCATCCAGTCGGCGCGGGCCTTGCCGAAGTCCTGGGCCAGCTCGTCGCGACGTTCGTACAGCGGGCGGTCTTCGGGGTTGGCCCAACGGGTCCAGAGCAGCATGTGGCCCTTGTCGAAGGAGTAGAATCCACCACCCTGCTTGGCCCAGCTACCGGCGCTCATGGTCGGGTTGCTGTCACCAGCCTCGCGTTGCTTGCGCTGGTTTTGCGTGGCCGCATAGTTCCAGTGCACGGAGCTGACGTGATAGCCGTCGGCGCCGTTCTCGGCGGTGAGCTTCCAGTTGCCTTCGTAGATGTAGCTGGAGGATCCGCGCAGCACTTCCAGACCGTCGGCGGACTGGTCGACGATCATGTCGATGATCTTCGCCGACTCGCCCAAGTGCTCGACCAGCGGCAAGACGTCGGCCTTCAGGCTGCCAAACAGGAAACCGCGATAGGACTCGAAACGCGCGACCCGAGTCAGGTCGTGGGAGCCTTCGCAGTTGAAACTCGCCGGGTAACCCGCCTGGGCCGGGTCCTTGACCTTGAGCAGTTTGCCGGAGTTGTTGAAGGTCCAGCCGTGGAACGGGCAGGTGTACGAGCTCTTGTTGCCGGACTTGTGCCGGCACAGGGTTGCGCCGCGATGGCTGCACGCGTTGATGAAAGCGTTGAGCACACCCTCCTTGTTGCGCGCGATGAAGATCGACTGGCGCCCCATGGTGGTGGTGTAGAAATCGTTGATGTTGGGGATCTGGCTTTCGTGGGCCAGATAGAGCCAGTTGCCTTCGAAGATGTGTTGCATCTCCAGATCGAACAGGCGCGGGTCGGTGAACATCTCGCGCTTGCAGCGATAGATGCCTTGTTCGGGATCGTCTTCAAGCAGGGAATGAAGATATTCGGGTCGCAGGGTCATGGCCGCCGCCTCCATTGTTATTGTTCAGGCAGGGGTCATGCTAGGACGGGGCAATGAGGGGGAGTATCCGCGGGGTGCAGACCTTTATCCGTTTTGTGCAGGGGGTTGGCGTTGAGTCAGTGCAACATCAATGTTGAATGTGCCGGCCTCTTCGCGAGCAGGCCCGCTCCCACATTGGTTTTTCTGTGGGCCACGGATCTTTAATACACCAACGCGAGTATGTGGGAGCGGGCTTGCTCGCGAAGGCGTCGATTCAGACAACATCAAAAGTAATGCATGACAACGGTTGTCAGTGCCGACGCTTGAGGGTATCGGACGGCAACTCGCCGAACTGTTTGCGGTAGCTGTCGGAGAAGCGGCCCAGGTGCAGGAAGCCGTAGTCCATCGCCACTTCAGTGACGTTGCGCACGTTGCAGGTCGGGTCGCTGAGGCAGGCGTGGATGCGTTCCAGGCGTTTGTGGCGCAGGTAGTTTTTCGGCGTCAGGCCGGCATTGCGCTCGAACAGGCCATACAACGAGCGCAGGCTCATGCTGGCCTGGCGCGCCAGTTCTTCGCTGTCGATGTCCTGCTTGAGATTACACGCGATGTAGTCGGCAAGCGCTTGGAAAGTCGAGGCCTGTGAACCGGGACTGAAACGGCTGACATTGGTTTTCATCAGGCTGAGCATCTTGCTGACGATGATTTGCGTGTAGTGCTCCTGCACCCTGGGGATCTGTTCGGCAGCCTCGGCTTCCTGGCAGATCATTGCCAGCAGGTTGACGAAGCCTTCCAGTTCATTGAGCTGGTAGCGGTTCTCGAGGAACCTCACGCCCTGCCCCGGATAATGCCAGCGCTGCTCGTCGCAGACGGCTTCGAACAAGTGCGTGGGGACTTTGAGGATGAATTTTTCGCAATCGTCGGAGTACGTCAGGTCCACCGGATCGTCGGGGTTGATCAACAGCAGCTCACCGGGGGCGAAGTAATGCTCCTGGCCGTGCCCGCGCCACAGGCAGTTGCCACGCAGCAGCACCTGCAGGTGATAGATGTTCTCCAGCGCGCCCGAAGTCACCCGCACACTGGCGCCGTAGCTGATGCGGCACAGATCGAGGCTGGCGAACTTGCGATGGTCGAGACTGGCCAGCGGCCGTCCCGTACGGGGCATGAGAATGCAGTGATTGCCGACGTGCTGATTGACATAGCCGGACACCGCGTAGGGGTCGGCATGGTCGAATACTCTGCTGCGCTGACTCAATAGTTGCGCTTGCATCATCGGGTCACTCTCGTTGTTGTTATAGGTTGCGTCGGTCCATTCTAGAGCCGAAACACCTGTAGGAGCGAGCCTGCTCGCGATGGACTTGAGAACGCCGCGGGGCATCAGGCTCCCGGCGTCATCGTTGACGTCCATCGCGAGCAGGCTCGCTCCTACAGGAGTCGGGGGTGATCAGTCCTCGAGTGCGCGGACCCGTTCGTGGCGTTGCTGTTCTTCAGGCTGGCCGGTGGACTGCAGGGTGAAGTCGAACTCGATTTCGGCAAACCGACCGCTCACGCCGTGGGCTGCTGCACGCTGTTGATCATCGCTGAAGGTGATTTTGGCGATCAGCTCGTCACGGGTAGCGTAGGCAAAGTCGTCGTGCAGGTACTGGTCACCATCCAGGTTGATCTGGGTGGTCAGATGGCGATGGTCCGCTGCCGAAATGAAGAAGTGCACGTGCGCCGGACGCTGGCCGTGACGGCCCAGTTGATCGAGCAGTTGCTGGGTCGGACCGTCCGGTGGGCAGCCGTAGCCCGACGGCACGATGCTGCGAAAACGATAACGGCCTTCGGCGTCGGTGACGATACGGCGACGCAGGTTGAATTCCGATTGGGTGGGATCGAAGTACGAGTAGGTACCACCGGTGTTGGCGTGCCACACGTCTACCACGGCGCCAGCCAGCGGTTCGCCAGCGGTGTTGAACACGCGGCCTTGCATGAACAGCGTCACACCCGGATCGACGCCGTCATCCAGACGTGCTTCGCCTTGGGACAGCGGTGCACCGGCCACGTACAGCGGGCCTTCGATAGTACGCGGGGTGCCGCCGGATTTGCCGGCCTGCTCGTCTTCAGCGTCCATCAGCAGGTCGAGGTAATGTTCCAGGCCCAGCCCGGCCACCACCAGGCCCGCCTCCTGACGTGCACCCAGCACGTTGAGGTAGTTCACGGCTTTCCAGAATTCTTCCGGGGTCACGGCCAGGTCTTCGATGATATTCACCGAATCACGCAGGATGCGGTAGACCAGGGCCTTGGTGCGTGGGCTGCCGGCGTCGTTGTGCAGGCCGCTGGCCTCTTCGAGAAATTTCTGGACTTCGGCAGTGTGGGAAATCTTTACGTTCATCAGGGGTTCCTCATCTTGTAATTATTGGCGTATCGAGCTGAACAGGCCAGGTTCAGCGGTCATCGTCACGGATGGAAGAAGGATGCCGGCACAGGGCGTCGATCTCGATGGCCATGTACGGAAACAGTGGCAATTGCATCAGCAGGTCGTGCAACTCCTGAACGCTGTCGACATCGAACACGCTGTAGTTGGCATAGTGCCCGGCGATGCGCCACAGGTGGCGCCACTTGCCCTGCTCTTGCAGGCGCTGGGCAAGGGCTTTTTCGTCGGCCTTCAGTTTGGCCGCCGCTTCAGGATTCATATCGACCGGCAGGTTCACGGTCATTTTTACGTGGAACAGCATAATGCTCTCCTCAGGCTTGATGAATGGCAGTGGATGTTTTGTCGCGGCGGAAAAACGCCAGGCGCTCTTCATCCAGGTTCAGGCCCAGACCCGGTGTTGTCGGCACGTGCAGTTCAAAATCGCGATACACCAGCGGTTCACTGAGAATGTCTTCGGTCAGCAGCAGCGGGCCGAACAGTTCGGTGTCCCAGGCCAGTTTGTTCAGGGTGACAAAGGCATGGGCCGAGGCCATGGTGCCGATCCCGCCTTCAAGCATGGTGCCGCCGTACAGGCCGATACCGGCCGCCTCGGCGATGGCGGCGGTGCGCAGTACCGCGCGCGGGCCACCGTTCTTGGCGATCTTCAGGGCGAACACCGACGCTGCACCTTCACGGGCCAGGTTGAACGCATCTTCCACGCACTCGATGGACTCGTCGGCCATGATCGGTGCCGGGCTCATGGCATTCAGGCGCGCCATGCCGCTGCGGTTGTTGCGCGAGATCGGCTGTTCGATCAGGTCGATGCCGTTGGTGCCGAGGATCCGGCAGGCCCGCAGTGCAACCGCTTCGTCCCACGCCTGATTGACGTCGACCCGCACGCTGGCACGATCGCCCAGGGCTTTCTTGATCGCAATGACGTGGGCCAGGTCGCGGTTGACTTCACCGGCACCGATTTTCAGTTTGAAGATACGGTGGCGGCGCAGCTCGAGCATTTTTTCCGCTTCGGCGATGTCCTTTGCGGTATCGCCGCTGGCCAGGGTCCAGGCCACGGGCAGCGCATCACGCACGCGGCCACCCAGCAATTCGCTGACCGGCAGGCCAAGGCGCTTGCCCTGGGCGTCGAGCAACGCGGTTTCAATGCCGGATTTGGCGAAGGTATTGCCACGGATACTGCGCTCCAGACGCAACATGGCGGCGTTGACGTTGCCGCTGTCCTGGCCGAGCAGTAATGGCGTGAAGTGCGTGTCGATGTTGGTCTTGATGCTGTCCGGGCTCTCGTTGCCATAGGCCAGGCCACCGATGGTGGTGGATTCACCGATGCCTTCGATGCCGTCGGCGCAACGCACGCGAATGATCACCAGGGTCTGGTTCTGCATGGTGTGCATCGCCAACTTGTGCGGGCGGATGGTCGGCAGATCGACGATGATCGTCTCGATCGATTCAATGGCAGTTGCAAGCATTTCGATACCCGTCAGGTTCTTGAAGTTCTGGAATCGATTCTCGTACGGCTTTTTTCGCGAAGCCAATATAGAATTGGTCTGACTCAATACCTTAAAGGTATGCAACTGATCGAGCAGCGGAGGCACCATGGAACTGCGTCACCTGCGGTATTTTCAGGTATTGGCCCAAACCCTCAACTTCACCCGCGCCGCCGAACTGCTGCACATCGCCCAGCCGCCGCTGAGCCGGCAGATCCAGCAACTTGAAGATGAACTCGGGGTCGTGCTGCTTGAACGGGGGCGGCCGTTGAAGCTGACCGACGCCGGACGGTTTTTCCATGAACACTCCACTGCCCTGCTCGAACAACTGAGCAAGGTCTGCGACAACACGCGGCGCATCGGCCAGGGAGAAAAAACCTGGCTGGGCATCGGTTTTGCGCCGTCGACACTGTATGGCGTGCTGCCGGAACTGATTCGTCGCCTGCGCAGTGGCGAGCCTTTGGAGCTGGAGCTGGGGCTCTCGGAAATGACCACGCTGCAGCAGGTGCAGGCGCTCAAGGCTGGACGCATCGATATCGGCTTCGGGCGAATCCGCATCGACGATCCGGCGATCGTCCAGACCGTCCTGACCGAAGACCGCCTGGTGGCCGCCCTGCCTGCCGGTCATCCCTTGCTCGCTGGACCCATCAGCTTGCGCGACCTGGCCAAAGAGCCCTTTGTGCTCTACCCCGGCAACCCGCGACCCAGCTACGCCGACCACGTGATCGCGCTGTTCGAGTCCTATGGGGTGAGCATCCATGTGGCGCAGTGGACCAACGAGTTGCAAACGGCGATCGGGCTGGTGGGAGCAGGCATTGGCGTCACCCTGGTTCCGGCTTCAGTGCAATTGCTGCACCGCGACGACATTGGTTTCACGCCGTTGCTGGAAGACAACGCGACCTCGCCGATCATCCTCAGCCGACGGGTGGGTGATGTGTCACCAGGTTTGAATCATTGCTTGCGGATGATCGATGAACTGCTGCCCCGCGACTGATGGCACCTGCCCGAGGTAAAGCGCTGACCTATCCGGCAAACGCCCGGCGCCCGGCGCTCATCTCGGTGCGCAACTCACCCACGAAGTCGGAGATGGCGCGCACACTGGTCAGTTGCTCTATCGAAACGCCGTCGAGCAACAACTCGACCCGCCCGGTAACAGCGTCAAATACCTCGATTCGCAGGAGTCCGTGGCTTTCCGTGCACTCACAGGACAGCGGCTGAAAACCTGACTCGACGATACTGCAAAGGACTGAAATCGGGATCATGGCCGGTGCCTCGGGCGGTGACAGGTCAATCTTGATCCGTTTCAGAATAGATACACTTTGGGTTTTTTGCGCCAGTGATCATTGGCAATTAGTGTTAGCTGCCTCGCATTTCCAAGGTTTTTCAATGGGCGTTGCGGCCCCAGATCCAGTTCCACAGCCCTGGCAACTGCACCGGTTGTGAAGCATCGCGCACGGTGCGTGCCAATGCCGCCCGCAACAAGGCGTCCCGATCGTCGTAAAAAGGCTTGTCTGCGATTTTCACGCCGCTGGCCCGGGCACTGTCGAGGAGTATCTGCAGGTACTCGCGGGTATGCCGGGCGGTATAGCGGTTGAGGTCGTGAAAGGTCACGACTACCGGAATCACCCCGTCGACCACCGGCAGTTCGCCTCGGGCAATGCGCTCGCGTACTTCAGACATCGAGCGCAGCATGTGCGAGCGCCTGCGGGGGCTGGCATTGAAGCCCCAGATCTTGCCGTCATTGGCACTCAAGTCGGTCAGTAACACGTGCAGGCCATGCTGCTGATAGGCGGCGAAGGTGCGTTTGTCGTAGTTCCAGAATGGCGGGCGCAGCAGCACCGCAGGCGTACCGCTGATCGCCGCGATGTCGGCGCAGCCTTCGGTGAGGGCCTGCTCCAGTTCCTGCGGGTCGAGGGAGCGATGATTGGTATGACCGGGTGTGGCAGTGTGGAAACCCAGAATGTGCCCTTCGGCCTGTTCGCGACGCATGATGCCCTGCCCGATTTCACTGCCCCCGGCCCGGGACGCGCGGGTCTGCACGAAGAACACGGCCTTGATGTCCGGTTGCAGCGGATTGCGCGCCAGGCTGTCGAGCACGGTCTCGGTCGGATTCCACCAACTCGAGGCGCTGGGACCGTCATCGAAGGTCAGCAAAAAGCGGATCGGTGGTTGTGCGCGCAAACGCTGTTCGGTCTGCGGCGTCATTTCAATGGGGGCCGCGATACAACCCAGCAGTCCGGCTGCCATCACGCTCGCGATTAAAAACTTGTACAACTTATTCATGTTTTGCCTTGGGCCAGACCTGATGCTCGACAGCAAAAAAAATCTTTGCCGGTTCATCCGTTGTAGACCCGCATTGCCTGCGGGCGCAGGTTGGATAAGGTACACGGGGTTTTGTTCCGGTGCTTGCCCTGTAAGTGGGAGGGGTGCCGATTTTAGCCCATGCAACTAAGCTCAAAACTCCGGTCGGTGTTTCATAACAAGGGTGTCAGGCAATGTGCGGACGACTCTCGCAATATCGGGGCATCCACGATTTCGTCGCGGCGCTGAGCATCCCCGATGCAATGATCAACCACATCGGTAATGAACCGTTGGCGCGCTACAACGCCGCGCCCACCATGCAACTTGCCCTGCTGCACGTGGAGAACGAGCGCCTGCACGCCGACTCAGTGCGCTGGGGCTGGCGACCGCATTGGGCGAAAGATCGTGCAGCGCCGATCAATGCCCGGGTCGAGAAAGTGGCCCACGGGCCCTACTTCAAGGCGATCTGGCCACACCGCGCGATCTGCCCGGTCGATAACTGGTTTGAGTGGGTCGATGCCGGCGATGCCACAAAGCAGCCCTGGCTGATCCGGCGGCGAGACAAGGGACCCGTGTTCTGTGCCGCGATCGGTCAGTTCCCGCTCGATGGTTTACCGCCACGGGAGCACGATGGCTTCGTCATCATCACCGCTGACAGCGCTGGTGGCCTGCTTGATGTGCATGACCGGCGGCCAGTGGTGCTGTCGGCTGAACTGGCGCGCGAATGGCTCGATCCTGCGACGTCAAGTGAGCGCGCCGAGCAAATGCTGCTGTTCCAGGGCGAGGCGAGCGAGGTGTTCGAGTGGTATCAGGTCGACAAGGCGATTGGCAACGTCCGGAACCAGGGCCCGGCGCTGATCGAGCGAACAGTCGCTTGAACAATCAACCAGAACGCCAAAGCAGTCATAAATAACAACTTGCATTAAAGGTTTAGTACATACCAGTCACAACTAGTGTTTCGCCCGGTTAACACTCATTTTTGCGGCATTAACCGCTTGTCAGACTCTGTCGTGGCAATAGATACATTTACAAAAACTACAGCTAGCATTCGCGCCGCATTTCCGACAACCAGGTGACCGAAGAGTCAGCGACCAAGGAAATCCTATAACAACAAGCCTTGCAGAGAAAAACTCAATTGCGCGACGATTTTACAAATAATCAAGCCGCGAGTCTGGCCTATGCCTATCTCACAAAGACAGAACATTACCAACTCGACTGCTTTATCGGGCAATACATCAAAACCCGCAATCTTCGATCCATTCCCGGGATCAATGAAATCCTCGCTTCAACCCTTGAAACCTACCCTGGTAAACCGCCGGTAATGGTCAATGAGTTGAATGCCTGGATCGACAAGACCCTGGGGTATCGTGCAACCCACCCCGAATTTCCAGAGTGCCTGGAGCAAGGGTGATCAATATCGACACGCCTTGTGGCAAGGGGGCAAGCCGCCTCGCCACAAGTGTGTGACCCTGCTTAAGTGAACAGCGATTACGCTCGATGAGGGGCTTTGTCGTTTTTCAGGCGCTCAGAACTTACGGTCCGGTTCTGACAACTCAGTCCCGTCGTCTGGATGTTTCCAGTCCGGTACCGAACGCTTCTGCCGTTCGATCTCTTCTTGCGTAGGTTCGTCCGCGTCCTCTTCCGGATCGGAATGTTTGGGCTCGTTGGCCATGTTCACCTCTCTTGCTAAAAGGGATCTGTCTTGCCTTCAAGCGTAGAACAGTTTCCCGCCCCCGGTTCAAAGCCACCAGCGCAGCAAAAAGAAAAACCCCATGCTTAACAACATGCTGAGCAAAGTGTTGCGGGTATAAAGCACTAACCCCACAGCCACCAGCGAGCTGATCAGGTAAGGGTTGTCCCATTGCAGGTTAAGTTGTTTTTCCGGCATGAACACGATCGGCCCGCAGATCGCGGTGAGCATGCCCGGCACGGCAAAACCGAGAAACTGCCGGGCATTGCTGCTCAGGCGCAGTGGCAACCTGGGTTCGAGGAACACATAGCGGTTGAGAAACACCAACACGCCCATGCCGATAATCACTGCCCAAACCATCATGCGCGTCCACCCTGGAATTTGTTGCAGATAAAACCCGCGGTCATGCCCGCCAACCCTGAGAGCACCAGGGCCGACCCCCATTGCCAATAGCTGAACAGCACCGAGCAGAACAGCGAAACCGCCACACAGATCACCGTCGGTACGTTGCGTACCACCGGGGTAATCAGGGCGATGAAAGTTGCCGCGATGGAGAAGTCCAGGCCCAGGTGTTCAAGGCCTGGAATGCTGCTGCCGAGCACGATGCCGGCCAGGGTAAAAAGATTCCAGGCGATGTAGAACGTCAGGCCGACGCCCAGGGCGTACCAGCGGTTGAACTGTTGCTTGTCATGTTGGCTGGTCAAGGCGAACAGTTCATCGGTGAGCAAGAACCCCAGCCCTGCGCGCCAGCGGCCCGGCAGCGGCGAAATGACCGAGCGCAGGCTCATCCCGTAGAGCAAGTGCTGGGAGGTCAGCAGCAAGGTGGTCAGCAGAATCGAAAAGATCCCGGCCCCGCCCTTGAGCATGCCGATGGCCACCAGTTGCGCGGCCCCGGCAAACACGATACTGGACAAGCCCTGACCTTGCAGGGGCGTGAGATTGGCCTCGATGGCCATGGAACCGGCCAGCAGCCCCCAGGGCGCGGTGGCCAGGGACAGCGGCATGATCGCCACGGCACCGCGAAGAAACGCAGTGCGCGGCAGATGTAATTCGGACATAGCATTCTACATACAGGGAAAAAAGCCAGACTGTGCCAGCAGTCGCGGCCAAACGCATGCACATTCTTGCGAAATTTGCCTCGACGATCCGGCCTCCAAGACTGTGCCATTCATCGGCTGCCCGCTTGAAACACTGCGGTGGTAGCAACATGATGGCGCTGCACTTTTCTTCGAGGCCAGGTATTTCATGAGCTCAATCGAAACGGATAGCGACGTCTACAAAACCCTGCTCGAATCAACCCAGGCGATTCCTTGGCGCATCGACTGGAAAACCATGACATTCAGCTACATCGGGCCGCAGATCGAGCAATTGCTGGGCTGGAAGCAGGACAGTTGGGCCTCGGTCAACGACTGGGTCGAACGCATGCACCCTGATGATCGCAATTATGTCGTCGACTTCTGCGTTTCCCAGTCCCGGGCGGGAGTCGATCACGAAGCCGACTACCGGGCGCTGACGGACAAAGGCGAATACGTGTGGATTCGCGACGTGGTGCACGTGCTGCGCAAGGATGGTGAGGTTGAGGCACTGGTGGGCTTCATGTTCGACATCAGTGAGCGCAAGAAAACCGAAGAGCATTTGCTGCGCCTGCAAAAGCAACTTGAAGAATATTCCTTCCAGGATGGCCTGACCGGTATCGCCAACCGACGCATGTTCGACACCGTGCTGGAACGCGAGTGGAACGCCGCACAGCGCACCGGTTCGGCCCTCTCGTTGCTGATGCTGGATATCGATTATTTCAAGCAATACAACGACCATTACGGCCACATCAAGGGTGACGAATGCCTGCGCCAGGTGGCGCAAACCCTGTCGCTGGCAGCCAATCGGCCACGGGATTTCATCGCCCGTATCGGCGGCGAAGAATTCGTCTGGCTGCTCCCGGAAACCGATGCCGAGTCCGCCAGGCTGGTGGCCCACAAATGCCTGCACCTGATTCGCCAGCAGCAGATCCCCCATGAGTTTTCTGCGGTGTCGAACCTGCTGAGCGTCAGCCTGGGAGTCGGCACCACCACGGCCTCGATGCATGCCACACCGCTGGAGTTCATCGAGCAGGTCGACCAGTTGCTCTACAAGGCCAAACACAACGGGCGGATGCGCGCCGAGTTTACTGATTTTCGTGAATGAGCCGCCCGCGTACCATGGACTGACTGGCAGGTTACCTCAGGTACCGACATGCTCTACCGACTCGCCGCCGATGGGCTGGTGCTGTTCCATTTGTTGTTCATTGTGTTCGTGCTGTTTGGCGGGCTGCTGGCACTGAAATGGCGGTCAGTGCCGTACTGGCATGTGCCTGCGGCGGCCTGGGGCATGGCGGTGGAGTTCTTTCACCTGCCCTGCCCGCTGACGGACTGGGAAAACAACATGCGCCATGGGGCCGAACAGACCGGTTACGCAGGTGGGTTCATCGAGCATTACGTCTGGCCGGTGATCTACCCGACGGGGCTGACGCCGAGCATGCAGCTTGGCCTGGGGGCTGTGGTGCTGATGATAAACGGGGTGGTTTATCTTTGGTTGTTCCAGCGGATGAAGCTGCGCCGAATGCGCTGACTCGGCAGGCCCATCCTTTGTAGGCGCTGGCTCGTCAGGGATTAGCCTGGACCTTGCATCGAACACTCGGGCGCCATCGCCGGCAGGCCAGCTCCCACAAAGGTTGGCGTGAGCGGCCCGGTTGGTGCAGGGCGGGGTCTGCAGGCCCTGTCGTCAGTTGGCAATCACACTCATATTGCGTCCGCTGGCCTTGGCCACATACAGCGCCTTGTCCGCCGCACCGATCAGGTCCTCGGGCCGCAGCTCCGAGTTCGGTTCACAGGCGCACACACCCAGGCTGACGGTGACAATGCCTTCGGGGCTTTCGCCGTGGGCAATGGCCACCTGCATCACCGCGCGACGGATTTTTTCCGCCACCAGAAACGCCCCGACGTAATCGGTGCCGGGCAGCACCACGGCAAATTCTTCGCCACCGTAGCGCGCCGCCAGATCTGTGGGACGCTTGATGTTGTCGGTGATGATCGCACTGATGTTGCGCAGACACTCGTCACCCGCCAGGTGACCCTGGTGGTCGTTAAAAGCCTTGAAATGATCGACATCGATCATCAGCAGCGCGAGGCCTGCCTGGTTGCGATGGGCGCGACCCAGTTCCGCCTCGATAAACACATCGAACTGGCGCCGGTTGGCCAAGCCCGTGAGGGCATCATTGAGCGCCAGCCGCTCGAGATTGCGATTGACTTCCAGTAGTTGCTCCTGGGTGTCGAGCAACTCGACTTGAACCAGATTCTGCTGCCTCATCAGGTTGATCAGTCGATAACCCAGCATGCCCACAAAGGTCAGCAACAACGCGACGATGCCTGCGCTGAGCAGGGCCTGCTTGCGCCAGCCATCCAGAGATTCCTCCTTGTTGATCGCGACGAATACGATCAGCGGATAGTTCTCGACCCGGCGATACCCCACCACCCGTTCGACCCCGTCGAGGATCGACTTTATCGTCGCCGTCCCGGCGTCAGCCTTGGGCAGCAATTGGAGAAACAAAGGGCTCTTGGCAAGGCTGGTGCCGATCTCCGCCTCATTGAACGGACGGCGTATGACGATGGTGGCGTCGTCGGCGATCAGGTTGATCACGCCGTTACGGCCGATATCGATGCTGTCGTAGAGCTGCAGGAAATGGCTGAGGTAAATGGTGGCCAGCGCCACCCCGGCAAAACTGCCATCGGGATGATTGACCCGGCGCGACACCGTCATGACCCACTCGCCGCTGGAACGACTCTTGATCGTTGGCCCGATGTGCGGCCCACGCCCGGGATTATCGCGGTGGTAGATAAAGTACTCGCGGTCGGAGTTGTTCAGACCGGTCTGTTCGGCGCCGTTGGAGTTGGCGACCCATTGCCCTTTTTCGTCCAGCACGAACAGGCCATGGAGCTGGCTGAGTTCACCGCGCTCGGCGGCGAGCAAACGTGGCAGGCGGACCGGATCGACACCGTCATGCTCCAGGCGGTCGACCAGGGCAAACAGCAACGTATCCGCCTGCTTGATCGTCGCCTGAGCCTGTGAGGCCAGGGTCTGCGCAAGGTTGGACATCGCCACTTCCTTGTCATGCAGATGGTACTGGCGCGCGGTCCAGGCTTCCCAGATCAGGATAGCCGTCATCGAAAGGCAAACCGCGACCAACAGGCTCACCGCAGAACGGATCTTGAGCCGGTTCACGCCAGAGCGGAGTGTGTCAATTTGATCGATGATCGCCGGCTGCCCCATGGTTGGTCCCTGAAGTTCTGTTACCGCGATGTTCGCTTGAGCGCTTCCAGCCAGGCCGGATCCAGGCGCGTCTGCTGCGTGTCGATGCCCAGCGCTTGCATCCGCGCCTTGTGCTGGTCCATTTCACGGATCAACTGGCTGTGGTCGCTGGAGTTGCCGTCCAGTTCATGCATCTGATTCAAGCCCAGATGATAGAACCGTAGCACCTTAACGGCGATCGGATCGCCGGCCTCCACAGCGCTGGTCACATGATGCATCACATTGGTAACACTCATCAGGCTGCGCTTGAGCTGCCAGTTGTACACCGCCGGCGCCATCCATGCCTGCGTCCAGAACACTTTGCGCATCAATGCCGCCATCACCAGCACCGCCACAAACACGCCACCGACGTTGAATCGCAGGTTGTCACCCCCGGGTTCGCCGAACAAGGCCACGGCGGCGGTCGACAGGAACATGGCCAGGGCCAGAAAGATCAGGGCAATAATCACTGTGCTGCGCCGTGTCTGTTGCCGATAGGTGTCGGCGTTCATCGGCTGGATTTCGAACATTACGTCGGGATTCCTTGGGTCGTAGACAAAAAGACTGCGGGGGCATTATCGCCTCTGCGGGGGATTTAGCTATGCTGGGGCTCCTTTTCATCCTTTCATCGTCAAAGGGAGGACGTGGCGAGACCCCGCAGTTCGTGCCATCTTCTTTCATGGATACATACTATTCGGGTGTCATTCGCTGGTTTTGCGCGAATGCCATCGTTTTAAGGATCATTGAATGACCCAACGACAAGTAATCAACGCCTCGGTCAGCCCTAAAGGCAGCCTGGAAACACTGTCCCAACGCGAAGTCCAGCAACTGAGCGAAGCCGGTTCCGGCAGCACCTACGACATCTTCCGCCAATGCGCCCTGGCCATCCTCAACACCGGCGCCCACGTCGACAACGCCAAAACCATCCTTGAAGCCTACAAAGACTTTGAAATCCGCATCCACCAGCAAGACCGCGGCGTACGCCTGGAACTGCTGAACGCCCCGGCCGACGCCTTCGTCGACGGCGAAATGATCGCCAGCACCCGGGAAATGCTGTTCAGCGCCTTGCGTGACATCGTCTACACCGAAAACGAACTCGACAGCCAGCGCATCGACCTGAGCACCTCCCAGGGCATCAGTGACTACGTTTTCCACCTGCTGCGCAACGCCCGCACCCTGCGCCCCGGTGTCGAGCCGAAGATCGTGGTGTGCTGGGGCGGCCACTCGATCAACACCGAAGAATACAAATACACCAAGAAAGTCGGCCACGAACTGGGCCTGCGCAGCCTGGACATCTGCACCGGTTGCGGCCCCGGCGTGATGAAAGGCCCGATGAAAGGCGCCACCATCGCCCATGCCAAGCAGCGCATCCACGGTGGTCGCTACCTGGGCCTGACGGAACCTGGGATCATCGCCGCCGAAGCGCCAAACCCGATCGTCAACGAACTGGTGATCCTGCCGGACATCGAAAAGCGCCTGGAAGCCTTCGTGCGCGTCGGCCACGGCATCATCATTTTCCCGGGCGGCGCCGGCACGGCCGAAGAGTTCCTGTACCTGCTCGGCATCCTGATGCACCCGGACAATCAGGGCCTGCCCTTCCCGGTCATTCTCACCGGGCCTAAACATGCCGCGCCGTACCTGGAACAGCTTGACGCGTTCGTCGGCGCCACCCTGGGCGATGGCGCCAAGCAGCACTACCAGATCATCATCGACAACCCGACCGAAGTCGCCCGCCAGATGACCCAGGGCCTCAAGGAGGTCAAGCAATTCCGCCGCGAGCGCGCCGACGCCTTCCACTTCAACTGGCTGTTGAAAATCGACGAAGGCTTCCAGCGCCCGTTCGATCCGACCCACGAGAACATGGCCAACCTGAAACTGAGCCGTGACCTGCCCGCCCACGAACTGGCCGCCAACCTGCGCCGCGCGTTCTCCGGCATCGTCGCCGGCAACGTCAAGGACAAGGGCATCCGCCTGATCGAGGAACACGGGCCGTATCAGATCCGTGGGGATGCCGCGATCATGCAGCCGCTGGATCAGCTGCTTAAGGCATTTGTGGCCCAGCATCGGATGAAATTGCCGGGTGGCGCGGCGTATGTGCCGTGTTATCGGGTGGTTGCGTAAACCCACAAAGGGATGAGCTTTACCGTCGCGAGCCGCAGTGAAAACTGCGGTTCGCGGCACTCTATGGAGAGAAAAAATGCGCCAACGCAATTCCGCCAGGCTACTGGTGATCAACCCTGCGAAACAGGTTTTGCTGTTTCACTTCCAGCATAAAGGCGATGCCCTCGACGGCCGTGACTATTGGGCCACACCCGGTGGCGGTCTTGAACAAGACGAAACCTATGAGGCGGCAGCGATCCGGGAACTGTTTGAAGAGACCGGTTTGCGCTTCGCGGATGTGGGCGTCAGCGTTGCCCAGCGCAGCTTCGAGATGATGCTGCCCAGTGGCGAAACCGTACTCTCCGTTGAGCGCTATTTCGTGGTTCATACCAACGGCGAGAAACTGTCCCGAGCGGGATGGACGACCGATGAAGCGCGGGTGATGGCGGATCATAAATGGTGGTCGGTGAATGAGTTGCGGGAAACGGGCGAAACGGTTTGGCCGGAGAGGTTGATCGAGATGCTGGAAAGCTCTGCCTGTAGGAGCGAGCAGGCTCGCGATGGCGGTTAACGATGACGTGGGCATTCTGGATGCCCGCAGCGCTCTCGGGTTTTTCGCGAGCGTGCTCGCTCCTACAGGGGGACGGGGCTGTTCGCAGATTTTGTGGGTGGCACAGATCAACTGTAGGAGCGAGCAGGCTCGCGATGATGGTTAACGATGACGCGGACATTCTGACTACGCGCGGCGTCCTTGAACGCCTCGCTAACTAGCTCGCTCCTACAGCGAATCAATGCACCTGACCGCTGGCCGATTTTCCTTGGCGAACCAGAATTTCATTGTCCTTGCTGATGGTTTGCTCGATGTTGTAACCGATAAGGCCAATCACTTGACCCTCTTTTGAATACGTCACCTCGACATAACCCCCGCCAACATAATTCACGCGATAAATACGCATTCCATTCACAGTGCGCATCGCAAACGACTCAATTTCGGATAAATCCTCGATCCCTACTGATTTGGGGATCAAATTCTCGATCCTGATATTTCCCCCGTCTTGCCGGTACACTATTGACCCATCGGGGTGAGTGACTTTTATGCCACCCTCTACCTTCTCCACCACGCTGCCACAGACTTGGGCACTGAGGACATTACCTTCCTGGTCCACTTGAACATAGCAATCGTCTGTTGTCGTTTCCGCTCCTTGTGGGTCGGCCTCAAACTCTTCGTTTATTTTGCCTGTTTTAAGTTTGGTCATTGTGCTGCTCCTTGCAGATGCCGGAATTGGCATTGATTTGTCAGGCTCTTGCTACCGACCAACCGCCGAGCGCCTCGACTGATCATCGGATCAGAAATGCTCAGGCTTCGCCGAACAATATCCATTCGATGTTTTCCTCTGCGACGGTAATACGATCGGCGAGCAGGAAACGGCTATGGCTACGCCGGACGTTCAATGTCGGCATGATTTCGCCTTTCTCGAAACGTCGGATCTCGTCGACGATGCCTTCCGCTTTCCAATAGCCGGATTGCGGGCAGGCTTGACCGCTGTTGCAGGTCAGCTTGCGGTAAGGCTCCCGGATGAAATCGGGAGATGCTGGTAGCGGTCGACCGGAAGTGGGGTCGAGGAGTTTGGCCTTGGCCAGTTGCTGGATCAGCGCTTCGCTGGGCTTTTCTGGCGGGACGTTTGCGAGGCGCTCTTCGAGCCATTGCAGCTTGCCGTCCCAGGCTGGGAGTTTGGCCGGTGGCAGCGGGAGGATTTCGTTAATTTCGGGGACTTTGGGGTTGGCATAGGAGTAGCCAGAGAGCACTTTCCAGATTTTTTCGTAGCGTTCGGCGCGTTCCAGATCTTCCTTTTGACCGAGGTAGTGCAATTCATTTGTAGGTTCTGGACCGCGAAATCCCTCCTCCATAAAACCGGCTGAAGTCTCATCTCCAGCCGCCACTCCGAGCTGGAATGCTTCGAGCGCTTCTTGATACTGCCCCTTGGTTTGAAGATGGACGCCTAATTCTGTAGCCGCTTCGCCGTGGCCCTGTTCGGCAGCGCATCTGCGCATCTGCCGGGCAATAGAGGGGGCAATGCTCTTTGGCGCTAACTTGTTACCCACATCGTACTGGGCCTGGGCATTGCCTTGATCGGCAGCTTTACGAAAGTAACGTAATGCCATCTCCGGATCCTGCTTGAGGCCGGCCGAACCCTGCTGAAGAAAGATCCCCACAAAGTAGTAACCTGTGGCCACACCAGCATCCATCAGTTTTTGACTCAAGCGCAGATGTTCGGCGCCACGCAACTGGAACCGTTGGCGCATCGACCCGTTTTGCAGGTTGATGTTGGCTTTGTAATGAGCATTTTCGGCGGCAATCCGATACAACCGCTCGATTTCGACATCGACAGTTTTGTCCGGTATGAGCTGATTGTTTTTCTGCAACCAGCGGGCGTAGTGGAACAGCACGTCGGTTTCAGCACTGGCTTCCGGGATATTTTCGTGGGCACAGGTGAAGGCCAGATTGGCTTTGATTTCCGTCAGAGGTTTCACATGAGGATCCTTCTTCAGATAGTTAAAGGTGCTGCGGCTATCGCAAGCCGCCAACAGCAGGCAGGTGAGCAAGAGAAAACGGCGCATCAGTCGAGGTCCCACAGCTTGGCCTTGCCGTAGAAAAATTCGACGAGGGGGGCGTAGGGCGCTGCCTCGCCGTTTTGATGCTCTTTGTTTTTTTTGATGATCCCCTGCCAAGCCTTGAATGCCTTGCCCGCATCCTCCTGCCCCCCCCTCCCATCCGTATGCAGATCCCACAACCGCCGCCGCATTGCCTGGGTCACACTCATCCACTCATGGGCAATATTCAGCTCACTGTCCACCTGCATGCTGCGGGTATTGATGTTGGCCGAGCCATGGGTGGTGAACACGTCATCGA
>NZ_JAHUWS010000039.1:0-353 GCF_019218965.1 Pseudomonas sp. PDM31 | reverse complement strand
GACATTCGCCGAAAATTCGAATTTCTCAACTAAGAGAACTCACAAATTTTACCTTAGCCTGATCCGTTACCAGTGAAAGTAACGTTCAGTCTATCTTTCTATCACATACCCAAATTTTTAAAGAACGGTTCTGAAAAAGATCAGAGCTAAGTATTCGAAGCGAATATTTAGCTCTGCACTTTTACAAACGCATGAATCAAGCAATTCGTGTGGGAACTTATGGAGTAGCTGAGTCGTCGATTAAGGAGGTGATCCAGCCGCAGGTTCCCCTACGGCTACCTTGTTACGACTTCACCCCAGTCATGAATCACACCGTGGTAACCGTCCTCCCGAAGGTTAGACTAGCTACTTCT
>NZ_JAHUWS010000038.1:0-360 GCF_019218965.1 Pseudomonas sp. PDM31 | reverse complement strand
GGCGACACCCGTGAAGCCTATTCCCATCGCAACCCAACCCCGCAGTGATAACGGCTCACCTCCGTAAAAGGTGGAGAAAAGCGCTATGAAAAGGGGAGTTGTGTAGATCGCCACGGCAGCTACTGATGACGGGATCAACGGTAATGCTGAGTAGTACGTTATCCACATTAACAACAGCAGAATGCTCCTGATCGTCACCCAGAACATCGAGACGGGTGAGTGTCGACCCGATTTGATGTTCCTGCCGAGCCAGGTTCCAAGGGTGGGCACCGATAGGCAGGACACGATGAGGAAAAGCTGCCAGAGCGGAAGTCTGGCGCTGAAATATTTGACCGCTGCGTCGGCCAGTGAAAGGAGAAA
>NZ_JAHUWS010000037.1:0-390 GCF_019218965.1 Pseudomonas sp. PDM31 | reverse complement strand
AGCGTCGTCGCTACCGACACCGATGGCGACAGTGCGACCGGGCAGATCAACGTCAACATCGTCGACGACCTGCCGAAGGGCGTAAACGACAGCAACGGCACCGCCTCTGAATCCCTGCTGACCCTCAATGGCAATGTCCTGACCAACGACGTGCAGGGGGCTGACCGCGTACCTGTCGGTGAGAACTCTGGACCGATTACCCCCGGCACCTTCGCCGGCACCTACGGCACCCTGGTACTCAACGCCAACGGCACCTACACCTACACCCTCAACACCACGGACGCCGACTTCAAAGCCCTGCACGGCGGTGGTGATGGCAGCGAGACCTTCCAATACACCATCACCGACGCAGACGGCGACACCAGCACCGCCAACCTGGTGCTGCAGATC
>NZ_JAHUWS010000036.1:0-441 GCF_019218965.1 Pseudomonas sp. PDM31 | reverse complement strand
GATGATCACCTTGGCGCCGGCCTTGGCAGCGGCAAGTGCTGCGGATAGACCGGCAACACCCGCACCGATGACAAGCACATCGCAATGCGCGTAGCGGCTGGCATAGTGATCCGGATCGGCTTCCGTCGGCGTAACGCCGAGGCCGGCAGCACGGCGGATGAAGGGTTCGTAGATCGCGTGCCAGGCGGCCTTTGGCCACATGAAGGTCTTGTAGTAGAAGCCGGCGGCGAAGAACGGCGACATGAGATCGTTGAGGCCGCCGATGTCGAAGGCGAGCGACGGCCAGCGGTTCTGCGATTCCACCTTCATGCCGTCGAAGACTTCCTGCACCGTGGCGCGCACGTTCGGCTGGCGCCGGGCGGCATCCCGCGAGACGTCGAGCAGCGCGTTCGGCTCCTCGGCTCCGGCCGAAAGAATGCCGCGCGGGCGGTGGTACTTGAA
>NZ_JAHUWS010000035.1:0-451 GCF_019218965.1 Pseudomonas sp. PDM31 | reverse complement strand
ACGAGAAAGAAAGAGGAGAAGGAGGAGGAAGACTCAGATGGGGAGAAGAGAAAGAAGGGAAGACAGGAGAAGGAAAGAAGGGGGGAAGGGGAGGAGAGGAGAGGAAGAAAGGAGGAGAGGGAGGGGGAAAGGGGAGAGGAGAGAAGCCAGGAAGGAAAAGAGGGGGGAAGAGGGAAAAGGAGGGGAAAAAAAAAGGAAAAAGGGAGGAGGGAAGGAGAAAAGAAGGAAAGAGGGGAAGAGGAGAGAGAAAAGGGAGAAGGGGGGAAGGAAGGGGAAGAGAGAGGGGGGGAGAGTGTGAGAGAAGAAGAGGGAGGGAGAGAAAGGGAAAGGAGAGGGGGAGAGAAGAAGGAAAAGGAGAAGAGGGAAGGGAAGAGGGAGAAAAGGAGAAAGAGGGGGGAAGGGGGAAAGGAAAAAGGGAAGAGAGGGAGGAAAGGGAAGGGGAGGTTATAGG
>NZ_JAHUWS010000034.1:0-497 GCF_019218965.1 Pseudomonas sp. PDM31 | reverse complement strand
TCCCACAACCGCCGCCGCATTGCCTGGGTCACACTCATCCACTCATGGGCAATATTCAGCTCACTGTCCACCTGCATGCTGCGGGTATTGATGTTGGCCGAGCCATGGGTGGTGAACACGTCATCGACGATCATCAGCTTGGAGTGGACGTACACCGGCATCCATTCCCTGCCCGCCGGTGAGTCCGGGGCAACCAGCGAGCACAGGTGCACTTTCAGGCCGGGGATGTCCTCCGGCTCGACGGTGCTTTCCTTGATCTGCTTGATGTGCCAATCGAGTTCGGCCTGCCACTCGGCCAGTTCCCGGTGCCCGGCACGGTCGCGGGGCTCGGGCATTGGCCGGGGTGATGCTTGCGCTTTGACCTGTTCGATGCGCCGCAGCTTGGTCACTTCAGGAATGGTCTCGGCGCGCCCCAGGCTTTCGAGCATGCGCTGGGTATTGCGGGTGCCGGCGCCTACGCTGTCGTCGCCGGCGTTGGTGATGACGAACAGGTGCAG
>NZ_JAHUWS010000033.1:0-505 GCF_019218965.1 Pseudomonas sp. PDM31 | reverse complement strand
ACACCTCGACGCTGAACATCAGCGTTACACCGGTCGACGACAGCTTCACCGACGCCAGCGAATCGGTCTCCACACTGGAAGACACCGCCCTCACAGGCAGCGTCCTCACTGGCACAACCAGCGTCGACGGTTCGGTCAGCGTCGTTAACTTCACCGTCGCGGGCGTCACCGGTTCGTTCAACGCCGGCCAGACCGCGACCATCGCCAACGTCGGCACCCTGGTGATCGGAGCGAACGGTGAATACACCTTCACCCCGGCTGCCAACTACAACGGCACGGTGCCGACCGTCACCTACACCGTTACAGACGGTTCGGGAACCAATGACACCTCGACTCTGAACATCAGCGTCACCCCGGTCGATGACAGCTTCACCGATGCCAGCGAAACCGTTGCGATCAACGAAGACACCGCGGCGACCGGCAACGTATTGTCCGGTACCTTGAGTGTTGACGGTCCTGTTAGCGTGGTTGACTTTACCGTCGCGGGCGTCACTGGCACGTTCAC
>NZ_JAHUWS010000032.1:0-607 GCF_019218965.1 Pseudomonas sp. PDM31 | reverse complement strand
AGAGAAGAAGGAAGGGAAGAGGGAAGAGGAAGAGGGGGGAGAAAAAGGGGAAGGGGGAGAGAGGGAAAAAAGAGGAAAAAGAAGAGGAGGAAGGAGAGGAGAAAAAAAGAGGAAAGGGAAAGGGGGAGAAGGGAGGGGGGGGGGAGGAGAGGGAGGAGAAAAGAAGGAGAAAGAGGGGGGGGAGGAGGAGGGGGAAAGGGGAAAAAGAGGGAAGAGAGAAGGGGAGGGGAAGAAGGAGGAAAGGAGAGGAGGAAGAGAAAGGGAGAGGGAAAAGGAGGAAGAAGAAGGAGGGAAAAAGAGGGGAAGGAAAGGAGGAAAGAAAAGGAGAAAGGGGGAAGGAGAGGGGGAGGGGAAAGAGAGGGAGGAAGAAAGAGGGAGGAAAGGAGGGGGGGAAAGGGGGAGAGGAAAGGAAAAAGGAGGGAAAAAAGGGAGGGGAAAGGAGAGAAAGAAAAGAGAGGGGAAAGGGGGGAAAAAAGAAAGGAGGAAAGAGGGGGGGAAAAAAAAAAAAAAGGGGGGGAAGGGGGGGGGGAAGAAGGGGAAAGGAGGGGGGAAGAGGAAGGAGGGAAGGGGGGGAGGAAAGGGAGGAGGGAAGAGAGAAGGAAGGAGA
>NZ_JAHUWS010000031.1:0-840 GCF_019218965.1 Pseudomonas sp. PDM31 | reverse complement strand
CCAACGGGGTAGGTGCCGATTGCGGGAAGCCCGCCGCCACGCCGTTGGTGACCACGGCGATGCCGCCGACGGTCAGGGTTTGCAGGCCGTCCAGCGCCGTCACGGTGAAGGTGCCGCTCTGGGTCAGCGCCGAGGTGGCTGGGTTGCTGCCGTCGCTGAGGTTTTTCTCGTAGACGGTCAGTTCTCCGCCATAGACGTTCAGGCCGTCGAGAGTGACGGTGTCGTCGTTGTTGTGGATCTGCAGCACCAGGTTGGCGGTGCTGGTGTCGCCGTCCGCGTCGGTGATGGTGTATTGGAAGGTCTCGCTGCCGTCACCACCGCCGTGCAGGGCTTTGAAGTCGGCGTCAGTGGTGTTCAGGGTGTAGGTGTAGGTGCCGTTGGCATTCAACACCAGGGTGCCGTAGGTACCGGCGAAGGTGCCGGGGGTGATCGGGCCGGCGTTTTCGCCAGTCGGTACGCGGTCAGCCCCCTGCACGTCGTTGGTCAGGACATTGCCATTGAGGGTCAGCAGGGATTCAGAGGCGGTGCCGTTGCTGTCGTTTACGCCCTTCGGCAGGTCGTCGACGATGTTGACGTTGATCTGCCCGGTCGCACTGTCGCCATCGGTGTCGGTAGCGACGACGCTGAAGTTCTCGACGACGCTGTTGGCGCCGTTGGCGTTCGGGTGGGTTTCGTTATCGACCAGGGTGTAGCTGTAGCTGATCACGCCCGTCGCCGGGTTGTAACCGGTGATGGTCAGGGTGCTGCCCAACGGGGTAGGTGCCGATTGCGGGAAGCCCGCCGCCACGCCGTTGGTGACCACGGCGATGCCGCCGACGGTCAGGGTTTGCAGGCCGTCCA
>NZ_JAHUWS010000030.1:0-847 GCF_019218965.1 Pseudomonas sp. PDM31 | reverse complement strand
GAGTGGTTTGCCCGCTGTGCGGTCACAGGCAGCAAAGCGCCGCAACAGGTCGCGAACGGCCTGCCAGCATTCGTCAGTCGTGGTTTCAGTTGGGAAGAAAGGGCTGAAATTTCCCACTGGGTGAAGTATGAAAGCCTCGATCCGGACATCAGCACGAAGATGCGCCAAACCCTTAAACTCACCGCCACCCACCACCAAAAGACCGTGCTGGTCGACTACGAACTCCCGGATAGCGCCGTCGGTTTCGTCATGGGCCACAACATGCTCGACGAGTACTGGGACAACAGTGCTCACACGGCGCTTAACCGTGCCAAGGACAGCAAACCGGCCCCCAACCTCGGTCCCCGTGGCGACACCCCGCGCCAGGACATCTCCAGCCAGGTCAGCGGCCCGATCCTCGAACACCTGCACCACAATTTCGCCACGGCCTGGCTCAAGGAAACCGGCGAGGACCTGCTGGCATCGCGACAGGCCAAGCAAGTCGGGCTGCAACTGCAATGCGCCCCCGGTGCCACGCGGCAGATTGCGCAGATCCTGCGCACCCAGGCCCAGGAGGGCAAACGCGACATCGAGACGCTCTACCTGCAGGCGGTGAACAACGCGACCCAGTTCATCTACATCGAAAACCAGTACTTTCGCTGGCCGCCGTTGGCCGAACTGATCAAGCAGGCAGCCGCCGCCCAGCTCGGGGGCGGGCGCGATCCCGGCCTCCATGGGGCACTGCACCTGTTCGTCATCACCAACGCCGGCGACGACAGCGTAGGCGCCGGCACCCGCAATACCCAGCGCATGCTCGAAAGCCTGGGGCGCGCCGAGACCATTCCTGAAGTGACCAAGCTGCGGCGCA